>CAYRWR010000016.1:0-72810 GCA_964428015.1 uncultured Brevinematales bacterium | reverse complement strand
ACCAGGCCGGTAATACCACAGTCCAAACCATGGACATCATAATCGATAATACGGCGCCTGAAGTGGCTCTATCTACTACGCCGGGACTAAGCGTAGTCAGGGGAGATATTCCTTTCTATGCCGATGTGATCGATGAAAATCCCAAGACTTATCTGCTGAGCCATGCGGGTATGATCATAGCACAGGGCAATGTGGATGACAATTGGCAGCAGAGACTGGTGACAGTCTTTAATAGTCTGGGGATAGAGGGCGTACAGCGGTTCACACTGACTGTGATAGACCAGGCTGGTAATTCCGGCAGTGCCTCATTGGATATAGACATCGACAATACGGCACCGGTTTTACAGCTTAGCTCCATTCAGGGGAATAACTTCCTGGGGACAGATACCGTTAACGGAATCGTGGATTTCCGGTTTAAGGTATTGGATGAGCACAGTGTGGATTATGTTTTCAATTCCGGCGGACCTCTGGTTCAGGGGACAGCTTTTAATTCTGAAATACTGTCAGCTCGTCTGGACTCAGGATTACTGGCCGAAGGGAATCAGAGTGTCACCATCACTCTGGTTGATCTTGCCGGTAATATGTCCACCTATACTACAAATATTAAAGTGGACCGGACCCCTCCATCTCTGCAGATACAGCAGATTCATCCCTTGTTTGTACCTAAATCCGTCCAGATGCCGGAGCAGCAGTTGACTGTACGTAGTGATGAACCGGCCTATATTCGTTACGGCGCTTTGGAATATGTGGATGGATTTGGTGTGACTAATTATCAGAGACTGGCACAGGACAGCCTCATGGGACAGGAAATAGTTTTCCGTTGGGATGGTACCATAAACGGCGGAATTACGGCTCCTGAGGGCTCCTACAGGCTATTTTTACAGGTGATGGACGCGGTTAGTAATGAAATTATCACGTACGGGACGCCATTCCGGGTGGTACATGACTATGAACCGCCGGTGGTAACGATTACCGCGAAACGGGAATATTTCTCTCCCGCATTAAATACAGCCTTTACCACACTACGGATAAGTGATACCGGAGTCGCAACCAATATTGTGTATCTGACGGCTTGGCTTTCCAATGCCAACGGAAGCTGGCTCTATACTAATTTGACTGCTCTACAAAATAAAGAATTGACTCTGAACTGGAATGGCAGTATACAGGGACAGCCACAGCTGGATGGTAAGTATACCTTGTATGCCAGGATAGCTGATGTGGCAGGTAACACTACAACCACTTCCTGGGACTGGATATTGGATAGCAAGTCTCCTCTTATTGCGGAACACAGCATTGATTTGATCAAGATCAGTCAGAATAGTCCGGACAAAAACAGCTGTAAAATAGGTATCACCTATTCGGATGAGACATTACTGAATGAATTAAAATATACGGTATCCCATTCTGGAAATATAGTGACCAATGATATCATGAGTGTATTTGGCATGATGCATCATGAAGACTATCATTTTAATGCAGGAGACATAGAAGACAATTACACTCTGGTATTTACCGCAAAGGACAAAGCCGGAAATAGTACTTCTTTCACAACCAATGTACAGGTGGATAATACAGCCCCTGTTGTGGCGATGGATGTAGTTGATAATCGTTACTATTTCGATACCAACACCCTCTCCATTTATATACCCTCTGATATCAGTATCAGACTAAGTAGTACATCTTCTGATCTGGCTTCTGTTTATACTGCGCAGGGTTCTGACACCGGCAGCCTTCTCTGGCAGCTTCACTCTGATCTGAATGAGCTCTTTGAGATCCGGGGGATTTCCTCTTCAAATTATTCTTTCGGTTATGCAGTCGTAGATGATGTGGATAACTGGTACACAAACATTGTAAAGGTAAAAGTAGATGCTTGGGGACCGGAAATTTCCCTCCGTTTATCTTCAAACTCCCTGGAGCCCATGAGTTATCAATCCGGCACCTATATAAGTTTTACCAACCGCATATCAGTTTCAGTCAGTGATCTTCTACCCGTGGCCTGGGCCCGAATAGACATTTTAGGAATTTCAGGAGCCAGTAAAAGCATAAGCTTTACCGATCATACCAATTTCAGTCTCTCCGAAATAGGGCTTTGGGGTAGGGATACCTACACCATTATGGTAACAGCAAGTGATACCCTATCCAATGTGTCGGTAATGACTCAGATACTTCATGCGCCATTACCGGACACGACAGCCCCAGTGACCACCCTGGTACTAAGCGGAGGCTGGAGTACTAATTCGAGTTATATCTATGCTTCTTCCAATACTATATTTACTTTACAGTCTCAGGATCCTGCCGGTGATGAATCCGGTTATATAAGCGGAGTAGATTATACCGAATACAAAGTCGATAGCGGTGACTGGACTCGTTATATCACACCACTTAGATTTTATGAAGCAGGGAATTATAGTCTGGCATTCCGATCAAAGGACTATGCCGGGAACCTGGAAACACAGAATAATAGATTAATCGTGATCAACAATGATATACCTGGTGAATTAAAGCTTAAAAGCCTGGTCTTCCAGGCCAGCAATATTTTATATAGTTGGAGTGAGCCGGCTGAGGATAAAGCCTGGTATTATGAATTTAAGACAGGGGACACTAACTTCAGTCTGTGGGATAGACAAACTGTATTAACAGGATTCAATGTCCCGCAGAACGTAACAGCTAAGGTCAGAGGTATCAGTCAATCCGGATTAACTGGCCCCTGGACTGCTATAACCAATTATTTGAGCCATAACTATCTGCTTTGGTCACCTCAGAATACTTATTACCGCAGTGCTGTGCCAGTCTATATCCAGCGCGGCAGTAGAATCAAGACCAGAGTGACATTAGATTATGTCCGGTTAGATTCTCTTGAATATAAGCTTCCCGATACATGGACTACTTTCTATCAGGAAAATCATGAAAATAACCGCAAGGATCTGACAGTCTTCCTGTCAACCGGCTGGACGGAACACGAGAACCGTCATCATAACAATCGTCCTGACGGATACTACGTCATCCGGTCTGTGACTGAGGACGGCAAAGGTCAACAGTGGCAGGATGCATCCTTTACCCTGGTGGATAATACCCGCCCCCACGTAGAGATAGAAATTAACGGTGCTGTGGTGGACAATGACAGAATTAAAGTAGTGACCAATAGTCTGCTAAGTTTCAATGCCCAAGATCCAAAAGTTAACGGGGTAGCGAGCGGTATCCGTTATGTTTGGTATACTCTTAAATACATCGAACCGAAGCATTATAATAAATATCTGAAGCACCAGGAACACAGCAAATGGGAAGTCACTGAGGAATGCGAAAAGGAATTAAATGAAGCTTGTGGCTTGTATCAGATGCCTGTTAATCTGAAAAAAGGTATCTATATAGTAAAAGTAATAGCCGAGGATAACACCCATAACGGTTACCTGAAATGGTGGAAAAATAATGTAGTTAAGAGAAAATACTGGAATCACTTTGACGGTAATTTATCACAGCCACGATATCTGGTAATAGAAGTCAATGATTCTATAGACTATCCAACTGGGCCTGCTCAGGATGAAGACGCTCCTGAAATCATGATAACCGGAGTTACTAATGGACAGATTAGTGCCAGAGATCTGGACATCCAAGTTCAGGCCAAAGACAAACAGGCAGTCACAGTGGAAATATTACTGGATAATATTGTGCAAAACCATCATTCTCTGCATCTTTCCCTGGAAAAAGATTATCACTTGATGGTTTTAGCCCGGGATAGTTATGGAAACGCCTCAACTAATGCCATACAATTCTCCATTGATAAAACAAAACCCTTGATTATGATTCAGGGAATTACGAATGGCAAAGCCAGCAAGGGTGGTCTTTTAGATTACCAGGTCCATGATTCCCATCCCGGGACAGTGGAACTAAAACTGGATAACACACACATTACGACCACACCTGTTGCCCTGAACGAATTAGGTTGGCATACCATAACTGTAACAGCGGTCGACCAGGCTGGAAATATATCAAAATATGAAAACAACTTCCTGGTACTGTATCAGTGGGATGATGACAAGGCACCCCTGATTACAATAAACGGAGTTGTTCCAGGTGGCAGGTATAATTCTCCACGCAACATTCAGGTAGTAATTGATGATCCTAATTTAAACAAGCATAGTATTGTATTGGATGGTAAATCACAGAATACCTATAATCCGGAAGTTACAACCGAAGGAGAACATACTATAACTGTGAGCGCAGAGGATCTTTTGGGTCTCACTTCCACGCTCCAGGTGAATTTCAGCATAGACTTTACGCCACCGGAAATAACAGTAAAGGGATTGGACCAGGAATTATATACCGGATCGGTTAATTTCTCCTATAATGTGACTGATGCTCATACTGTAAACACTACAGCCAGAATGAATGGTATAATAACTCCGGAAAAGAATATCAAAATCACACAAGCTGGGTCGTATGAATTTTCTCTGATAGCTTTTGATAACTATGGTAACACCAATTTCTTTAATAAACAGTTTACAATCAAAGAGAAGATAGTGGACAAAGACGCGCCCCGGATAATCATCGCAGGAGTGGGCAATGATAGTATTTTGAATACAGACGCAGATATCAGTATCACAATTGAGGACCTGGCACTGGATTGGGTAAAAGTTCAGTTGGATAATAAAGATATACCCTGCAGCACAAATACTCTTAAACTAAAAGTATCAGCGGAAGGTCATCACAATCTTAAAGTTCAGGCAGTGGATCTATCGGGAAATATTGCTACCAAAACGGTGAATTTTACTATAGATAAAACAAAACCGGAGATATTGCTGCTAAACATTTTCGAAGGACACCGATACCTATCTGTTAAACCCAGGATTCTTGTCTCGGATAAATGGACTGCCACGGAATACACTGTATCATTATTCCAGGGTACAAATTTGTTACAATATCAAAAAGATACGATAAATGTCCCAGGGGAATATAAACTGGTTATTAATGCTAAAGATGAATCCGGACATCAATCCACCTTTGTGAGGAATTTCAGCATAACAGAGACATGGAATCAGACCAGGACCTTAACTGCAGATTTTGACGCAGGAGATTTTGCTTTGCAAGAATATTATTCAAAGAATAATTGGCTTTTCAATAATACCAACCAAGCCTGGTTTGTCACAGGGGTTACAGGTAATGCCATTCAGGCTCATCAGGATCAAAGCCTGGGTACATTATATCTGACTGCCAGTAATGAGATCATCAACCCTGTTAAAGGTCATGTTGAATTTTACGCCCGCCCGTTATCCGAACATCCCCAAAACAGGATGAATGGATTTGCTCCCAGTACAATAATGACACTTTTGGAAATCAGAGGTGAGGGTGAAAACACAGGACTTAAAATTAGTATTGATCCCTGGTATGGAACTGTTGTTCAAATAGGTACGAAAAAGTATTATATTGACAGAGGACAAAAGTATCCCTGGTACAGTGATAGCACGGTTTGGAAAAAAGTGACATTTAAGTATGATTTTGACGCTGATAAACCTTATATCCAGTTTACTACATCTAATTTCTGGGATAAAGTGCTTTATCTTGAAAAAGGTAATTATCTGCCAATTTCCGGGAAATCCAGAATACAAGTTGGCTTCGGAATGGGTGATGGTATTTATCCTGGAGAATGGCTGCGATTAGATGAACTCAGAATCTATGAAGATTTAAAATCTTACGAAAATGCAAAAGGAAAAAAAGATGAAAAATAAATACCTAATATTTTTACTTTGCGTATCTTGGACCACATTTGGAATAAATGCTGCTCAGGCAAGCAGCATACCGGAATTGATTCAGAATATCAAGGCTCATATGGTACTCATACAAAACCTGAAGGCGGATATAAAAATCACAACTTCAGGAACAGGTAAAATCATGGAGCAAAAAGGCCGACTGGAATACATCAGTGGTCAAGGGACAACTTTCAGACTGGACGGTGATATTCCCATGGAAGTCAAAATAACGGAAAGAGGTACTGTTTATATTAATGGCGAACAACAGGCTGGAACTCATACCACAGGTTCCATGGGTGATATTTTCTTTCTTTCGCTTTTAAACCAATATTCTTTAAGAATAATAAGCGAAAATAACACGGAAATTCAAGTAGCAGGATATGACCCTTCGGATAAATTGAACCGGAAAAAGGTGCTCTTAGCAATATATAATAAGAAACAAAATGTTATTACCCGAATTGATTACCTGGGAGGGGCCGCAGATTATCCTTATAGGATGAACATTTCATACACCATAATGCAAGGAATACCTATAGCTACCGGTATATCCACTCATACTTCAGCATATTCCATAACAGTAAGTTCTGCCACTGTATTGGAAAACATTGCTTTAGTGAAAAAGGAATAGTATGAAGCCCAGATATTTAGTCATCATAGCGGTTACTATAGTTGTTCTTTCTTTTTTGATTACCTTTAAAACTTGTCACCAAAATACAGGTAGTGATCTCAAAGTAACCCCTAATAATACAGTAAACAGGATAACAAATTTTAACTCAATAAATTCCAAGGAATCAGTATCAAATAAGTTGTTAATATTAAAACCCTCTCCAAAAAAAAATGTATACCTGAATACAGGAAATGATTTGGATAGACATAATCAGAAAAAAGATCTAAAAACTGAAACATCAAACATTAATATAGCAGGCAAAAATAATACAACAGAAACGATAATAACCAAAAAAAAGACTACTATTTCATATGATGACTCCGGATCTTCTGCAAATACTAATGGAAAATTTCAAAGCAGTTTTAAATCGAATAATATAGAGTATTTTATACAGTTTGATGGACAGGAAAAAAGTATCTGGGTCAAACAAAAAATTACAAATCAGACTGTACGTCCTGGAGAGAATCAGGTCATCAGTGATGACCACAAAAATATGTATTACAGAGTCAAGGGCAACTAGAACCAAAAAACTTTACAAATCCCTCATTCATGATAAGATAAGCAAAGTAAAAATTCTAAGGGAGGCGCGTTATGGGTAAAATCTATGAACCCAAATTTATCAGGAATGTGACTTTATCGGGAGCACCCAATGTGGGAAAGACTTCCCTGGCCGAGTCCCTGCTCTATGTGAGCGGCCATATCAAGGAACTGGGCAGCGTAGACAAGGGTACCTCTGTCATGGATTTCGATGAAGAAGAAATCGCCAAGAAGATGTCTCTGCACAGCTCCCTGGCTTATACTGAATATAAAAATATCAAAATCAATATAGTAGACACCCCGGGTATCCCTGACCTGGTGGCGGATGTGCGCTCGGCCTTCCGCGTCACTGAGGGTATCCTGTTTGTGATCTCAGCTATCGAAGGCATCACTATCGATACCGAAAAGGACTGGCATTTCGCGGATGATTACCAGATCGCCCGTGTCGTCTTTATCAATAAAATGGATGAAGAAGGTGCTGATTTTTACAGCCTGGCCGACAACCTGGCCACCAAATTTAAAAAACCGGTTATCCCCATCCAGCTGCCTATAGGTAAGGGAAAGGATTTCAAAGGAACAGTAGACCTGGTACATATGAAAGCATGGTACTCGGACGGCAACGGGGTCAAAGAAGGGCCCATACCCGATGATCTCAAGGACAAAATCGCCGGCTACCGGGACAAATTATTCGATGCCGTAGCTGAGACAGATGATACTCTGATCGAAAAATACCTGGAAGGCCAGGAACTGACCCCCGAAGAAGTAGAGAAGGGGCTCAAGACCTGTACCATGAACAATAAATTCATCCCCGTGATGTGCGGATCCGCCACACACAACATCGGTACTACCGTGCTCCTGGATACCATCATCTCTTATCTGCCCTCTCCTCTGTACATCGGTGAAGTCACCGGTGAAGACATGAAGCATCCCGGTGAGACCATCAAAAGACACCCTGATCCCACCGAGCCCTTCAGCGCCTTTGTGTTCAAGACCAGGATCGATCCCTTCGCGGGGCGTATATCCTACTGCCGCATCCGTTCCGGTATCATCAAGACCGGTGACGAAGTCATCAACAGCGCCACCGGGAATAAAGAAAAGATCGCCAAGCTGCTTATGGCTAATGGTAAGAATTTTAAAGAAATCGAAACCCTGGAAGCAGGGGACATCGCCGTCCTCACCAAGATGGACCACATCGATACCGGTACCACCCTGTCTGATCTGGATAAGCCTATCAAAATGGAACCGGTACGTTTCCCCCGTCCCAGTTATTTCACTGCTATCCACGCCACAGACCGCAAAGCCGAAGATAAGCTGGCTGAAGCCTTCCACAATGTGGCCATGGAAGACCCTACCTTTAATTACGAATACAATGATATCACCAAAGAAATGGTGGTAAGCTGTATCGGTGAGACCCAGGCCCGCATCATCTTTGAATCTGTCAAACACCGCTACAAATTTGACTTTGAGACCCGGGCTCCCCGTGTGGCCTATATGGAGACCATCAGCCACAAAGCCGAAGGCTACTACAAGCACAAAAAGCAGAGCGGCGGCCACGGCCAGTTTGCCGAAGTCAATCTGCGTGTGGAACCCTTGCCACGTGATGCCGGCTTTGAGTTTAAGGATGAGATTTTCGGGGGAGCTATCCCTAAGAACTACTTCCCAGCCGTGGAAAAAGGCGCCCTGGAAGCCTGTGAACATGGCCCCGTGGCCGGATTCCCGGTGCAGGATATCAAAGTCACGCTCTATGACGGCAGCTATCATGATGTAGACAGCTCTGATATGGCCTTTAAGATCGCCGGTACTCATGCCGTGCGCCTGGCTTTTGAATCCGCTAAACCCATCATCCTGGAACCTATCGCCAGGGTCAAGGTGTTTGTGGATGAAAACGACATAGGAAACATCATGAGTGATCTCTCCACCCGCCGGGGCCGTGTGATGGGTATGGAAAAGATCAATGAAGATATCACCGTGATCAATGCTACCGCGCCCTACAGCGAAATGCTGGTGTATTCTCCCACTCTGAATTCTCTGACCTCGGGCAGGGGCCGGTTTGAAATGGAGATCGCGCACTATGATCCTCTGCCTGACTCCGAATATGCCAAGGCTAAAAAACAGGCCGAAGCCATGAAAGCGGAAGAAGAAGCCTCAAGAGCCTGACCTGTCACGCAGCAATATTACGCCCCGGTCTGAACACCGGGGCGTTTATTTTTTATTCAGGTATTTCCGAGTGGAAACGCGGAGCGGGGCAGGGCTGAGGGGTTACCCAAAAATTGTGACTAACCCTTTCAGGGACAAAAACAGGCTAATCTGCAGGCGTCAGCCCCTACCCAGGAGATAAAAGCGGTCTGTAAGCATGGATACGCGGCATCAGACGCCTCTGCAGGTCTGAGAGAGTGAGTCAGGGCAGACTGAAACCCAGAGCATGGAATTACAGGGCTATAATCAGCTATTGAAAAGAATTAGCTCTTATGTTAAACTATTCACAATTGCGGGAGGATAGTTTGCGCCGTCGTGTTATTTTCAGCCTGTTTTTTATTTTTTTTATCACTCATCTTTTCTCCCTGGAAACGACGAATCAGAGCAATGAGCAGATTTCTAACATAACACCCTATAATCCAGACAGCAGGTATATCACGCAGTGGGATATCCGGCAGAGGGTCTTTACCAATGCCTATCTGGACGAAGAGCGTAACACCAATATCCTGATTTATACCAATGTCAGCATAGAAAGAGTCCCCATGAGCTGGGAACTTACCCAGTTTTATACCGCCATTATTTCCAATACCAATATCGTGACCTTAATCAATACAAATCTCATCGAAACGAATACAGTTACCAATTTTGTAATTACAACTACCAATCTGCCTTTTTTCTTTCATGACCCTTTTCAACCCCTGATTGATATTACGCCGGCAAAAAGTTACGAAGATCTGCAGCAGTCGATACTGGACCTGTTATTGCCGCCCTATCTGTATCAGCTGACTCCCCAGGAAGGACCTCTTCAGAAAAAGATGCGCCAGGCCAACACGGAATTTTTACAAAATGAGGATTTGCTGGCTTTTGATGAAGATCTGTACAACCGCCTGATGTACAAAGAGAAGAATAAACGGCTCACTTTTACCCCTGAAGAAGCCCAGCATCTGACTATTGGTTTCGAAGAATGGGATACCAAGATAGTGATCAGGGGTACTATCAACCTCAAGATGGGCTACGGACTGGCCAAACGGGACGAGAACAATCCCATTCCGGTAGCTGTTCAGAATGGCTTTACTCTCAATCAGCTCATGAAGGTGAATGTGACCGGCTGGTTTGGGGAAAGGATAAAAGTCAACATCGACCAGGATAGTCAGCGAGAAAATAACCTCTATGATATTGGATTTGAGGCCCTTAAGACGGACTATAGTATTTTGCGGGAGCTGAAGGTCGGTAATATCACCCTCAATATCCCCCAATCCAGTCAGTACCTGCGCTACAGCGGGACATCGGAAAGCAGTATAGGTATCAAAGCCGTGCTGGCAAAAAATGCCTTTACCTGGCAGACCGTGCTGAATCTGACCCGTACCCAAAAAGGATATAAGAAGTTTACGGGAAACAGCCAGCTGGTGAATTTAACTATACAGGATTTTCAGTTCTTTAAACGGAAGTATTTTATCCTGCCCGATACCTCTATCGACCTGGGTAGTCTGGAAGTATTGAAATTTACTTCCTCTACCAACACGGCTGACCGCAGAGTGAACAATATCTATTACAACCGGCTGTTGGAAGGAAAAGACTACTATATCAATCTCAGTACAGGGGAATTGAATCTCAATCAGAGCCTCAGCCGGGATCAAAACCTCATTATCAGCTATACCCATGGCGGGAGCTTTATCTCAACCAATACCAATACCCTGGTCGGTTTGGATGACCAGAGCGGCGAGCGGTTTGTGTATTTGTGGCGTTCCGACATGAACTTTTCTCAATATATCCATTACGGCGTGTACAGCCTGCAGACCAGTGATTTTGATGCCAGCCGGGGATTCAGTCTCCAGGTCTATAAGACTGAAGATTCATCCCAGCTCTCTTCCACCCAGTTTACACCCTCGGATTATGAGATCAACAGCATTCAGGGACTGATCCGCTTTAAATCTCCCACACCTTTTCCGGATGTGGAGTCGCAGATCTACTTCGGTGCCGATGACCCGGTGGCGGGTGATTCCAAGAATCTCATGAAAATCCAGCTAAACAAAACCCTCAAGCGTTATGTACTGGATTTTGGTGTCATCGCGGGGTCTGAACAGGTCTATGTCAATGGCCGTCTCCTGGGAAAAGGTGAGTATACTCTTATCTCAGCCCTGGGTGAACTGCTCTTCAACAATCCCGCTCTCATTAATGAAAGCGACACTATTGAAGTCTATTATGAATTCCAGCCCTTTTTTGCCGCGTCACAGAGATTCGGGATTGCCAGCCGATTGGATTATAAACCCTCTAATATTTTCAATATCGGCTCCACCATCCTGTATGGGGTCAATCAGCGGCCTTCCGGGGGAGCGCCAACTATATTCCAGACGCCGGACGGCAGTTTTATGGGGGATATAGACTCCAGTCTCAATCTATCCAAACTGCTGGGCCTGAATGACAACTGGGTCATGCAGATAAAGGGCGAGTTCGCACTCTCTCTGCTGGATAAAAATACTTCCGGTTATGCTATCATCGATGATTTTGAAAATGCCGGTGATATCTTCAACATGTCCATAAATGAGACGAGGTGGATACTGGCCGCGCCCACTACCAATATACCGGGTATGACCTACGCCAACCGGGGGCAGCTCCTCTACAAGGACTATCGTAACTACAAACTGGACGGCAGCTACACCGTACTGACCTACAATTCACTACTGGATAGTAGTAAAATAAAAGACTACTCTGTCAAACCGGGGCCCTATCTGGTACTGGGGGGGCATCTTGACCCCAGTGATTACCCTCAGGTGTCACAGTCCAGTCTGACTTTTGACTATGACTTCAGCAGCGGCAATTGGGTGGGGGCAGCCATCAGCATAGCCGGGCCCAGCGGCCAGGATTTTACCCGCTATAACCGGGTGGTTTTCTGGTACAAAGTTGAAAACGATGAAAACGGCGACGGTATTTTTGAAGATACGGGCAATCAGGAAGTGGAAATCTTTTTTGGTCTGGGTTTACCGAATGAGGATTCTGATGGAGATGGAGTTTTTGACGGAGAAATAGACCGGGGGCAAGCGGGCTATCCGTTTAATAATTTTCTCACCCCTGCGGTTGTAGATACCTGGGTAGGGGTAGGGCGTCTGGGTGAGGGGGACGGCTTTGTGCAGAGTGAAGACCTCAACCAGGACGAGAGCATGTCTACCAATGACAACCAGGTGATTTTTCCCTCGGTACAGGGTTATACCGACATCACTAATGCCAATCTGCAGGAAGGGGGCTGGAAGCGCATGTCTATCAGCATCTCTTCATTGTCTTCCGCCCAAAAGGCTATCCTGCAGCATGTCAGCGCCCTGACGGTGTATATCCGACAAAAAAACGGTGTCAAAGGACGGGTCATCCTGGATGAACTCCAGTTTAAAGAAGTCAAATGGGAAGACAAGCGGGTAGACGGCATCAGGGCACAGGACTCCACTGCCATCAATGGGGAACTCATCGGGGTCTATAATAATAATTTTTATTCAGCCAACCGTTTTTATAATGTCAGCTCATCGGTACAGCAGGATCTGGACCGGTCGGTGGTATTTGAGCATCTGCACGGCACCCGCACTATCAATGAAGCCCTGCAGTATAACGAAAATACATTGGCTCTGGAGTACAGGCTAACCAACAGCACTGTAAATACCAATGTCTTTCCTATTACCGGAGGGGAAAAGGCTTCTCTCATTGAATACACATCCAGTCCTTTTGATATCTCCCGCTATAAAGAACTGACTTTTTACATGTATGTGCCGGATGTTCAGGAAAACGGTCAGCCTATCAAGACCGCGCCGGACAGCTATAGCAATGAGAATTTCTTTTTTATCCTGGGAAACAGCCAGCAGAGCTATTTCCAGTGGAATATACCTCTATCGGAAGTGGATAAAAACACTTGGCATAAGATCACGGTAAAGATTGATGATAATCTCAAACTGATGATGGATGACACTAATCTGAACGGTACCCTGATGCCGGACCTGATCGGCATCCCCAACCTCAATGATATCGATTTCGTGGAAATGGGGGTCGAGCTGAGCGACACTAATGAAGCTGTAAACAACGGTACAGTTTGGGTCAATGAACTCCATGTCCACAATGATGAAAGCGTATTGGGCACAGCCTTTTATGTCAATCCCCGTTTTGAATATCGCAAACCAATCTGGAGTGCGGGCAGCCAGGAGATAGTGGGACCGGTATTTTTGAATACTATTATAGAAAACAAATCAGTGGATTTTGTTAATTCCATCGGAGGAAGTTCCGGTAATGGAAATAAAAATATCAATCTCAGTCTCAGGTCTTCTTTGTTTAAAGACCTGACCTACAGTGTCAGTTATACGGTAAATGAGCAGAAGACCGAAACTAATCAGATAAAATTACCTCTATACCTGCAGTGGAATTCTGAGAACCGGAGTTTTAATGCTACTATCAATTTTACTAAAAACAAAGACTTTATACCATCTGTCAGCCATACTTTTACGGAAGTATTTTCCTCCCTGCTGAACAGATCCACGGTAAGCAGCGCCAGCAATGAATATATCCTGGATTCCTGGAATAAAGAGTACAAAGGTACCGTCACTGTGACCTATAATCATTTACTGCCGTTCTATAAGGTCATGAAGTCTTCCAAGACATTCAGTCTGACTCCGGCCTTCACTTTTGAAGACAGCCTGGTTATAAAAGACAATTCCAATTATACCAATGAAACCGGCCAGGTGTTTCTGACCAACAATAATGTCTACGGTACGAAGAGTCAGAGTAAAAGATGGGCTGCCAGTCTGGATTTTAAACTGTGGAAGGTAGGACTGAATGGCAGCTATGAAAAGAGGCAGGAAAAATTAGACCAGATATTTTCTTTTCAGGGCTACCGGCAGGAGATTTTAAGTCTGGAAAATGAATCCCTGGCGCAAAGATACGCTGACCGATGGTCAAGTATTTTCCGTTTTTTTGACTTTGACGAAAATCTGGACAGACAGCTGGATGACAAAGTCAGTCTCGGTTTCAACCTCAATCGTCCTGTCAACTGGCTGATGTTTGATGCCAATGACAGTTTTTCACGGATACAGAGCGGCTATACCTATGACAGATTTGATGTGCTGACATACCGCTCCGACCGCTACAATCTGAAAAATTCCTGGAATTTAAGGATTTTACCGGAAAAGACATTTTTTAAAACTCTGACGCTGAAGCTGGACCGCAGTGTGGATCTGGCTTATAGCGGGTTGGGGCAGGTCATTGACTCTTCTCAGGCTTTGGTCATGGGAGACATCTATTATAGAAATCCACTTTATTATAGTGCCATACTGGGAGGACTGACCAGTCAGACTAATGCTCTGCACGCGGTGGGAAATTTCAGTGTCGAGAATCCCCAGAGTGTAAATACTCTGATTGACACTCTCAATGTGGAACTGCTACTGCCTAATTATCAGAAAAAAATCTGGGATATGCTGCCCAAGCGCTATACTTTTTCCAGCCGGCTATACACATCGCGCAACCTGAGCTCCTATTCCCAGTCCATCGAGAATCGTGCTGCGGTGAGATTTCCCATTGAACTGGCCCGATTGCAGAAACCTACCGCCCCGGTCAAACTGCGCGAAATATTCACAGAAGTCGACTATAGAAATGTCACCGATTTTAATTCCAGGCAGACTTTGGATACCCTGGGAGTGACCTTCAGACATGGTATGAATTTTATTAATTCTAATTTTCTGGTTCTGGTCTATTCCTATAGCCTCAGGGTGGAGCTGGAAAACTATTTTACCAATTCAGCCGCGCATTCCGGAGACTACGGCTTTGTCAGCCTGCCTCCTCATGTCTCCCCTAAAAAGAGCATCTATAATACCTTAAATTTCAAAGCTTCCTGGGAAATCCGCAATATCAATCGGCTTAATCTGGGATTTGTAGTGATAAAACTGAATAATTCCATTATGAAAAATTCCGAGATACTGACTTTTACCACACAAAGCATTTTTTACAACGGATTTAACTTCAACCCCTATGACTTGAAGGTATATGACCTGACTCTGGAGCACATCACGGACTATAAATTCACCGAAATCGTGAGCGGGGTGTTTCGTCTCAAGGGAGTCCTGAACCGCTATGCCAGTATAACGCCCCTGTCCACTGACGCGGCGGGATACAAACAGACCTGGTATGATATAGGATTAGGGATGGAAGTGTCGCTGGATATGAGTATCCGGATTTAATCGATGATATCGATGATCAATCCTGTACCTTCTTCTTTTAAACCGTTATGGTTTTCTTCCGGTTTGGCTTCACGTTTTTCAGAATCAGATTCTTCTTCAGAGCTGTTGCCTTTGGTCTGCTCATTGATATTGGTAAATTCTTCATCATAAGCATCCGCTTTATTGACTTCTTCTGTAGTCTCTTTACTTTGCCGGGTCTGCAGATCATTAGCTACAAAGTCTTCGGCATCATGTACAGAGCTCTGCTTACCCAGACTGGCGGAGTATTCGCTGGCTTTTGAGAACAAGACCTGTAGGTCCAGAGGGTTGACATTCATATGCCCTCCTGTTTAAAAAAAAGACGGTGAGGCAAGAAATAAGCCGGGTCCTGTCGGGGAGAGACATCTATCTTATCCTGGCATTACTAACAGGATCATGCAGTCTACCCGTATCCTCCGCAAGGCAACGGAATCGGATACATACTTGACCTTGCACAAAGAGGGGTTTACCCTGCCTTTTTCCTTAAGGAAAAAGCGGTGCGCTCTTACCGCGCCTTTTCACCCTTACCAGCGGACTGGCGGTATATTTTCTGTGGCACTTTCCATTATCCCCTGAGGGATATCCGGTTGTTAACCGGCTCTTTGCCTTTTTGTGCCCGGACTTTCCTCCCCCGGTCAGACCGGGAGCGTCTCTCTATCCTGCCTCATTATTATTTTCGACATTTTCTCACTTATTGTCAACTAAAATAGTCAAAAACAGTAGATAATAATGACAGGTGAAATTTTTGCTCAACAGCCGCCTTTATGGCATAATACTGGTCTTAGAAATTTCACATTTGAATCATTAAGCGGAGAAGCACCATGCCCCAACGAACCGTACAACTCTTAGTATTTACGATTCTTTTCCTGATAAAAACTTCCCTGTTTGGACTTATGTACACCAATACCATACTGGAAAAGGAATTAAAAATCAAAGACTACAAAGTGGTGATCTACCCGGCAGTGTTATCCAACCGGACGGTATATATTACCCGTGAGATAATCACTAAAGATGATGCCAGATTATATTATTTTATAGATACTAAAACCCTGCGCTATGGCATGACCGATAGCCTGATCAGGCTTTCTAATAATAATTTGCTGAAAAATTCCCTTCTGTTCAGACTGAAAATGGACATGATCAGCAACCGTCAGGCTTTCGCGGATGCCGCGCACACTAAGCCCGTCCATGTTCAGGTAACCAATCTGATCCTGACTACCGACCTATGTCCCATCAGGACCAATTATAACTGGGATTTTTTTACTGAACTGATCTCTTATCAGAAAAAGCACAATATCCATATCCCGCTGGTCATCTTTTTTACAGGCAGATGGATACAAAGTAACCCCGCTTCCTTTCAGCAGATCAGAAAAAGCGGACTCCCCTTTATTGCCGGCAACCATACTTTCAGCCACCATATCCTGAAGGATAAATACACGGTGGCTGAGTTTGAAAAAGATGTCTTGAAAAATGAGACTGTATTACTGGAAAAAGGCATACTGCCCTCTCCATTTTTCCGCTTCCCCGGACTGAAATACCAGCTGCCCTACCTGCAGGCCCTGGACCGCATGAGTCTGCTGCCCGTAGATGTAGCTATCTGGATGGGCCAAAAGGTCATCCCTGACTGGGGGGTGATACTGGTACATTCCAATGGCGTGGAAAATGTGGAAGTACAGCGACTAAAGAAATACCTGAAACAGCAACTTTCATCCATGCAGAGTGGAAAGCTGGTTTTCAAGGATATATATAGCCTGTTTTATTACTGGGATGCCAAATACCATAAGTCAAAATAAATCTGACTATTTGAAGGCTGTGAATCTGATCTGCCTGAAATATGGATATATTTCATAGATATCTACCGGTTCTGTACCCTCATACAGCTCCAGGAGCAGAGGGCTGGTGTCATGTATGGAGAGGTAGTCCACTGTACCCAAATCTTTTCCGGCTGTTATCTTGTCCCCGGCCTGGACACTGACATCACTCATATAGCCGTAAACCACCCGCTTATTTTCTCCCAGGTTCAGGATGACCACAAAATTCTTGGTCTTCAGGAATCCGGCATATTCCACCATTCCGTCGCTGATAGCTTTGACTGAGGTGCGGGAGCTTAGGTGTAGTATCAGTCCTTTCTCAGTACGGCTCAGATAGCTGATGCGTGATTTGGCCACAGGATAAAGCTTGATGTCTTTCCAGGACACGGAGTGCTGGTATTTGACCGCGGTGATGATGTTTTTGTCTTTAGTGGGAATGTCCGATCGATCAGTAAACAGTGCCAGTTTTTCACCTATATACAGGACATCATTTTTTTTATTATTCCATTTCTTTATGTCATCCACATTGACATCGAATCTTTTGGCCAGGCTCTGCAGATTATCCCCGCTTTTAACCGCATAGCTCCATTTGACTTTTTTATCCGGTTTGACTTCCGGCTTTGTTTCTTTGGGGGAATAATTTTTAATCACCAGCCTTTCCCCTTTCAGCAAAATATCCCGGTCCAGTTTATTCCATTCCTTGATAGATTTTACTGTGGTCCCGTATAACTGGGCTAAACCGGTGAGGTGTTCTCCCGCTTGTACGGTATGGTAGTAGGGTTTTTCCTGGGGTGTAGACACAACAGGCTTGTAAGTTCCGGAAACATGGAGTACCAGCTTTTCTCCAATCAGGATATCATCTCCGGATTTTTCATTCCATTTGCGAATATCATCTATGGACACGTTATAAGTCTGGGCGATACTTCCCAGATATTCTCCTGCCTGGACTATGTGTACGATTTTATTTAAGTCCTGAGTATTAGTCTGTATAGGGGGAGTAGGGCTAAGTGTTTCCGGTTTTTTGTCGGAGTATATCTTCAGCTTCTCTCCGCTGTAAAGAGTATCATTGCTTTTATTATTCCATTCCAGAATATCCTGTGTGGATACCTGGTATTTCAGGGCCAGCTGGGAGAGATTATCACCGGGCTGGACGGTATGGATCATCATCTGTTTTTGGACAGATTCAACTATATCCTGAGGTATTCTGAGATTTTGACCGATATTCAGATCTTCATTGGCTAAATTGTTGAGGATGATAATGTACTTCAGCTGAGTGCGGAAGCGGACAGCCAGACCGGAAAGGTGGTCTCCCGGCTGGACGGTGTAGTCGGTGATAGTCTGAGGGAGGTAGAGTCTTTGTCCTTCATAGATATCCTCACTGATTAATTCATTCAGCTTTTTTATATCTGCCAGAGAGAGGCTGTAGGTCTTGGAAATGGACCACAAGCTGTCGTTTTTCTGTACGGTATAGTCCATTCCATAGACAAAAGGGGCGCTGAAGCTCAATACAGCCAGAAAAAGTAACCAGGTTTTCTTCAATGTTTCCAATACCTCTTATCTATATTTTCGGCATAACTTCTGATATCATAAAAGATTAGGGGTTTTATCCAAGAATATCCCTGTATTTATTTTGAAATCGCGTAGTGTTATGTTATACTAACTTATATAAGTGAGTATGTTAAAGGAGGAGTTATGTATAAGAAATTTGTATTGCTTGTAATGGTTTTAGCCATCCCGCTTACCGCAATGGCTAAGGTGAATCGTCTACTGACTGTTGACACACCTTATGTTGATTATCAGCATGTATTCAAAGTTTCTTTAGTTAGTTTCCGGCCTCTGGATATGCAGCTGAATTTGAGACTGTTCAAGTTTTTGGATATTAGTGCCAATACTTCACCCTTATTGTGGGCACCTTTGTTTATTGACCTGGGAATGCCAAAATTCGGTTTTCCCAATTTCGGAGCAAAAGTAGCCATTCAGCTGCCTATAATTCCCCTGACCATTGGCGCGAGTGTAAATTATATTGCATTTAAAGGAAAAGAAGCTGCTTTAATGTTATTACAGGGTGCGGTACCTCCGGAAATTACAATCAACGATATTTCGCTTAATTTTAATGCCGCACGTTGGGATATCATGGCAGCGCTGGATCTAAAACTGATCCGGCTCTACGGTACCATGGATTTTCAGGTATTTGGACTGGAAGGTATTAATACCAATAGTGTCTCATCTTATTTTCACCCGACTGTTGGAGCTGACATCCAATTAGGAAATATTTTAGCGATTTTTGCAGAAATCGGTTATTACATCCAGATTTCGGGCGTTTTACCTCAAAGCGGAGAAATTTCTGGGGCAATGTCACTGGTCAATCCAAGTGATTTTACTGCTGGTTTAGGTGTAGAATTAGATCTGGCGTTCATAAATATCAGGGCAGGTGTTCAATATCCCGGTGCCAGTTTGACACTTGATCCTAATAATGCGGCAAATACGACGTATGCTACCCCAGTTATTCCTTATGTCAATTTGTCACTACAGTTTTAGGAGGTAGAATATGAAAAAGATAATATTAATTGCTATATTTTTTGCAATATTGGGTTTTAGTTCCTGTTTATTTGAGATAAACGCAGATGTTAACCAGGATTTAGGTTTTTCAGTACCAACTACCAATATACTAGTTCCTCCTTTTACTGATTTGGATATCTATATTGAAAATGACATTTCCAATCAAGGACAAGGAGTCATGGGAGACTACGCGCAAATAACAGAACTCAGATTAACCTGGTCACTATCCAACAGAGGAGCCAATCCTGTAACCATTGGTATAGGAATCACCGGTGTTGGGACAGCCTCCGGGTCACCCATACCAGTATTTAATGGGTCACAGCCATATTATACAAACGGGCAAACCGCGTGGATTGTACCTTTGATGACACTAGCCGCCGGACAGAAAACCAATCAGGTATACACTTCAGGGTTGAATACACCATATCCCCTGCTTTACCAATTGATGATATCTTCTAACAGATATCAAATAGTATTCCACTCAGTATTGTCCAACCAAACGGCTGGTGTAGTAGGTAAAGATGTTGATCTGGAATTTATCGCGACAGTCGGCATGACATTGGAAAGAGCTACAGCTGAAGTACCAGGAATAGTTTCTTTGTTCCAATAATATTAACTAGTTACACACTTTCAGCCCCCGTTTCGGCGGGGGCTTTTTTTTATGCTCCTTGCCTTATTTCATTATTCAATATAAAATAATAAAACCATTTTTCTAAGGAGTCATCATGGTAAAGACACGTTTTGCCCCTTCTCCCACCGGGAAGCTGCATGTGGGCAATGTCCGTTCCGCCATGTTTGCCTGGCTCTATGCCCGGCATAATAAAGGACATTTTATCCTGCGTATCGAGGATACTGACCTGGAACGCAGTCTGCCGGAGTACACAGAGCGTCTTATGGAAGATATGCGCTGGCTGGGACTGGATTGGGATGAGGGACCTGTAGTAGGGGGTCCCAATGGTCCGTATTTGCAGAGTGAGCGCCTCGATATATACGACAAATATATCGATAAACTGGTGGCTGAAGGCAGGGCCTATCCCTGTTACTGCACCCAGGAAGAACTGGACGCCGACCGTAAAGAAAAAGAAGCCAAAAATGAAGCTCCCCATTACAACGGAAAGTGCCGGCATCTGTCTGCTGCACAGCGACAGGCCTATGAAGCGGAAGGTCGTGTCCCGGTTATCCGTTTCTGGGCTTATGACGAAGATTTTTCATTCAAAGATGTAGTCAAGGGAGAAGTGAAATTTCCCAAAGGAATGGTCGGTGATTTTGTGATCCGGCGTTCCAATGGACTGCCTGTGTATAATTTCGCAGTGGTAATGGATGACGCTCTTATGGAGGTATCCCATGTTATGCGCGCCGATGAGCACCTCTCCAACACCGTGCGTCAGCTGATGCTGTACCGAGCCCTGGGATATCAGCCGCCTATCTTTGTACACATGCCGCTCATCCTGGGCCCCGACCGGCAGAAGCTGTCCAAGCGTCATGGCGCCACCTCTGTGAGTGAGTTCAGAGAGCAGGGCTATCTACCTCAGAGTCTCATTAATTATCTGTCTCTGCTGGGTTGGTCCAGCCCCGACGGCCGGGAGATCCTGACCCGGGAAGAACTGATCGAATTGTTTGACCTGGACCGCATCAACAACAGTTCAGCCATCTTTGACCCTAAAAAATTTGACTGGATAGCCAAGCACGACATTATTAACGAAGACAGCAACAAAATCTATGAGCTGGCCTTGCCCTTCATACAGGCAGCCGGATTAGTAGATGATAAATTCCTTAGCCGGGAAGAAAATGTCACTTTTCTGAAAGGAGTAGTGGAATTAACCCGGGGTTATTGTACCCATCTGTCACAGATCACCGAGCATATAGACTATTTTCTCAACGATAATTTCAGCTATGACGACGAAGCGGGTAAATTTCTACTGAGAGAAGGCTCTGACACGGTGGTGCAGGGTTTCAAGACGCTGATTGACAATCTGGAGACTCCCATCAATGAGGAAACTTTTCACCAGCTGGCTGATAAACTCATGGAAAAAACCGGAGCTAAGGGCAAAAATCTGTTCATCCCCCTCAGGGCCAGTCTGACCGGCCATGTCCGCGGACCCGAGATATACTTCCTGATGCCGGTAATCGGCAATCAGAGGACCCGTGACCGTCTGCAAAGGGCTCTGGACTGGATCGCCGCGCAAAAATAGGAGACCAAGTATGGGAGCTTTATTAGAAAAATTCCAGGAATTATTGTCCCGGCTGGAACAAGATAGGGGGTATCTTTGACCTGGATACCAAGGAAAAAGAATTAAGCAGACTGCAGGCGGAACTTTCCAGTGAAGCGGTCTGGTCTGATCATAAAAAAGCCGCTGAACTGAACGCCGAAGTCAGCGCCATCCAGCGTGAGATCGAATCCTGGAACAAATACCAGTCAGAGCTGAAAGATCTCACTGAGATGACGGAAATGAGTGAATCAGAAGAAGACCAGGATATGATGCTGCAGCTGGAAAAAGATCTGGAGCGTATGGAACAGCAATTGGATAGCATGGAGATCCAGTTGATGTTCAGCGGGGAAAATGACAAGAGCAACGCATTTTTAAACATACATCCCGGAGCCGGAGGTACAGAATCCCAGGACTGGGCCTCAATGCTGCTCCGGCTGTACCAGCGCTGGGGGGAAAGAGAAGGTTATCAGGTAGAGATTGTTAACTATGAACCTGCCCAGGAAGCCGGTATCAAAGATGCTACCCTGTTTATCAAGGGGAAATATGCTTTCGGGTATCTTTCCGCGGAGAATGGGATTCACCGTCTGGTTAGGTTATCTCCCTATAATGCCAATAATAAACGGCAGACTTCTTTTTGTGCTATCTCTGTATCCCCCGAAGTAGACGACAGTATCGATATCGTCATCGAAGAAAAAGACCTGCGCATAGATACCTTCAGAGCCAGCGGAGCAGGGGGCCAGCACGTTAATAAAACCAGTTCCGCCATACGCATCACTCATATTCCCACTGGTATAGTCGTCTCCTGTCAAAATGAAAGGAGCCAATTCCAGAACCGGGATATGGCTATGAAGATGCTCAAGTCTAAACTCTATGAATATGAAGAGGCTAAGCAGAGAGCTGAGACCGCGGAAAAATCCCTGGACCGCAAATCCATAGAGTGGGGCAATCAGATACGCTCATATGTATTTCAGCCCTACACCATGGTCAAGGACCATCGTACCAATGTGGAAAAGGGCAATATCCAGGCGGTGATGGATGGGGATATTAATGATTTCATTGTAGCTTACCTTAAGCAGAATATGCAGAGGGAAAAATAATTGGAATCAACTCAGATGATTCTCACTCATGTAGAAAATGCGCGTGATCCGGAAGAATTAAAAAAGTTAGCCCTGGCCATACTGGCAGAAAAAGAATGGACCGACCGCGCTCTGGATGAATTAGTCCAGGCTACTGCCACCTTGACCGGAAAAGACTATATACAGACTATGGTACGCCATTTTGTCAATGCCACTCACATGGATATAGCCTTTATTACCCGTATCCTGCCGGACAGCCCGGGCAAGGTACAGACCCTGGCCTACTGGGAAAATCATAAATTCATGGAAAATAATTCCTATGAAGTCAAAGGTACACCCTGCGAGCAGGTCTACCTCACCAGAAATGATGTGTGTATAGATGAAGCATTATTGGAAAATTTCCCTAAAACTTCGGGAAAAATGAAGATATATATCGGTATACCCCTGTTTGATTCCAGACGACAAATTTTCGGCCATTTTGCCATCATGCACCATGAACAGCTTAATTCCATTCAAAATATACATAACCTGGCCAGGATTTTCAGCAGCAGAGTAGCCACCGAGATGGAAAGGCACGAGACCCAGGAAGCTTTACAGCAGAAAAATCAGGAACTGGAAAATACCCTGGAACTTTTAAAGGAGATGCAGAAACAGGTAATCCAGCAGGAAAAACTGGCTTCACTGGGTAATCTGACAGCGGGTATAGCTCATGAAATAAAGAACCCCTTGAATTTTGTAAATAATTTTTCCCATATTTCCAGAGATATGCTCCAAGAATTTGTAGAAATACTGGTCTCTGAACAAGGCAGTCTTAATACTGAAGCCCAGGAAATATACAACGATCTGGTCATGAATCTGGAATTAATCGAAAAACATGGCAAAAGAGCGGATGCTATTGTCCAAAGGATGCAGGCTCACACCCGTGGTCAGGAAACTCAACCTGAAGGTGTGAATATAAACCGTCTCCTGGAAGATTCTGTAAATTTAGCCTTTCACAGCCAGAGAGCCAAAGACCCCGGTTTTAATATTGAATTGAAATATGATTTAGCACCGGATATCAGAGAAGTGATAGCTTCTCCCTTAAGTCTGGACAGGGCAGTGAGAAATATTGTGGAAAATGCATTTATTGCTGTCACCCTCAAAAAAAACCGGGATACCGCATTTCAACCGGTGGTCAGCATCAGCACCCGGCAATTGGTAGATTCTGTACAGATAGTGATAGAAGACAATGGAATGGGGATCAAAGAAGAAAATATAGAACTTATTTTCGATCCATTTTTCACTACTAAACCGACTCTGACTTCCATCGGATTAGGATTATCTACTGCCTATGATATAATCTGTATAGAACATGAGGGTCAGCTCAAGGTCGAAAGCCATGAAAATGAATTTACCCGTTTTGTAATCGAGATAAATCAATGAAGGAGTCAGTATGAAAGCAGTAATCGTAGCTGCCGGTTATGGTACCCGATTTTTCCCCATGACAAAAACTGTACCCAAGGAAATGCTGCCGCTGTATGACAGATGTCTGATAGATTTTATCATAGATGAACTGGAAGAAGCCGGGGTCAGTCAGCTGATTATGATAACCAGCCGGCGCAAAAAGGTAATGGACGACTATCTGGATAGAGAAATCGAACTGGAGACTATCCTGGAAAAAGCCGGAAAAACTACTCAACTGGACAGCATCCGTCCCCGGAAAATGGAAATTGTCTTTTTAAGACAACAGGAAATGAAAGGCACGGGGCACGCTTTACTTCTGACCAAACAGCTAATTGGAGATCAGCCTTTTCTGGTGGCTTATCCTGATGATATTGTCCTGTCCAAGCCGGGACTATCTAAATCTATGGTTGAATTATACAAAAAGACTGGTAAAAGCGTACTGGCAGTCCGGGAAGAACCAGGAGATGTCAGCCGTTATGGAGTGGTTTTTCCGGTAGAGACTAAAGCCGGCACTGGAGTCCAGGCTATCGTGGAAAAACCCGCGCCAGGTACTGAACCCAGTAAAATGGTTTCAGTGGGAAGATACCTTTTTACCCCGGAATTGCTGGAACTATTGGAAGAACAGTACAAACACCACAAACAGGGAGAGTTTTTTCATATAGATGCCATCAACCAGTTAGCCTCACAAGGTAAAGTAATGGCTCAAAAAGTGAATGGCCTGATGCTGGATACCGGTGAACCTTCTACCTATTTCCAGTCTTTACTGCAATACGCCTTTCAACACAAGGATGCCAGAAAAATCCTCGATAAATTTGTGAAGGAATATTACCAACCTTAAGTTTGTAGAAACCCCCAGGAAATGTTAAAATAAAAATAAAAAAGGGAGAAATATAATGGAACAGAACATTTTCCAGTTTGCTATTGATACTGAGCGTGAAGCAGAGCTGTATTACCGCAATCTCGCCGACAAAACCAGCCATACAGGGATGAAAAATATTCTGACACGTTTGGCTGAAGAAGAAGTCAGACATGCCAAAATCATAGCAGATATGGCTGCAGGCCGCACTGATGTACCTTCTGCTACCACAGTTTTACCTGATGTTAAAGCCATGTTTTCCAAAATTGTAAGCAACAACCTGAAACTGGAACCAGCCGTCACAGCAGTAGATGTGTATCAGAAAGCCAAAGATTTTGAAATTAAAAGCCGTGATTTTTATCAGGCCAAAGCCGGGGAAGTCAATAACCCCAAACAGAAAGAGGTGTTGCTGTTTTTAGCAGAGGAAGAAAAAAAGCATGCTTTTCTGATTGACAATATCATTTCTTTTGTAAGCAGACCTGAATCCTGGCTGGAAGACGCGGAATTCAATCATTTGGATGAATATTAAGTTTTATGTTGAGATATTTAATCAGACAGCCTCTGGGCTGTCTGATTTTTTTGGTAAAATATGAAAATAAGAGCGTATAATAATTCGGATCTTCCTGATTTACTTGCTATGTCCAGTCTTTTTGAATATTCCCCTTTCGTTTTTGACAATGAGTTTTATAATCCGGATACAGGCATCGAGCCTGTGTTTGCCAGTCAGATGCTGGGACGTTCGGAAACAGTGACTCTGGTATTGGAAGACCCTGATGTGGCTGGGTATATTTCATTTTCAATAAATACAGCTCTATCTACCATTACAAATCGTAAAATAGCCAATATTCTATTATTAGTAGTTGATCCCGCTTATAGAGGGAGAGGGTTGGGAAAATACCTGGTAGCCCGCAGTCTGGAAGTAATGCTGTCCCTGGGAGTAGAGACGGTTGTAGTGGGTACAGATATATACAATATACCGGCAATTAATTGTTATGAACAAAATGGGTTTCAAACCAGGATGTCATGGCATATTTACCGGAAATATCAAGAGTTGAATAGGACCACTCAGTTGGAAGATTCTATTGATGCCGTAACTTCCTCCCAGGTAAAAAAATACGCGGAGTATTTCAACCGTCCGGTATCTTTATTAAAAGACAAAATAATTAATAGTGCAGTTTTGCGAGAGGATTTATTTGAAAAATTTTTGCAAAAAATTTCTGTAAATAGTATTGGAGCTCTGGAATATAAAAGCGGTAAAGAGGGGTTAGGGGTACTGGCATATCAGACAGACAATGTTTCCATGAAAGCTTTAAAACTGAATTCTCCCGCATACCGTATTACAGATATTATGATCAGGAAAAAAACGGATTATAGAAAAATATTTGAATTATTACTCCGTGATTTTAGTATACGTGTGGGTGAATATTCCTACCTGGAATTCTGGCTGGAAAGTACAGAAAAGGAACGTATTTTGTATCTGGAAAGTCAGGGATTTCATTTATGTTATACAGGACTCAACCTGCACAAAAAGCTGAGCTGAATTTATTTGGAATGGGTGTGAGGTTGGAAAAATTCTTCCGCGTCTTTTATAGTCTTGAAAATATATACCAAATCTAACAGTGAAGAAAGCCTCAATAATTCTATGATATTTTCTCTGGGATTTACTATGGCTACTCTGGTATTATTGAGCAGGGCGATTTTTACTGTCATGGCAATCAGGCCTAAACCCATACTGTCTATCCACTTCACTTCTGATAAATCGTAGATATATTTATATTTACTTTCATTGATATTCTGCTTGAGATAGGTGTCTAATTCTTCTAAAAAGAAAAAAGTCATTTCACCAATGGGATGTATGATGTGCATATCTTTTTTTTCTTCAAAACGGATGGAATTCATCCTCACACTCTCCGTTGCATGATTTATCTTATTCTATCTTAAGAGTAGAAATTTGGCAAGAAATACTTTTTAACTATTAAAAAAAGGCTGACTGCAGGTGCAGTCAGCCTCGATTAAATCATAAATAAAATAGTAATTTATTTATATGTGAAGGAACTGTTATATCCGCCAAAGCCGTCAGGTGATTTGTCGTTATTGCGGGGATCTTCGAGATAGACAAATTCCTGATCAGTGCCGTCCAGTGCTTTAAATGTGAATCCATAATCAATAACAAATTTGTAGCGGAGTTGTTCACCTTTCTGAGTCACAATAAAAGGAACTAATGTTTTGGTATACCAGGTATCAGGATCCTTGGAAGTAGGTTCAAGTTTATTGGGTTTATCACTTCCGGCTGTCATCCAGGCATTAAAATCACCGAAAACATAGATATTTTTCACTTTATTTTTAGGGTTCTTCATGATGCTCAGCATGATATCATAGTTCCCTTTACTTTTCTGATAGGATTTCAATTTGCGGGGGCTTGTCTCAGTCTTGATCTTGCCTTCCAGCCAGGTCACCTGTCCTTCAATATACTTTATAGCATAAGGTATGTTGAGACGGAAGCGCATATAGACAGTACTGCCTTTAACTTCTTTCTGTTCATAACTGACATAACTGGAATCCAGAGCGGAAAACATCAGACTGGTACCAAAGAAGACTACAGCTAGAATAAAAAATACTTTCTTCATATTATCCTCCAAAATTTTTGTATTAGAATATATTATAAGTATACCTCATGTCAAGGAATATTTCTACTTAATTCCGATAAAGCTGAGATTTCTGTGATGTATATCACCTCTTCGGTAAGAAAAAAAGTTGGCGTTTTCAAACACACAATCATTGGAAGAGAAAATGTTTTTTGATAAGACACTATTACTTTTTAAATCATCAGTAATTACAGAGGTCATATCAAAGAGATATTTTTCACCTCTCCCCTGAAAATACTTTTCAGGAAAGTGGTCGAGGAACTCAGGCCCCACTTCATAGCAGCATTCCCGGATATGCGGCGCTATTGTGACTAAAATGGATTCGGGAGTGCAGTTATAATTACCCACCAGACGTTCAACAGCCTGGATGTGAATTTTTTTATGTATACCCTTCCATCCCGCGTGAACTATGGCCACTACACCCGGGTCAGGACAATAATAAAGAACAGGGACACAGTCTGCGGTCAATATGCCCAGCAATATACCCTTAATATCAGTAATTAAGCCATCCCCTTCGATTACAGTATTATTATTAAAAGAGGAAATGTTTTTTTCATCTATTTTATGTATGATGTCTGAATGAGTCTGATTTAAAGTGATGAGTTGCCTAAAACCGGTTGAGCGCAATAATTTTTGACGGTTATCCATCACTTCAGAAATGAGCTGTGGTGAGTCAGAAACGGTATGGACAGCCATGCTGTTGTACATAGGCATATTTGCTTGATTTTTAGTGATACCTGACACACATTCCGGATACCCTGTATAAAAATTAATGTATTGTTCCAATTCAACCTCTGAGGTGCTAATTGATTATTATATTTTAAATTACGAATATTTTTCTGTCTAAAAATCTATAGTTTTTGCTTAAAAATATTGTCAATTCAGCATTAATGACCTATAATATATCTCACAATACAATTGGAGAAGTCTATGAATCAGAACCGGAAACTGCTGGTCTTTGTAGTATTTATTTTGCTTTTTGTATTTGGCTTGAGTCTACTCACCGGGAACCGGTTGTTTTACAGCAGGAATTTTATTTATGGTGATACTAATGTTACCAATGCTCTGGGAGACTCTCCTGTCAATCCGGATGATGAAAATCACTTCAAATATTTCCCCATGCTTCAAAAAGCCTACTTTATCCTTAAAAAAGAATATGTACTGAAGAGTAAAGTCACATCTAAAAATCTTATTTATGGTGCCATAAAAGGCATGCTGAATAGTCTAAACGACCCCTATACTTCCTTTATGGACCCTGATGCTACCAAAGATTTTTATATTGATATGAATGCTAAATTCGGTGGTGTGGGGATTTACATTGATTTACGCGATGGATGGCTTACCGTAGTATCTCCCATAGAAGACACACCCGCCTTCAAGGCCGGTATCAAGCCTAATGATAAAATCGTAGAAATCGAAGGTGTGTCTACCAGGAATATCTCTTCTGATGAAGCTGTATCAAAATTAAGAGGTAAGCCGGGTAGTGTGGTAAACATTAAAATCAGCCGAAAAGGTATAGATGAACCTTTTTCAGTTTCTCTGGTTCGTGAAGAGATAAATATCAAGACAGTGAAATCAGACATTATTGAAGATAATAATCATGAATACGGTTATATAAAAATCACTCAATTCAGTTTGCCAACCGCAGACGAATTACAGACCCAGATACAGAAGATTCTGGAAAAAAAGCCGGAAGGACTTATCATTGACTTGAGGAATAATCCGGGAGGATCACTTTCTGTAGTGGTAAATTGTGTGGATCAGTTCCTGGACCAGGGCTTAATTGTATATACCCGGGGTAGATTATCAGAAAACAATTCAGATTATTTTGCCAGTAAGAATAAAACCATAGTGCCCGCATCTATGCCTGTAGTCGTGCTTATTAATCAGGGTAGTGCCAGTGCCTCGGAAATTTTTGCGGGAGCCATGCAGGATACCCACAGAGGCGTGCTGATTGGTATGAAAAGCTTCGGTAAGGGCAGTGTGCAAAAGACTTTCGCCTTTCCTGAAGACGGGTCATTGATCAAGTATACAGTAGCAAAATACTTTACACCCGCGGGCAGATTGATTGATCAGATTGGACTACAACCCGATCTGGAAGAAAAAAACTGGTATGAAAAGATCAGTGAACAGGAACAAAATACCCTTTTGAAAATTCAGCAGACTAACTTTATAAAAGAATTTTTATCCTCTAATCCCAGGCCCCAGGATAGTGATGTACAGGTCTTCAGGAAAAGTCTGGAATCAAAAGGCTTTGCTGTGACTATGCCCTCTATTAAATGGCTTATATATCTCAAACAGCATGAATCAGATATACCCGGACTTTTTGATCTAACATTTGATGATCAATTGAAAAAGTCCCTTGATGTAATGTCTAAATACTCTGATTACAGTAAAGCGATAAAGTACTATGAAGACACTAAATAATCTTAACCGATATATAGATCACACTCTGTTAAGAGCTAATGCTATTGAAAGTGATATCATAAAGTTATGTGAAGAAGCTGTTCAGCATTCTTTTGTTACAGTCTGTGTAAATCCAGTGTGGATTAAAACATGCTCAGAGTACTTACAGGGGCGTAGCATTAAAGTTTGTAGTGTTATTGGCTTTCCCCTGGGTGCTGATTTATCAGAAGTCAAAGCTATACAGGCTGAAAAGTGTATACAAATGGGAGCACATGAATTAGACATGGTTATGAATGTAGGTTTTTTTAAAGATAAACATTATAACTATATCTTAGACGAGATTCAGAGCTGCAAAAAAAGAATAGGTGATAAAATCCTCAAAGTTATAATTGAGACTGCTTTATTGGATAATAATGAGAAAAGGATGGCTGTGGATATTTGTTGTGATGCGGGCGCAGATTTTGTAAAAACATCCACCGGTTTTAGTACCGGAGGCGCAGCAGTGGAAGATATTCAATTACTTAGAAAAGAAGCGCCGGAATCCCTGCGTATCAAAGCATCCGGTGGCATAAGATCCCTGGATTTGGCTTTGTCACTGATTGAAGCAGGGGCCGACAGAATAGGTACCAGCAGTTCAGTACAATTAATGAAAGAATGGAATAACATCAGTTAAGCACTGGAGGTAAATACATGGCCTGGTTTGTTAAACCTAAATATAGTATGAAAAAAGGTGATAGTCTAAAAATCCAGGAAGGATTATGGCACAAGTGTCCTCAATGTAATACCATAATCTACAACAAAGACTGGGAAGATAATTTAAGGGTCTGTACCCATTGTGGTTTTCACGACAGATTATCGGCCTATGAAAGGATTCATAGTTTGATAGATCAGGGTACCTTCATTGAAACCAATAAAGATATAGTTTCGGTAGACCCACTAAGTTTTAATGATGGTAAAAGTCTCTATGGATCCAGAGTAGAAAGTGCCATGGAGAAGACAAAGTTAAATGAAGCAGTAGTCACCGGATATGGTAAACTGGATGGACATCCTGTAGAAATTGCAGTAATGGATTTTTCATTTTTAGGTGGTAGTATGGGCTCGGTGGTAGGAGAAAAGATCACTTTGGCCATAGAAAACGCAGATAAAAACCATCGTCCTGTAATAATCTTCACCGCCTCAGGGGGCGCACGTATGCATGAAGGAATTTTATCCTTGATGCAAATGGCTAAAACCTCTGCTGCTTTGAAGAAACACTCGGATAATGGCGGATTATATGTCGCAGTATTAACAAACCCGACTACTGGTGGTGTGACTGCCTCTTTTGCCATGTTAGGCGATTTTATTGTTGCAGAACCGGATGCACTTATAGGGTTTGCCGGACCTAGAGTAATCGAAGGTTCCATCCGGCAAAAATTACCTGCAGGCTTCCAGAAATCCAAGTTTTTGATGGAACACGGTTTTGTAGATGTAATCTGTGAAAGAACTAAGATGAAAACATTACTGGCAGACCTCATCAATTTTACCCAGCACTAAGGGGACCTAATGCAGATAAACAAACAGGAAGACATTTCCAGTTTTATTACGAAACAGGGTATTGTAGCTGATAATCTGGAGAAAAACTACGGAAAACAGACTGTAGTGAGAGGTGTAAACTTCCATGTACAGCAGGGGGAAGTAGTTGGTCTGTTAGGGCCTAACGGAGCTGGAAAAACCACTACTTTTTATATGATAGTAGGTTTGATTAAACCCAATGCCGGACGGGTATTGCTGGATGGTGAAAATATTGTCAATTTCCCAATGTATCTGAGAGCTAGAATGGGAATCGGTTACTTACCCCAGGAAACATCTATTTTTAGAAAGCTGACAGTAGAAGATAATATCCGATCCGTGCTGGACATCCAGGGCAAACAAGAGGATGAAATTGAGCAGACCACCAATCAGCTCATAGAAGAGTTGGGACTGGAAAAAATCCGTCAACAGATGGCATACACTCTGTCCGGTGGTGAAAAACGAAGAACAGAAGTGGCACGCATTCTGGCCATTAAACCGCGCTTTCTTTTATTAGATGAGCCTTTTACCGGTATTGACCCCATAGCCATAGCTGATATTCAAAAAATCATTCTTCATCTTAAAAATGAACGCGGACTGGGAATTTTAATAACTGACCATAATGTACGTGAAACTTTGAAAATCACGGATCGTGCTTATATCATTCATGAAGGTAAGATTTTTGTCAGTGGGACATCAGAGGAATTGACTCAAAATGAAGAAGCCAAGAGATTGTATCTTGGACATGATTTCAATATGTAGTTCTCACAATAGGAGGTAATGTAAAATGGATATTACTGATAGTAGCTTTGAAAAAGATGTGCTAAAGTCAGATCTCCCGGTATTGGTGGATTTCTGGGCAGCTTGGTGTGCTCCCTGTAGAATGGTGGGCCCAATAGTAGAGCAAATCGCAGAAGAATATAGTGGGAAAATAAAAGTCGCTAAAATGGATGTAGACTCCAATCAGAGTACTCCCTCTGAATTCGCTATCACTGGTATACCTACTTTGATACTTTTTAAAGACGGTAAAGTGTTTGAAAAACTAGTGGGAGCGGTTCCTAAAGCTAAAATAAAAGAAATGGTGGAACGTGCTCTCTGATAATTTTGAATATATTCAAGCCGACATTTCCCATATCGATCTGATTTTTGAACTGTTAAGTGATTTCGCCAAAAAAAACCAAATACTGCCACGCAGTATGGATAATATCAAGCAACATATCCATGATTTTTGTCTCATCCAACATAGCCATAAAATTATCGGAACTGCTGCTATTCATCAGTATTCTGAAAACCTGGCAGAGATAAGATCGTTGGTAATTGATAGCCGATTTCAAGGTAAAGGGTTGGGTTCTCAACTGGTACTATTTACAGAATCAATCATTAAAAGCAGAAATATTTCCAAAGTATTTGTCCTCACCAGGAGTGTGGATTTTTTCCTGAAGATAAACTATGAAATAGTCAATAAGGAATTGTTCCCGGAGAAAATCTGGAAAGATTGTCAATCCTGTCCCAGTCTCCAACATTGTGACGAAACTGCTATGCAAAAATATTTGTAAAAAAAAAGAGACTGTTTTTCAACAGTCTCTTTTTTAATATTCTTTTTTAAAAATTTATTTGATCCCTGTCATCACAATCCCTTTTGTAATAAACTTTTGACCAAAAACATAGATGATGATCAAAGGCAGAAGTACAATGATGGATGCTGACATCAACAAGTGCCATTGTGAGCCGTAATCTGAAATAAAGGCCTGTAGTCCTATAGGCAGGGTTTTTCTTTCAGGGCGGTTAATTACAATCAAAGGCCACATAAAGTCATTCCATGCAAACAAGAATACGAAAATACCCAGGGTAGCCAGAGCTGTCTTGGAAAGGGGCAGGATTACTGTAGTGAGGATCTGCAGTTTGGTAGCTCCATCGATGACGGCAGCTTCTTCCAGAGCGGCGGGGATAGTCATAAAGTATTGTCTGAGCATAAACGTCCCATAAGCTGAGAACGCGGCAGGTAAAATAATAGCAGCGTAAGTATCAGTTATTTTGAGCCATTTAAACAGGATAAACACAGGAATCATCATGACCACACCCGGGATCATCATTGTGCCCAGATAGGACAAAAAGATCGTGTCTCTTCCCGGCCATCTTAAACGGGCAAAGGCAAAAGCTGCTAAAGAACAAGTCAAAAGCTGCAGGAAGGTAATCATTATCCCTACAAAAATGGAGTTTATGTAATATTGACCGAAAAGCGGAATACTTCCCGGCGAAGAACCGGCAAACATAGCACCATCATAATCTATGCCTTTGATATCATTTCTAAAGACTTCGTTTATTTCTTTGGCTTTAGTCCAATTAGGGGTGGTACTTTCAACTTGTTTAGCAATTTCAGCTTTGAGATTCTTGGCTGAATCAATGTTGGGTAAGGGTTTCTTTATGAGTACTTTTAACACCGATGAATCAGGATTGTCCTTGCTGATTTCCAGGACAATAGGATTGGAGTTATCTTCGGATAAAATTTCTCTCCCGAAATAATTCCAAAACAGCGGCTTGATTACAGGATTAGGTAAAAATTTTCCATCAAACACATTCTGCTTGATTTTAAAAGATGTCACAACTGTATACAGGAAGGGTAGAAAAAAGATCACGGAGAAAATACTCAGGATAATATACGCTATGGTATTTTTTATCCGAAGGTCACGCTTTCTTTGTTCCTGTAGTGTCAGGGTCTTGGTTGCTGTGGTGATTTTTGCTGTGGCCATTCACTTTCTCCTTTAGTATTCTACTTTGCCTTCATTCACTTTCCACTGTATGGCAGTGATGATCATTACAAAAATAAACAGGATGACAGATATCGCAGTGGCGTATCCCATTTTACTCCACTGGAATGCATTATTATAAATGTAGTACACTATAGTGGTAGTAGCTCCTTTGGGCCCTCCATTGGTCAGCACATACTGCGTTCCAAAAGCCTGGAACCCTCCTATGACTCCCATAATGAGGACAAAGAAATTGGTTGGCCCTAATAATGGCCAGGTAATATTCCAGAACTGCTGCATAGGTGAAGCGCCGTCAATTTCAGCGGCTTCATAGAGGTAATGAGGTATACCCTGCAGACCGGCCAGATAAAGCATCATATTGTAACCGGCGCCCTTCCAGACTTCTACAATGACAATAGCAATACGGGCCCACCATTCATTGGAGAACCACTGGGGCGGGTTTTCAATACCGATAAAGCGCAACGCCTGGTTCAACATTCCATAGTCTGAATTAAGAATCCATCTCCATACCAGGGCAACAGCTACGATATTGGAAATAACAGGCAGGAAGTATAACACACGGAAGGCAACAATACCCTTGAGCGGCTGGTTCATGGCCAGGGCCAGAATCAGAGAAACCGCCATTCCTATGGGGACAATTACCAGGAAGAACAGTGTATTGAGCAGATAGTCTTTAAAGCGGGTATCGGTAAATAAAATCTTCTGGTAATTTTTAAAACCAACCCATTTTATACCATCATTTCCCTGTTTGGTGATGAATTTCACTTCAGGAGTCACGTTTTCCGGGAATCCCACAAAAGTAAGGAAAGAGCTGAGTTTTTTAGGTTCATTGGTGAAAAGTCTGCCGTTAGCTGAAGCGATGAGTTCAATGTTTTTTGATTCCTGTTTATCTTTAAGGATAAGGGGTTTCTTTGACTCTGCTGTAGACATAGCAAATTCAATTTTTTGAGTTTCTATGGAAACTACCGTGTTGATAAATACATCAGCTAAAATAATAGTACCCTTAGGTATTACGATTTCCTGATCAGGAGACCCCGACACCACACCTAATTCTTTTCCAGGTGTGGTCATGTCTATCACCAGGTTTTTAGCTATCCCGGGTACCGGCTCAGCCAGACGGGGATTTATTTTTATAAGAGCGTTCTGGTCAAAAAACACCTTACCCGGCTGAATGAATTCAAGGTCTTCATTTTTTATACCCAGCTGATATTTGTCACTAAGGGCCAGGAGCTGTTCATTGGAAGGTATTTCTAAAATCTGGGCAGTAGGGTCATAATTCCATTCTTTAAGCGTAAGAATATCTGAAATACCTACTGTAGAATTTTTTTCACTAATCTTAATATCCTGTTTAAGGATATAGGGAAGGGTGATGTCTTTCTGCCAGAATTCTTTCTGACCTCTGACATAGACTATTTTGGCTTTTTCGGGAAAAGGAATATTATCTGCTACGGGTTGGGAAGTAGTAAACTGGACTTTTATCTGTGATTTACTAGCCTGTGAAGATCCATCCCACTGGGTAAAAGAAAGCAGAAAAGTCGAGAAAATAGGAAGGAAGGTGATAATTAAAAAACCGGTAAAATTGGGAAGTAGAAATCCCAGGGCAGCAATGGCTTCTTTAAGCCGGCGTTCTCTCTGATACTTCTTGTTGTCAATCTTGGCTACTTTCTCAGCCATGTCACACCCTCCAATATTTTTCAGGATTTATACGGATTAGAACATATTTTACTTTATTTAGATGAAATGTCAACTCATAGCTAGGAAAATATTAAAAGGTGATGTCATCTGAAAAATAATAGTTAAAAGAGAGAAGTTAATTGTTCTTGTTGACGTTATTCCAGTATTCTTTTTGCTTATCTGTCTGATTTATGGTCTGATTCAGCTTCCCGTATTGAATACGGAGCTGCATTTCATAGTCTTTAAGATCTTCTTTCAGTTTTGCCACCGTTTTTTTCATGTCTTTGATTTTATTTTCATTGTTCTTTTGTTTATTGTTCAGAAATCCGGCTGCACCCAGAGGAAGTCTCAAAGTCTGGTTTATTTCCCAACCCACACCGGTAAAACTGCCGTCTTTGGCATTGGCGAAGAGCTGTTTGACTCCGTCAAATTGTGTGACCAGTTTATTATTCAATTTATCCGCGTCAACATTCAAAAGTCCCATGCGGGTGCTTTCCCATACATCTGAGCTGGCATTAAAACTGCCTGCTTCTTTGGTAAAAATCCCAATTTGATCCATGAGAGCCAGTTCCCGGCCGTAATCGGTCTGATAACTATTCATTACAGCTAATCTGAGTTTATTATGTAATGAGGTAAAACTGCTTTCCGCCTGATACAGGCCGATTTTTTGATCTTTTTCCGCTTTTTCATGAAGCGGAGTCCTATCCAGATTGGGTTTGGTAATAATGCTGAGATATTCCATTACCTGATTATAAGTATTTACCCATTCCAGGATACTATCCATAACCAGTTTGTAATTGTGGTCTATTTTCAAATCCACTTCTTTATCACTTGCTTTCTTCAGGTAAATAACCAGACCGTCAATCACATCTTCCACAGAGTTTTTATCACGGATGATTTGTACTCCATCGATGGTAAAGATAGAATCACAGGCTTTAGAGAGATATTTTTTAGGTCTGAGTCCGCCATCATCCACAGGAGTGACAAAAGTAAAATCTGTTAAGCGGTACTTATCATAGGTATTAAGATTCTGAAAAAGGATTTTAGATAACTTTTTTCCAGTCCAGGTAATCATGTTAAATCGAAAAGTTCCATTTGAAATCACAGAAAATGTTTGTGAACTGCCGTCATGGAATATAAGGCTGAATACTTCATTATTATTAGAGACAATTTCTACGACCTTCACCGGTGATTTTTTTTGGTAGAAAGGAATTAGCGTTCCGCCTTCCACTATAATATTGGAGACAGTAACATCTTCCATTTTTCCGATATTCAGACTTACAGCTGGTTTATTACTGAGAGTAGGGGTAACCGGGGCTGTCTGATGCTGAACATCACCGGACCAAGTGAAGTACGTGGTGTTGGAAATGTTGATCTGCTGACTTTCCAGATTCAATTCTCCTTTACTCAGTGGTACCAGAATGATTTGATTAGCAGAGGCTTGAAGCCGGTTAGTGGAATAAGAAATGGTTGGTTGGAAATCAATTTTTTTGGATATGGTCTGTGAGATTGTTTTTGTCAATAGTTCCGTCTCAAAAAGCGGGGTGAGATCACCTTCAAACTGCATTTTGTATTTAGCACCAGTCACTGTTCCACTGACCTGGAGTACAGAGGTAGTACTGGTGTCATTCATGACGCGGGTGTCTATCTTGCCATCACTTTGTTCCCGGATAGCCAGGGCTAGCTGATGAATAGTACCGCCGGTAAAACGGATCTGATATATATCTTCGCCAATTTTTATGGAAAAATTAGCGGGAGATAAGCGCTGATTTCGGGGTATGGGTATACTCATAAATGAATCCGACTGAGCTATCTGCAGGACTTTTACTTTATAATCTTTCTTTATGGCATTTCTGTCGGCTGTGGCCTCTATGATCTCTACATCGCTGGATTCACCTACCATTTCGCGGAAGGGAGATTTGATGTTGTACAGTGCTTTGGTATCATCGTCCAGCTTTTTTACATATTTGCCAAAGTCTTCGATGATACGGTTTTCTATTTCATAATCTTTAATATCATTTTCTTTGGCTGTGATGGGGAATTGTTTTACTTCCAGTAATCCCTGAATGGTGGCTTCAGTATCTACTTTGTCTTTACTGCCGGGGATGGCGATGTAAGGTTTGGAAAACAGAGGTTGAAATAAAATAAAAATGGAAAGGAAAAGGGTAATTCCTTTTTTCATACCGGCTTCCTATAAATAATGCCTATCATATAATCTTATCGTCATTTACAGGAAAAATTCAAGGTAAAGCTCTTATTTTTCTGTATTTTCCTTTTCCTGCTGAATTTTTTTGTAATTCCGCATCATTTCCTGGACCTGTTTTTTTTCTTCACAAAGATCATCTATCCACCGGCCTACCTGGTATTCCAGAGAGGTATGGGTGGTAGCAGCGAAGACCAGTTTGCCGGGTTCCGGAAAATTCTTTTTTAAAATATCTACTACCAGATTTATTTCCGGGCCGGTCAAACCGTGCATCATAATGACTTTTTCACCCTGGGGGTGCATGGGCCGTTCAGTCACAGAAGTACTCATTTAAACCCTCCTAAAAAGAATAATCCCCCTTCCTGAGAAAGGGGGATTGCCGGGAGAGGGAATCGAACCCTCACGAGCGCAATGCCCATTGGATTTTGAGTCCAACGTGTCTACCAATTTCACCATCCCGGCAGATGGAATATTTTATCTTCAACCGGTATAAAAATCAAACTTACTTGACTTCAATCAGGGGCTTGGATCCCTTGACCTGGAATTTCACATGGTCAAAAATCCATTTTTCTGCAGCTTCTCTAACCGCGTCTTTTTCTATTTTTCTCCATTCATCAGGAGAAGAAGATTTTTTATACTCTTCCAGGCTCATCCGTCTTTCACGTGCCACAGTTCCTGCTACATAATTTATCTGTTCTTCAGTAGCTTTAATGTTATTCTGTGCAGACACATAGTCCAGAGTAATGAGAAAAGCTATCTTTTCATAGGAAAGATCGAGCATCTCATTGTATTTTTCACGGTTGGACTTGTCAGACAGCAGTTCTTTTAAAGGAATTTCATTGGCCTGGTACTGATCACTGATGAAATGTTCCAGATTCTGTACAGTGGCATCCACGAAAATACTCTTGGGAAATTCAATTTCCGCTTTTTCGCCGATCACTTTTTCCAGAGCCTGTCTCTGGTTGAAGGATGAATAATGTGTGGCTAACTGATTGAGTTCTTTTTTCACTGATTCCTTGTATTCATCCAGTGTTTTATAGGGGGTAGTCTGCTGAATTGTTTCATCGCTGATAGCTTTATTACTGCTTCTTTCTACTGTTGTGATATCAACCTTGAGAGGTTCAGACACTTTACCCAATACTTTCATTACAGATTCGCCCAGGTCGGAAAATTTGAGTTCTACTTTATCTCCGGCTTTTTTTCCTACCAATGCTGGTACTTTAGCCGCATTAAAGGTAATCTCTTTATCTTCACCTTTAAAATCACTATTAGTGATATTCATGGTGACCACATCATCTTCCTGTATCTTAGAAGTGACTTTTTCCAGTCCTGCCAGACGTTTGTTAATAGAGTACTGCACCATTTTATCATCGACTGAATAATCTTCGTAGGGTACAGACAGAGATTTGAAATCTATATCTTTAACCAGGCGAGGGGACACTTCAAAGACCAGATAAAAAGAGAATTCATTATTACGGGAGAGATTGGAAAAAGGATTAAACTTGGGTTTGGAAAACAGTGTGGCACCCTGTTTGACTACTTCATCCAGAACTTTATTAACAACATTGGTGACTACGATCTGTTCCAGTTCAGGCGGATTCTGTTTTTCAATTATTTCAATGGGTACTTTTCCCTTTCTATAGCCTGCAAACTGGAAGTTTTTCTGCAGCATAGCGGCACCCAGGTCAAATTCTTTACCAATTTCTTCTATAGAAAAACGACAGAAGACCTGTCTCAGACAATCTGGAAATTCCCGGATAAAGATATCCATTAAACTGCTCCTCGTGTTTTATCATAAGACTGGCGATAATTATATATCTAATCACAAGTTATTGCAAGTATTCAGATATCAGTTTTGTTATAGGGGAATTGGGTGTGGAATGGCAGTGATACTTTAATGGATGTACCTTTATTTTCGTGACTATCGATAGTTATCTGACCTTCTAATAAATCGACAGAATTTTTTACAATAGAAAGACCCAGGCCTGTTCCGGAAATATTTCCTATATTACTACCGCGGTGAAATGAATCAAAGATACGGGGGAGGTCTGACCTGGAAATACCTATTCCCTTATCTTTTATAATAATAACCATATTTCTTTTTTCTTTTTTTATAATAACTTCAATAGGGTCGTGATTCAGAGTGTATTTACGGCTGTTACCAATTAGATTATACAAAATATTATTCAGGAGTTTAGGATCACTATAAACCACACATTCTTCGGGTAAATCATACTGGAGATGAATGGGGTGCCGGTTTTCTTCCTGAAGAGATTCAGACTGTATGATTTCATGGATCAAAGATTTAAGGTGAACTTCCTGATAATCTACCACAATTTTCTGAGTGGACATTTTTTCCAGGGTGAGAACATCACTGAGAAGATTTTTCATTCTCTTAATAGAAGAATAAACCAGAGAAAAATATTCCTCCCGCTTAGCTGTATCCATGTGGTGATAATGATTTTGAATCGTTTCAGTCGATAATTGAATAGTAGCCAAAGGGGTACGAAATTCATGGGAAGCTGTAGTGATAAAACGTGTTTTTAAATTTTGATACTCTTTTTCTTTTTGCAGAGCTTGAAGCTGGTGCATCATTCGGAGATCCTGTCCTACCATTACAATTCCTATTACTTCCTGGGCCTTGTCTTTAATAGGGGAACAGCTCAGCTCTACCGGTATATTCTCACCGGATTTGGAAATGAAATGTACCTCGTTCATTACTAATTTTTCAGAGAAAAGAAAATTATCCTGTAGTAGATTATTATTAAAATCTTTCATATCAATATAATTAGCAATATAATTGCCTCTTATTTCAATGGTAGAATAACCTAACATACTGTGCACTTTAGTGTTGGCTAGTATGATCTGGCCTTGAGTATTCACCAGAAACAGCAGCTCATTTATACGTGAAATGATTTCGTCAGCTGCGATTTCCGGAGTCAAAACCATCATTCGATAACGGCTTATAGAGTACCACAAGCCACCGGCCAGGATTAAAAAGAAAATAGGCGCGACAGCCGGGATATAATTTATTTGCAGAGCCGGAAGCAATGTATCGGTAATTAAACTGGCTATTACGGTCAATATTAAAGAAAAACTAATCAATCGTGCCTGTTTTTTTTGTCGGATACGCATGGAATTTCTTCCCCAGCGAATTACCTGTACAACAGAGTATAAAATATACAGAAAGAAATAAACATTTAAATATATAAACCAGAAAGAACTTGGTTCAACTACTTCCAGCCAGCCTAAAGGACCGGGTACGACATCAACAACGGTAACATAACCTTTTAAAAAATACCGGACATGCATTACCAGACCCGGCAGATAATAGATTGTAATGAGCCACCATTTTCGGGCTTTGAAATAAGGTAAAGTCAAATCCATAACGAAATGCAGCAAAATCCCGGGAATATAAAAAACTCCAAAGGATGCGGCAAAAAGCCATTTTAATACGGTATCGTGTGTAGCTGCCGGATAGATAAAAGTGTAACAAAATGCCCAGATAGCCAAAGAAAAGGTCATGAAAAAGAAAGTGCGGTTGGACCGGCTGTTTTTATCCAGAAAAAAGACATAGAAACCCAGAATTAAATATATGATAAAAGAAGCAAAACTGAATAATGAAAATAGATTCATCTAAATAAATCCGTAGTTTTTTGTTTTATTATAATATAAAAAAATAAATATTACAATTTAGTCAAAAATAGCTCATTAATAATCTGATTATTGCCACACATAAGCGTTAATTTTCTCTAATGGGAGGAGATTTGTGCAGTGGTAACTGTACATCGATTGAGGTCCCTTTGTCTGGAATTGTATTAATGCTAATAGTGCCCTGGAGCAGGTCAACCGAGCGTTTAACGATGGATAATCCTAAACCTGTTCCGGTGACGCCCCCTGTATTACTACCTCGGTGGAAGGAGTTAAAAATTCTGGGCATATCTTTTTCCTGTATACCGATACCGCTATCTTTCACGGTAAGGCTTAACTGCTCTCCGGATTGTTTTAACAAAATATCGATAGGCATTTTTTGAGGTGAATATTTAAGACTATTGTCCAATAAATGAAGCAGGATATTGTTCATTAATCGGGGATCTGTGTAAAATCTGGTCTGAGGAGACATTTCATAATCAATATTGATGATATGATCGGCGTCCTGGTTAAGAATAGGATCAAAAAAACTATGCAGCTCCACTTCCTGGTAATCCAGTTTAAGATCAGCCGCGCTGGTTTTTTCCAGGGTCAATACATCACTTAAAAGATTTTTCATTGTTTTAACAGAGGCATATATAGCCTGAAAATTTGTGTCTCTGCTCTCCTGATCCAACTCGGAAAATTTATCCTGTATTATATCTATGGAATCCTGAATTTTTAAAAGGGGAGAATTAAAATCCTGTGTGGCTATAGAGATAAATCTGGATTTCAAATCCTGAAATTCTTTTTCTTTTTTTAAAGTCTGTAATTGGCGAATCATACGAAGATCATGTCCCACGATCATGACGCCTTCCAATTCACCATATCTTTCGGGAATTGGTGTACAAAAAAGATGTCCCGGAATTTTTTTTCCCCGGCTGGTAATAAAATTTGCAGAATTGAATTCATATTGTTTTTTTGTATTTATCATATGGGTTAAATCAGCATTTTCTATACCGGAAATCTGTAATAATTGACCGATTTGCATTTCTTTTAACTCATATGCAGAATAACCTAATTCAGCATATACTTTATTATTAGCCATAGTGACAAAACCTTCAGAATCAATAAAGATAAGGAATTCGTTTATGCGTGAAATAATCTCATCCGCCGCTATCTCAGGTGTTATAGTCAGCATACGAAAATGAATTATCGAAGTCCACAACCCGCCCGCTAGAATCAGAAAAAAAGCAGGTGCAACGGAAGGAAAAAGATTGACGCCTAAGGCTGGAAAAATGAGATCACTTAAAAAACTGGCTACCATAGTGATAGAAATTGTTATGGATATTAACCTTGCCTGTTTTTTTTGCCTGGGACGAGCAGATTTTATTCCCCAATAAATTATCAATAATATAGCTGTCAGCAAATAGATGAGGTAATAACAGTTAAAAATCCAAAACCAGGGATCGGAAGTGTTGACTATTTCCATCCATCCCCATCGCCCGAGATGGATATCAGCAACTGTGCCGTGCTGCCATAGAGATTTCACATTAAATATTATCCCGGGGCTATAGTATAAAATAATCCGTTTTACCAGACTGATTCTTTTATGAGGGTGGGTAAAAACTGCCGTGAAATGCAAAAGTATCCCGGGAATAAAGAAAACTCCAATGGATGCTAAGTGCATCCACAATAAGGCTATCGATTTGCTAGCGGCAGGATACACAAATGTATAGGATAAAGCCCACCATGACAGTGAAAGAACCAGAATTAAAAAAACTCTGATGGTTCGATTTTTCAGATCCAGTTTAACAGTATAGATACCCAGAAAACAATACATAAGAAAAGAGGTAAAACTTAGTAAAGAGAATAGATTCATGATTAATCCAGTTTTTTATTCATGGGTTATTATATATTTTTCCGGGTACAATTTCAATATTAATACAGAAACCCAGCCTTTTATTATACTATTTATGTCAATAAGTAAATATTGACAAATCTTCGACCTGCATATAAAATAATACCCTGAAATGAGTTATAAATTTAAATATAGGAAGGAAATACATGCGGAATGTCAAAAGAGATCCTTATAGCACGCGTGTAGTTATTACAGGTATGGGTACCATAAATCCCATAGCCAGTACTGTGGATGATTTCTGGACTAATCTCACCAATGGAGTGTCCGGAGTGCGGAAAGCAAAACATACCGTTTTGCCGCCTGATTTCCCCGTTCAGATCGGGGGTGAAGTGGATTATCCCGAGGATATTTTCAACTACATTCCCAAAAAAATGATCAATCGTTTCAGCCGTTTTATCATTTTCGGAACTTATGCTGCTAAAAAAGCCATGGAACAATCCGGTATCACTACGGAAGATATCGAGAGCAGACCCTACCGTTATGGTGCCATCATTGGAACCGGAGACGCGGGGCTGGGACTGCATTATGACATGTTCCATACCATGCAGAAAAGTGGCCTGGAAGGTGTGTCTCCTTTTTATGTGGTAGGCGTGATTCCCAATACCGCGGCCGCATATTTTGCCAAAGAGTATAATCTGCAAGGCCCCAACTTTTCTGTTAACTCTGCCTGTGCCACCAGTAACCATGCTATTGGTACAGCGGCTACTCTCATTAAAATGGGGCAGGCCGACGTGATGTTCGCGGGTGGAGCGGAAGCTGTGGTCAATGTTCCCGGTTTTGCAGGTTTCAATATCATCTACGCGCTTTCCCGACGTAATAATGATCCTTCCACCGCCAGCCGGCCTTTTGATAAAGACCGTGACGGTTTTGTACTGGGAGAAGGAGCCGGTGTACTCTGTCTGGAAGAGCTGGAGCACGCTAAAAAACGCGGCGCGAAAATCTATGGCGAATTAGCCGGGTATGGCTTCTCCTGTGATGCCTATGATCTGGTCGCTCCTCATCCCGAAGGCCGCGGTGCCAGTGCCGCCATGACTCTGGCTTTGGAAGATGCTCAGATGAACCCTTCAGATATCGAATTGATCAACTGTCATGGTACCAGTACCCCTGTAGGTGATTTATCCGAGAGTAATGCTATAACCGGCCTGTTTGGCGCGGATTTGGTTAAAAAGATCCCGGCTCACAGTACTAAATCCATGCTGGGTCACCTCATTGGAGCTGCCGGTGGCACCGAAGCCATAGCCGGACTATTAGCAATCAACAAAGGCATCATACACCCTTCCATCAATGTTTTTGAACAGGACCCTGAAATCAAACTCAATGTTGTCAAGAATAAGGCCATGGAAAAGAAAGTCAACACTGTCCTGTCCAACAGCTTCGGATTCGGGGGACAAAATTCTTCCATTATCCTCAAGAAATTTGTAGATTAAAATTTCTCATACATTAAAAAAAGGCGGTCATGCGACCGCCTTTTCTATTTTCTGATAAATGCTATTGAAACCAGATAATTATTTTCACTGATAAAATATCCGCACACAGCCTGTTTGCGGTATTTTTCCGGATCATCCCGGTAGGAAAAGCTTACCGGATTAAAAATATCTATCTTCGAGCGATGCTGGAACTGGACATCAAATGAGTCATAAAACAGCCGTTTTTGAAACAGGGGGCTGAAACATTTGATAAGGCTTTCTTTTATGGAAAATAAAGTGATGGGAGTGATATTGTAGGTGTTACATTGAGATAATTCATTTCGGTCGGCTATTAATTCCCAGTCTATATCACGCGACAGATTTTCTTCAATGTCGACTCCAATGGCCCGCATTTTGAAATCAAAGGCTACCGCCGATACAAAAAATCGTTCCGTGTGACTGATACTGCCCACCACGGATTGTGAAAAGAGCGGTTCCCCAAAATCACCCTGTAGAATAGGGGTATTAGTAGGGCCCATTATCTCTTCCATAGCCACACGGGCGCACTGACGCCCCTTGGCAAACTCTTCCTGCCTGAGCGGTACAGCCTGTTTAATGATAGCTTCCTCTTCAGGATACAAATATGCTTCCAGGTTATAATGAAAAGAATAAGCGAATGAGATAAATTCTTTTTTGAGTATGTTTTTTATTTCTTCAAAACGCATAATGAAATTCAGGAATGAATACAGTTGATACCAATCCTGATTTACCTCTTAATCATTTTATTCTGTAAGAAAAATCACTTCCGTGATAGAGACACAGCTGATTTTGCCCCCGGCAATCACCTGGCTTAAAACAGTTCCAAAATAGCCGTCAAATTCCAATTTGCGGGCTATCATGGTCACCGTCTGACCTGGTTCAACCGGCTCCAGAAACAGGGCACCGATTACTTTGGTGGCCCGTACGGGAGTAGGTTGGGTATTTTCCGCTATCTCAGTAGTTTTCCCCAATACAAAATGACTAAGACATAAACCCAATTGACCTGACATCTCCAGCTGCAAAGAGCCGGGATAGACGGGATAATCCGGAAAATGTCCTTTAAAAACAGGATCAGCCGGGTCGAGGTATCTCTCCCCGGCTATAGTCTCCTGATTTTCTGTTAAATCCAGGGCAATAAGTCTGTCGACCAGTAAAAACGGATCCCGGTGAGGAATGATCTTTTTGATCTTATCCTGCCTGTAATCCAGGGTAGTAATTCCTGCGGCGCTGAGGTCCAGAATGGGAGTCTTTCGGCTGCGCTTTAAGATGCGGTCATAATCCATAACTTATTTCTTCCCGTTCATTCTTTTAGCGACAACATCTTCAATAATGTTGAGCGCTTCATCCATCTCTTCTTTGGTGATCTGCGCGGTCATAGAAATACGGAAGCGGCGGGCATGAGCAGGAACAGCAGGGAAGTCCACCGGCTGCAGGAATAGTCCTGCCAGCTGCATATCTCTGGCCATTTCGAACAGCAGTTCACCGGAAGAACCAATGATGATAGGTATTACCTGGGATTCAGTGCCGCCCAGGTTGAGCTTCATATCTTCCAGATGTTTCTTGAAATACCTGGTGTTTTCCCACATTTTATCTCTGAGGCTGGAATCACGGGTAGCTACTTCCAGAGACTTGATCAAACCGGCAATAATAGCAGGCGAGGGAGCACAGGAGAAGTTCCAGGGTGAAGAATATCCTCTCAAATAGTGGATAATCTCTTTGTTGGAGCTGACAAAGCCTCCCACACCGCCGAAGGATTTTGACAGAGTCCCAAAGGACATACCTATCTTCTTTTCCAGGTTGAAGTGTTCTGCCACACCGCGTCCGTTTTTACCGAACATGAGGGTAGAGTGAGCTTCATCAATGTAGAGGGCTACATTGGGATACTGGTCAGTGACCTGCACCAGTTCGGGCAGTTTAACCAGGTCTCCATCCATAGAATAGACGCCTTCTATAACGACCAGGGTGCGCTTGTCTTTGTTCTTTTCCAGAATCTGGTTGAGGTGTTCCATATTGTTATGTTCAAAGAACTGCATTTTGGCACCGGAAAGGGTACCGCCGTCCACCAGACTCTTGTGGATCTTTTCATCCATGACCAGCAGGTCGCCCTTACGGAGCAGACCCTGAATAGCACCTACATTACCGCCCAGCCCGCTGGAATACAGCAGGGTATCTTCTTTTTTCTTGAAGTCAGAGAGCATCTTGGCAAACTTGAGGTGCAGGTCAAATGTCCCGGACAGCAGGGGAGCACCGGAAGCGCTCATCCCGTACTTGCGGACACCTTCACAACAGGCTTCAATCACCTCAGGGTGGGTTGACAGACCCAGATAGTTATAAGAGGTCAGGTTAATGACTCTGCGGTCTTTTCCGTCCAGATTGGAGTGCACACGGGTCACAGCCCGGGGTGCTTCCAGCAGTTTCTGTTCAAAAAAACTGAAACCGGCCTGTATGCGGGGGTCATTCACCCAGGCTTTAAAGTCAGAGGGTGGTGTCAGGACATTAGGACTGTCATTGAAGAAGAAATCCGCAAGGCTAAAATTTAATGCGTTGTCCATGATAAATCCTTAAGGTTATTTACCTACAAACTCCATAAACTTATCAGCCAGCTGGTCGATGGTTGCGATTTCAGCCAGTTCAGAACGTGGGATCTTGATGTTGAGTTCTCTCATGGAAGTAGACACCACTTCGATGATATCCAGGCTATTGGCACCGTAGTCCTTCATGGACTTGGAAGGATCGATATCACCTTCTTCCAGATCTTCGAGGTTATCCAGGATGTTTTCCTTGATTACTGCGATTACATCATCTTTAGTCATTTAAGTCCTCCAAATAGTATTTTATTTTTCTATTTTTTTTCTTTTATGTAACGGAGCATTGTATTGTCACGGTAGGGCATACCGCGGTCTACTGTAATGATCTGCCCGTTCATGGCGTCCATCAGGCCGGAACACAGGGCAAAGACCGCATCGGCGCATTCTTCGGGAGTCATCACGGTTTCTTCGGGCAGGTTGTTTTCTTTCAGATAATCGATAAATCCCTGGCCGAAGATCAGCTGGAAGGATTCAGTATTCACCGGGCCGAAGCGTACCACGTTCACGGTACTGCCTTCTTCATAGAGGTGCACCGCCATGTACTTGCCGAAAAATTCCAGTAGGGACTTGGACGCGGCTACAAAGTCGTATCCCTGATAAAAATGGTCAGGGCCGTCACTGGAAATACCCAGAACTTTTCCGGGATATTTGCCGAATATCTTTTTTATGTACTGGGTGTACTCGATCATGGGCCAGGTAGAATACTCCAGGGTCTTGAACAGACTGCGTTTTTTGTAGTCCATGAGATCCTTGGGGCTCTGGGCAAAACCCACATTGGAAATAAAGATATCGATTTTTGACTCTTGAGCCTTGATGGCGTTGAGCAGGGCTTCTGTATCCTCGGTGACGCTGACGTCCGCCTGAATCAATACAGGGCGGATAGCCTTCACTTTATCAAAAGCTTCGTAAATGGGGCTGAAATCATCCGATCCCCATTTGTAGGATAGATAGGTGCGTGCTCCAGCCTGGGCCATTTTAAGGGCCGAAGCTAAACCGATACCTTTGGTACCACCGGTGATGAGTACTACCTTATCCTTCATATCAATATTAATCATGACTACACCTTAAAATATTTTATTGTCCCGCGTAAAAATCTTCAATTGTCTTTCTGGTCTCTGGAAAGGCAAAGCTCAGACGGTGCATAAAATCTTCCTGGACGCGTGCTTCGATGAGCAGTTTCTTTTTACGTGCACTAAGTGCGTATTTTAACAGGTATATAGACTTTATATTGTTCTGCGCGATTTGTAAAGCTATATCATTAGCTTTTTTCATGACTTCTTCCCGGGGCAGGATATAATTGATGTTATTAGCCATTTCCGAGAGGTGTCTCCCCTTGTAACGCTTGCCGCTGTACATCATCTCATTAGCCACAAAGGGGCCAAACAGGTCCTGCAGCAGGGTAGTAGTACCCATGCCGGGGGTAAAGCCCAGGCTCATAAATACTACGCCATACCAGCTTTCCCGGGCCGCGATCACTATATCGGTACAAGCCGCCATGACCAGACCGCCGCCCACCGCATGACCTTCCATAGCGGAAATGATGGGGAAGGGGGCATGGACCAGTTTTTCAGAGATGAGCAGGTCTTTGACATGGACTTTACCTTCAGCCAGGTCGATGAGGTTTTTCTTATCAGCCCCGCCGCTGAACACTTCGGGCAGTCCCTGCAGGATCATGACTTTGGGTTCCAGTTTTTCAACTTTTTCGATGCCTTCTACCAGATCGGCGATAAAGTCATCGGAAAATATATTTTTCTTGTCGGTATCGTTCATTTTGAGGGTGGCAATACCCTCATTGCTCATACTGATCTCGATTCTGTTATTCATGTCGACCTCTATAAAATATTATCCTGGGGTTTGAACTTGCCAAACCACTCCGGGATACCGCCTTCATTAAACGCGGCAATACCAGCCATGACTTCGGGCTGCTGTATCAGGGCCAGGAGTTCTTCCTGGGCCAGACGGGAGCCTTCTTCGATATCTTTACCCCACAACAGTGAGGTGAATTTCTTGGTACTGGCTACGGCATGGGGAGCCGCCCGGAACAGGCCTTTGACCACAGCCCGGGTCTTTTTTTCCAATTCTTCGCCAGTGTGTACTTCATCCACCAGGCCTATGGTCAGAGCCTGTGTAGCACTGAGACGGGCCGCGGTTAATATGAGGTAGCGGGCTTGGGCCGGAGATACCCGACGCGACATCAGAAAGGGCAGCACATTGGCCGGTATTATACCCAGCAGCACTTCAGAAAGCTCAAAACTGGACTGGTCTGAAGCCAGCAGGATATCACAGGCACAAATCAGTCCCATGCCGCCGGCTTTGACATCTCCGTTGATGGCAGCAACGACCGGTTTGGGGGCTTCATAGATCTTGCGCAGGACCTGGACATACATGCCGATTACTTTTTTAGCCAGGCTGGATTCGCCCTGGGAAGACTGCAGAAATTCCAGGTCCATACCCAGGCAGAAATTTTTACCGTTGCTGCGCAGCAGAATCACCCGTACGTCTTTGTCGTAGAGCGCTTCATCCAGACTGCGGTCCAGGCCTTCCAGGCTTTTCTGGTTGAGGCGGTTTCCGCTGTCACTGTCAGCCAGGGTAATGATAGCCAGGCCGGAGTCTACTTTGTATTCAATTGCCAAAATTAGCTCCAGTCATAAGTTCTGTAGAAGTCTTTGACTTCTTTCAGATAGAGCAATCCTTTGCCTTCGTAGTGTTTTTTAAACCAATTGTCAGCGATTGAAAAATCAGGCACAAAGTTGGGGTGTTCAATAAAGCTTTCGCGTACGTTTTCAATCTCTTCATACTGCTTTACAGAGACCTGCATGCGTGAATCCAGAGCTTTATCGATGTACATCGCTCCCACAACTTTTTTGGCGTTCTCCATTACTTTGGCGGAATAAAATTCACCGATACAGCCGGAGCCGTAGGAGAATAGAGAGATCCTGTCGCCCGCTTTGAGTTCAGGTACAGTATTGATGATACCGCACAGGCCTACAAAATTGGAGGCACCATAGGTGGAACCCACGCGTTTGGCATAGGTCAGGGAAGGCATGACTTTGCGGTCAAAACTTTCCTGTATTTCAGATTTTTTCTTGATTCCTGACATCTTACAGACCACACGATGTCCCAGCAGAGCCATTCCGGGGAAGGGCATATGGTAGACATGGTTTTTAAAGTAAGCATCGATATCTATGCTTTCCTTGCCCAGGGTGCGCAGATAGTCGGTAAAGGCACCCTCCACCGCGTCCTGATAGGAGTAGAGGCTGACCTCGTTATTACCCATTTCCACAGTGGCAGAAGGGCGGAAAGTATCATAGACATTGGTAGTCCAGGTACCTTTATTTTCCAGTTCAAATTCGACTACCTGGGGATTGTCGCTGACCAGTACGGCAGCGGCTGAACCGCCCAGAACGAATTCGTGGTCTTTGTCAAAATGTTTACGGCTGAAGTCCGCGGCGATGACCAGGGCTTTTTTACCTTTGTTCAGACCGGAAGCGATCCAGTTGATAGCTGTATCCAGTGCGGCTACACCGGAATAACAGGCGTGTTTGGTCTCATAAGAGCGGCAGTTGGCAGGCAGCCCCAGAGCGCCGTGGATATTGGTGGAGATAGGCTTACCAAAGTCGACGGAACCTTCGGTACCCACGATGATCATACCGATAGAATCAATATCTTCCTGAGTCAGCATAGCGCGGGCCGCATTGGCCCCCATGGTCACAGTATCTTCATAGGGAGGATTCAGAGACCGGGTGTTGATGTGAAAGTCATGCAGCACTTTCTCCGGGTCGCGTCCCCGGGCATTGGCCAGGTCTACCTGAGACAGGCACATAGAGCTGCCGTATATGTTGATCTTTTCAATTCCTACTTTACGAGCCATATTCTAATTCCTCCGGTTTTTAGGGAGCGTAGGTGAGTCCGCCGGACACACGCAACACTTCGCCATTAATAAAACTGCCCTCATCAGAGCAGAGAAAATACACAGCATTGGCAATATCATCGCCTGAGCCTACACGTTTAAGGGGACAATGCTTCATCCAGTATTCATGCAGATGGTCGGCCATACTATCCTGGGTCATATCAGTCTGTACATAGCCCACGGTCACCACATTTGAGGTAATCCCCTTGGGGCCGTATTCTTTGGCCAGGGTCTGGGTCATACCGATCAGGCCGGCTTTGGCCGCGGCGTAGTTGACCTGTCCGGATATTCCGTGTTGGGCCAGACTGGAGATATTGATGATGCGGCCTTTTTTATTGGAAATAAAATGCATCAGAAAACTGCGAGCCATGTAAAAAGGTCCGGTGAGGTCAGTGGCGATCACTTCGTCCCATTCTTCATTGGACATGAGAGCCGCGGCATTGTTTTTCACTACAGCGGCATTGTTGACCAGGGCAGTGATATCATCAAAATCCATGGTAGCCTGATCCACTATATTTTCGACCTGGCCGCTGTCTTTGACATCAAGCTGGTAGGCCACTACTTTGACCGCAGGATTGATGTCTTTAGCCATCTGTATGGTCTCGTCGGCCTTGGCTTTGTTGCCCACGTAGGAGAAACCCACACCCCAGCCCTGACGGACAAATTTCAGCACGATATCCCGGCCTATACCCCGGGAACCGCCGGTGACAAATGCATTCATGTTTATTCCTTATATTTTTTAATGAGTGAACAACAGTTGAGGCCGCCGAATCCGAAAGAATTCTTGAGCATCACATTGATGTCCCAGTCTACCGGTCCGTTGGCGCAGACATCCAGATCTACTTCATCAGCCAGTTTTTCAATATTTATGGTGCCGTGCAGGCGGGAGTGATTCATCTGCAGTACAGCCGCTACGGTCTCCACCAGGGGAGCGGCCCAGCAGGTATGCCCCAGCATGGACTTGGGGGCGTTGACTTTGAGCTTGTAGGCCTGTTCCCCAAAGGTACGCTTTATGGCATTGAGCTCTTTGATATCTCCGGCGGGTGTGCCGGTGGCGTGACAGGACACATAGTTGACTTCTTCTTTTTTTACCCCGGTCATGGCCAGCAGTTTAGTCATGAGTTCAAACTGGGCGTCTTCACTGGGGGCGGGGAGGTGGTTGGCATTGGCATTGGCTGCTACTCCCAGGATCTCAGCATAGATATGGGCGCCGCGTTTACGGGCATGATCCAGGTCTTCCAGGATCAGAGTGGCCGCGCCATGAGAGGGCACAAAGCCGCAGCGTTGAGAGTCAAAGGGCCGGGAGGCGTGTTCCGGGTCATGCTGGAAGCGTTCTTCCACCACCAGGGCGGATAAAAAGCCCATGGCGTGGATGTCGGATTCATTCATGTCCCACATGGGGCCGGAGATGACTGCTATATCACATTCTCCCGTCACGATATCCCTGAAGCCGTCCCGCATAGCGATGTTTCCGCTGGCACAGGCCGCGCCCACGTTGAAGGAGGGACCTTTGGCGCCCAGGACTTCAGATATAGTGCCGGGGATATTGGGGTCCAGGGCTTCGATGCCGTACAGAGGGTCTATGTATTCTTTTTCCTGATCGTACTGATGGATCTGGTCAAATATATATTTACTGGAGATATTATGTCCGCCTACTACTACAGAGACGCGGGTAGGGTCTACGGCGGCATTTTCCGCGAAGAGATTGGCATCGAGATAGGCATTGAGAGCGGTGATGACCCCGCTTTTATTGGAAAAGGTCATGGTGCGGAACAGTTTGCGCAGCTTCTTGTGCTGCTCTTCGCTGAGTCTGGTCTTGAGCTGATCCAGGGCAGACTGGAAATCATAGTCTCCCATATCGCCGCCGATCTGGCATTCCAGATGGTCTACATTGACGCTATTCCAGCGTTTGATACCGGATTTGCCGGCCATGAGGTTGTAGTAAAAACCATCCAAAGTATCACCCAGGGGATTGATAGTAGCCATACCTGTGATGACGACTCTTTTCTTTTCACTCATCGGTCAGACACTCCTCTATTGTAAGGTTAAATGCTTATACTTCCGATTTTGGTTAATATTCTAAAGTCCTGAAGTGTTTCTGTCAAGGTTTGGTATACGCTAACGTATACCTTTTTGAAAATAAATGAAATTTGACTACCGTGTTTGTTTTAATAATAGGCTATATTCAGCTAAAAAGGGAGAAAAATTCCGGCTGAGCGGGGTTTCAATGGCCTGATCACCTTGCACAGTGCTTGTTTTTTAATCAATTTTATTAGCATCTATATGATAAACCTAGTTCCAGACAAGAATTATAGGGTAAAGTATACATGCACGTACACCTTTGGATTCCTCTGGTCCTGCCTGTGCGATCCAGGAATCTACCTATAATTAAATTGATTTATCACATATTGTAATATATTTTAAAGTATATCTGCAATTAAGTCTATTAGTTAATAAAGGGAAGTAAATGAAAATTCTGATTACCGGCGCCACCGGCTTTATAGGCAGTCACCTGGCAGAGTGTTTTCACGGGGAGGGAGACCAGGTCCGGGTGCTGGTACGGCCGGGACATGATCTCAGCCGGTATGCAAAATCCGGTATGGAGGTAGTGACAGGCGATCTGGAGGACAGTTCCGCCCTGGCTCTGGCCTGCCGGGACAGAGAAATAGTGATACACGCCGCCGCTCTGGTATCAGACTGGTCCCCCCGCCGGCTTTATGACACCATAACCGTCCAGGGTACGCGTAATATATGCCAGGCCGCGGCTGCAGCCCGGGTCAGACAATTTATCCATCTCAGTACCAACGACGTCTTCGGCTACACCGAAAAAGATGTCATTACCGAAGACCATACCCTGGAACCCTGGGGCGAGCCCTATCCCGATGCCAAGATCGCGGCCGAAAAGATTGTATGGGAACACCATCACAGCGGAAAATTCCAGGCCAGCGTGGTCTATCCCTGCTGGTGCTACGGAGAGAGAGACTACCACTTCATTACTGATATGACAGATGCCGTCCTACGCCGCGATATGCTGTTCTGGAGGCGGGACGCCCTGTGCTGGCCTGTCTACGTAGGTAATGTAGCCAGCCTGGTGTACCGTATCAGCCGGGAGCCCCGGTCCTACGGCCAGGGCTTTCTGGTACACGACGGAGTCTGCTTTACCCTGAGAAAATTCTGCGCCCTGATCACGCGTCATTTCGGAGTGAGGGAAATAACTACTACCATCCCCCGGGGGCTGGCTATGCTGACGGCCCGTCTCTTCGAGGCCTGGTACCGGCTCCTGTCACGGACCAGGCGCCCCCTGCTCACCACCTATATCGTGAAAAATTTCGGCTCCCGCCTGAGGTTTAGTATAGACAAAGCTCAACAGCTTCTGGATTGGGTGCCGGAGACCTCCTTTGAACAGGGCTTCTCGCGGACTATGGACTGGGTCTCCGGGCTGGACCGGGTTAAGACACTGCTCCATAAATCAGACCGGAAACTGCGTTTATATAAATGAAATCCTGACATTGTTTTACAAAATTTAAATATTATATTACTATAGTAGACACTAAAAATAGAGGAGGAAGTTATGGCTATCGAAGTCAAAAAAGTGTCCAACAGTAAAGAACACAGCGCGTTTTTAAAACTGCCCTGGAAGATCTATGAAAACGACCCTACCTGGGCCCCCGATCTGATTATGGATCTGGAAGACCGTCTTAATCGTAAAAAACATCCCTTTTTTAAACAGGGTAGCGCTGAGTTTTTCCTGGCCTATAAGGACGGCGAAGTAGTAGGCCGTATCGCCGCTATCGACAACCCTGACCATAACAAATACTGGAAGGAAAAGACCGGATTCTGGGGCTTTTTCGAATGTATCAATGACCAGGCGGTAGCCAATGCCCTTTTCGACGCTGCCAAAGACTGGGTCAAAGCCAAAGGCATGACCAACTTCCGCGGACCCATGAGCTGTTCTACCAACGACGAAGTAGGTATGCAGTATGAGACCGACGGCTCCCACCGCATGCCCATTATGCCCTACAACCCCCTCTATTATATGGATCTGTGCAAAAATTACGGCATGAAAAAAGCCAAAGACCTGGTAGCCTTTAAGCTGGATATGTCCATCGACATCAACCCCAAAGTCCTGCGCATAGCCGAGCATATCAAGAAAAAAGCCGCTGAAAAGGGCCTGGTGATCCGCAACCTCAATACCAAAAAGAAAAAAGAAGAATTCCGCAAGATCATCGACGTATATGAAGCAGGCTGGGCCGAAAACTGGGGCTTTGTACCCATGAGCCAGGCTGAGTTTGACATGATGGCAGAGACCCTGCTGCTCATCTCCGACCCCAAGCTGGTGGTGATCATCGAAAAGGATAACGAAGTAGTCGGTTTTGCTACTGCTATCTTTGACCTCATGGAGATCACACACTCCCTGCGCAAGTACCATAAGTGGCCCCTGTGGCTGCAGTCCATCCTTCAGCTGCTCAAGCTGGTGTGGAAAAAGTTTATCAAGCCCTATCCTAAATTCAAACGCGCCCGCCTGCTCCTGGCCGGGGTCAAACCCAACTACCGCCAGCTGGGCTTTGACGCGCTGCTCTACACCCTGCCTTTTATGGCCGGTAAAGCTATGGGCATCGAGACCGGCGAGCTCTCCTGGGAGCTGGAAGACAACACCGCCATCATCTCCGGTATCGAAAAGATGGGCGGCAAGGTCTACAAAAAGAACCGTGTGTGGGATATGGATGTAAAATAAACTTCTCTTTTTTTAGAAAGTTAAAGAGCGGGTCAGCGTACCCGCTCTTTTTTTGTTCAGCCCGCTTGTCAGCAGTTCCACTTCACCTGAGGAGAGGCGTCCTCTGGTCCGCGTATCATTATCCACCGGTTCGGTCGCGAAGGTAGCATACAGTCTCATTTAGGGATAGATGCATGAGATTACCACTACAGCCTGTACAGCACTACCGAACCCGCCCCCGTCACCTTGTCCCTTCTCACGGGGTATGAGACAGTTACCTTCTATAATAAAGCAGAGTAGGAGGCGTGGTACCTACCATAGGGCGGTGCCTGGGTATAACGCTCCGCGCTATGAGATTTATCATGACCACAGCACAAAGAGTGCCACATTGAACATAATCTTTGAATAACAGGGGAAATATACAGATTTCATTTACTTGCAGAAAACAGGATGTTAATTACTTAATTCGCGCTGAACTGAATTATTTTCACAATATAGAATGCGGCATGTTCAAAAAAACGTGCCCGGGATAATCCTCTCAGGGTTATTTCCTGCATAATCTCGGTGAGTGCTCTTTCGTATTGTTGCGTGGTGCTGCAGTCATACTTTTGCAGCATTTCTTTTACCGCCTGGTTCATCGTGATGCTCCTGAATCATAAATATGATTGATAAGCTCACCTATCCTGGGATGCCGGTAATACAGGTTTATTTCCCTGATTTTCTCCGCATCCAGGTTGGCTACTTCCTTGCTATCCATTCTCATATCCTCATAGAGGTATAAACCAAGATCCTGGATGCCGTTTTGGTCACGTACCATGGTATCGCATACGGCCTTTTCAGGGGTAGCTATAAAAAAGCGGTTTTCACTGCCTTCTTCCACCCTTTGGATGCCGCAGTGGTACAGAGCGGGATTTAGTTAGTGATAAGTAAACACCCCCAGTGGTGTAGAATACTGCTTTTTTCTCTTGAAACACACCGAAGTAGGATTAACGACCCTTTCTGGATTAAATCCGTAATAACTGAGGGCAGATTCAAAGGAGATATAGGACGGACCATAAATGAGGTTAGCCAGGACGTGCAGGGAAATGTCCCGGCGATAGATATTTCCTAATACGTACAGCCCACGTCTGATCTGGATGATGCAGCCTTCCCTCAGCAGGGTGGTCACCTTGGAGCGGGGTGAACGGTAATCTCTGAGTTTTTCCATGAGGTAGGTGTAGTCAAAATAGGTGGGAAAATCCTGTAAAATATCAGGCTTCATGTATCCTCCAGTATGTATGAATATATCATACATACTGGTTGAAGTTAAGAGAACTGCATAATATATTACGAACTGTTATCGTAAAGAAAATCACGGTATTATTTTAGGCTAGGGTCAAATAGATTGCCTTTTCATTTTCCTCAAGTATATTTATGTTAACTGCAATTCATTAAAGGAACAATAAAATTTCTATTAAAAAAATAAGCTGCCTTAAAAGCAGCTTATTTTTATTTTTTATAATGATAAAGGAATCCTATTATATTTCTCCATCCCATCCCTGGAAAGTCGCGAAATTAGTCATAATTCCCCCAGCTCTTTTTTCTATGGGAATAGAAAGAGGGTGTGTGGGGTTAAATTCCTGTCTAATTCCGGAATTTGTTTGGCCTACCAGTTTATAATAGAAATAGGGTAGACCGGAATAAGTTATCTGACAACTGGCATTCAGATTTCCCAGACCGTTGGTAGTTATTGTAGCCGTTTTGGGATTTGCATAATCCCAGATCCCTGCACCGGAACCGGAAAGTTGGGGGATACTGCCCATAAAACCATAATCACCGGAATAAGCTGTCCACAATATAGCTATATTTGTGACATTCAGCACTATAGTTACATTCACCGCGTTATAAGTGGGATCTGTGGATGCCCAGTATTGAATACCATTGGGATCTACATCATTTATTCCAGATGGTACAAGAATTGTACCTAAATTAGTAGCTATAATATCCGCGTCTGCAGCCGGGATGTCAATAAGGCGGTTATTAACATTTCCTCTATTAGTAGTCATCTCTACATTATTCCAACTGCCTCCTAAACCGGGTGTACCGTTTACATATTTATAGTTGAGTGTAAGAGGGGTGCTGGTCCTATAGTGTGTGACCAATTGATATATATTATTAGACAGATACTGCAGTTGAGGTGTGGGATCGTCAGGTACCCAATCACTTAAATTTGTACCATTTACTGTTAAATTGGCTGAATTTAGTCCCCCTACCACATAGATTGCATTTGTATATCCGCTTATACTGTCATAGAGGTTTTGAGCTGGAGGCAAAACTTTAACCTGGAATTTTAATGTACCTGCAAATGGTCCATATATAGTTCTGGATTCTGAAATGTTTGTAGAGTTTCCATCGGTAATTGTCCTGGCAAAGATTGTATTTGTCCTTTTTGCAAGTGAAATCACTTTGGACCAATTGGTAGTACCATCTGCATCGATCCAATTTCCACTATTGACCTTAATTTGAACTTTACTGATGATTTGAGGTAAAGTTACCCAAGATGTACCACTCACTAAAATGGAAGTAGCATTTGTAATAGTCTGATCTGCAGGTGAAGTAATGTTTACGGTAGGTAGTGGTTTATAGATGATTTTTAGCGGGGCGGAAACATTGGTTTTATCATTATCTGAAATAGCCCTGGCATAGAAGTTATTGGTGCCACTAATTAAAGTAAAAGAATTGCTCCAGTTTAAAGTACCCTGGACATTGGACCAGGTTCCACCATTGATACTGACTTGTACTTTTACGATATGGTAGGGTAGATCCATACTGGATGTTCCGTTGACAATGATATTTGATTCAGTAACTGTACTGTTATTGATAGGGCTAGTGAATATCACAGAAGGAGTAGGTGTTCTCGATACCCATACTAAATTTGTTACAGAAACGTTTCCGTCATTATCTTCCGCATACACTTTATTGGTCACGACACCATAATTACTTATACTGATATTGGTATACCATATACCGTTGCTGATCGATACAGGTTTAAAAACACCACTATCTATTGAAACCCGTACTTCATATACCCCGCTTCCTGCGTCGGAAACAATACCTTGTAACGTATAAGGTGAACCTACTTCCTGGCCATTGGTAACAGAATCCAAAGTAAGAATGGGGGGAGTATGGTCTGCTACGCTTCCCGGATTGGGAATAAAAATCTGGCAGGCAGTAATTAAAACGGAAACAGGAAAAAGTATGGACCAAAATTTTCTTTTAATATTCAGAAAATTCATATTCACATCTCCTATATATAATTATGGGTTAAAGTGTCATTTTCCAAACTGAATTTGAATATGTGATATCTAATTATAAGTAATTTTGAGAATACGTCAACTATTTATAAGTAAATTGCAATTTAATTATAACGGCTAAAAGTAAGATTATTTCAATTCATTCTTTTCCTTGAAAAAATACCGGTTCTGTTTTAGCCTGTGGGTATGAAAACAGACCGACTTTTTGCCATCTTTCTGGCGCTGATCAACGCGGAGCAGGTCACGGCTCCCGAGCTGGCCCGCAAGTTCGAGGTAACGGAGCGGACCATATACCGCGACATGGAGACCCTGCAGCAGGCCGGTATCCCCATCCAGTCCCGTCAGGGCAAGGAGGGCGGGTACAGTATTCTGCCCAATTACAAAATCGACCGCCAGTACCTGTCTCTCCAGGATATGAGCTCCATCCTCACCGCCCTGGGCGGCATCCAGCCCGCGCTCAATAGCCCCGAGATAGAGGCAGCCCGCGACAAGATTCGCAGTCTCATCCCCCCGCAGCGGGAGGAGGAGCTGGCCCTGCGCCAGAGCCGTCTGGTATTCGACCTGGCACCCTGGGGGAGTCAAGCCCGGCTGGAGGCAGACTATGCCCGGATCTACCAGGCCATCTGCGACCAGAAGACCATCCGCTTCACTTACCGCGGCTGGAAGGGGGAGGAAGAACGGCGGGTAGTGGAGCCTATGACCCTTATGTTCAAGGGATTCAACACCTACCTGTTCGGCTGGTGCCGGTTGAGGGAAGATTTCCGGGTGTTCCGGGTGTCGCGCGTGCGGGACCTGGAGATACTGCCGGAGGTCTTTTTGCGCAGGGAGGGGAACTACACCAGCTATATGGACTACCAGGCTCCTCCGGAAAACAGCCTGGCTACGGTTTTGAAGTTTTCTCCCCTGGCTGCTGAACGGGTCAGGGAATATTTCCCGGAAGACAGGATAGACAATCAGCCGGACGGCACACTGCTGGTCAGGACGGAATTCCCCTCCGAACCCTGGGTGGTAGGTTACCTGCTGGGCTTCGGCCCCGAAATGGAAGTCCTGTCCCCGGTGAGCCTGCGCGCGGAATTAATCGATGCCCTTAAAAAAATCCAAAAAATTATTTTAAACCTGACATATAGGTGTCAGGTTATGCTCCTTATAATAGTGTATATTCAATGAGGAGGAAGACATGAAAAACGTAGTGATGATGAGTGTGGTGGCCGCGGGGATTCTGACGGCCTGTGGAGGACCCAAGGTACAGGATTTCGCTGATCTGAAGGAGCCCCGTATCTTGGTCAAAGCGCCCCAGAAGATGCTGGTGATGGAACTGACCGGGGACCCCAACACCCAGATGAAGGATGTTGGACAAATCTTTCAGGCGTGGTATAAGATACCCGGAGTGGACAAATCTGCTATGCCGGCTCTGCGGGCACGCTGGCCCAAAGATGTGACCGCACCCCGGGAAGAATGGGTGGGAATCTGGGCTATGCCGGTGCCGGATAGCGTGACAGCTATTCCAGACGATCCCAAGCGGACCGTGACCCTGAAGCTGGAGACCTGGGACTATGGCGATACCGCGGAAATCCTGCACCTGGGGCCTTATAGCACCGAGACCGCTACCATCGAAAAGCTGTACGCTTTTATCAGCAATAGCGGCTATAGCCTGGCAGGGCCCCATGAAGAAGAGTATATAAAAGGGCCCTCTATGTGGGGTCCGGGGGATACTTCTAAGTATATTACTATTATCCGCTACGCGGTGCGCAATAATCCGTAGGTAGGATAGTGTCTACTAGTGCAGATCATATTGCGAATGGCCCGCTTTCCTGGGGGGAGGCGGGCTTTTTGTATTTGTGATTAAAGGGGGACGCGCCGGCGCGCCGGTGCAGGCGCTGGATCTTGTACCATTCGAGCGGTGTAGAAAGATAGGACCAATCGGAGCCGGGCTCTTTCTTCCACCCGGCATACTATATCTGCCGAAGAATTTTGGAATGGGACGAAGTACGGTGGGTAGACGGACGGCCAGGGTGGGTGAACCGACCTTCCGAATGTGGTCCTCGCCAGGGGGTAAAAGGGTCCGGGCAAAGACCGGCAGGGGGTGAGAGCTTGCGCGGATGACCTCCTGTCATCGCGCCGCGCAGCGGGAGCCGTCCCTGGTTCCCTGGAAGGGCTGCCGGTCTTTGCCCTGAGAAAAGGCTGCGGACATTCTACAGTCCGGCTCACCAACCCTAGCCTCACGTGATACCGAGGGTCGTGCCGGACTTGCCCTGAGCCTGCCGAATGGGGGGTTGAGGGGAGACCCGCCCCACCAATGGTACCGTGTGGGGCATACCTCACACCTGCTCAGGTCGGTACCCGGGGAGCGCCTGTACGACACCCGCCCGGTCTGAATTTTATACAAAATGGATCTATTTTTTGAGTCTGAAAACACCGGAAATGCCCAACTATCACAATTTAAAGCGCAATTGTTTTACCAGTATATCTATATACCCTGTATAAAATTAGCTGAAAATAGGACTTGACAAGGGCGCTGGATATGGTATCATGGTAGAGAGTGGAATGGGGAGATGGGTTATTTCCCATTCTCATTTTGATAGAATAAAATCAGCACGGGACGTATATGATAAGAATAGTATTTCTACTGCTTTTTCTAGCCCTGGGATCAGGCTATGGGGAAACCCGGATGCTGCCCGCGGGGTTGCTGGCGGGTTTAAAAGAGGCTATGGTATCCAACGGCTTCACTGTTCTCCAGCCGGTAAAAAACATGACCTTTATGTCCCCCCGGAAGTTTAAATACTCTCTGGGGAACAGCATGCTGATCTGGAATGACACTTATTTCATCCTGAACGCGGTCTCCCTGGACACCCCGCTGTCCGCCGTCACCAATGAGTCTGCCCTGCACATGGAGCTGAAACTATGGGCAGGGATCATGGGGGATTTTGGCCGCACCCTGTCCCAACAGGACGATATCACCACCATAGTGCAGTTGTTCCTGGACGGGATATGCTTCAGCTATGACGCGCGGGAGGATAAATTTTACTATCCCCTGCAATACCCCCAGTTAGCGGAGCTGGCCCGCAGCCACCCGCAGGTGTCCCATCGGGATCAGCTCAAGCAGCTCTATGACAAAGCCAATATCACTTACCGGGATATGACCGACCATTCCCGGACCTGGTTCAATATACCTTCCACCCGGTTTTTCACCGTGCTGCACGCGGTCCCGAACAAGGCGATATTGAAGGAAATAGGCAGTAAATAAACGCTCCCGGTGAGATGGGGGGGTGAAAGGAATCTTATGTGGCAAAGTTAGCGGAAGAACAGGTGGAAGAATGGCTGAATCGGCAGGGGTACTTCACCATCAGAGGTGTGAAATTAGGGGTAGATGAGATGGATCTGCTAGCCATGAAAATATCAGAAGATGGCACCCTGGATTGCAGACATATAGAAGTACAGGCCTCAATGAGACCGGTGAGTTATATATCTCAGGTTCCAAAAGAAGTCCAAAAGCAGGGACGGGCAGCTGATAGCGCCAAAAGGACCCCGGAAGAATTTATACAGGGTGTAAAGGAATGGGTGGAAAAAAAGTACAATAAACCCAATAAAATAAAATTATTGAATCATGTATTTCCCAAAGGATATCGAAAAGAACTGGTAATAAACACCGTAAAAAATGTTGAAGAAGTAGATTTGATACAAAAAGAAGGTATTGCTATCATTAATTTATCTCAGATAATAAATGAATTGCGTGACGCAAAATTTATTATACCCGTGGCAGCGGGTGGAGATTTTGTGGATCTACTGAATATGTAAAAAGGTAATAAATAGTGCGCTTCCGGTGAGCCGGGGGTTGAAAGGGGAAATATGAATCCAGTAGAACATGATATCCGCCTCAAAATCATGTTATGGCTCAGTCAGCAAAAAACCATCTATAGTGAAATTCTCCCCTGGAAATTATTAACCGAAGGATTTCAGTATAAAGGGGAAAGGGTCGTTTTAATTGGTGCTCAAGGAATCTGGACTCCAAGACAACTGGACTATCCCATTTCCATCGCCACTTCTATCAAGGGTGTGTACGATGACAAAGAAACCGACCAAGGAATCTTTGAATACGCCTACCGGGGCACAGATCCTGAATTTTCTGTTAATCTAAAAGCAGCAGAAGCCGGGCGTCTTAACCTGCCTATGATATATTTCAAAGCTGTAAAAAAAGGATGGTATTATCCTTTTTATCCAGTATTTATCAGAAATGCTAGTCCTGATCAATTGAAGTTCCATGTTGAAATCGATCCATATGTACTGGATAATCTGAGCAATAGTCAGCAACTCATTCAGGATCAGTACAATCAAAAAATGGATATTCGTAATTATGGAATGACACTTTCTAAAATTCGCTACCATCAGAGTAAATTCAGGATGGATATCCTAGATGCCTATGACAACCGCTGTTCCGTCTGCCGTCTACACCATCCCGAGCTCCTGGACGCGGCCCATATCATCCCCGACGGCGAACCGGACGGGGTGGCCGAAGTATATAACGGCCTGTCGCTGTGCAAAATCCACCATGCCGCTTATGATGAAAACATTCTGGGCATCAATCCCGACTACGAAATACATATCCAGCAACGTATACTGGAAGAAAAGGACGGACCCATGCTACACTATGGTCTGCAGGAAATGGACGGCGCGCGTATCATCCTACCGGGGCAGAAGCAGGACTATCCCGATAGGGAGAGGTTGGCGAGACGGTGGGAAGGGTTTAGGATGGCGGGGTAAAACAGTAAGGAAATGTGAATGCAAGAAAATGAAACAGTCGAATTATATTGTAGAGAATTTATCGAAAAAAAAGAAAGTCCACAATTTGCCATATTTTTAAAAGGGGATTGGGGGTGTGGTAAAACCTTTTTTGTTCATAAATTTCTTGAAAAGTATGATGAGAAAAGTGAAATTTTGAAACCAAATGAAATAATATATCTAAGCCTATTCGGAGTTCATAGTACCGAAGAAATTGATAAAAGAATGTATCAGGCCTTGCATCCAATATTATCATCTAAATCTTTTCAAATAGCTGGAGCTTTGATTAGAACTGCTCTTAGAATGGGTGTAAATATCGATTTTAATAATGATAAAAGTACCGATACTACACTTACATTTGGTGGTATTGACAAAAAAGGAACTAAAATTGAAGTATCTAGAATCAAAAAGAAATTGATAATAGTCGATGATATAGAACGGACACAACTTAAACCATCTCAAATATTTGGCTACTTTTCAGAATACATAATAGATCAAAATTTTAAAGTGATTTTTATAGGTAACGAAGATCAGGTTGCAAATAAAAAAGATAACGGTAATGATACAGATAAAAGTGAATTCTTAAAAATTAAAGAAAAAACTATAGGAATAGAATTTACAATTAAACCTGAAATCAAAGTAGCCCTAACTAGGTTCATAAAAGACTTAGATATAATTGAAAAACATCAAAATAAAATAATGGAAACCTGCCAAATTGTAATATCAAAACTCCAGTGCAAAAATTTAAGAACCATACGACAAAGTTTATATAATTTGAATATTATTTTAAAAAATTTAGAAGACAAAGTAAAAGATGAGCATATTGGGATTGTAATTAGATTATTTCTCGCGCTATATATTGAGAAAAGTATGAGCCTAATTACGGAAAAGGAATCTATTGAAGATGCGATAATAGCTTTCGAAAAATACGATCAAAATCTCAAAGAATACAATACAACAATGAAAGATAAAGATAAAACATTTGGTGCTATTATGCTTATAAACACATATATACCTTTGCGCAAATGTTGGCCGGAAATTATTTTTGATGGTAACTATTCATCTCCTTTCTTACAATCAGAATATGAAAAAGAGAACACTGTAAACGACAGTTCAGATATGAAGAACCTATTTAAACTCATGAATAACTGGAAAGACATGAACAAAACAGAGTTTGGTACTCTCGTGAAAGTTATTGATAAAGAAATGCTAGATGGTGTGTATAGTTATCCTGGTGAAATTCTTCATTATGCCAATATTTTATTTCTTTATTCAAAATGGGGATTAATTGATAGAACTGAAAAAGAAGTCCTTGAATCAACAAAATTTATAATAGATCAAATCAAAGACAAAATTTCTCCTGAGATTGATTGGTATATGTTAAATCACTCCTATGGAGGATGGTCCTATTCTGATGGTATTCCTGAGTTAGTAGAATTAAGAGAATATACTAAAAAAATCTCGGACACAAATCTTTTTCAAAAAATACAAATCGATTTAAACAAAAAAATTTCAAACTTGAAAGATGAATATAGTACTTTTTGTTATGATCTTATTCATCCAAATGAAGCCACAAATTATATGAAAATTCCAATTTTTAGCTTTATAGACGTAAATGAACTTTATAATAAGATGAAAGATCTGCCTATAGAAATTTCTAGAAATATTTTAATAGCTCTTCAAGAAAGATATGGTTATAAATATCAAAATGGAAAAGTGCCTGAAGAGTTTGCGCCTGAATTTGAGAACCTAAAGAAACTGAAAGAATTATATACTCAAAAGAATTATGACATATTGTTTGACCCGCAATCTTTTTTCAAAAAGGATATTGCGGAATCACTAGAAAAACTGGTTGAATATTTTCAGAAAAGTATTTCAAAAAAAAAGGTTGAAGTTGAGAAATAAAGAGGTGTTTTCAAGTAAATGGAATATGTAGTATTCACAGACGAAAGCAACATTACTGCTTCAAGATACCAAAGCTTAGCCGCATTTTCATTGCTACGGTCAAATTGGGATCATGCTTCTCAATTAATGTCCGAAATACTCACTTCATCTGATGTTTCTGAATTTAAATGGAAGAAATTTAATAATGCTAAATATTTTTATTGTGCTGAAAAAATGATCAATTTCATTTTTGAACATCTCCATAATTTTAAAATAAGAATTGATGTCCTGATATGGGACACTCAAGATTCACGTCATGAAATTCAAGGACGTGATGATTTAGCTAATTATGAAAGGATGTTCTATCATCTTTTAAATGGTTCAATGAGAAAAAGGCCAAAGAATGCCTCATGGCATATACGTCCGGATCAAAGAGGTGGAATAGATTGGGATACAATCCGTGACTGTTTATCTGCAAGAGGGAATCAACAAGAATATTCACATACAATATTTGGTCATTTTTTCTCAGACCCATATTACTCAATAACAACTTTCAATGAACAAGATTCGAAAATTGAGCTACTTATTCAAATCGCAGATCTGTTTTCAGGGTTAGCTGTTTATTCAAAAACCGCTTATAATCAATATAAAAAATGGGAACTGCAACAGACTCCTTCACTTTTTGGGAATGTACCGGAAAAATTCACCAATAGGGAAGAGTTCAGGTTTAAACTGCTTCAGAGATTTAATCATAAATGCAAAGCCGGTAAATTAGGTGTGTCTTTAGATAGTAATCAATGTCTTTATACATTTGATCAAAAAAAGCCTATTAATTTCTGGCATTATGAAACTCAGCATGAATTAGATAAAGCCCCCACAAGAGGAGTGAAAAATAGATGAAACTAACCGACACCGAAATTCGCGAAGTCACTAAACTCATCGAGGCGGGCAAGCCCCTGCCTGATAAATACCGCTTCCTGCTCTTCGATGACAAGCGGGAGGTGGAGCTGATCTGGAATGGCAAGACCAACGAAGTGACCAATATCGTACTGCCTTTTCAGGTCATTGAGCAGGTGGATGAGCCCAGGGCTGAGAGGCCGGAAGATACCGCTGACCAGCTCGCCCTCTTTGATGAACGGGGACGTCAAAAAGCGGGCTGGTCCAACAAGCTCATCTGGGGAGACAACAAGCTCATCCTGTCCAGCCTCAAAAACGGTCCTATCCGCGAAGAGATAGAAAAAGCAGGTGGCATCAAGCTCATCTACATTGACCCGCCCTTCGATGTGGGTGCAGACTTTAGTATGGATATTGAGATCGGCGACGATACTTTTACCAAAAAGCCAAATGTGCTGGAAGAGCTGGCCTATCGTGACACCTGGGGTAAGGGTGCTGACAGTTTCATAGCTATGATCTATGAGCGGCTGGTACTGATGCGGGATTTACTGGCGGAAGATGGGAGTATTTATGTGCATTGCGATTGGAAAACTTCTGCATACATGAAGTTAGTCCTAGATGAAATAATGGGGAAACAAAATTTTTTAGGTGATATAGCTTGGTACTATTATAATAAAATGGCATCAGGAACAAGAAAATGGTCATCCGCACATGATAGAATTCTTTTTTACAATAAAAATATAAATACAAATTATATATTTAATCCACAATAAGAAAAAAGAGATGAACCTGTAAAACAACTAAAAAGAAAATATTTCGAAGGAAAAGCCATAAATGCAAAAGATGAAAATGGTAATGTTCAATATCAAATAAGAGAAATGAAAAGAATTGATGATGTTTGGAGAATTGCTTGTCTTCAACCAGCGGATAAAACTCAAAATACAGGTTATGCAACACAAAAACCAGAAACAATTGCTGAACGTATCATCAAAGCTAGCTCTAATGAAAATGATATAGTGGCCGATTTCTTTTGCGGCTCCGGGACTACCCTGGCGGTAGCAGAAAAGCTAGGCCGTAAATGGATAGGCTCTGACCTGGGCAAGTTCGCCATTCATACCACCCGCAAGCGCATGATCGGCGTTCAGCGGCAGATGAAGGAAGAGGGTAAGGACTTCAGGGCTTTTGATATCCTCAATCTGGGCAAGTACGAACGGGCCCACTATATCGGGGTCAACCTGAATCTGCGGGAAGAAGAACAGCAGAGGCAGCTCCAGCAGAAGGAAAACGACTTTATCGCCCTTATCCTCAAGGCCTACAAAGCGGAAACGGTGGACAATTTCAAGTGCTTCCACGGCAAAAAAGCCGGGCGCATAGTGGCCGTGGGGCCCATCAATCTTCCCGTGACCCGCCTCTTTGTGGAAGAGATCATCCTGGAGTGCCGAGAGAAGCGTATCAGCCGGGCCGACATTCTGGCTTTTGAGTTTGAGATGGGGCTCTTCCCCAATATCCAGGAAGAGGCCAAAAGCAAGGGCATAGACCTGGCCCTCAAGTATATCCCCCGCGAAGTCTTTGATAAAAGAGCTATTGAAAAGAACCAGATCGTCTTTTATGATGTCAGCTACATAGAGGTCAAGCCCTTGGTTAAAAAGAAACAGATAGCCGTGGAACTATGCGACTTTTCGGTTTTCTACTCCCAGGATTCGGTGGACAATGCCGCCGCATCCCTGACTCAGGGTAAAAACAAGATAGTAGTCGAGGGCGGGAAGATCATCAAGGTAATAAAAGACAAAGACGGCATAGTCACCAAAGAAATCCTGACACAGAAGTGGACAGACTGGATCGACTACTGGAGCGTGGACTTCGACTTTGAGTCCAAGCGGGAGATAGTGCGGGTCATAAACGAAGCCAGCGGGGAGTTCGAGGAAGTCTGGACCGGGGACTTTATCTTTGAAAACGAGTGGCAGAGCTTCCGTACCAAAAAAGACCGCTCCCTGGAGCTGGTCACTCCCTACCACGACTGCAAACCCGGCAGGTACAAAGTAGCCGTAAAAGTAGTCGACATCTTCGGCAATGACACCATGAAGATCATCGACGTAGCGGTAGGAGATAAATAATGGCTATTCATCCCTCATTCCCCAGTTCACCGTTTGAACAACTTAATCCAGAATTTCGTTGGTTTCCTGCTGATGAAACATTAAGAGAAAGCAGTTACGAAAAACTCCTTCCTCCACTAGTACATAAAATACGTAAAGAAATCAAAGATTGGAGAGACAGTAAATATAAAGGGGCATCTGAAACGTCACAAGCCCTGCTCAATTGGTGGTTTAACACAGAGCACATGGTTGCCAAATCTGATGGTACGTTGAGTGAGTTTAAATACTATTTTGCTCAGCGAGAGGCGGTTGAAACAATCATCTATCTCTACGAAGTAGCCCAGGTGAAAGATAAATATGATCTGATTAAATATGACTCCTCTGAAGCTGTCTCAACCGGAATGTTTGATGAAGAATGGCTTCGCCTTGTAATAAAAATGGCTACAGGAAGTGGTAAAACCAAAGTAATGAGTCTCATCATAACCTGGTGTTATTATCACAAGCTTTATGTAGAGGATTCAAAGCTGTCTACCAATTTTCTGGTCATCGCACCTAATATAATTGTACTTGACCGCTTGAGAACCGACTTTGACGGATTAAAAATTTTCTGGAATGATCCCCTTCTTCCCGATAATGGCTATGAAGGTCAAAACTGGCAGGACGATTTTCAAATAACTCTTCATATTCAGGATGATGTCTCTATAGTACGAAAATCCGGGAATATCTTCCTAACCAATATACACCGTGTTTATTCAGGAAGTGATGTAGAACCCAGTTATGAGGATGATAACTTGGAGGACTATTTTCTTGGCAAGCGCCCGGTTGGAAAAACAAATGATTCTAAAATAGATCTCGGTGTGATCGTTCGGGAAATTGATGAACTTATTGTAATAAACGATGAAGCCCATCATATCCATGATGCACGCCTTGCCTGGTTTCAGTCCATTGCTGATATTCACAATCGACTAAAACAAAAGGATCACTTTTTATCTCTTCAGGTTGATGTTACTGCAACTCCCAAACATAATAATGGAGCTATTTTTGTACAGACAGTCAGTGATTACCCACTAGTAGAGGCTATTACACAGAATGTAGTAAAACATCCAGTTCTTCCTGATTCTGCCAGTCGTGCCAAACTTTCAGAACGAAAAAGCTCGAAATATACCGAAAAATACGCCGACTATATCGCCCTTGGTGTCGAAGAATGGAGAAAGGCATATCATGAAAATGAGAAGTTAGGGAAAAAAGCAGTCTTATTTATCATGACGGATGATACTAAAAACTGTGATGATGTTGCTGAATATCTGGAAAGTAGTTACCCAGAGTTTCAAGATAGTGTGTTAGTAATCCATACTAAAAACAATGGAGAAATCTCAGAGTCGGACACAAAGAAAAGTCTGGAAGAATTGGATAAACTTCGCAAAGCTTCGAATAAAATCGACAGTTGGGAAAGTCCCTATAAAGTGATTGTGTCCGTTCTTGTATTAAAAGAAGGATGGGATGTTCGCAATGTAACTACTATCGTAGGACTCCGAGCTTATGCTGCTCAAAGTAATATCCTCCCTGAACAGACACTAGGACGAGGATTGCGCCGAATGTATCCTGGAACCGAGGCAACAGAATATGTCAGCGTAGTTGGTACTGACGCGTTTATGGATTTTGTTGAATCTATTCAGAGTGAAGGAGTCCAACTTGAACATAAAGCCATGGGTGCCGGAACAGAACCAAAAGCTCCTATCATTATAGAAATAGATAATGAAAACACTAAAAAAGATGTGGACAAACTGGATATTGAAATCCCAGTTCTGTCCGCAAGAATTTATAGAGAGTATAAACGCTTAGAAGAATTATCACCATCCTCTTTTAGCACTAAAAAAGTAGAATATCATCAATTTACAGAAGAAGAAAAACGAGAGATAGTTTTCAAAGATATTACCACAGGTGATATTAATCATACAACAATTTTAGACTCAAGCATAATCACTGACTACCGTAGTGTAATTGGTTATTTTACTCAAATCATCATGAAAGATTTAAGACTGGTGAGTGGATATGATGTACTTTATGGTAAAGTGAAGGAATTCGTATCTACTTACCTTTTTACACAACCAGTTGAAATTGATGACCTAAATACTCTTAGAAATCTATCTGAACTGGAAGCTACAAAAACCATTATTGAAACTTTTAAAAAGAAAATCAATGAATTAACTATTCAGGATAAAGGTAGTGCTGAAATCAGAGATTACATTAAACTCAAACAGACTCGTCCTTTCGTAGTAAAAGACCAGGGCTTCTTAATTCCTCAAAAAAGTATTTTTAATAAAATCATTGGTGATAGCCATCTTGAATTACTGTTCGCATCATTCCTTGAAAAGTGTACAGATGTAATAAGCTATGCTAAAAACTATATGGCTGTGCACTTTAATATTGACTATGTAAATGCTGATGGCAATATTTCAAATTATTACCCTGATTTCATTGTTAAGACTGATGATAAGCATATTTACATCATTGAAACAAAAGGTCTGGAAGACTTGGATGTCCCCCTAAAAACTGCTAGACTAAAGAAATGGTGTGAAGACATAAATAATTCACAAAAGAAAGTTACATATGATTTCGTTTTTGTTGATGAAGAAGATTTTAATAATTACAAACCGGATTCATTTGAAAGTCTAGTGAGGAATTTTAGAAAGTACAAGGATGATTGATATTTTAAATGGGATTAGTAAATAGACTTTTTATTACAGGGAGGAGATTATGCATTATACTTCGTTGGTAGTGGAAAATATTTTGGAAGATTATCTGGCAAATAGTAAAAGAAATAGAAAGTTTTTCCTTATGAATGATATATTTTCATACTTTCCTATAGTGTTGATTGGACTTTATTTTTGTATAGCAATTGTATTTACCATTTTCATTGCCTTAACAGGTAACCCTGATGTATCTAAAAACATTAATTATGATCTATATTCAAAGATTTATTTTATCAGTATGGGAGTAATTTTTATTATATTGCTCATTTATTATTTAATAAATAGAAATCGTAAAATTGTATTCAATGATGAATTAATCCAAAAAAAATTGGAAGAATATAACAT
>CAYRWR010000015.1:0-73448 GCA_964428015.1 uncultured Brevinematales bacterium | reverse complement strand
TCTGATATTGCAGAGTTTTTCATTGATTTCAACAATTGATTTTGGAGTGTCCATCTTATTATTGCCGGGGTATTAGAAAGGTCATTGAGTATAGAATCTATACCAGGTATTGCAGATGGAGAATCAAGCGAAGTATCTATATTAGTAAAAACCCCTAATTTACCACCAATTAAGATACTCATTTGGTCCAGTTTGAATTTCAATGTATTTTCAAGCATCCTTTTTTGTAATACAATTGAATGAAGTGTTTTTTTTGCCTGCTGAAAGTCGATGATAGATGCCGCTCCTGCTTTATAGCGTTTTTCAGAAATATCATATGCGTCTTGTGCAGTTTGTGATAATTGATTATACAAGTTCAATTCTTGTTTTGTTTTAACAATCGAGTAGAACTCCTTTGATTGCGAAACTATTAACTCTAATCTTGCCATTTCGTATTCAAATTCCGCAATCCTGTATTCTGCCTGAGATATTTTTACATCATTAATAACTTTTCCACCTAGAGGTATTTCTAAAGACATCAGAATTGATATCTCGTCTACACCCAGATTCTCAAGTTCAGTTTCAACTACTGGATTTTCCCATAAAGCGGCATCCAGGATATACCCTTTTTTAGCCCTTAGCTGCCAGGCTTTCATTCTCATCATGGGATTATTGACTAAGGAATATTTTAGTACTTCATCTAATTGTAGGATTTTTGAGTTAAATAACGGTTGAGATTTTATATCATCTTTGTGTATTTTATTTGGCGCTTCATAATATTTGAAATCATATGAAGATTGTATTTGGTTAGTCATACCATATAACGGCATCTGACTAAACAAAAGAATTAATATGAAAAGATTATTTTTCATAACTATTTCCTCCGTAGATTAAAAAAGACAAAATTTAGTTAAAAATAAATGAGAAAGATTAACAGAGTAATTTGATGGTTTTCAGTTGCAATAGGGGGCATTTCACTTTGGAAAATTCATAATATGGTATTACAGAAATATTAAATTCGTTTGGAATACTATGCTGAGTGAAACAGATATTTGCTACTATTTCCTGTTGAGGGATAAGTGTGATTAATTCATTATCAATATGTTGTTGATTGCTATTACTATGCTCAGCTTTGGTATCACAGGAAATTTTATGGAAATGTGAAGAAAAAGAACATTTCTCAGGATGAGCATCAACACAAAAAGTAGGCCCACCCAATACTAGAGATATGAACATTAATATTTTAAGCATGCATAATACTAAACCTTTATCTATTGTTTGTCAAGAAGAATGTAGTCAAATAATCTTGATAATGCTTTTTAAAACTAAACCAAGATTTTTCTTGCAATATAATCCAACAAATATTATACTTGAATAGTTGTTCATGTATTCATGTTTAAGGGAGGAAGAAATGAAAAATGAAAGTCTTCATTGTGACTGTGATATTATTCATCATGAAGTAGTGGAAAAGGTCTCTAAGAAAATCCTGGATGAAACTGTCATTTATGATATTGCAGATCTCTTTAAAGTGTTTGGAGACTCGACCAGGGCTAAACTGATAAATGCCTTATTTGAAGCAGAGATGTGTGTTTGTGACCTATCCAATCTTTTAGATATGAAACAATCCGCGATTTCACATCAATTGCGGGTGTTAAAGCAATCAAAATTAGTGAAATATAGAAAAGAAGGCCGTGTAGTTTACTATTCACTAAAAGATAAACACATATATGAAATATTTAAAATTGCTGTAGCACATGTAGGAGAATAACATTAGGAGTATACTATGACCATTAAATACCATGTAGAAAATCTTAGTTGTGCACAGTGTGCCTTAAAGGTTGAAGAAAAACTAAAATCTATTCCCGAGTTTAAAACTGTCAGACTCAATTTTGCAAATGCATCCCTAAAAATTGATAGTGAAGATAAGAACACCATTGAAAAAATAATACAGGAAATTGAACCAGATGTGAAAATAAGTCAGAAGGAATCTAAGCAGGGATTTAATCTGACCAAGGAAATAATCTCTATTGCTGTTTCTATTGGATTCTTTGTATTTGGAATACTAAAAATAGAAATGTTAGAATCTACACCTTATAGATGGGCTTTGTATGCAACCTTTGCAATTCCATATACTCTAATGGGTTGGAAAGTCTTGTGGAAAGCAATTAAAAATATATTCAGAGGAAATTTATTTGACGAAAACTTTTTAATGACCATCGCAACTCTAGGTGCTATAGGAATCAATGAAGTCCCTGAAGCTGTTGCAGTAATGCTCTTCTATAAAGTTGGAGAAACATTTGAGGAGCAATCCTTACATAAATCCAGGCAATCAATAAAGGCTCTGCTAGAAGTCCAGGAAGATAATGCCAATTTAGTGCTTAATCATGGAGATGAGATAAAGAAAATTTCAGCAAAAGAAGTAAAAGCAGGAGATCATATTCAGATAAAAACTGGAGAGAAAATCCCTCTGGATGGTATCATAATAAGTGGAAAAGCTAGCCTTGAATCCTCTACACTCACTGGCGAATCTATACCACATACTTATACAGTTAACCAAGAAGTACTATCTGGCATGATTAATTTGGATGGAGTTATTATTGTACGAGTTTTAAAAGAATTCGAAAATTCAACACTCAACAAAATTATTGAATTAACTGAAAATGCTGTCAATAAAAAAGCCAATACAGAGAAATTTATTACCAAATTTGCAAAGATTTATACTCCCGTAGTTGTAGGAATTGCTGCAATAATTGCAGTATTGCCACCCATAATCAATGGATCAATGGAATTTTCCACATGGATCTATCGAGCTCTCACTCTACTGGTTATTTCCTGCCCTTGTGCTTTAGTGATTTCTATACCTTTGGGTTATTTCGGGGGTATTGGTGCTGCCTCAAAAAACGGAATATTGATCAAGGGCTCAGAATTTATTGATAAACTCAATAATCTCTCTATGATCGCATTTGATAAAACGGGTACACTTACTAAAGGTGTATTCAGACTTCAGAAAATATATAATGTGTCTAAATTCAGTGAATCAGAATTATTGAAAATTGCTGCTCATGTAGAAAGTTTGTCAAATCATCCAATTGCTCTTGCTATTGTTCAAGCTTACGATAAGAAGATTAAACACAACGATGTTAAAATCATTGAAGAGATTTCTGGCCAGGGCATTTTGGCAACATATTTGGATAAAAAAATAGTCATAGGAAATGACACATTACTTCATAATCAGAATATTTCACATCCCGAGTCAATGTGTATATTGGAAATGACACAGGTGCATATGGCTATAGATGGTCAATATGCAGGATATATAGAGATTTCTGATGAAATAAAACATGATGTGAAAGACAGCTTATTACAGCTGAAGAGTCAAGGAATTCATAATCTTATGATGCTGACAGGTGATAATTCCATCATTGCAAACAAGGTTGCCCGGTATTTGTCTATTGATGAAGTCAGATCAGAATTATTACCACAGGATAAATTATCAATCATTGAAGATGAAATAGAAAATAACGCTTTGCACTCTAATATCGCATTCGTAGGTGATGGTATTAATGATGCACCTGTAATAGCTAGAGCAGACATAGGAATCGCAATGGGAGGATTAGGTAGTGATGCTGCAATTGATATTGCAGATATTGTGATCATGAATGATTCAATCACAAAAATTCCTCAATTATTAAACATAAGCAGATTTTCTAAGAAAGTCATACTTCAAAATATTATTGCGGCATTCATAGTCAAAGCTATCTTTATAATTTTAGGAATACTTGGACTAACTAACTTGTGGATAGCTGTATTTGCTGATGTTGGGGTAGCTATATTGGCTATACTTAATTCTACACGAATTATCAATAAGGAATATTAATTCATATTGCTTTTATATCATATGTTTGAGTTATTACTATACTCAAATTGGAATAGAATCTGGTAATATAATTTTTAATAATTAAAGGAGTAAAATGAAAACTTTTTCTGCTATTCTAATACTAATATTCTATCTGTTTTTCTTTCTCAGAGCAGGTATATTGAAGAAAAAGATAAAACAATCAATTAAAGCAAAAGATATGTTTCTAAACGTGTCTATAATCTCAGCCGGATTGGCTAGTATTCTTTTTCTTCTACAAATCTTTATAAATGAAATTCATAAGTACTTATTTATAACTTACCAGAAGAAAATCATGGACATTTTCGGATTAGTTTTGATTGCTATAGGATTAGTAGGATCGAGCATTGCTTCATTAGGATTAGGTAAATCATGGAGAATTGGGGTTAACAATCAAACAAAAACAGGATTAATCACACATGGTATTTACTCATTTTCCAGAAATCCCTATTTTCTTTTTTATGACATTTCTTTAATTGGAATCGCAATAAGTTCATCTTCATTAATCATCATTGGATTCTCCATTTTGACAATCATTCTCTTTCATAATCTAATAATAAAAGAAGAATTGTATTTGGAAGAAGTACATGGAGATGAATACACTACTTACAAAAGAAAAGTACATAGGTATATATAAATCTTTAATTCATGAAATAAGAAAAAAAACTATTAAACTTGGATGATATAACGAATAGACTTAATTCATTATAATGGTAATCAAGAAAAGTCATATTGATTATGATGAAGTAATTTATAGCAATTTTGCCTGGTTATAGATACAATAGGAATCAAGATTTAAAACGAATGAATGTATTTAAACTAGGTTTGATTGATTCACACCACTTCCGCACGTCGTGTGCTTCAGTGGGACCTGGGCGGGTAAAGTTAGTTACAATCTGCACTCAGCCCAGCACATAACTGGCAGCTAGTTGCCAGCCTACGGCCAGCCCCGAGCGCCGCTCGTTAAATGATAGTCGGCAGATATTTGGTTTTAGACCGAATATTTTTTTGAAAAAACAAGAGCCGGTTGTGGATGCTGGTTTGGGCTAGGGTTTGAGATGCCGCCCATCATTTAACTGGCAGCCAGTCGCCACTTGAGGCGGCGCCGAGCGCCGTGCGTTAAGTGACAGGCGGCAACAATGTACATAGAAGGTAAAACCGAATGTGTTATCTGTAAAAAAGTAATACATTCAAAAGATTGTGATTCATTTGGACTCCCACATTTTTTAAATAGAGATGATCCATTATGGCAATTCGGTGAAGCTATGATTCATTTCGATTGTTATGATAATTGGGAGCATCGAGACGAATTTGAACAGAAATATGAAATATGGAAACAAAGCCATCCAGATTTTAAAGATACCTTTGTAAGACCAGATGAAATTCAAATGAAGAAAGAATATGACATGAAAGTAAAAAGATTGAAAGAAGAATCAAAATCATTCAAGGGATCAAATAACAATCTTCTTTCACCAGAGGAAATATTAATATTGATGGATGAAAATAATGGGAAACTTTGAAGGCATTGGTCTCCAAACTAGATGGGGCGATGGGAACTTTAATCCAACCTATACTGATCTTAAAAACGCTTTGGATGAATTAAAACAAAGAGATGATGAACATTCTGAAACATGGATAAGCAACGATTATGAAGATGTTCTAAGTGTAAATCAAGATTTAGTTGTGAAATTTTATAATTTCGAGGACGATAAAAATATTCTGAGTAAACAAGTTGATTCCCTTCAAGAAGCATATGATATTTGGGTAATTTTCTGTGAAGGTGACATAGATAAAGTTAAAGATATTTTGAAGGGCAAGACTTAAAACATGCCCGTCACTTAACTAGGGCACAGCCGCCAGGCAAGGCCCGGCGCAGTGCCATTACGTTATGCCAAATACAAAACACATGGAGTAAATCGACATTGGATTTAAAATTTCTACCTGGACTAGAATTAAACGAAGGTTTTTACATTGATGTAATTCGCCCTATACTACAATCTCATTTTCCAAATATTGAATATTCAGCAGGACTTATTGGATATGGCTCCGATGTTCTGGGTTTTGATACTCCGATTTCTATGGATCATAATTGGGGTCCGAGAGTAATCATTTTTTTATCAGAAGAAGATTTTACAAAATATAAAAGTGAAATTGATAATTGTTTTAAAACTAATTTACCAAATGAATATATTGGATTTCCAACTAACTTTTCCAATCCCAAATCTGATGGTGTTCAAAGTATGGAATGGTCTGAAACAGGAGAGGTAAACCATCTTATTACCATTACAACAATTAGAGATTTTCTAAATGAATCTGTTGGTGTTACTTCCATAGAAGGAATAAAAACTAAAGATTGGCTGAAATTTAGCAATCAAGGATTAATAGAAATTACTAAGGGAAAAGTTTTTCATGATGGATTAAATAAATTGAATTTTATAAGAGACTTTTTCAGGTTTCTCCCTGAAGATATTTTAAAACTGAAACTTGCTGCATTATGGAATTATATTTCAAATGAAGAAGCGTTTATAGGCAGAAACAGAGATATTGGTGAAAACATTGGCGCTAGATTAATTTCAACTAGAATTATAAATGCTCTTATGAAGATTTGTTTTTACTTAGAAAAGGAGTACATTCCATACAGTAAATGGATTACCAAAGCATTTAGAAATTTAAAATGCTATAATACAATGAGCAAGTTATTCTCCGATACTGTTAATTGTACAGATATTGATAGATTGGATGAGAAAGTAAGCCAAGCTTGTGTAGCAGTTTCTGATTATCAAAATGAACTGGGAATATCTAAAGATAATCAAATTAAAGCTGTTTCTTATCATGGAAGGCCATATTTGGTTATCATGGCAGAAGAAATATCTAATCATTTAATCGATATGATTTCTGATAAAAGTATAGCAAAGATTAAGTTAGATTTACTATCTATAATTGAAAATATCGATGGCATTGATCTAACGAATAATAAAGAATTGTTGAGTAGTGTATTTAATTAACATGAGAGATGTACTTGGCATAACTAAGCCCATTCGCCAGGCTTAGGCCCGGCGCATAGGCGACTTCGTTAGACGAAACATAAACTATTCGGAGGATTTGTGAAGAAAAATTGGATTGATAAACTTTCTATTGATGGATATATAAAACACGAAGACTTTCAGAAAACAACAGTAGAGAATTTTTTCACAAACTATTCAATTCATGATTCTTATTTAATCGACTTTAAAACAAATCACTTTGATGAGGTAATACTTGTTTTTCAAATAGATCCGTATTGGTCAGAAGAATTTAAGCAATATCAAACTGATAAGGTAAAGAAATGGCCGTATGTAGTCATCAATTTTCTCGCAGTATCTGACTTTCATGCTGAACTCAAAAACCATGGAATGCAATTGGGATTCGCAGGTGCTGAATTTGAAACTCATGATGATGGTATAAAAGTTCTACTTCATGGGACATATGGAGATGAATTTTCTTTGATAACAAAAAATGATTTGCTTGTGTTGTGTATTAATTATAAATATAATAAATTGTCCTTGAAAGAGTTATAATTTGGAAATATTGTTATTGGGTAGCTATCAGAAAAGAGTAAAACATGCATAAAACTATTTTTGAGAAGTATGTACTAAATTCAAGTGATTTAATTCGTTTTGTCATTTCTTCCCATTTACTTATTGAACATATTCTAATTAAGAGTTTAGAAAAAATTCTACCTAATCCTGAAGCGATTTTCAATGATCGTAATCCAACGTTTTTTCAAATTGTTAATCTATGCGAAGCATTAAATATTATTACTACTGACTTTTCAAAGGTATTAAAACAAGTTAATACAATTAGAAATAAATGTGCCCATCGAATTGAATATTTTCCTGATGATCCAGAAATCAATAAGTTATTAGTTTTATTACGAGAAATGGAGCAGCCCTTCTTATCTTCATTTGTTGAACCCAATGTCAAAGAACTAGCAATTGCTTTATCTTCAATATGTGGGTACCTTGAAAAATGTGCAAAAGAGATTGGTGTCACAGATTTAGAAAGATAAAAAGAGGAGGGTTTATTGTCAGACACGTTACTTGGTGTATTAATCGGTGGTGCCATAGCTAGTGTAGTTCCTATTATTTCTCTATTTTTAAACATATCAAAATGGAAAAGGGAAAAAAGAATTGATTTTTTATATAATAAAAGAAAACAGTATAGTGACTTATTTTCTTCATTGATGGATGAAATGATAAGGAATGAAGTAAAACAGTTTAATTATTCTATGGACTTACTTACTAGTTTTATACACTTAGTCCCCAAAGAAGTTTCTGATAGCTTCAGCTATTTTTTTGAGAAATATCATACAGTAAAGGAAGAAGATAAACGAAGGTTCTTTAAAGATAATTATATGAAAATTTGGAATTCAATGAAAAAAGAACTTGCTGAAATAGACAAAAAGATAGAAAAGGAAATATTATAGATGCATCGCCTAACTAGGACTCAGCCGCCACTAACGCGGCGCAGAGTCGATTGCGTTAGGTGCAACTATACCCTAGTGATAATTCACATTTACTTTCAATCATTATTTCGTGTGACTGGAAATGACCGACTTGGAGAATTACAAATGAAAATATTAAAATACTCATTACTATTTATACTAATATCTATTGGTCACATTTATTCGCAAGAATTACTTAATCAGACTGAATTTCAGAAAAGAAAAGACTATATTAATGAACATTTTGATTTACACCAGAATGATAATATCCTTTTTGCAGCTGCAATCTTAGGAGATATAGATTTCTTTCACACTTATTTTTTTACATATGGGAAAAAATCATATTATTTGGAACTTAAAAGTGGGGGATATCTTCAAACACCATTAATGCCCGCAGTTATGTATGGTCATGAAGATCTAGTACGATATTTACTAGATCAAGGGGCAAATATTAACGCAAAGGATCTGAATGGATTGACGCCTCTTATCTGGTCCGTGAAAACAGGGAATCTATCTATGATGCAGCTCCTAGTGTCTAGAGGGAGTGATATTTCCATTTGTAACAACGGTGGTGAAAATGCATTACATTATGCTTGTGAAAATAATGATTTTCAAATGGTATCAAATCTAGTTTCCTTACATGTTCCGATAAATATTAAAAATATGGCAGGGTATTATGCAGCTCAATTGTCTGATAAGTATAAAATCAGAAGATTATTAAAAAAATCAGGAGCAGTAAAAACTCTTTACTATAAATTTTCCTGGAGATATATACATTATAGATTATTTGACTCAAAAGACGGTCTATTAACAAATCTTTTGTATTTAGATGATTTTGTTATTTCCGATTCTTTACAAATCAATTCATATTCTGAACTTTGGAGATTCAATAACCCCTTCAATGTTTTAGTTTTATTGAAATATATATTATTTGGAATTTTGATAGCTCTACTTTTCTATGGCTTGTTTTTCTACTTGCTACTTAGAGGTACTATTGAGTTATTGAAGAAAAGATTATTCAAACCAATCCAGATTATGGTAGTAAACATCGGAATAATTTTCACTACTATCATTTTAACAACATCATTGATTGAAGGAACAGGAATTCAGTTCTTTTTAGTAAATTTATTAGCGATTGCATTTTTTGTAGTCCCATTTCTTCTTATTAGACTTTTTCACTATCTTCATTCTAAGATTAAGGATACAAAAAAACAGTTTATTGAAGATACTAAGTTGTTATCCATTTTTCAAACAAATAAAATCTTTAAATCTCGGAGAGATGTATTTGGAGGAAAGTTTATATTTTTATCTGAAAAGACTGTGAAAAGTAGTATTTCTGATATAAAATCAAAGGCAATTCATAATCTGTGGTATTTAAGATTAATAGATTACATATTAATAAATCTAATTTTATATACCTTAATTCTTATTTATCCTTTTTCTATTTTGAGAGATGGTAGTTATACTTGGTATAGAGAATTGATTAACTGGATGTTTTATCCTGGATTTTTGATCTTTACTATAATATATTGGTTCATAATAAAGAAGAATATTAAAACAAAAGTAAAGGATAGCAGCACCTAACTAGGACTCCGCCGCCACTAACGCGGCGCAGAGTCATGCTCGTTATATGCCATTGCTGGGGATATGAAATGTTACCATTAGCGCCTAAATATAGAGAAGAAATGGCAAAAGAAATGTTTGATACTAAATATAGTGCAGAAGAGTGGGTTGCAAGATTCTCCCATACAGTAGGTTGTTCATCCTTCGATGAATATACTTATACTGACAAGAAACTTGAAAAACTAATTTATGATATACATAAACTACTTTCAGTTCATAGTAAAGTTGATATAAAAGCATTAAGAAGAAAATATCTTAGTGAATCAGAGATAAGAGAAATTGAAAAGGGAAGCCCTTTTTAAAAGACCCCGCAACAGCACTTAACTGGCAGCTAGTAGCCAGCCTGCGGCCAGCCCCGAGCGCCGCTCGTTAAGTGACAGACCAGTTAGATTTAGTCTTAGAAGATATAATAACAGATAATTATGATTTTTTATTAAGGGTATAACCGATGAAACAGCTTCTCAACCAAAGAATAATCGAACTTCTGAACTTGGATAATAACAGTGAATACACTATCCTCGACTTTGGTTGTGGTAAAGGTGAACTCCTGGGAGAATTAAGGAACCATGTTTCACACAATAGCATCCTTATTGGAACAAACTCTATAAATGAATCACATGATTACGCCTCTGAGCATTTTCATGGTATAGACTTCAAAGTACAAAAGTTTGTTGATGGTTTTAATTTTTCTAACAATAGCTTCGATATAATTCTTTCTGTGGATACACTGGAATGTATACCTGATAAACAAAAACTATTGGAAGAGCTGTGTCGTATTCTCAAACCAAGAGGCCGGGTTCTGTTTGCACATTGGGACTGGGATACTCAGGTTTGGAATTCGGAGTATAAAGATCTGATTAGGAACTTCACACATAAATTTGCTGATTGGGAACAGGGCTGGATGGACGCTTGTGACGGTATGATGGGCCGCAAGCTGTGGGGGTTTTTCCAGAGTTCAGGTAGATTTCGCGGTCAAGCCGAAATCTTTAATATTATTGAAACTAAATTTGAAGAAGGCTCTTTCGGATACGACCGAATGATGGACCTTAATGCCCTTGTGGAAAAAGGTGTAATTCGTTCTGAAGATCATCTGAAGATTATAAACGAAATGAAAGAGCTAAATGAAAATGAGGAATACTTCTATAGTTTAAGTTCTTATATATATTATGGAGAAATGATAAAGTAACTAATGCATGCCCGCCACTTAACTAGGACTCCGCCGCCACTATCGCGGCGCAGAGTCATTACGTTTGAGAAAATACGACGCTTAATCTTGGAGTAATGTAATGAAGAAACTTATCAATAATATGAATAATCAGGATAGTATTGAATTTCGAGAGTATCTTTTCTCATTAAAAGAAAAGGATATTGATGAAGCATCTTCTCAAATAATCATTCAAGTTTATAAGACATCAAAATCAAGTGAAATCAAGAATAAATGTTTAAAACTTCTCTATAATAAGCAATTTGAGTCACTAAAGGATTTTTTTAAAGAAGTAATACCTAAACTTAATTATCTCGATATGAAATTAAAAGCAGTCAGAGGTTTAGCTCAATTTGAAAATGAAAAAGAAATTGCTAATTATATGAAGAAAATTAATGCAACTCTTGAGAAAAGACCAATTAATACACCGTATAATTACCAGGAATATGAACTATTAAAAGGAAAGAATTTGTTACCTTTCTTGGTTCAAAAATACGGTTACGAATGTTTTAAAGAGTCACTAAATATTGTAAATCAAAATTATGATAAAATGCCGGATGCATTTAAAGGACACTTTACAGTTGATGAAGAAGGTGAAATTGTAATGTTAAGAACACAAGAGGAATCCACAAAAATATTAAATTCATTTTGGACAAATAAATCAAAGTGAATTACGCTGTACTTCCTCTAAAATTCAGTTAACGCTCCGCTGACGATCCGGGCTGCGCCTCATTGCTAAGCTGGTGCTCTGCAACGTCGTTTGTCGAAGGGACGTTATCGAGAAATAAATCTTTATGGTCTTTATTCTAAAGGAGTGACATTTGAAAAATATAATTGGAAAACCAACCATTAATCCCATATTTTTTATTACCGGGAAAGTGTCAGGCTATATTACCTGGATTCTTTTTGTTGTACAATTTTTCTATAATTTTAATCAAATAAGTACAAATAAAATTGTACCGATAATTTCGTATTTTATTTTCATACTTGGTTTAGTAATCTCATTTATAAGTATACTAAATCTCGGCTCTTCAACAACTCTAGGGATTCCAACAAAGAAAACAGAATTCAAAAATAAGGGATTATATAAACTAAGCCGAAATCCCATGTACCTGGGCTTTAATCTTATAGCATTTTCAGCTGTGCTGCACACTTTAAATATTATTGTATTAATTCTCTTTATTTATAGCTCCATAATTTATCATTTTATCATATTAGCTGAGGAAAAATTCCTAAAAAAAGAATTTGGTGATTCCTATATTCATTATTGTAAAACTGTAAGAAGGTATTTATAACAAAAAGATTTAACTTCCCGTAACTAAGTTTATACCGCCAGGCATAGCCCGGCACCGAGACCGGTACGATATGGGAAAGAAGGGATTAATTATTATGAAAAAGATCATTTATATTTTATTATTAATATCCTTTATGCTCCTAAATTCATCATGTAGCGAGGGTAACATGTTTTTTTCAAAGAAAATGCCGGAAATTCAAGAAAATTGGACAGTGGGAACAAGTGAACATAATGGGATGCCTATGATTATCCGCAAAAACGAGGGGATTTCAGTTATTGCCGGTAAAGGGTATTTCAATCTTCGATCAGGTATCTCTTATAAATATCATGATCAAACTGAAAATGGTTTGCCGACCCCAGAAGAAAATTTACATATGAATGTAATGGATGACAAAATAAACGAATATTATGACAATAAAACTAATTCCGTAGTTGCAATAGTTATCACAACAAGCGGTTTTAAAGAATATGTTATTTATCACAATAATTCTATGGGATTTTCAAAGGCATTAGACGCGTTACAACAACTATTTACTAATTATCAACTAACAACCTATACTGAAAATGATAAGAAGTGGGAATTATATAAGAACTTTCAATAAAAACAATTATTCCCATGCCTAAAACTAAGCCGCCGGGCAAGTCCCGGCGCACAGGAAAACACGTTGAATGACATAACTACTGAAGAGGAATTGATATGGATTTGATAAGTGAAATAAACAGTATCTCCAGATTAAAAGGTCATTTCAAATTAAGATCAGGAAAATTCAGTGATACCTATTTTGATAAATATAGGTTTGAATCAAATCCCGATTTACTTGAACATATCGCCAAGGAGATGGTCAAATTGGTTCCTCCCGACACCGAAGTCTTAGCAGGACTTGAAATGGGAGGCATCCCTATTGTAACGATGATAAGTTATTTAACTAAAATTCCAGCGGCATTTATACGTAAAGAAGCCAAACAGTACGGAACCTGTAAATATGCTGAAGGAAGTGAATTACACAATAAAAACGTATTAATAATCGAAGATGTTGTTTCAAGTGGCGGTGCAATTATCGATGCGGTTAAAAAAATGAGAAACGATGGTATTCATCCCAAAAAGGTGTTATGTGTCATAGATAGAGAAACAGGTGGTAAAGAAAACCTGCTCCAGGAAAACCTGGAATTAATTAGTTTACTGTCCTGGAGTGATTTAGAGAAGTAATCCGTCATGTGACTGGAACTCTGCCGATACAAACGGGGCACGTAACATGGTATTGATTCTGAAAATGGGATTAATTAATATCACATCCACAATTATAAAAAGAATGATCTGCTTATCAGCTAACCCGGTCGATTTATGCGTCTGGTTCAGTCTCTTAACCGTAATGCCAAGCAATGTAAAAAAAGCCCCGGATCAACCGGGGCCTTTTTGTTAAAAAATATTGGATACATCCGTAATCCTTTATTCCGGGGATCCAAAGGATTTGAAGCAATCCTATTGACCACTCCCTATCAGATAATCATTGCCGAAATTATTATCCCAGGTGGTCACACCCTGCGCAGTATAGGAAATGGCATATTTCAGACTATCTCCATTTTCATAGGGCAGGTCGACCAGAAAATAATCTATAGATCCATCAGGGGATGATCCGTTATAGTCAGCTGTTAATACAGCTGAAGTGTTCCAGTTATTTTTAGTATAAAGAACAGTTACTTTCTTGGTATACGCAGTGTTGGCTACAGCTATGTTTAATTTATCATAGTATATGTTTCCATTGATAGGGCTGGTGTAGCCTTCCCGGGCTACTAAACTCCTGCCCATTGCCACCAGTCCGCTTTGAGGGTTGGTGCCGCGGGTGCTCATCTTATAGTTGCGGCCTCCATTGTTATCCCAGTAAGTCTGACCATTTACTTTATACTCAATGGCAAACTCTACATTAACAGCCGCCCAGGGTTCCACCAGAAGATTTTTCCAGGCAGACTGATAATTGACCGCAGGTAGATCGATATTAAAACACCACACTTCTTTTCCGGTTTCCGGTGCCGCCTGCTGATAGCCAAAACCGCTGATTGCCTTTTTCTGCCAGGCAGCGCCATTTACTGAATAATGGATAATGACTTCTTTGTTGTAGGCCAGATTTTCCAGACAGACATAACCTCTGATCCATCGTTCTACTACCGCGCCGCCGATAACGATATAATCCGAGTGGGCATAGTACAGTTTTACTTTGGCATTATCGTAGACAGAACTATTCTGTGCAGAAAGATCGCCATTCAATGATAAATCAGGAGATACTGAACAAGCCCCTACCGATAATATCAGCACCACAAAAACTATAAACTTTTTCATTTCATCACTCCTTGTACCTTTGTCCATAACCAAGGCTATATTTTTAATACAGTAATTATAACTTTTTGCCTAAGAAACCTCAAATTAATGGAAGCGCTTACAGTCTGGTGAATTATGATGCTCCCATTCGGATAGTTCACCATAAATGGTTCACTAACTCTTGATTTTGCTAAAACAACGGTTTATTGCTAAAATATTTATCATTTCGCTCTAGTCGCTTTATATTATCCCGTGGCAGAGTTGACTTGACCATGATATAAACCTGAAACTGTTCACGAAATATATTTTAGGAGAAAATATTGAATAAAAATGCTAAAATCATATTCTTTATGGTCCTGCTGGGTTTGAATATCCTGGGCTATGCACTGCTGATCGGAGAGCATAGGACTATGAGCCGCAGCCAGACGGCCAGGGTAGAGGAGATGGATAAAAATCAGAACCTGACTCCCCTACTGAAGAGTAATCTAATAGATATAGCGCGGTATCCCTCCCGGAGCACCAGGCGGGCCCTCATGGTCAATATTCTGTTTTCACTACTCCTGGGGTATAATATTATCCTCTACCTGGTTAAAAGAAAAAGGTCGGACTCATCCCGGCAATAGTTTTGGCTGAAGAGGACAGGCATAGCATGCTCACATGAAGATCATGGCAGGAAAGACCATACAGCAGAACGAAGTCATGGAGTAAAAAAAATGATACGAAAGGCTCGAGAGAATGAGCACTTTATACTAACGGAAATCTCCTGTTTATCCAAAACCTATTGGGATTATAGACCGGAGCAAATGGAGATTTTTAAGCGGGAACTGAAAATTACTCCCGAATACATTAGAAATAACATAGTGTGGGTGCTGGAACTGGATGACAAAATCATGGCCTATTATTCCCTGATGTATCTAAAGGAAGATGTAGTCTATGAGGTCTGTACCCTAAAGAAAGGATACTGGCTGGACCATATGTTTATCCACCCGGATTATATCAAAAAGGGGCTTGGCTCTACCCTGTTTAAGCATCTGGTGAATTACATCAATCAAAATAATATCGATGCCGTACAGATTTTAGCGGATCCCCATTCTAAAACCTTTTATGAAAAAATGGGAGCTGTTTATATAAGTGATTATCCTTCCAGTATTAAGGGCAGGACTACCCCCTATTTAATATATAAGACTGTCAGATAGTTTTACACACTCAGTTCCACCCTGTTCCCGTCGGGGTCCAGGATCACACTTTCGAAATAGCCGTCCCCGGTATAGCGGGGCTGAGAAGCTATAGTTACTCCGGCAGCTTCCATGGACCGGGTGAGCTCAGCTACCTGTTCCGGTCCCTCCAACTCCAGAGCCAGGTGGGCCAGGCCCCGTGCCGCTGGGTCGGAGGGCTTTTCTCCATAACCGGGCCGGGTCATCAGCTCCAGCCGGGCCCCTGTGTCAAAGGATAAAAACAGGGAGGTGAAGCCAGTGGCCGGATTATGATAGACTGTTCCCCGCTGCGCCCCGAACCAGCGGGAGTAAAACTCCGCCAGACGCTCGATGTCCCCGGTCCAGATACCGATGTGGGTGATGTGCATGAGTGACCTCCCAGTCATTTATAGTATTGTATATCAGGGCATATGTATGGTCAATGAAAGGAAAAAAGTTGCATAAGTATGCATAATATCAATTGACAATACATATAGTTTAGAGTATTATTATGCATGAGGAGGGTATATGAGGACTACTATAGATCTACCTGATGATCTGGTCAAAGAAGCCCTGGGCCTTACTCATGCCAGGACCAAGACAGCACTTTTGATCACCGCTCTGGAAAATCTGATACAGAAGGAAAAGATAAAAGGCCTGAAAGAATACTTTGGAAAAATGGAACTGGATATCGATCTGAATGTGTTGAGGAAAAGATAATGCAGGTGCTGGTCGACAGCTCTGTCTGGCTGGATTTTTTCGCGGGAAAAGAAAAAGCCACCAGTCTTATTGACCTGATTGATGCTAATCAGGTCTGTGTTAACGATCTGATTCTCACTGAACTACTCCCTTATATTCCTGCAGGACATCAACATCTGTCAGAACTGCTTCTGGCTGTCCGAAAAGTCGATCTGAAAATTGACTGGGAGGATATCCGGGTTATGCAGAAAAAGAACCTGGCTAAGGGGATTAACCAAGTAAGTATTCCCGATCTTATCATCCTGCAGAATGTTATTCACAATGACCTTTTCTTATTCTCATTTGATAAACATTTTTTATTGATGAAAAAGGTTCACAGTTTTTTACTTTTTGAACGAGATAGTAAAGAAAAAAATTAAATTGATAGAGTGTAAACTTTATCCCAGGAAAAAACCCATGACCTTATCCCAAAAAGCCCTTGATTTCGCCCAGGCGCGGCACCAGGGTCAATTCCGCCGGGACGGCGTGACCCCCTACTTCAGCCACTGTGAAAAGGTAGCCTCCCTGATTGAAGACGAAGAGCTGAAAGCGGCCGCCTATTGCCATGACCTCATCGAAGATGGACGGGCATCTTATGAGGAGATCCGTCAGGAGCTGGGGGCGGGTATAGCCGATGCTGTAGTCATCCTGACTCATAATAAAGAAGAGAGCTATACGGAATATGTGCGCAGGATCAGGGAAAGTGCCGGAGGGCGCATGGTACCGGTCAAACTGGCGGATATCACAGCTAACCTGTCCGATAGTCCCACTCCTTCACAGGTCCAAAAGTACTACCAGGCCCTGCTCATCCTGGCTGATAAATAATTATCAACTCTGCTCCGCGTTCTCTGCGGCCTCAGCGGTGAAAATATGGAATTCTCTGCAAACATATTTGGTCGGGTGTATTCAGCTCTCTCAGCACCACAGCGGAGCTGTTAAAATAACGGCACCGCCTACCTGGTCAGGGAATCGCCTGTCCCTAAGCATGAATAACCATAGTCTATCCTCTCCCCAGCGTGAGAAGAGCACAACCGCCCCCAAAATGCACAGTTCCCCTCACACCCCGCGGCCCTCAGGACGTCTCCGACAAGCCCATGCCTGGAAACTACCGGGGACTCTGCATATACCGAGTCCTGCCAGATGTAACCCACCCAATGATTACCCGAATTCTCTTTTTTCCTTACCCTGAACCTTCTCTTCGTGACTTCGTGTCTTTGTGAGAGAAAATCCTGCCTTAAAATCCATCACTATGTTTCGTGAAAATGAACCAAAAACAACCACACATCCGTTTATTTTGACAATCTAATTCCCCGCTTTATAATATGTTATCTCATTTCCGAGGAGTCCCTCATGCTGGATTTTAAACACTATATCCTGGACAAAGTTAAATCTAACCCCCGCCGTCTGGTACTCCCTGAAGGGGCTGATGACCGCATTCTGCGCGCGGCCCAGCTGGTAGCCGCGGACAAACTGGCCAGCGAAGTCATCGTTCTGGGTGACCCTGACCAGCTCAACCGCAAAGCTAAAGAAGAAGGAATCAGCCTGGATGAAATCCATCTGGTAAATCCCCTGGTGGACCCCCGCCTGGAGGCCTATGGAGAAGCCCTGTATGAACTCCGTAAACACAAAGGTCTGCCTCGGGAAGAAGCCCATGAGATAATCAAAGATGAAGTCTATTTCGCGGCTATGATGATGCGTCAGGGAGACGCGGATGCCATGGTATCGGGCAGTCTCACCCCTACCTCCAAGACAGTACGCGCCGCTCTGCTCATAGTCAAACCGCGGGAAGGGAATAAAACCGTGTCCGGCGCCTTTGTGATGATCACTCCAAATCACCTCTATGGTTCCAATGGACGTTTTATCTATGCTGACTGTGGTGTGGTGCCTGACCCCACCGCGGAGCAGATCGCTGATATCGCCATCGCCAGTGCCGATACCGCCCGCAAACTCTTAAAAATCGAACCGATTGTAGCTCTGCTGTCCTTTTCTACCAAAGGCAGCGCCGAGTCACCCAGTGTCACTAAAATCCAGGAAGCCTGCAGCATCCTGCAGTCCCGTAAGCCTGATTTCGTGTTTGACGGCGAGATGCAGTTTGATGCCGCGGTAGTACCTTCCATCTGTAATTCCAAAGCACCGGGCAGTCCGGTCCAGGGCCAGGCTAACGTGCTGATATTTCCTGACCTCAATGCCGGAAATATCTCCTACAAGCTCACCCAGCGACTGGCCAATGCCGAAGCCTACGGGCCTCTGCTGCAGGGACTGTCCAAGCCTCTCAATGACCTGTCCCGGGGTGCTTCACCAGCCGATATCTACATGGTATCCGCCATCACTCTGGCCCAGTCCCTGTAATGTTGCGTAACCTTGGGCTCTATGCTACATTATTGCAGTGAGAGTGACAAGGGGGTGCGTGTGAAAAAGTTACTATTGACTATTTTTCTTATGATTTCTATTGTCTTTCCTGTTTTCGGAGCGGAAAGAATCAAGATAGCGGTCCTTAATCTGGAAAAAAAGACCACCATAGACGCGGTAGCCCTGTCGGAAGTACTGCGTACAGAATTAAGCCGAAAGAAAAACATCTTCCAGCTGATAGAAAGAGAACGTCTGGAAAAAGTACTCCAGGAACAAAAACTGACCATGGCCGGCATCACTGAAGAGCAGGCTGTACGGGTGGGTGAGATCCTGGATGCCAAACTCCTGCTCACAGGTTCGGTCAGCTATGTGGACGGACGCTATATCCTGAGTGTGAGGGCCCTGGACAGCTCTACCTCGGAAGTAGCCTGGGCTGATACCGTCATGAGTTATGAAGCGTCCGGCCTGGTAGACCTCATGCCCACTCTGGCGCACCGTCTGAGTGTCCTGGCCCAGGGTCGCAGTGTCAGCCCTTTCAAGCTAAAACCTATCAAGACTACCGCCAATAAAAAAAATTCCGGCCCCAGCTATTTTTCACGGCTTATGGCTCCTCCTACCCGGCGCTTTGCCTGGGAATTAGCTACCAGTTACGGCTGGTTCCCCGGATTTTCCGACTCGGGGATATTTTCTCTGGAAGCCGGTTTTCATGCTCCCGGGGAAGGTTTTCTGGAGGTGGGAGTACGGGGTGAGATCGGCTTGGGCAGTCTGAACGATGCTACCGGGATCATGCGGTTCTCACTGACCCCTACTATTATGATGAGTCTGGTCCGTACCCGCATCTTTCAGGCCGGTGCCGGCATACTGTATACACTCAGCGCGGATCGCCTGGCCCAGGGCTTTTTATCAGGCAATAAATTGTGGTTTACTCAGGGAAATATCGGGATTTTCGCGGAAGCGGGTCTGCTCTTTGGCCGCAACTGGAGCCTGAATCTGGGCTGGCAGTACAGCCTGCCTCTGGCCAGCGGCATAAATAATAGTGCCCTGACCAGCGGTGTTGAAGACAGCATGGGCATTACCCAGATCAAGGCGGCAGGCGGACTGAAATACCATAGCATTAATCTCCGCCTTTATCTATATCACTAGGATAGTACATGGCAAAACTGGTCAGCTACCGTCATACTTTCATTAACTCTATCGGGACTTTTTTGTCTCGTGTACTGGGTATCCTGAAATGGACGGTAGTCAATCACCTGTTCGGAGTGGAAGCTGACCCCTTCCAGGCCAGCTTTAACCAGATCAATAATCTGCGCAAGATCGTGGGTGAAGGCAGCATGAACAATGCCTTTATCCCCGTATTTCAGAAAGTGCGTGCCGGGGGAAGCCAGGAAGCGGAAGCCAACCGCTTTGCTTCTACGGTAATCAATATCTTCATTATTTTCACAGTGGTACTAAGTGTCCTGGGTATCTGGCTGGCTCCCTACTATGTGCCCTGGTATGTACCGGGATTTAAAGGGGAAAAACTGGCCCAGGCTGTGATCATGATGCAGATCATGATGCCCTTTACTCTGTTTGTCAGTCTGTTCTCCATGGCTATGGGTATCCTGAACTCCCATAAACGGTTTACCACCCCCGCATTTGCCCCTCTGCTTTTTAATCTGGCCACTATCCTCATTCCAATTTTTATGTACAAGCAATGGAATCTGTGGGGTCTGGCTATCTCGGTGGTAGTGGGGGGCATCCTGATGTTTGCCCTGGAAATCATTGAGCTGGTGCAGATCAAGTTTAAATACCAGCTTATTATTGAATGGAACACTCCGGCTTTGAAGGAATTCTTTCCTTTATTAGGCCGGACCCTGCTCAATATGAGCCTGCTGATGGCACTGAGTTTTATTTTTACACGTTATATGTCCTACCTGGCAGACGGCAGTCTGACCATCCAGCGCAATGCCTTTATGATCAATCAGTCTATGGTGGGTGTTACCGGTGTGGCCTTGTCCACGGTATTGCTCCCGGTGCTGTCCTCCATTGATGTAAAAAAAGACGTGGCAAAATTCCAGCAGGCGGTAAATGAAGGTTTCAATATCCTGTTGTGGCTGCTGGTGCCTATGAGTATGTTCTTTATTGTCTTCCCTGAAATCGGGGTGAATATCGTGTATCGAGACCTGCAGGTACTGTTCACCGGTACTTCGGGTAAATACAGCCCGGAGCTATTAAACGCTACCTATAGTGCCACCCAATTGTACTCTCTGGCTTTACTCCCCATGGCTCTGAATATCACCCTGGCCCGGGTGTTCTACTCTGTACATGACGCGCGCACCCCGCTGTATATCAATATTCTCCTGCTCATCGGCAGTACAGCTCTGTATGAGCTTTCCCGTATCAAGGGCTGGGGGTTGAACGGAATAATCTGGGCGGATGTGATTGCCGGATGGCTGACCTCGAGCTACTACATGCTCCGACTCAAGAAAATGATACCGCTGAAACCGGTTCTTCTGCATTTTTTAGGGCGGCTCCTGCTCTTTGGCCTGATCGCGGGGGGCGCAATCGGTATATTGTTTTTGTTTATACATTTTATTTATACCCCTGTTACCAATACCCTGTTGAAATTGCTTTTAGGCGGATCTTCCTTTATCCTGTTTACCGGCCTGTATTTCGGGGCCACGCAATTACTCAAAGTAGGTTATAAAAGATGAGAGAAGTAAAAGCCCTGATCTTTGATATGGATGGACTGATGGTGGACACGGAACGTCTCTACTGGGACTGTGAATACCAGCTGGCCCGTGAAGCCGGCCGGGAATTGTCACAGGAGACTCTGTTTGCCATGATGGGACGTAAACCGCTGGAAAGTATGGAAATTTTCTGTCATCACCTGGGGCTGGAGGGTACTCCCGCGGATTGGCTGGAGCGGCGTGACAGCATGATGCTGGAGAAGATGAAAACCGACCTTTCTCTGCTTCCGGGATTACAGGATGTGATTCGGGAATTTAAACCGAAGATGTCATTGGGTGTGGCTACCGGCGCTAAACAGGAATTTATGGATCTGGTGGTAAATAAAATGGGCCTGAGAGGCCATTTTGATGTACTGCTGTCTTCCGACAATATTAACACAGGCAAGCCTGATCCCGAAACTTATCTCAAGATGAGTGCCCGGCTGGGCATAGATCCCGAATACTGCGTGGTACTGGAAGACAGTGAAAACGGCTGCCGTTCGGCACGCAATGCCAATTGTATCACCATAGCTGTGCCTAGTGATTATACCCGGGACCAGGACTTTTCCATGGTGGATTATATAGCCCGGGATCTGCATGATGCCTCTCATATTATCAGAACTATCATGGGGGCCTCATGAATATTTTGCACAAATTAGAGGAAATCCCCCGCCTCCAGGAAGCCTGGCTAACCATCGGCAATTTTGACGGTCTGCATCAGGGGCACCGCAAGATCCTGGACACCCTGCGGCAGGACGCGGGACAGGGGCACTCTATTGTCCTTACTTTCAGGGATTCTCCGGTGAAGCTCCTTCGCCCGGAAATGTTTATGGGTTATGTGCTTCCCGCGCATTTTAAACAGGATATGATGCGGCATTTGGGGATTCATGATTATGTTGACCTGGACCTTTTTGATGTGATGCCCATGAGTCCGGATGATTTTATTCTTAATTTGTTGGAAAAGATTAAAAAACTACACATTTATGTAGGATATAATTTTCGTTACGGGAATCAGAATCGGGGTGATGTGGAGACCCTGCGTCACCAGTCTCTGCAAATGGGCTTTGATCTCAAGGTGTTTGATGAAGTCCTGTGGAATGACAGGGATGTGAACTCTACCGCTATCCGGCGTCTGGTAAAAAGCGGAGACCTGGAAGAGGCGGCATCTATGCTGGGGCGCCCCTTCTTTTACCGCAGCCACGGTTTGAGCGGGGACGGCATAGGACGCAAGATAGGTTTTCCTACCATTAACCTGGCACTCAATGATCAGGTCCTGCCACCCGTGGGCATTTATTTTACCTACATGCGTATAGGAAAGAAACTATATCCCGCTATGTCCTACATCGGCAGCCGGCCCAGTGTGAAGGGCAAAGAGCTGCGCATTGAGACCAATGTACTGGAATTTGAAGGTCAAATCGATCAGGATTTGTATGACCTGGTATTTATCAAGAAAATCAGGGAAGAAAAAACTGTTCATAATCTTGAAGAATTAAAGGACCTCCTTTATAATGATAGACTACTATGTCTGTCCTATCATAAGGACTACACGGTGGATAAAAATTTTGAAGAGATACTCTGTGGAGGAATTTGATGTCCTTTAATTCTGAAGACAAGCTGGAAATGATAAACAAGTTCGGCAAACAGTCTGGTGATACCGGGTCTCCCGAAGTCCAGATCGCTATTATGACCGGACGTATCAACAACCTGACCCGCCATTTCCAGGACTACAAGCACGATAATAATTCCAAACGTGGCCTGATGCGCCTGGTTGGAAGACGGAAAAGATTGCTGCGCTATCTGCATTCAGTAGATGTAGAAAGATACAGAAGCCTTATTGCTGAGCTGGGAATCAGGGGAAGTTTCTAACACCTGTACCTGCTTTTTTTAAAGAAAAGAGTTCCCCGCTTCAGCTCTCATTCTGGCTATTACGGGGAACTTTTTCTGTTATCTGTGTAAATAAAAACCGGGAGATCGTATGACCGATCTCACCTTTAAAGCCCTGGATATCACGGACCGGGATATTTTTATGCCGATCCTGCGCCAGGAACAGCCCCTGATTTCTGAATATACCTTCAGCAATCTGTTTATGTGGCGTCACAGCCGAAAAATAGACTGGGCTGTATATAAAAAAGGACTGATACTCAAGGTCCGGCATGATGATGATCATGACTGTTTTTTGCCCCCGGCAGGTTTTTCCGATCCTTTAGATGCGTACCGGAAGATCACACAGTGGTGCCGGGAGAGAGGAAAACACCAGGTCGGGGTATTTCGTTTACCCTCTGCACATGCTGAGCTTCTGCGCGGCGAGGGCTGGAGGGTAGAAGATAACCGGGACCAGTATGATTATGTGTATGACACCATGAGCCTGGCTGACCTGCCCGGAAACCATCTGGATGGTAAACGCGGCTTTATAAATAAGTTCCAACGTGAAGTGGAACATGAATACCAGGTCTACCAGGAACGATTCAAAGCTGGTTGTCTGGAGCTGGCCCAGATCTGGATGGCTGACCGCAACCCCGATGAACCAGCCCTCCAGGCGGAATATGATGCCCTCAGGGAGTACTTGGATCACTGGGAACAACTTCAGGGGCGGGGCGGGGTGTTTATCCGCCGGGGAAAGGTGATAGCCTTTACCTTTGGTGAAGAACTGAACCGGGAGACCTTTGTCATCCATTTTGAAAAAGCGGATACCCAGTATCCCGGGGTGTATCAGGCCATTAACCACCGGTTTGTGAATGAAGAGATTAAAGAAAAATATAGATATGTCAACAGGGAGCAAGACCTGGGAATACCGGGGATACGGAAAGCGAAGGAAAGCTATCACCCGTCTCATATGGTCGAGAAGTACTGGGCCCTGTTTAGCTTGACTGAGGAGTAAGCATGTTAAACGATCCTAAAATCGTAAAAAAACAGATCGGTGATCTGGAACTGGTCATTGAGACCGGCAGAATGGCCAAACAGGCCGATGGATCTGTACTGGTCAATTACGGGGGTAATTCTATTCTGGTCACAGCCTGTGCTGCACCGGAAGCTATGGAAGGGACAGATTTCTTTCCTTTGACCGTCAATTATATCGAAAAATTTTATGCCGCGGGCAAGATCCCCGGCGGATATCTGAAAAGAGAAGGACGACCCAGTGATAACGCTATCCTGGTGTCCCGTCTGATTGACCGGCCTATCCGTCCTCTTTTCCCCAAAAATTATTTCAATGAAGTTCAGATTTTTGCCACTACTTTTGCCAATGATCAGACTTATGAATCCACTATTCTGGGTGTGATCGGAGCCAGTGCGGCACTATCTATTTCCAGTATTCCCTTTATGGAACCGGCCGGCGGAGTACGTATCATCTATCTGGATGGTCAGTACAAAGTTTTCCCCCGTCTGGATGAAATGGAAAAGGCGGAACTGGATATCGTGGTAGCCGGTACCCGTGAAGGTATCATCATGGTAGAGGGCGGCGCTAAAGAAGTTTCGGAAGAAGTACTGCAGAAAGCTCTGGACATCGCTCATGAGACTATCAAGCAGGAAATCGACCTCATCGAAGAACTGGTAAAGATCATCAAACCGGTCAAAACCGAATTTGTTCCTGCTCCCAGTAAGGTCGATGAATCTCTCCGTAAGCAGATACATGACTATGCCTTACCCCTGATCAAAAAAGCCAGCCTCAATGCGGATAAGCATGCCCGTTCCAAAGATCTTAAAGAAGTCAATGCCTCGATTTTGGAACACTTCAGCATCGACAAAGAACACGAAGCTTATGGTGAACTCAAAGAATATATGCATGATTTGGAACAGGAAGTAGTCCGCACCCAGATCCTGGATGAAAAAACCCGTGCCGATGGACGTAAACCTGACCAGATCCGCGAGATTGAGATTGAACTGGATCTGTTCAAAGCTACTCATGGATCGGCCTTATTTACCCGCGGCCAGACGCAGAGTCTGGGTATTGTGACCCTGGGTACACCCAGCGATGTCAAATACATCGATAGCATTGAAAGCAAAGAAAGCCAGACCAAAAAATTCATGCTCCATTATAACTTCCCCCCCTTCTCCGTGGGTGAAGTAAAACGTGCCGGAGTGGTATCCCGCCGTGAAATTGGACATGGACATCTGGCAGAACGTGCTATTCAAGGTATATTACCTAAAGATGAAGAACAGTTCCCTTATATCCTGCGTATCGTATCCGAAGTTCTGGAATCCAATGGATCCTCTTCTATGGCTACGGTTTGTTCCGGAAGCCTGGCACTGATGGCAGCCGGTGTGCCCGTGACCGGGGCGGTAGCTGGTATCGCTATGGGACTGGTATGGGACAAAGCCCAGGGCAAGTACCAGATCCTGTCTGATATCCAGGGACTGGAAGACCACCTGGGAGATATGGACTTTAAAGTCGCCGGTACCAGTAAAGGTATCACGGCCTTCCAGATGGACGTGAAGCAGATCGGTATCACTAAAGAAATGATGAAAGAAGCCCTCACTCAGGCCAATACCGGCCGTATGTATATCCTGGATAAAATGAACGCCGTCATCTCTGAACCCCGTTCAGAAGTGGCTGACTCTGCTCCCAAGATGAGAAGCATGAATATTAATCCTGAAAACATAGGCGCTGTTATCGGTTCCGGCGGTAAAGTCATCAAAAAACTGATGGCTGACTTTAATGTTGATATCGCGGTAGAAGATGACGGGAAAGTATCCATTTCCGCCAGTGAGATCACCAATATCCAGAAAGCCCTGGAAGCAGTGGGACATATTGCCAACGGTTTTGCCGACGGTGAAGCGGTGTCCGGTCCTGTGGTGAGACTGGAAGACTATGGCGTGTTTGTGGAAGTAGGCCCCGGTATGACCGGTCTGCTCCATGTCAGCTCTATCCCCGGACATGTAACCGTTAAGGATATGTTCCAGATGGGACAGATAGTGGAAGCCAGGGTCAAACCTTCACAAGAACCCGGTAAGATTTCATTGACCCAGCTGTCTGAGGAAGATGAAGCGGCCCGTAAGAACGCGCCCCGTCCTCCCCGTAGAGACGGCTACCGCGACCGTGATAGAGGCGGCAGCAGGGATGGCCGCGATAGAGATCGCCGTCCTCCCCGTAGGGACAACCACTAAACCAAGGAATAGCGATTGAAGAAACGGATCGCCCTGGCAGGACTGAGCCTGGGACTGGGATTGATGCTGTCCTGTGCCATAGAGGATTTTAATACCACGCCTGCTTTGAACACACCCCTGGGGCTCACAGCACGCTTTACTACCAATTATTCCTCGACTACAAACAGAATTATCCAGATCCGTTTCTGGGGTATGAATAATGAGACCTATTTCAGCGGTTACGAGATTTTTGTGGCTGACAGTGCGGCTGATCTGACCAATATGACCAACAGTTACAGGAAATTACCCAATGCCAATGGTGAAACCAATGTCAGTACTTCCAATGATCTCACTATAATGGCAAATCCGGTCAATGAACCTACCTGGTATTCTTTTAACATGACAGTGGATACCAACCAGGCCCCGCTGGTGGACTCGCAAACTTATTTCATCTGGGTCAGGGCCTATAGTTATACCTGGAACAGTTTCAGTCTGCCCAGCAACTGGACTAATGTCACCTATCATAGTCTGTAAGGGAGGGTATAAATGAAAAGACACATTACTCTTCTTGCAGTGATTATACTGGCCCTGTTCAGTGCCTGCGGTATAGAAGGATTCCAGGCTATCCCCAAGCTGAATCCGCCTCTGGGAGTGGTGGCTTCCATGTCATCCAATAAAATCATGGTTTCTTTCTGGTCATCCAATCCTGAGACCTATCTCACCGGATTTAATATCTATATAGCTGACAGTATACAGACTCTTAAAGATAACCAGGGCAAGCTCATGCCTAATTCTGACGGTGACCCTGACAAACCCACACTGTGGAGAAACGTGGAACCTTCCTCCAATGCGGTTTTATACCAGATAGTCTTTGCTCAGGATAATGACAACCAGCCTTTTCAGAACAATCTAAGCTATTTTTTCATGGTCCGGGCCTACAGCTCAGAGTATAATCTGAAGAGTCTGCCCAGCAACATCACTAACGTCACCTTTTTAACCAACTAGGTCTGCTGTATGCGGGACAGCTTATGGCATGCTATCCAGGAACAGGTTTCCCTGGAACCTTTGGAACAGGCCTTTTCACGTTCTTCTGAAGTAGATATTTTTCTACCCCGGGGTTTTATCCCTTTTCTCCTGCCCCGTCTGGATAAACAATACTCTGTGATCTATATCGCGCATGATGAACTGGAAGCAGAAGCGGTGTATGAAAGCTGCCGTGAGTTTCACACACAGTGCCGGCTGCTGCCCGAGATAGATGTAATTCCTTTTACTCATGTCTTCCCCAGTCAGGACAAGCTGTCTGATCGGATGCAGTGCCTCTATTCTCTCTATAGTGCACGGGAACCCCAGATACTGGTCACTACCATGGACTCATGGCTGCGCAGGTACCCCCCCTCAACCGCCCTGGAAAAGTCTGTCATCCGGCTCACACCCGGGATGCAGATTGATCTGGAAGAACTCAGTCATCGCCTCACGGGTATGGCCTATCAGAGAGAGTTCAAAGTCAGTGAACAGGGGCAGTTTTCTATCCGGGGGGATATCCTGGATATTTTTCCTCCCCAGTATACTCACGCCCTCCGTGTAAATCTGTTTGGTGATGAAATAGAAGAAATAAAGTCCTTCAGCCCGGTCACTCAAACTTCTCTGGAAACCTGTACAGAAGCCGTGATTATCCCTGCATCCGAGTTCGCCATGCTACGGGATAAAGAAATAAGTGAAGAAGAAAATACCCAGGCACGTCTGCATTCCAGTTTTCCTGAATATTATCTTCGTACCAGCTCTTTGGCAGAGTATTCCCATTTTCCCGTAATAAGGATATGCAGCGAGAGAGCCGCGGAATGGGCAGGGGAGACCACAGAAAAATATAACCGCTACTGTCCTCCCGGTAAAAAAGCCTCGGCTTTGCTGTGGGATTGGTTGGAGATAAATCCCTCCCGATCTCTCAGGCTAAGAGGACTCAATGAAAAAGACGTGATAGACCTGGGGGTGAGAGAAGCTCCCCGCCATGAAACAGGCTTCTCCGGTTTTGTGACCAGCCTGGAAACTCTGCTGCAGGAAGAAGATAACCATATTTTTTTATTCATAGAATATGAAGAACTGGCAGACCGGATGATGAAGATCTTATCCCGGTTTGCACCCAGATTTATCAGCAGCCCCGATCAGGAAATAAGCGATGCCAGGCTTAATATCGTCCTGTCCAATCTGGAAAACGGCTTTCAGATACAGACTAAGGAGGGCGGAAAACTTACTTTTTATAGTGAAGGGGACCTCTCCGGCAAGAAAAGGATGTTTCGGAAAAGGATCAGGCAGATTGATACTTTTTTTGAGGACATTGAAGATATCAAAGAAGGGGAATATGTAGTCCATCTCAATTACGGTATCGGGCAGTTCGCCGGCATCCAGCGTATTGATGTCCTGGGGAATGCCAAAGACTATATCATGCTGCTCTTTGATGAAAATGAGAAGCTTTTTGTCCCCCTGGAGCAGGCCCATCTTATCGGGAAGTATATAGGCAGCGGCGGCAAACATCCCCAGAGAGATTCTCTGGGTTCACGGACCTGGAGTAAGAAACGGGCCAGGGTAGAGGCTTCTATCCATGAATTTGCCGAAAAACTGGTAGCTATCTATGCCCGGCGTAATGCCCAACAAGGCCACAAATTTCAGCCTGATACCGTATGGCAAAAGGAATTTGAGGATCAGTTCCCCTACATAGAGACCCCCGACCAGATTAAAGTCATCGAAGAGATCAAGTCTGATATGGAGACTTTTCAGCCTATGGACCGGCTGCTGTGCGGGGATGTAGGTTTTGGAAAGACCGAAGTCGCCATGCGTGCGGCATTCAAAGCCGTGATGGAAGGGATGCAGGCGGCTGTGATCGCTCCCACTACAGTGCTGGTGGAGCAGCACTACCTTAGCTTTTTAGAACGCTTCAAGGGTTTCCCGGTTAAAATGGACATGGTATCCCGCTTCACTCCCGCGGCGCGTCTCACCGAGATCAAGAAAAAGCTGGTCAAACACGAGCTGGATATCCTGATCGGCACCCACAAGCTGTTTTCCGAAACCATCCAGTTCCACAAACTGGGCCTGGTGGTCATAGACGAGGAACATAAGTTCGGGGTAATGCATAAAGAGACTATGAAGGAAAGGTATCCTCTGGTCGATTTTTTGAGCCTGTCGGCGACCCCCATTCCCCGTACCCTGAACATGGCGCTGTCCAAGCTGCGCGATATCTCTCTGCTGCAGACTCCCCCGGATATGCGCATCCCGGTAGAGACCTATGTCTCCGACTTCAACTGGGATGTGGTCAAATTTGCTCTGGAATATGAGCTGGACAGGGGCGGACAGGTATTTTTTGTGCATAATACCATAAAAAAACTGCCCGAATATGCCTATGCCATCGAACAGCTTATCCCCCGGGCCAAGTGCGCCATAGGGCACGGTCAGATGCAGGAAGAAGAGCTGGAAGAAGCTTTTATCGGTTTTGTAAAAGGCCGCTATAATGTCTTTGTCTGCACCACTATCATCGACTCCGGCCTGGACATACCCAATGCTAATACCATCATCATCTCCGTCTCCAACCGCTTCGGCCTGTCACAGCTGTATCAGCTCAAAGGCCGGGTGGGGCGCAGCCAGAGGGAGGGCCACGCTTATTTTCTGTACAACCGGGACAAGGTACTGACAGAGAACGCTCAAAAGCGCCTGTTCGTGATCAATGAATACACCGATCTGGGTGCCGGATTCAATATCGCTATGAAGGACCTGGAAATCAGAGGGGCGGGTAATATTCTGGGGGCGGAACAGCATGGAAATATCATCGCGGTAGGTTATGATATGTATATGCGTATGCTGAAAGAAGAAGTGGAGAGACTGCAGGGTCAGCACCAGGAAGAGGTGGATACCCTGATAGACCTGAACTATTCCGCCTATATTCCAGACAGCTTTATCCCGGATTCACCTACCAAGATGGAAATCTATAAAAAAGTAGTCAGTGTTAAAAGTGAAGATGAAATCAGGCAGCTTTCCCGCGAGATGGATGACCGATTCGGCACTATTCCCGAGGAAGTCTCTACTCTATTTGAGATATCCAGACTCAAGATCAAAGCCGGACAGATGGGTATCTCCAGCCTCATAGAAAAAGGCCAGTATATTGAGATTGCATTTTCGCGTTTTTCCCGGGTGGATCCTCTTAAGGTCATGACAACCATGACTACAGGAAAGCACCCCATCACTGTCAAACCGCATCTCAAAGAGATGATCTTTTACAAAAAATTTGACTCACCCATCGAGATAAAAGTCCGCCGTCTGACAGCTTTTCTCAGTGATATAGAAGAAAACTAACCCATTCCCCTATCAGAAGTAAAAATAGCTGGAGATTTCAAGCCGGATAAGCTATAATTATCCCCTTCCCAAAACATGCAACATATGAGCTGTTCAGTCGGTCTGGAAAAATTGGAGTTACAATATATGATTTTTAAATGGATAGGCGGAGCGACCTGGACCCTGGAGATTGACGGGGTGAAAATTGCCTGTGATCCTGTACTTTGTCCCAGGGGTACAGTACAAAATTACCGTTTCTTTTCGTCTACCCGGCTCAATGACCCGGTATATGATGAAAGTACATTTAAAGACATTGACATCTGGTTAATCACACATACCCATGAAGACCATCTGGACACACCGGGGAAAGCTGTGATCACCTCAGGCAGGGTCTTTTCCAATCAACCTCTTCCTGAATTATCCCACCAGGATATCACCACTGTTGAATGGCAGGAGACACAGGATTTCCGAATCAGAGACACCCGAATTCGAATCACGGCCATGCCGGCGTATCATGCCCGAACCCGCTTTTTGGGCAATCTGGTAGGCAATGGCAACGGTTATTTCCTGGAAATAGATAAAAAGAACGGTGAACGGCACACTATCCTGGTCACAGGAGACGCGGTTTTTGATGCGGGGTCCGTACAGGAATTGGCAGGTCGGGTCGATGTGGTCATAACTAATGCCGGACAGGCAACCCTGGGAAATAATTTGCTCAGTATGTTACTAGGTAGGATCACCAATAATAAACAAGACATCCAAAATATAGCCAAAGTCCTGAAACCTACAGTCATTTTACCGGTTCATTGGGGCACTTTTTCCCATTATTCTGAAAACTTGTCCCCTGATGATTTTCATGAGCAGAACTATGTCCGGTTACTGGAGGCCGGCGACAGGATCAAAGTATTATAGTTGCTGAATAGTTAATAAATAAACGGTAGAAGTTTCCTGGTTTTTCGGGCGTATTCCGGGTATTCCTCGGGAAAATTCTTAAACAGTATTTTTTCTTCCACCTCTATCCTGATCAAAATCATTATCAAATTAGGTAAAAAGATCAACACCAGACTGGGGTAGCTATTGAATGACAGTCCCAGGGCCAGAAAAGACAGGACCACTCCGGTGTAGCTGGGATGACGCAGAACACTGTAAATTCCCTGCTGTATTATCTTATGGTCCTTCTGAATAGTGAGATTGGCGGAAAAATACTGCTTAAGAGTCAGGATGGAGACCCAGCGCAGGACCAGGCTCAGGATCAGGATCAGGAGGGCAGTCACCCTAAGTACGGTAGAGGAATGAGAAGTTATCACCAGCAATGACCGGGTGGAGGGCAGGATAGCCCAGCCTATACCCAGGGCCAGGCTGATTACCAGGACTATCAACTGCCGTAGGCTGTTAGTATCCCGGAAAGACGGGTTAGGTTTGGTACGGGTAAATACAATCACTCCCAGTTCAGAGAAACCCATAACAGGAAGAGGAAATAATATTGAACATCCATAAAATACTCCTTCAGGATCAGAGTGAGAAAAATATTACCATAAGTATAGCAAAAAAATCCAATCAACAGAACTTTCAATAAAGGACATTTCCAACGGGTTGAGCTCAAATAACAATTAAAAATCCATGATTGCCTTTTGTTGCTGAACAGATTCTTTTTTTACCAGCTTTAACGTGGATAAGAGGCCGCAGGCTGCCTGAATATCTTCTCCCCGGCTTTTACGGATGGTGGTCATCAGTCCTTTGGATTTGAGGATATTCTGAAATTCTTCCATCTTATTACGGGGAGTGCCCTGCAGGGGGGAATCTGGTATGGGGTGGAAGTGGATGAGGTTGACAATACAACGCAGGCCATTGAGCAAACGGATCAGCTCTTGGGCGTGATGCGGTGTATCATTGACTCCGGAAAATAAAATATACTCGAAACTCAGTTTTCTATCTTTAAAATCATATTCCTTGAGACATTCTACCACATCCCGAATGGGATAGACATGCTGTACGGGCATCATTTGCGCGCGTTCTTCATCAAATGGATTGTGGATAGAAACAGCCAGGTTGGCTCTGGTCTCCTGTAGAAACCTGTGCAGGGAGGGAATGATTCCTATGGTTGATACTGTGATTCGTTTCTGACTTATACCTCTGGCCTGTGGATCACTCAGGATGAGAATACTCTCAATCACGGAGTCCACATTATCCAATGGCTCCCCCATACCCATGTACACGATATTGGTCAGGGTATCCCTCTCAGGCAGCATATAGATCTGGCTTAGGATCTCCCCGGTATTTAACTGCCCCTGAAAACCCTGGCGTCCCGTCATACAAAACAGGCAACCCATCTTGCAGCCTACCTGAGTAGACACACACAGGGTAGCCCGGTCGGAATCGGGATATATGCAGCCTCTACAAATCTGCCCTGCCCGGCGGGGAAGAGATATTTTTTGGTACCATCCTGAGAGGCATTGCTCCGGCCCGGGCTTAAGGGCTGGATACAATAATCCTGATTCAGCTTTTCCCGCAGCGCCAGAGAAAGATTGGTCATATCAGGCAGATTATAAACCTGTTTCTTATACATCCATTCAAATAACTGAGTGGATCGGAAGGACGGCTCTCCCAGCTTAGCTGTGATATGCAGTAAATCCTCCCGGCTTTTTCCGAACAAATTGATTTTTTCCACAGTTTCCTTCTAAAAATATATTTCCGAGAGTATCTGCTGGAAATTTATGCCCCTGGTCTGGAGGATGCGCCGGACCTCTATAATCATCTGCTCACTACCGCATAGGAAATATCGGCAATCAAGGGGAAGTTCCGCTTCTTTTTCCAGCCAGACGCTGAATCTGCCTTTCCGGATGGTATTAACAGCTTCACCGGTACTGCAGAAAGGCAGCCATTTGAATTCAGGACCAGCTTGTTCCAGATACTCTTTTCCATATAAGTCATCAGCATAACGCGCACCCTGGACCAGAGTCTTGTTTACAGTCCAGCCGGCGCGGAACATGGACAGAAAGGGGGCTACTCCCGTACCGTTGGCGATCCACCAGGCGGGACGGTCCGGACTGTCGGAAAAGGTACCCCGGGGAGGCTCCACCCACAGGCTATCCCCCGGCATCAGTGTGACCAACTCGGTGGTCAATAATCCCAGAGGCACAGGATTGTAAATTATTTCCAGGTAGTCTAGACCGGGAGGAGAGGATATACTGTAGAAACGGGGAGCAATTTCAGGGCGGGTCTGGATGCCCACCATCTGTCCTGGTATAAAATCCCAGGGACATTCCAGACGTAGTCTATAAGCAGTAAGCCCGTAGGGGATCTGCTCAAATACTTTTAGTCTGACCGGTTGCTTTAAACTTGTTATCCGCAAGTACCGCCTACCTGAGTTTGCCGGTCAGTGGTGGTTGCATTGGCAGTAATGCCCTGTTGTCACCAGATTATGAGCCAAGAATTCCTGAACAAGTGCGTCCGCCGGTCCGCCGGGTGCTCCACTGATGACTTGAACTCCCAGGTTGAGGAAGTGTTCTGCCGCGGTAGCTCCGATACAACCCGCGATCAGCATATCAACTCCCTGTTCACTAAACCAGCGGGGTATGACTCCAGGTTCATGGGGGGGAGACACTTCTTCCCGGCTGTGTACGATACGTCCGTCTTCAATATCGAAAATACGGAAGGCGGGTGCTTGTCCGAAATGTTCGCTGAGCTGACCCTGATCAGTGGGTACAGCTATCTTTATAGTCTGAGGCATGATATACTCCTTGTGTTTAAATCATACAAATATTCTAGTATTATAGCATAACATGGGATCTTTTTTCCTACAATTTTTCAGGACTTAAATATTAATAAATTTAAGATAGATTCGGCAATTAAAAGCCTTTATGGTTAACGCGGATATTATCTATCTTGGACTGGTACTCCCTAAGAGCCTGAATTGCTTCATTTAAATCCGCTTCCCTGAAATGAATGGTGTTTAAGGGTGAATATTGAGCCAGCCGGTCCAGGTCGGCACTAATTACGCTGAAAATACGGGGATAGCCTCCCACAGTCTGGCGTCCCCGCAGGAGGATGATGGGACCGGCGGGACTGAGCTGGACACAGCCGTCGCACACCGCTTCTGAGATCATTTCGTATTCCTGCCGGAATTGCAAGTGTCGCATCAAGGGCCTGAGCCGCATACCCATAGTATCCATATCGGGACTGATCTGCCAGGCATGGCCGGTAAAATCTTCCGGATTTTTCAAAAGGTTGAATTCCGGGCCGCGCAGGACTCGGATACAAGATGGGTCCGTGGCTTCTATCGGCCTGGAAATGTCTGCCAGACATGTTCCTTCGATAGTACTCTTTGTTTTATGATCCGCAGATAAGAGAGATAGATAGGTCCTGAAACCGTATTCCCGTTGCTGGAATTCCAGGGTGTCGCCCTGTGAGGCCAGGTACACACGGCGGTGGTTTATTTCACGGGAGCGATTTCCGACTAGCCGCACCCTTCTGTATCCAGCTCCGGTCAGGATAAAGTAAGTGTCCTGCCTGAATCGCAGTACAGGAGGGGCTATGATCTCCAGGGACTGGATTTCCGGACTTTTCCCCAGGGCGATCCTGCCGGAGCAAAAAGAAAAAAGGTCCATAGCCCCGCCCGGACTATATCCTAGATCCTGGCGTCCATATTGAGGAGCTGATACCGGATAGAATAAACCTGGTTTTACAATCTGGAAGAGTTCAGCCACGATTCAACCTGGCAAACAGTCTGGGGGCAAGCTCCAGAGATATCGGTGAATCAGAATGGACACAGATGGTGTCAGCCTCTAAGGGTGTAGTTTGGGTCAAATAAACATCTTCTCTTGATTCGGATATAGCTTCCACACTGTGGCGCGTGATGATGCCTTCCGCCTGGGCATAAGCTTCAGCAGGGTCATGTATAAAGGCGTAGGATCTGGATCTACTGACCAGAGTCAGGCAGTTGTGACGCTGATCCCAGGCATAACGCCGTTCCGCGAAGGCTTCCCGCAGGACATGAATACCCGCGGAACGACAGGCCAGGTCCAGTTTCCCCCCGGGTAGGGTGATTACGGTATCTGTATCATGATCCACCAGCCAGCCGGTAAGTATATCGGCCAGTGAGGGATAGACACAGGAGTCATTATACAAAGCGCCGTGGAATTTAATGAGCCGGGTGACGCCTTCCAGTAAATGGTACTGATTGTCCAGCGAGGCCAGGAGGTCCTTTTCCGGCAGGTCCATACTCTTTCTGCCAAAATTTTCCCGGTCAGGATAGGAGAGATGGGCTGAGATCTTCACATCGTTCTTTTGCGCCAGTTTCGTGAAAAAGAGTACACTGTCGGCATCCCCGGCATGTCCTCCGCAGGCAATATTGGCGATGTGTATGGTTTTCATCAAATCCAGGTCCAATGCATTGTCAGTACCCCTTTCACCGATATCACAGTTTAAAGTCATCATATGGAAGATACCTCCTGAAAAATAAGGCTATGTCCCGGTTCGATCTTTGTAAGCAGGGCGGGGTCGGTACGGCCGATGATATTCCAGCCGCCGGGAGAGTCCATGGGGTATATGCCGGTCTGAGCTCCGCCTATTCCTACCGAACCGGCCGGCACAGATTTGCGTGGGCTGTCCAGACGAGGGGTGTTCAATATTTTATCCAGTCCCACCAGATAGGGGAAGTGGGGCTTGAAGCCTATCATGGCTACCAGATAGCGGGGCGCGATATGCCGGCGAATGATCTCTGCTATGGTAAGATTATGGAGTCGGGACAGCCTCTCCATGTCGGGACCGTCATAAACCACGGGCAGGGTCCAGACCTGGGGGGACTGCCAGGTTTCCAGTTCTGCTTCACGGGCAGAGGTAAACAGCTCGTCTATCCGGGCCTCCCAGTCATCTTGTCCGGCAGCCAGAGGGTCAAAATGAACCGCCAGGGCGGTATAAGAGGGTACCAGGTCCCTTACCCCCAGATTCTTCAAACTGGAATCTGACTTGAGGGTAGTGTATACAGACAATACCAGACGGACCAGTCGGGGGTGAATCTCCTGTCCCACGGACCAGCACAGGCAGGAATCCCCCAGGAGGTATTTGGTGAAATTGCTTTTTGTCATAATTTATTATAACGCATACGCAGGAGATTTTGTATCTTTTGGAGCCATACACTTAGGTTTTTTAGGTAATTGACTTTCCCCTTTTATGCATCTAAAATATTCACTATTCCTTTAGATTCTCTGTCTAATACAAAAAAGGGGTTTTCATGAAACATTTTCATTTTGGAATTGCTGGTATTATAGCACTTTTTTGTTTTCATCCTCGCCTGTATCCGCAGCAGTTAGCCGAGAATCTGAATGTCCGCTCAGTGGCACCTGACGTATATGTAGTAACCCATACCTATCCCTGGCCCTCCAATAGTCTGGTGGTCTACCAGGATGGACACTTGATCCTGGTGGATACCCCCTATACCCCGGAAGCTACCCGGAAAGTACTGGATTGGGCCCTAAAAAAATATCCGGGTAGTGACATCACGGAAATAAACACTCATTTTCATATCGACCGGCTGGGAGGCAACCAGGCCATCCGGGAATGCGGACATATCATAGGTTCAGACCTGACCCTGGAGAGTATTCAAAAAAGAGGACAGACATCTCTGGAGCTGCTCACCGGCTGGGTGACTGAACCTGAAATGAAAAAATATTATAAAAATTTCAAATATGTTAAACCGGATGTAATTCTACATCTGACACAGGGTGTTTTAATGCCGCTGGGCAGTCTGGATGTGATACTGCTCTATCCCGGTCCGGGACATTCACCTGATAATAGTGTGGTCTATTTCCCGGAGAAAAAAGTACTGTTTGGCGGGTGTATGATCCTGGATATAAATGTCACTAAGCCGGGTAATACCGCCGATGCCAACCTGGGGCAATGGGCGTTCAGCTTGTCTAATATCCGGACCAACGGTTATGAAATAGTAATCCCCGGACATGGAGACTGGGGTGGCCTGGAACTGATCAGTCACACTGTGGAAATTCTGACCAACCTCTAGTTTTGCAGTAATTTTTCAATTTCTTTCTTCTTCTCAGGATCTTCCAGCGCGTTAATCATGGAATAGCTCCAGATACCTTTTTCAACTGTAATAAAAATGATAAGAGTATTACTGGTGGGAGGGGCAGTCTTTCTGTCATAGTAAAAATTTAATGGATGAGGTGATTTACGGGGACAATCATACATCATGGCAACATCGCCGTGTTTGTCCCAATAAGCGGGAGTGACAGTGATATTTTGGCCAACCTTTAAAGTGTTATCCGGCGCTCTTAGGACTTCCAGCACCCGATAGTGGTCCACCACATATTCCAGGGGGATGCGTTTAAATCCGAATTTAAATTGATCCTGTAAGTGGAAACAGAGGGATTTTTTATCCACCAGGAGAATAACGGGTGAGAACTGCACCAGCTACTCCAGATTCTGTGTCTGAAGGCTGGTTTATAGGCTCAGACCAGCACAGGCAGGAATCTCCCAGGGGGTAGGAACAGATAGTGGTGTTTTTCATGATTTATTATAAATCACATCTGCGTGTTTGGGTATATTTAACCTCGGAATTTCGTCGATTTATTTATTCTTTTTTTTTAATTTTTATATAAAAAAAGTCTGATTTGATAGAAAAAATCTTTCCAATTTTATTCATCCTCAATAAAATATAGGTTGAATAAATAGATGAATTATGGGAAAGTTTATGAAACATAATTGGTTGAAACATCTCCTGAATCAGGGGGTAGGTCCGGATACTGAAATTTCCCTGGTTAAAAACATCCGGGTGTTCAACACACTGTACTGGATCGTATTAATCACTGAAATCTCCGTTATACCTTTAGCATTGATATTTTTTCAGTATGCCTGGCCGGTACTTATCATTTGCGGGGTAATGATACTGCTGGTAGTGATATCTTTACATTTAAATGCGACTAAAAAACACCTGGCTGCCTCCATTCTGGGGGCGTTGGCAGCTGTAAATAATATTACCTGGTTCACTATTTTACTAGGTACCCAGACCAATGTGCACTTTCTTATGCCGGCCATTATGATAGGAGCATTCTATTATTTCCCCTATGAAAAGAAAAACATCATGTTGTTTATTACTTTTATCAGTCTGGGTGCATTTGTTTTCCTGGAAATCTGGTTCAGACATCATGTACCGGTGATTCAGTTACCAGATGCTATTTTGTGGATAGCCAGGGCATTTGTTGATGTGATGTTTGCCGTTATTACCTTTGGATTCATGTTTTATGGCTTTAAAATTTATCGCGAATCAGAAGAATCCCTTAAACTTTCCCGGATGAGGCTGGCAGAAAGAAATGAGATCCTGGAAAACGAGATTGAGATGGCCCGTCGTATTCAAGCTCAAATTATACCTTCTGTATCACCAGATCCCAGAATCGCTTTTTGCTATCATCCTATGGAAAAGGTGGGGGGAGATTTTTTTGATTTTATACATTTTCCGGGTAAGGTTAAAACCGGGATTTTTCTGAGTGATGTTTCCGGGCACGGTGTGCCTGCAGCTTTTATTACTTCCATGATCAAGAGCACCTTGCTCCAGATCGCTGTACAGGTGGAGGATCCTGCAATGGTCCTCAGACATCTGAACGCCACTCTTTATGGGCAGACCGGGGGTAATTTTGTGACAGCTTTTTACGGGATCTATAACTGGAATACCCGGAGTCTGATATATTCCAACGCGGGACATAACCTGCCTTATATTATTCGAAAAGGGAAAGTAGAAAATTTGCCTTCCTTACACACCTGTCCTCCCCTGTTCGTACTACAGAACCAGGAATTAGACCTATTGGGTAAGCTTTATTATTCCGATAGCTGCAGCCTGGAACAGGAGTCCAAAGTCCTGTTTTATACTGATGGGCTGACGGAAGCAGTGAACGAAGCCGCATCTTCAAAACATCTGACAGACACTCCGGATTTTGAATCCGGCGGTCTCCTGGAGGGCTTAAAAGAGCTGGAAAAACAGGGATCTGCTGCATTTATCGGCGGGTTATACTCACGTTTAAAAGAATACCGGGGATCTGAGAATTTTGAAGACGATGTCTGTATGATCAGTCTGGATATCAATTAATCCCTGATATTTCTATATAAATTTCATTTTACTATTCTCTTAATGGGTTTTCCCTAATTTTCCACTTTTTTTGCTCATTTTCCCTAGTGAATTTGTATTATTCTGCATATGGGTTTAAAGTAAGATAGTATTAATCAATGCAGGGGGAAACCATGATCATATTCAGGAAGATTGGTCTACCCATACTGGCAGTGATCAGCCTGGCTGGTTGCCCTGTCAGCAATCAATCCAGTCCCAACAATTCTATAGTCGGGCGCTATCACTGGATCACTACCGACCCGGATGTATTATCTGTGTCCGGTGCGGATCTAACCATTTCACCGGAAGAGAAGTTCTCCTGGGTGATGGTGGATGAAGCCTTTTCCTATCCTTACAGCTTCAGCTTCAGAGAGTCCCGGACAAGCGGGAACGGGGACCTCACCCTGTTGTGGAACTACTATCTCATGGGGGCCTCTTTCCCTAAGTCGTTTTCCACCGGGTTCAACCAGAAACTGGTAATCCATGACAACGGCTCGGCTGAGTACTGGCCCAACGCTTTTGGTTCCCAGACCATCAGTACCTCCACCCCGGGGGAACGTAGCTGGAAAGTGGTATGTGAGTCCACCAATATCAGTATTTACCTTAACAACATCCTGATCAAATCTGTAGCAGCCGATAATCCCACCAATATCATCCCTTCAGTGGCTTTCCAGATCAACGGGCGGGGTAATTCGCCAGCTGATTTTATTCTCAGGGATTTCCTGGTGACAGACAGCGGTTCTGTGGGGGCCAAAAAACCGGTCGTGTCTCAGTATACCATACCGGGCAGGACTGCACCCGACATGATGACCATCATCAGCAGTACCCCCCTCAGCGGAACCATGCAGTCCTTTCTGGCTGAGATGCCCGGAATCCTGCAGGACCTGGAAATAGAAGCCGGGCTAACAGTCTGGCATACCGATATCGTGATCGCCTTGTATGAGGGTGCAGTGAGCGCGGGATACAACCTGGGGGCTTTCCCTTATTACGCGGGCTGGCTGGTGATCCCCAGTCAGTTTGAAGGGAACTATTTCCCCATGACCCATGAAGTGGCCCATTACTACCGGGCAGTGGGAGCCAACGGCGGCTCTCAAAACGTGGGAGATAACTGGTTTTTAGAAGGGTTTGCCAACTATATGGCACTGCGGGCGCTCAACCGTTACTGGAACCGGCCGCAATGGGATTTCAGCCTCTCTCAGGCCCGTATCAAGACTAATATGGTGGTGAGGGGAGCCTGGGACCCGCCTTTGAACCTGGGTACCAATATTACCACACCTTTTGTGCCCGCAGGACAGACCCCCGCGGATGTGTCTAAAGACGCGGCGTATGGCAAAGGCTATATGTTTTTATTCCTGGTCAGCCGGGTTTTCGGACATCAGCATATCCAGAACATCATCGCTCAGAATGAAAGTCTCTATATAGATAACTCCGGCTACACTCCCCAGATGCTGACTGAAGACCTGAGGACCGAGACCTCGAACGCCATCGATCCTTACATTCCCGGCTGGTTGACCGATACCAACTACACCTCCTGGACACCACAGGATTTCCTGGATACCGACCAGGATGGAGTGATCGGGCTGGTAGAGGGCCTGGCTGGTACCGATCCGGATAACTGGGATAGCGACGGCGACCTGCAGTCGGATTATGAGGAGCTGCTGTATGGTACCGACCCCACCAACTCCATTTCCCAGACCGTGAACAAACCCTGGAAAATAGACGGTTTTCCCTTTGATTTTGATGAGACCGGGGCGGCGGTGGTCACGAATACCGTCTCCGGGGGCAGCGCGGGAGAATGGGAACGTTTCGCGGTGAAGCACAACAGCACTAAAATAGACGGGGCCTTGACTGACTACGATTACACCAACGCCGAAGCTCAGGTGAACCAGATCACCCTGGAAATCCAGGACAGTTCTGCCCACAAGCTGCGGGCCATCTGGGTGGATGGGACTCTGTTTTCACTGGAATGGCTGAACAGTTACAACGGGCCTGCCCTGTTATTTTCGGATTTTACCGGGGCGCAAACGGTGCATGGATTCGAATTCCGCGTACCGGGCTGGATTCTTGACCCCGGGCAGCTGAATTTTACCGTATACCGCTGGCGCAGTACCTCCTTTAGTTATATGCAGGCGAGTTTGTAGTCATTAGCCGTAATTATACTATTCGCTGTTTTCAGATATTGAATCTTCTGCTTGATCACCATTTATCATTTTAAGAATATCCTCTTTTCGCGCCGGATCTTCGAGAGCGTTTATCAGGGTATAACTCCATACCTTCTTGTCATATTGGATAAAGATGATCAGGGTCTCCAATTGGCTCAGGTCGGTCCGGCGGTCGTAATACTGGTTGGCTTTGTGAGGAGAGTGCTTGTGGCAATCATACATGACGGATATGTCTCCGTGTTTGTCCCAATCCACCGGGTAAACTGCCAGTACCTGACCTGGATTTATTATATGCTGCGATTTTTTAAGAACTTCCAGGACTTTGAAGTGATCAATAGTATATTCCAGGGGTATCCGCCTCAGACCACATTTGAATTGAGTATGATTGGTGGTATTAAACGGCGTTTCTTTCTGCACCACCAGGATGCAGGGGGACAGTTGGATCATAGTCCTCATATCCAAGGGGTGGAATGCCGGTTTATAAGGCCATAGGATAGCAGGCAAGAAGAGAAAGGCTAAAAAGGATACTCTTATCATAATTTCCTCCATTTCGGGGAGTCAGTATTATTGATTCAAGTACTACAACGTTCAGGCATACTTACATAATATATCATAATAAACTATCAATTCTCTTTTGTAAACCCAAAAAAATATACTTACTTAAGAATATTGGGTTCCGGGAAGATTTTACTGTTTGTAAAAATAGTTACCTCCCTTCTTGACAGTCTTTCAGTACCATGCTATATTCTATATGACTAAAAATATATATATAGTCATATAGGGGGCACGCATGCCGCGGAGCTTTAACGAAACAGAAAAACAAACCATACAACGCCGTCTACTGGACTGCGGACACGAGCTGTTCGCCCGCCAGGGGGTGCGTAAGACCAGCCTGGACGAGATCGTGCGCTGCTCAAGCATCGCCAAGGGGAGCTTTTACCAGTTCTACCCCTCCAAGGAGGTGCTGTTCTTCGCCGTGGTAGGGGATTTTCAGGACCGGGCGAGGGGAGAGATCATGTCCCGTCTGGGACAGGCTAGTACTGATATCACAGGAATGACTGACGCGGTCACGGAGATCTTCCGGGTACTGATGGACGAACCCCTCCTACGGGTGATGCTGGACCGTGAGGAATACCAGGCGGTACTGCTCAAAATCCCGCCCAACCTGATACAAGACGAAAGAGAAAGTGATATGGTGTTTACGGGCGACCTGTACCGGGTATGGGAAGCGGCGGGCCTCAAACCCTCCCTGCCCTTACCGGTCTTTACCGACCTGATGCGGCTCGTCGCCCTGTCGATCCTCAACCGTGATATCATAGCCACCCCCTACCTGGAGGCGGCGCGTATCCTGATCCGGGGAGTATTGATCCAGGTATTTCCGGAGGCTAAAAAATGATTAGTGTAAAAAACTTGCAGTTCCGCTATCCCGGCAGGTACGAAAACACCCTGCTGGGGCTGGACTTTTCAGTTGCCGACGGGGAGATCTTCGGCTTTCTGGGCCCCAGCGGGGCGGGAAAGTCCACCACCCAGAAGATCCTCATTGGACTGCTCAAACAATATGCCGGGTCTGTCCAGGTACTGGGCCGGGAGCTCTCCGGAGTCAAGCGGGACTATTACGAAGACATTGGAGTGAGTTTTGAGCTCCCCAACCTCTTCCAAAAGCTGACCGGACGGGAAAACCTGGAATATTTCCGCTCCCTGTACCGGGGGGAGTGTGCCGATATCGATGTACTCCTGCGCCAGGTGGACCTCCAGCAGTCGGCCGATGTGCGGGTGGGAAGCTACTCCAAAGGCATGCAGATGCGGTTGAATTTCATCCGGGCCTTTATTAACAAACCCAAACTTCTCTTTCTGGACGAGCCTACCTCGGGACTGGATCCTAACAATGCCCGGCGCATCATGGATGTGATCCTGGAAGCACGGGATAACGGGACCACAGTCTTTATTACCACCCATGCCATGGGTGTAGCTGATGAGCTGTGTGATCGGGTGGCCTTTATCGTGGATGGGGAAATCAAGCTCATTGATGCCCCCCGGGAGCTCAAGATTCGAAAGACGGAGAAGATGGTCCGTGTCTCCACCGGAAAAGGAGAGGAAAGACAGGATTTTGAATATCCCCTGTACGGCCTGGATTCCAACCTGGAATTCCTCACACTGCTTAAATCCAATAAAGTGGAGACCATGCACACCCTGGAGCCGTCCCTGGATGATATCTTCCGGGAAGTGACGGGGAGGGCTCTGGTATGAGATTTTGGAATAGCTTTCTAAAAGACGCCCGATTACAGTTTCGCCATGGGTTCTATCTGATATACGGACTGGTGAGCCTGGCCTATATGGGACTGCTGTTCGCTCTGGGTCCCCGGGCCCGGGAAACCATGCATTCCCTGTTTATCTATGAAGACCCTTCTACCCTGGGGCATATTTTCGTGGGAGGGATGGTGCTGCTGGAGCGTCAGGAGCGCAGTCTGGACACGGTCTGGGTCACCCCTCTGGAGGTCAGGGACTACCTGTGGGCCAAAGTGCTGTCACTGAATATGTTATCAATCGGAACAGCTCTGCTGGTGACCTTCCCTCTTAAAGGATTTCACTTCAATATTCCCTTGCTTATCTGGTCGGTAGCATTGACAGCACCTATTTTTACTCTGATCGGACTGGCGGTGGCTACCCGCTATCAGTCTCTCAATGCCCTGATGCTGGTCACGGGCATGCTGGTCAATATCAGCAACTGGCCCCTGGTACAGTACTTTGGTCTGACCCAATGGGGGATACTGGAAGGTTTTCCCTGCATGGCTTCTCTGCGCCTCACTGATATGGCCCTGGGGATCACAGCCTGGGACCCACTCGTGTGGCTGAAGAGCACCCTCATTCTCCTGACCTGGCTGGGTTTGAGCTACTGGTGGGCCTCACATTGGTTTCGAAAATATCTCACCGCCAGACAGGGGGTGAAGCTATGAGCCGGACATCAGTGATGATGCAAGCCGATATGAAGAATATCAGCCGGGACGCCCTGTCCCTGGTGATACTCATGATACCTCTGATCATCTTTAGCTTTTTAAGATGGGGGGTACCCCTGGTAAGGGGGGTCTGCCTTCAGTGGTTTGACCTGAGTGACTATTATATGCTGATCTATGCCCTGTTTTTCCTGATGATACCCTACATGTCGGGTATCCTGGCCGGTTTTCTATTCCTGGACGAACGGGACCAGCACATTCTGGAAGTAATAGCGGTAACTCCCCTGCAGAGGAGGGGGCATCTGTGGCACCGTTCCCTGCTTATGATGGGCGTGGCGGTGGTATTCTGTGTGGGACTTTTCCCCTGGGTGGGGTTGGTGCAGATCGACTGGACCAGGCAGGTGCTGGTTAGTCTGGCTGTGTCGCTGGAGGTACCTTTGTTTGCCCTGCTACTCTTAGCCCTGGCGGGAAATAAAGTGGAGGGGCTGGCCCTGTCCAAATTCCTGGGGCTGGTGAGCTTTGCCCCCATTGTAGCCTACTTTCTGCCCGGAGCCTGGAAGTTCACCATGGCCTGGTCGCCTCCCTTCTGGATGGTGCAGGCCTATATGGCGGACTCTGCAGTGAGCTTCTGGGTTTTACTGGGAGTAGGACTGGTGTACCATGTGGTTCTGGTGGGGGTATTGGTGAAGCGGATGGAAGCTATGCAGGGTTGAAAAACATATCCTGGCTGTAAGGAAACGGACCCGGTACGATTTAAAAAAATTTTACCGGAAGGAAAATAAGTATCAAACCTCTTTATGGATAATTGACAGGAATACTTCCTGCAAGTATTATCATATGTAAATAGTAGGAAACAATTTCCATAAGGAGCTTTTATGAAAAAGATGTACATATCGATTAGAGTGCTGCTGCTCTTAATGACCGCAATGGTTCTCCTGAACTGGGCTTGTGCTCCGACCACTCCTGAAGATACAACTGTAAACACCAATAGTGTGATATTGCTTGGCACAAAATACAGTGTCACCAACGCGGCAATTTATTATATCGACACCAACCGGTATATTACTCTGTACTGTCTGGATAATTTACATTTCAATCTCTCTCACGCAGGCATGACAAATGAAATTCCGGCAGGAAACTGGACCATTTCTGATCTGAATTACCTGGAATTTAATTTTGGCTTGGGAGGAGTGAATCTATTGGGTCTCACCCCCACCGGTAATGTGCAGATATCCGGTACAGATGGAGGGATAATGACGGTGAGCGGTAATATCAGCTACACCACCAATAGTAACGTTAAACAGATACTGTTTCACTATATGGGTCCTTATGACTATCTACCTGACTAAACTTTCAGTGTGAAAGACAGGTATCACATTTTGGATAGGAAATATTTTTTATGAGATCAGCCATTGTAATGCGGCCTTCCGATCTGTAGTCGACCAAAGATGAACACCGCTTTTTTTAATTAATTTTTCAGTTTGTTGCATGGATTTTTTATTGCCTACGGGTCCCAAGTATACAATACGGATGTTCTCCAGATTTTTTCTGGAATACTGTTCTAAAGCGGAAACAATAAAGATGGTATAATCCAGTCTTTGGATAAAATTGGGTTCACCAATCTGCTCTGAATGATCTACAAATATACGGTGTAATTGTTTTTCTATGCAGACTTCCAGCACATCATAAAAAGAGGATTTTGATTTTTCATGATCATAAATGCCAGAAGTTTTTACATAAGCAATATCTTCTTTAGTTTCCACTTTGACATCAAAAGCCACTGCTTTGCTCCTTGGACTGAATTGTTTTGAACAGGTAATTCTTCATAGATTATTATACAATATTTGAATAGATGTTCAATAAACCAATAGGTTTCCATGAAAACGATTTTCTGAAGCAATATAGGTTAGATATTCTGAACTGAATAATTTGAAATATATTCCGGAGATAGGGTCTATTCATTTGACAGGATAAAAACCGGATCGTAAAATCAAACATATACCTGAATAAAATTTAAAAATATGGAGGTGTAGTATGAAAAAGATATTATGCATCCTGGTGTTCCAGTTCACGTTACTGGGATTGTTATGGCCCCAGGCAGCTGTCAAGACAGACTATATCACCGAGTCTGTCACAGGGGATTTTTATAAGCAGTACCAGGTTATGCTGGAAAAATATATGTATTCACAATATCTGGAAGCCTATGACCTATGCCAGAATCTGATTAATAAAGCCCCGGACAAGGACTGGGAACAAAAGCTTCTGAAAATGAAGTTTATTATCCAGGGTAGATTGGAGGACGTACCTCCTCTGAAGCCGGAAGAAAAAGCTAAAAAACAGTATGACGAAGGACTGATCTATTACTGGGTCAAAAATCTAATCTATATTACTGGAGCTACACAGACCCTTCCCCTGATACTGGATGTCTATACCGATGCCAAATGGTACGCGGGCCTATCCCTGGTAGGCTTGGGGGGTGGTATTGCTACCTCTATCATTTCCATGCGACACAGCAGTATGACCTGGGGCAGGGCTCTGGCCATTGATTTTGCCACCAGCTGGACCGCATTGAACACCGAGGCCATCCTGCAGGCGCTTTTTTATCCTGATCAAACCCAGGCCTATGCCTACTATTCCGCTTCTGACCCCGGCATTCCGCCTCTGGTCAAGAGTGTATTTCCCTCTGCATTTGATCTAAGTGGATATACACGATTCAATCTGGCGGTAGTAGATGTCCTGTCACTTACTGCCCGTTTTCTGGCCATTCCCTATACCAGGGATAAGACTCTCTCACCGGGCAGGTATTCTACCCTGATCAGTTCCATGGCCTGGACTACCTGGTTTTCCTCGGTACTATTCTCAGAGTTGGAGAGTAGGCCCCTATTCGGTGTGATACCCAACCCCTATAATCTTCTGGTATCCACTCTGGTAGGAGACACTGCGGTGATACTGCTGGATCATTATTATGACAGACTGAACTGGACCCCCCGACGGGTGTGGCTGAGCGATATTCTGGGAGGCGTGACCGGTGGTATAGGAGCTATAGTCGGAGCCATTGAGGATTGGTCCAATTATAATGGCAGTATCGGTCTGGTATCAGCCTGGTGGTCGGTTTCCGGTATCCTGTTAGGAATGAACCTGTTTGATGAAAGGGAAAGCCTGGGCAAGACCGCCCTGTTGCTCAATGCTTATGCCTGGACAACTACTATGAGTGCCTTTCTTCTGGGAGAGGGACTAAAATCTACTCAGACTAACACTTTTCCATTCTATGCTTTTCTCTCACCAGCCTTGGGAAATACCGCGGTATCCCTGCTCAATCATTTTTATCCCCAATTACACTGGTCCAGTACGCGCAGCTGGCTGATCAGTCTGAGCGGTGTTCTGGGCATTATTACAGGAGGCCTGGTCAGTACTATTATGGACAGTCCTTGGGTAAATCAGCACCCTCTGGTCTACTCTTCCCTATGGGGAGTGGCAGGACTAAGTCTGGGCACCTTGCTTACCGGACGTATGCCTGAAGCTGTTGTGTCTGCTCCCGTAGAGGGAATAAATTGGAATAATCTGGCCTTTAGCCTGACTCCTAAATTAGGGCGGGAAAAGGTGGAAGGCTTGGATGTGTCAGTTTATCTGAGCTTTTAAAATATTTTTCAGTATAAGAATCTACCAGATTATGTTTGTGCCATTGGTGAAAAAAGTATTTGGCCCCAGTTCCAGTATGGATGAAGAGGTATTACTGCTGATATTTTGAATCATGACCCCTATAGAATTACTAAACAGACTGTTGCCTTTTACCACAAAGCCGGAGATTACCTGATTGTCTTCATTTCCCGCAATAATGCCTATACGGTTGAGGCCGAAACTGTTATTGCTCACGGTGATATTATCCCCCCCGTCCAGCCACATTCCGGCACAGGACCAAATTCCCAAACCGTGATCAGCGGGGTTCAGCCAGGTGACGGAAGTATTATGATGAGCAGAGTTGCCGGTTACTAATACCCTGTGACTATCCTCCACCAGGATGCCGCCCCCCCGGTTGGAGTGGGAGAGATTGTCCACGATGCGGGAATCAGACAGGGCATAGGTATTGATGCCAGTCCCCAGGCTGCCGTAGGTATCGCTCAGAGTCAGAGAAGGGCCGTTTCTATACACGGTATTATTGGAAATGAGAAGATAAGAGCTATACTTTGCGTTTATTCCGTAGCCTTCATAGCCCCAGTCATAGTCACTGGAATCAAACCCGTTGTCATAGACCAGACAGTCCCGAAGGGTAATCCGGGAGCTGTTCAGTACATTGATCCCGGTGACTTTATAGCTATGCACAGTGATACCGCTTAGTTCCAGACAGCTGACATTTTCAATGAGTATTCCTTCATACCAGGAATTAGTACCATCCAGTACGGCACCAGGCTGAGCCTGAATACTGACCTGGGAATTAAAGGATCTGTCATATACCCAGGTTGTCTCGTAATAGCTACCAGCCAGGATGTAGACCACATCCCCTGAGGCCAGATTGTCCAGCGCATGCTGGATAGTGGCGAAAGCAGTATTGGTAGACAAACCATCATTGCTGTCATCCCCGGAAGGGGAGACAAAAAAGACGCCGGGATCTCTTTCAGGTGGTAAGGGATTGTTTATGACACAGCCGTTTAGTAAAATACCCATTAAAAGAAAAAAAACTGTAAATTTTTTTAACATAACAGCACTTTAGTCTCAGAGATTATAGGGTACTTAATTATAAATAAAATCATCAATAAAGCCGGATCACATGATAGACTGTATCATCGGCTACTATAGCGTAACGGTTCCGCAGAAGGGCCAAGCCCCAGCCGGCATTATGGGGAAGAGGTACGGAATCCACCAGTATGGGTGTGAGAGGGCTGCTGATATCTACCACATAGAAAGCATACTGACCCGCTATCAGCAGATAATTTCCCAGTATTTTCATGTCTCTACAGTAATCGCTGCCCAGATAAAAATTGGTAACAAATACAGGGGCGGCGGGATGGGATACATCCGCAATCACCAGATTTCCATAGTAATTTGCCAGATAGAGATAATTTCCGGCAAGCGCTATGCCCCCGGATAAGAAATCATCCCTGTTAGTGGATGTAAAGGTTTCGGTAATGTGCCAGGGATTGGAAATGTTTAGAATTCGCAGCTTCTTGTAATCCTGCAAATAGAGATAATTCTCTGAGATCGCTCCCCAATTGGCCTGAAAGCCAGCCACATTGGTAATCCTGTTCAAAATACCCGGGGTAGTCACATCAAACACCCCCACAATACTGTCGCTTAAAGTGAACAGATATCCATTCTGTAGATAAATCTGATAAGGAGGGTAGCTTGAACCCTGCCCGTTTGTACTTACCACAGAGGGATTGGTAATATCACTGACATCCAGTACTACCAGGCTCTGGTTGGTAAAGTAACCGGTCCCATTTCCTGCGGTATGTATATATAAATAGTTGCTATACTTCACCATACCTGATCCCCAACCCGCGTCCAGACTGGATAGTAACAGCGGATTGGTAATGTCTGTGAGATCAAAAATTTTAAAATTGGAAGGAGCGCTGTTCATTCCCAGGGTATAGAGAATATCTCCTTCACACACCGCAACCCCAGCATCACCGGTGTTCAAATCCAGGATATTGGTGATAGAACTGATAGTATACAGTGGAGGCTTGGGGATATTTCCTGAATTGGGGCCGGCGGAACAGCTTGCCTGTATTAAAACGAAAAAGGTCCAGAGCACTAATATGACTTTTCTCATACCTTACCTCTTTTATATGATTAACTAATTTAGCTCCACCTCAGGATTTTGTCAATTTTGTAAATGGATGTTTTAGTATAGGGGAAATTGTCTATTCAAAGAATTCCCCTTTGGTATGAGCCCCGTCGCAGAAAGGGAGATTTTTGGACTGTCCGCAGCGGCACAGGCAATAGTGGTCCGGAGTGGGCAGTTCAGAGAGGCTGTCCCTGTCATCTTCCAGGGGGATGGCGCCTTTCACTACCAGAGGGCCGTTGAACAGGACTTTAATAGAAGGCTTTTCATTCCAGTCAAAGAAGGTCTCACCCCGCAATTCATAACGCAGGGCCCCGGTGGGACAGGTACGTATGACCCTGATCACATCTTCTACCGGAGCCGCGTCCGGCTCGACCCAGGGCTGGCGGCGGCGGTTAAATACCTCCATCAACCCTATGATACAGTCACTGACATGGGCGCAGATTCCATGATTGTAGATCACGGTGATGTCTTTTCCATAATAGTGATACCATTTGAGTTTTTCACGGTCTGGTTTTTTCTCATCACTGAAACCGATCCGGCTGTGGCTGCCGTCACACCAGGGCTGGCTGGAGGACTTTCCACAGCGGCACAGCGACATGTCGCTGACCAGGGGAATATCTTCCCCATGCTGCATCTCCAGGAGAGGCAGGTTTATTTTGCGTATCGGGCCGTTTTTTTCCAGCCGGATACAGTGATGTTTTTCTTCCATATTTCCTCCGGAAAAACAGACATAAAAACAAAATATTTGCTGGGGGTGATATTACTCTTCCCGTGTCATGGTGTAGTCAGCCAACCGGTCACACAGGTCTATCAGCGCGCTTTTTTCCCTTTCATCCAGTCTGCTGAACAAGGACTGGAGGTTCAGGATATGCATAGGGTAGACCCTGTTCAGTTTTTCCAGTCCCCGGGGACTGAGAGATACCAGCCATACTCTTTTGTCACTATTGTCTCTTTCCCGGGTGATAAGACCCTGTTTCAGAAGATTCTCGATGATCACCGTCATATTTCCGGGGGTAATATCGGTCTGCTGCACCAAATGGCCTACCGGAGAGACTCCATGAATGGAAAGTACCTCCAGTACATTAAACTGAGCCAGGCTCAAGCCCTGACCGGAAAGGTAAGAGTCAGAGCGTCGCCGTACCGCCTGATATCCCCGCGCCAACGCGCTTGACAATTTCAGATCCAGCTCGGCCTTTTTACCAAAATTTCTTAGTTCCATGATTAATTGTAGTACTAAATAGTACTAACTTCAAGCTTTATTATGTTTGTGACAATCCTGCTATTTTTGACACTCCAGCACTGAGATGATATGATTAATCCCATTTTCGGAGGTTCTCATGTACAGATATCTGCTATACTTTTTGATACTTCTCCTGCCTGCCGGTTTGTTTGCACTCAATGGACAGCCCAGTCAGAAAAATAACAAACCGCTGGAAGGTAAACTGATGCTGGGCGGCGGGATTCTGTATCCCAAGGTTACGGTGTTAAATCAGTATCTGGCTCAGGGGGGATTTGAGGGGCAGAATCCGGAATTTTATCATCTGGGTGTGGATTATCAGATTTTCAGTGAGAATTTCATCAGTGACCTGGAGTTTTACTGGAGTTTTAACCAGGGTCAGACCAGTGGTACCTACCAGGTGTCTTTTACCTACGATATCCAGCTGTTCAATATAGGCTATCTGATCATCAACTATCCTTTTCTGCACTTTTATCCTCTGGTGGGAGTAGGCAGGGGCAGCATGACGCTTTCAGCCAGTGAGACCGGGTCGCCTAATTTTACTGACATCCTCACCAATGCCTCCCGCAGTTTTGAAATGGATAATGCCGGAGTTATTTTTAATGCCGGTGTAGGCCTGGATATCATCCTGCCCACTTCGTTGGCAGACAATGCTATGCGGTTTTGTATCGGCTTCCGGGCGGGATACCTGTTTGACCTGTCTGATGACAAATGGAATGCCGGCGGAGTGGAAGTAAGCGGAGGTCCGGCCGCGATTCTGAATGGTGCTTATATCCGTCTTATGATGGGGATAGCTATATAAAAGGAGCGAGACATGTTCGGTGAGATGGCAATTGGATTCTGGATCTGGAGAGGGCTGACATTATTAGCCACCGGATTCTGGATATGGATGCTGATAGATTGTTCCCGCAACGAAGATGACCGGAGCTGGTACTATATCCTGTTTTTCACTTATATTTTAGGCGGAGTCCTGTATTTTATACTTCGCTTTATACCGCGCAGCCAGGGCAGACTGCCGGCACCGTCCTTTATCAAACGTCTCATTCGCCGAAAAAAGCTGATGGAGTTGGAAGCCGCAGCCAAACGCATAGGCAATGCCTACCAATGGCTGGACTGGGGCAACGCGCTCTATGAAATAAGCGACTATAAAGGAGCTCTTGCCAAATTCGGGCTGGCTCTGGAAAAGCAAAAAGACCTGACGGAAGCCTGGTGGAAACAGGCCCTGTGTCAGGAAAAACTACGTCTCCGGGAAGAATGTGTGGCCAGTCTGTCCGCTCTGTTAAAAATAGATGAGCAGTATGCCTATGGCGAAGCTGCTCTGGTACAGGGACGTGTCCTGCTCCAGCTGGGACGTAAACCGGAAGCCCAGGCTATACTGGAAAAGCATCTGCAGCGTTTCCGTCTGCCCGAAGCACTTTATCTATTGGCAACTCTGTATCTGGAAGAACACCGGGACGCACAGGCGCGTGAATTGCTGGAGACACTGGTCTCAGATATCCAGAGCGCGCCGGCCTATCATATGCGCAGACAGAGGGTCTGGATGAGAAAAGCCCGTCTGCTCCTGGCCCGCTTCAGTCAGTCTTAGCCGGTTTGATCCAGCGGCCCCGTTTCATTTCCAGCAGCGTGAAATCACCGGCCGACAAGGCTTTTTTCAAACCTGCCAGATGCCGGGACAGGTCTTCCTGCTGGACCCGGTCCTGAATATCCAGGAGCAGGACCCCCCGATGCGGGTAGTAATCCGCCTTGAGGAAAAACTCTCCCCTACGCATAATACCCTGAAAGGCATCCTTTTGTTCCGACCATTCCCAGGAACCGGGATTAACAGGTATCAGAGCCTGGGACAGTATTCGCCCCAGTTCTTCACTGGTACCGGAAAAGCGGCAGTAATGAAATTCTATGGCATAGTGAAAAATCAGCGTATTTTCGTTCATATTTTTTTCCTCTTCCAATGAAAAACGCCCCCTGAGGGGCGTCCAGCCACTGAGCGGAATTGAACCGCTGGCCTACTAATTACGAATCAGTTGCTCTACCAACTGAGCTACAGTGGCAAACTTTCAAGGCATAATTATAAACAGTATCGGGTGATTAATCAAGCAGGTGAAATATCAGGCTCCTGCGCCGAAATCCTGAGGGGTATTGTTGGTGATCAGGCTGTCACCCCCGTCCAGGGTGCCTCCGTTATTGAACACCCCGCCAGTCACGCCATAAAAGGCATTATTATTGCTGATAATGGTACTGAGGATGATTCCGGCAGTGTCATCCATATAAATACCACCCGCGTCACCGGAGGTGTTATTGATGACATGTCCGAAGATCATGAGGGTATCCTGCCCATAACCGAGGTAGAGCCCCCCTCCAGTGCCAAAGTCGTTGGTGCAGACGTTATTTTTAATCAGGCAGTCAAGGGTCACATTTTTACAGTTGTAGACATAGACTCCGGCACCCCCGCCTTCTCCATTGGTATTTCGGGTGATCTGGGTATTGATAAACAGGCCGTTAGTCACACTATCCATATACAATCCTGCTCCATAACCGAACTCCTGATAGCCCCTGAAGATCCGGAAGCCGTCGAAATACAGCCCGGTCATATTAGTCACCAGGAGCACCAGCCTCTGTCCCATGGCATCCAGTGTGGAAAAACCGCTTCTTCTGACAAAGGTAGAATCAAAACCGCCCAGCAGCCGGAGAGGTGACCCGGTCAATACCAGTCCCGGTGAGTTGGTACTGTCATCCAGGCCGCTGCCCGGACTGTAGATACCAGCCGCTACATAGATATTGCTAAGGCCCTGGGATCTGGCCAGGTTTACCGCTGCGGGTAGTGAGGGCAGAGGAGCCGAGGGCGATAGTCCGCTGGCGGCCAGGCTGCCGCTAGGTGAGACATAGACACCCGCGGGCAGAGGATAATATTCAAAACCCCCGTCCCCGATCTGCTGGCCGAAAGTCTTTTCATTATAGCGGTAGAGATCATAGTGGGGATTTCTTAAAAATTTATAGCGGTCACTGGCAAAATACACCCGGGCGTCATCGGTGTCGATAAAGGGGGTACGGTCATTAAAGGCATCCAGGCTCTGATAAGCCATCACCGGGAAAAAACCGCTCAGATTATTGCCGGTGAAATCCCCGCTGCCCTGATAGGCCATAGTGATCTGCCAATGCGTCCCATTGTTTCTTTCAAACAGGTACCATTCCGTATTTCCCAATCCCATGCCCACCGTAGAGTGGAAGCCGTGACCCTGCCCCACCGGGATGGCAAAGTAGCGGGCCCGCACCGGTTTCCAGGTTGTACCCTGGAACAGGAATTCCGCCCCCAGATTACTGCCCCAGGTAGTGAGCAGCACGGGTACATTATTTCTTTCCAGCAGTATGAGGTTGTAACCCTGGCTGGAGGGGATGGCACTCTGGTAAACAGGGTTGAGGAACTGGTCGTTGGAAAACCCCAGCTGCCAGGTCTCCACCTGCTGGGAGACCCCTCCCACCACAGAGAGATAGACCTGTCCGTTCTGTGAAAAGACAACCGGCTGGGTTTCGTTTGAGGCGGTGTTCACATTGGATAGGGCGCGCGGCGTGGTGAACTTGTCACCCACCATCAACGACACCCAGATATTAAAATTCTGGTTGGTCTGGCCGGGAAGAGGTCTATCCGAGGCAAAAAACAGGAACTTTTTCCCTCCCGGAGCTTTAAATACAAAGGGAGACACATCGTTATAGTCTTCCAGTGACAGGGTCCCTTCACCCACCAGGGCCAGGGTGTCGGCTGTAGAGCCTTCTTCCTGATTTCCTGAAAGTATGTATCCGCTGCAGCTGGTTAAAAGCACAGCCAGACTGGCTAATATACTGAATTTTTTCATTTTTCTCTCCTGATATTTAATTGGCTATGGCGGAAATGAAACCCTGAATTGTCAGATCAGGAGGGGCAGCATCTGTTCCCATTCAGAAAAATCATTAAAAAGATAATCCGGCGCACAGGCCTGCAGTTCTTCCCGGCTCATCCTGCCGGTGGCGACAGCAATGATAGGGAGACCATGGGCATGAGCTACCTCTATATCGCGGTGGCTGTCTCCTATCATGACACATTCCTTCAGATCCTGGCCGTAATAGTCCCGCATCCTCTGCAGGGCCAGCGGTACCAGATCTTCCCTCCGGTCAGAATCGCTGGCAAAGGCGCCTATTCCCTGGGGGAAGTAGCGGTCCAGACCGGCTCCTTTGAGTTTGATATAGGCAGTGGCCTGGATATTTCCGGTAAGCAGCCCCAAAGGATAACCGCTGACCGCGTCCAGCAGGTTGTGAACCTGGGGCAGGGCCTGGATCCTTTGCGGATTTTCCCGGACGATAAAGTCAAAGTGCCGGGTGTAAGTTTTGAAAAGCAGCGGGATTAATTTGTGGATAAGCTCATCCGAATACTCTTCATCCTTGAGAAGCTGGGGTACGACCTCACTGTCCATGGCCCCCATCCAGTTGATACCGCCCATTTCTATGTCCTGATGGAGGATGTCACGGAACGCGGCCTGGAAAGCCTGGGTACCCAGACCCTCCACCCGGAGCAGGGTACCGTCAATGTCAAATAAAAGGGCTTTTTTCATTTTGCACCTCCATTTATAGCGTAATGAAGTGCGTGGAGTTTTTCAAGGAAATGCACCGGTTTTTTACACTTTATTTTTATGTTTTAGCCCCTTAATATTGATCATTTTTGCAGGAAAAAAGAGGCGGGTTTCAGACCCGCGTCAGGGTAGTGTGACTGCGGTGCCCCTGGTGGCGGCGGTAGGGCCTCCCGGCCTGCAGCAACGGGGGTGATCTGCACGGAGCTCTATTCCCTGTACAAAGAATGGATATAGATCATGCCGTATGTATCTACGATTATTGAGCACGGAGTATAGATTGACAGATAATAAATTATATAACTTAATAAATATTTTTGAAAAAACAGTGTTACAACACTATACTATAATAATTTTTTCAATTAACCTCTAAGAGTTATAACTAGATGTCAATATTTGAAAACAGAAAGATGATTATCCAGGCTTTGAAGCAAGGGGCTATGTCATTTCAGGAACTTAGCCAATTTACCGGCTTGGCTAAACCTACAATCAAATCAGCCGCGATATATAATAATCAGGAAGACAGGATATACACATTTGAGGCAGATAGGAAAACCTATTTATGCCTGGAGAAGAAAGATCTCCTGCAAACCCGGTTCTATTCCAGGCCCGAAAATATTACTTTTATGGAAGATATATACCGCTATCTCGAAAAAGGACCAGCTACACCCAGTGATATCCAGGAACATTTCAATAAGCCTATCAGTATCGTGACCAGTCTGTTAAAGATATTGCATAAAGAAAGCCTGGTGAAAGCTTGGGTAAAAGGGAATTTTAAGTATTTTACCATCAAGAATAAGTCGGACCTCTGCGGACCGGATGAGAATGTATCCCCCCCGGACAATACCCGGATATTTTCCCTGTTATCGAAACATGCCATGAATATAAAAGAGCTGACACATATACTGGGCACATCCAGTGAGAATATACAAAAGGAATTACAAACCAAAATCGATCAGGGTATTGTATCGACTTTAGATATCCTGGGCACCACCTATTATACCACATCCAGAAAAGACCTGTTTGACTACAGGTTCATGATTACCCCTCCTGTTCTTGTGACCTGTAAACAGGTCCTTAAATGCTTGCTTATGAGTTCACCCACATCGTTGAATGCCCTGCAAGATAAACTGGAAAATGACAAACCCGTGGACTTCCTTCAGAGCTGCCTGCTATTACTTACCAGGCATGGTTATGTCAAAGAAGAAAGAAATAGATGAAAACCAACCTTTATACGGCTCAAGGAACTGAATGAGATCACCCAGGCCACTCCGGATATTTTCAAATATAAAAAACAATACGCCCGGGGAAGCAATTATAAGTCCATTGCTACCACTTCCTTTCATCTTCCTAACTATGAAAAAGCATACAAAATGATCCTTGACACTCTAAAAGATATGACCATGACACAAACACAGATAAGAGAAGTAGGGGAGCTGACCTTACATCTCATCAAGAAGTGCCTGATCCCTATGGCAACCGGCAGGATGGTGTACAAGATCAAGATCGGAGCAGCTTACTATTACAACACCACCGGCCTGGATATCCGGAATATGAAGTTCTATAAAAAACCGGCTACAATCATCGCAATCGAATCAATCACCAGTCATCTTAAAGAGCGATCCCTCTCATTTAAAGAACTTTCAATTAAAACGGACCTTTACCTCAATACTCTCAAAAAATATCTGGAATTCATGCTGGATCAGGGGCTGATCAAGGCCTCTACCAAAGATAAAAAACCCCGTTACTACCCCCCTCTTAACAATTAACACTCTAACTTTTCATTTATGAAAAAATATTTCTTTCTGATTTCATGAAATCGTGAATATTGTGGTATAATATACATTAAAAAAAGGTATTTGTCTCCATAAAATAGAACAAATCCTACACAACAACTGTGAATGTCTTTGACAGCCGGTTTACGCTTGAATTGTAAATAGAAATAACAAAATATAAATGGAGTGGAGTGATGAAAAAGTTGTTGGTTCTTTTGTTTTTGTTGATCCTGGCTACAGGGTGTACTACTACACCGGAAGAAAAGGATTATATGTCGCCCTATGTCCAGGTAACCAGCCCCTGGGAGGATGACTACTGCAGCAGCCTGATTGTCGTGAGAGGGACGGTCTCTGACAAAGCTGCACAGGTAACCGTGTTCGTGGATTTTGAAGGACAGGGATTGGAACAGATCAGTGTAGCTTCTGAATCAGATTGGGAAATACGTAAGAATGTATCCACTTTAGGTGACCTGAATATCTCGGTCTGGGCTATCGACCCCAGCGGTAATGAATCCGAACATTACACCTTTAAAGTAGTGGTATTGAACGGAGTCCCCAATCCTGAGATAACTTCTATCCCGGGAAGCCTTATCACCAATCAGCATAATTTGACTCTTTCCGGTACAGTCACCTGGTTCCAGGTAGACACCAATCGTGTGGTCAGTAATGTGACCCTTCATGTCATCAATTCTTCTACCAATATCTACAATGCCATTGGTACTGAAATATGGTCCGGAGATGTGACACTGGAAGATGGTACCAACTCTGTCCGTGCCTATGCCATGACTGATATCGGAGTAGAAATACCCTCAGCTGTACACACCATAATTATCGACAGTACAGGCCCATCTATAACAAATACATCCATCCAGGATGCTTCTGAACAGGGCGGCCCCGCCTTCACAGTACGGGGTACCATCAGTGATGCCTATGGACTGGCGGTTCAACCGGTCAAAGTGCGTATCAATGGTGGAGCCTGGCAGACCGCAAACTACAATGCCGGTCTTTGGTCATACACCTTCAATAACGGCCAGGGGACTCACAATGTCGAATATATAGGACTGGATGCCCACGGTAATACTTCTACCAACAGTACAGGTGATTTCACAATAACCGTGGATGATGTCGATCCTTCAGTCGCCCTTTCAACATACCAGGATACCGCGGAAAACGGCAGCGCCCAGTTTACCGTTCGCGGGACTGCTTCAGACAATTTTACCCTTCTTTCCAACGCGGTATATGTCAAGCTGGATTCCGGAAGCTGGCAGAATGCTAAATATACCAATGGGAACTGGAGCATGACCTTCTCCGGGACAGGTTCACATACCGTATCCTATTTTGCGGTGGACCGCTGGGGTAATCACTCTGCTACAAACGTGAATGGACCCTTCTCTATAAATGCTAAAGTCTATCAGTGGAATATCTTTGTGTTCCTGAACGCTGATAACAACCTGGAACCTTTCGGTTTAGCTGATTTTAATGAAATGGAAAATGTACTGGGTCTCACCAATGAGGATGTCAATGTGATAGTCCTGTTTGACCGTTCTTCCGGGTATTCCACCCTGGACGGAGACTGGACAGGTACACGTCTCTATAAAGTTTCTTATGACAACAACCTGTCTGAGATCCATTCCGGGCGTCTCTCCGGGATGGGTTTGACTGCTACCGGAGGAAATGAGGAAGAACTGGACATGGGTCTGGGAACTACATTAAACAATTTCCTGACCTGGGGATTAGCTAATTTCCAGGCGAATAATAACTGTGTGATCCTGTGGGACCACGGTGACGGTTGGAGAAACTCTCCTTACACCACTTTCTCTGGTAATCTTTCCCAGGATAATCTGTACAGAAATATCGATTCTGTCACCCTGAGTAAGGATATCAAAGACACCAGCTGGATGCAGCAAGGTACCAGCCTGGAACCTTCACCTTATATCAGCTGGCCTGATTTGGACGCTCCTTATAAAGCTATCAGTCTGGATGAAGGCACCGGCCATATCATCAAGAACGCTGATGTACGTACCGCACTTTCCGGTAAAAACATAGATGTACTGGGTTTTGACGGTTGTCTTATGGGTATGTTTGAAGTAGCGTATGAACTGCGCGGGTCTGCAGACTATCTGATCGTTTCACCTGATCTTGAACCTGGTGATGGATGGAATTATACCATCTGGCTATCCAATTTCTGTGCTTCAGGCTTTACCGCTCCAGAACTCTATTCAGCAGTTATCGATGCTTATGGAACTACTTATGCAAGCCAGATGAGAGTAGGTCTGGCAGCTTATGATATGTCCAAAGTCGATTCCCTCTTTACTGTGTGGCAGAGTTATGTGTCAGATATGAATGCGTATCTCTGGAATACCAACCACATCAACCGATCCGCTGCCATAAATAATACAATTATGAATGATACTGAATCCTATGTGTATCCCACTGTGGGTGGACAGTTCTATCCTGATGTCTGGGACCTGGCTGACAAGATGGTGATGCCCAGTTCCACCAATCTTAAATCTGCACTGGAAGATATGGTTGTGGATGAATGGCATTCCGCTTTAAGCAACATCTATATCGACAATCCTAATTCCCACGGGGTAGGGGTTTACTTTGGTGTATTTGCTGATGCCTCTCTTAATCTGGGTCTGGAAACAGATTATGTGACAGGTAATACCATCCAGTTTACCGCAAACTGTGCCTGGGATACCTGGCTAAAAGATCTGTACTCTTTCCCTCCATATAAATGGATGGGACACAATATGACAGATGCCCGCAGTATAGGTTATCACCAGACCTATACCTACCAAATCTATGTAAAAGCAACTTCTGTAGTCCAGGCAAACATGAATCCTGCTGCCGGCTGTGATGATGACCTCTATCTGCTCAATACTGCCGGAACGGTTCTGGCTGCTTCAGAGAACACAGGATCTACTTCTGAAGTCGTATCAAAGACTGTAGCTCCGGGATGGTACTTTGTAGTGGTAAGCCGTTATTCCGGTTTCTCCGGTAACTATTTTATGGGTACCTTTGGAACACAGTTGAAATAAGCGTCAAAATATCTTAGAATAGCAGGGGTAGTGTAATACACCCCTGCTATTCTTTTTAGGAGAAGGTATGAAAGTCATTTTAGTGTTAATAGTAAGTATGGCATTACTGGGATGTGTACAGAATAAACAAAAACCGGAAATACAGACCAATACAATCACTCTGCAGAATCTCAATCCGATTGACACCAGCACCAATTGGTACACCGGCCTGATCGAAGAAGGTGGGACCAATACCTATTTCGTATTGAATTGGGAGTCCAAATCCCGTGAATCTTACCTGATACTTAATAGAGAAGAGCTGTACATAAAAGCTGGCCAGATACTCAAAGTCCAGGGAGAACTCATCCAGAAAACAAGATGGAGCGGGACCATCAGGATAAAGAAGATAGAGAATAAGAATAAATAACAAATGAAGCGAGAGTATTAATTTTAACCATTATTATTTTAAAAGGGTCCATTTCTATCCGGCAACCGCACCATCCACACACTCCCCCCATCCGCCGGTGCCGCCCCCCTGATCCCTAGCAGAGAGGTATTGACAAATACCTCGCAGCGTCCCGTATAGTCGTCAGTGACCCTGATTCTCGAAAAAAAACTCTTGCGCCTCATCCCTCCCGGGTGTATAATACGCTATAAACCGCGGGGAGAAAAATATGCCGGAATTACGCCAGAATATCATATTAAAAGAATGGGTCATCATTTCCACCGAACGGGCCAAACGCCCCGAAGAGCTCAAGGAAGACGCCTCCAAGATAGACACTACTGAACCCGCCTACGAAGACACCTGCCCCTTCTGCGCCGGCAATGAAGTGAAATACGGCAATACCGACGAGTTCATGCGCTACGGCACCGACGAAGAGTGGAAGCTGCGTGTCATACCCAATAAATTCCCCGCTCTGGTCCCCAAACACGGCGACGTTCACATCAACACCGAAGGACTGCACCGCTGTATGGACGGGGTGGGCCAGCACGAGGTCCTCATCGAGACTCCCCGCCACAATGTCAGCATCGCCACCATGACCCTGGACGAGGTGGAGCTGACTCTCAAGGCCTACCGCGAACGCTATGCCGCCCTCATGAGCATTTCCTATATCGAGAGCGTGATCCTGTTCCGCAATCACGGCACCCGCGCCGGAGCCTCCCTGCGCCACCCCCACAGCCAGATCATCGCCCTGCCCATCATCCCCCGTGACGTGCAGTACCGGGTCAATGAGTCCATCCGCTATTACCAGGAGCATCGCGAGAGCATCTTCGACAAAGTCCTGCAGGATGAGCTCAATGAAAAGAAGCGCATTATCCTGGAGACTGAACACTTCGTGGTATTTGTCCCCTATGCCGCCGGGACTCCCTTCCACATGTGGATCTTCCCCCGCCTCAACCGGGCCGACTTCAGCGTGATCCAGGACATAGAGCTCCACGACCTGGCCCTCACCCTCAAGACCACCCTGGCCAAGCTCTACTACGGCCTCAACAATCCCGACTACAACTACATCGTCCGTTCCGCCCCGCGCGGCTACGAGCGTTCCCCCTTCTTCCGCTGGTACATCACCATCGTTCCCCGCCTCACCCGTACCGCCGGCTTTGAGCTGGGCAGCGGGATGTTTATCAATACCTCCATCCCCGAACAGAACGCCGAGTACCTGCGCAGTATCAAGGTAGAGGTGTAGGGAAAAAAGGAGCTTTCACAGTACGTTTCGTTCAGCTTTTTATGTGCTCTCTTCTATAGTATAGAGTCTGGTCCATTCTCTCCGCATTTCTCAACATAGAGGCCGTCCGGTGCGGAACGGCGCCAGGTCAGTCACGCCCTGTGCCCCCGGCGGGTGGGTAGGGGGCTCCCGCCTTACACCAGGGGGATTACCCACGGGAGATATAGGATGACAGGATCCTCCCGGCAGCTCCGGGCCTTCCCGTTAACGCCTCCGGCAGAGTATCACTGATATCCTCTTATATCCCGGTAGCAGGAATCATAGAATATTTGCTATAATATTTAGACTAATATAATTTATTTTACTTGTCAGAATAAGGAAAGAGCATGATCCAGGTACACTCCCTCAGCAAGACTTTTAAAGTCCCCCGCAAAGACCCCGGACTCAAAGGGGCTTTAAAGGGCCTGTTCAGCAGAAAATATGACACTATCCAGGCAGTGGACGACGTGTCCTTTGCCATAGGGGAGGGGGAGCTGGTAGGCTACATCGGCGCCAATGGTGCCGGCAAGTCCACCACTATCAAGATGATGTCGGGTATCCTGGTGCCCAGCAGCGGTACCTGTACCATCAACGGCATCGAACCCTACAAAAACCGCCGCGCCAATGCCTACAATATCGGGGTGGTATTCGGACAGCGCACCCAGCTGTGGTGGGACCTGCCCCTGCGGGAGAGCTTCACCATCCTCAAGAAGATTTACCGGGTCAGTGAGGAGGACTTCCAGGACAGGATGGCTTTTCTGGAGTCGGTGCTGGAGCTGAACAAGTTCATCGCTTCCCCGGTGCGCACTCTGTCCCTGGGACAGCGCATGCGGGCCGACCTGGCGGCCTCTCTCATACACAATCCCCCGGTGCTGTTCCTGGATGAGCCTACCATCGGGCTGGACGTGCTGGTCAAGTCCCGGATCCGTGACGCTATCAAGGAGCTCAACCGCCGCTTCCGTACCACAGTGATCCTGACCACTCATGATATGAGTGATATCGAGGAGCTGTGCCACCGGCTGATCATGATCGACCAGGGGCGTATCCTGTTCGACGGCCCCCTGTCCCGTATCCGGGAGAATTTCGGCAATATGCGCACCCTGGAGGTAGACCTCCGCCATCCCTATCAGCCTGACAGTCTGGATTTTGACCGGATTTTCCAGCTGGAGCCAGGCAGCATCAGCCTGAAGACCGACTCGCACCGTCTTACCATCCGCTTCCCCGGCCAGCAGGTCAGCGCGGTGGACATCATCAAAAAGATTCAGGAAAAAGACGATATCCTGGACTTCCGTCTCAAGGAGACCGAAATCGAAGAGATTGTCAAAAAAATCTACAGCGAGGATATCCGGCTATGACCGCGGCGGGACGGGGAGGGTATCTTCATTTCACCAGGGCGGTGATCCAGCAGCAGCTGACCTATAGGATCAATTTTCTGTTCAATCTTATTGTGGGGCCTCTGTTCTGTTTTGTAAACTACTATCTGTGGGCCGCGGTTTATAAGAGCTCGGGCCAGTCCACTTTATCGGGTTTCCAGCTTCCTGATATGGTCATGTATTTATTCCTGATGCCGGTAGTGGGGGCGGTGATGGCGGAGCGGGCCTATATTATCATGTCAGATGAGGTCAAGTCCGGTATGATAGCCACCCAGCTCATCAAGCCTTTCAGCTACCGCCTGCGGCTGTTTGCTGAGTCCATGGGCCGGAAGCTATCCTCGATCTTGTTTTACGGCCTGCCTATTCTGATCGGGCTTATGATCTACCGTTATGTCTCCACCGGCAATCTTCCCGACTGGATCCATATTCTGCGTTTTCTGCTCAGCCTGGTATTGGGACTGATCGTGTCGTTTTTTTTCTGGTATATCGTGGGCATTCTTTCCTTCTATACCACTAATGCCTGGGGGACGCATCTCATCATCGGGGGGATCAATATGATCGTGAGCGGCCGTCTGTTTCCTCTGGATTTTCTGCCTCACTGGGCCCAGGTGGCCTTTACCTTTCACCCCCAGCAGGCATCTTATTATGTGCCTACCATGGCCCTCATCGGGCATTGGGACAGCGCGCGTTTCTGGTCTTCGGTGGGCCTGCAGCTGTTCTGGATCGTGTTCCTGTTTGCCCTGGGCAGCTGGATGTGGCACCGCGCCGTACGTCATCTGACCATACAGGGAGGCTAACATGTCCTATTATCTGGGAATCTACGCCCGCTTTGTCAGTCAAAAGCTGAAGACCCTGATGGAATATCAACTGGATTTTGTCCTGGGTACCCTGGGGTTTTTTGTGATACAGAGCGGAGGGATCATTTTCCTGGCGGTCATCTTCCGCAATATACCTTCCCTCAACGGCTGGACCTTTGAACAGATCCTGTTTATCTACGGGTTTTCCCAGTTCACCAAGGGTCTGGACCATCTCCTGACCGACAACTTGTGGCAGCTCAGCCTGTCCATGGTCAAGCAGGGCGACCTGGACCGTTATCTGGTTCGGCCTTTGCCCCCCCTGTTCCATCTGCTGAGTGAAAATATCCAGTTTGATGCCTTTGGCGAGATCCTGATTTCTCTCATCCTCATCGTCTATTCCATTATCAGGATGCCCCTGGTCATGCCCTGGTACAACTGGGTGTTTATGGTGCTGATCGTCCCCTTCGGGGTGCTGATCTATACCTCCATTAAGCTCCTCATCGCCTCCCTGGCTTTCTGGCTCAAGGAGAGCGGCAGCATCCTTAGTCTGTTTTATTCCTTCAGTGAATTTGGAAAATATCCGGTGAAGATCTATTCTCCCCTGATCCGGGGCTTTATCAGCTTTGTGGTGCCCTATGCCTTTACCGCCTTTTATCCGGCGGGCTATCTGATGGGCAGGATCAGCTGGGGAGAGGGTTTGGCCGGCACAGTTGGGGTGAGCCTGGCCTTTGGCGCGGTAGCCTGGCTGGTATGGCGCCTGGGACTGCGCCATTACGAGAGCGCGGGCAGTTAATAAAAGAAATCAGGAGCAGCCTATGTTCAGTGAGATCACTACTGCCATGCAGGCCCGCATGGCCTATCTGGAAGAGATTGACTCCCGGGACCGTAATGACGGTACTGAGCGGATGCAGCGTCTCCGTCAGATACCCCCAGAGACCGGAAAGTTCATAACGCTATTGGCCGCGAACTGCCCGGAGGGACAGTACCTGGAGATCGGCACCAGCGCCGGATATTCTACCCTGTGGCTGTCTCTGGCGGCCAGGCAAAAAGGTATTAAAATCCGGACCCATGAGCTGTTGCCGGAGAAGATCCGGCTGGCCCGTGAAACCTTTGCCCTGGCCGGGGTCACGGAATGGGTGGAGCTGGTGGAGGGGGACGCCTTAGTGCACCTGGGAAATGCAAGCCAGGTGGCTTTCTGCTTCCTGGACTGTGAAAAAGAGCTGTATGAGCCCTGCTGGGATATTCTGGCCCCGAAAATAGTACCAGGCGGGATGCTGGTGGCGGATAATGCCATCAATCATTATCCCACATTGAAGCCCATGATAGAAAAGGCTCTGGCCGACCCCCGTTTTGACAGCCTGGTGGTCCCTATCGGAAAAGGTGAGCTGGTCTGCCGCAGAAAACAAATATAAATAATCTCTGAAAAGAATTCGGGAGGAACATATGTCTGTTACCGCCATTGTATTAACGGTGTTTGGAGCAGTGATGCTGATCTTAGTGTTTATGTCCAGGAATGATACTGTGGAGAAACTGCCCCCTCTGCCGGGAGAATCGGTATTGTTTGAGGAAGAGGGGGTGGATGTGGAGCAGTTCGCCCGTCCCCAGTCAACCCTATTCCGGAAATGCAGCATTAGGGTCACAGACTGCAGGATAATTATTTCACAAAAGGTACTGTTCGGTGGGAGTCATGCCCTGCATCACGTGATCACTTATAACCAGACATCGGGTACTACCGGGGAGGAAAAAGCCCGTATCCGGTCCTTTATGGTCTTTACCGTGAAAAAGGGGGATGTCACTCTGTCTCAGGACGGTACTAACCTGGTCCGTATCACTATACCGGAGTCTTTTCTGGCACAGGGCCAGCATCTCTCCTGGAAGACCGGTAAGATCGAAGACTATAAAAAAATATTTCAATAGGCTGATGGGAATATATTATGCAGAAGAAAGTGGGTATCATAGGGTTGGGCAGTATGGGCGGGATGCTGTTAAGAGGGTTTATCAGTAAGGGGGCAGTATCTCCCCAGCGCATGATTGTATCCACTCTAACTCCTCAGAAACTGGAGCAGACCGGGCGTGATTTTCCCGGTATCCGAATCGCATCGGATAATATAACAGTCGCTCAGGACGCGGACTTGCTGTTTCTTTGCGTCAAACCTCTGCAGATAAATGCGGTATTGAAAGAGATCCTGCCCGGTCTCAGGCCTGGTACCCATGTGGTATCTATAGCCGGCTGTGTGACTCTCCGCAATCTGGCTACCCTCTATGATGGACCAGTCACCAAACTGATCCCCAGTGTCACCTCAGAGGTGGGAGAGGGTATTTCCTTGGTCTGTCATAATGAAAAAGTTTCCCGACAGGATAGAGATAGTCTGGAAGATATCCTGAGTAGTATCAGTACCGTAAAAAATATTGTAGAAACAGATTTTGAGGTAGCTACCGATCTGACCAGCTGTGCTCCGGGGCTGATCTCCGCGATTTTCCGGGAGTTTGTCCGGGAGGCACTCCAACATATTGATTTAAGTGAACAGGAAGTAAATGACATGGTTATTTCTACTCTCTATGGCACCGCAAAACTTATTTATGATAAGAAACTGAGCTTTTCCGAGACCCTGAAGCGGGTGGCTACCAAAGGCGGCATCACTGAGGAGGGTGCAAAAGTACTGCAGACCCGATTACCGGAAGTATTCCGGGAGTTATTCCGGGTCACCCTGGCTAAGCATGAACTCAATAAAAATAAGATCTGCGCCCAGTTCGACCGGGAAAAATAGGTTGACATTTTAAGGCTTATCCCCTAGAATGGTTTTAATATATCAAAATCAGCTTGAAAATTGCTAATAATCAGTGAGGTGACCCATGGAAAACAAATCCCAGGAACAGTCTTCCGGACAACCCACTATAGAAGAAATGTTTAAATATTTCCTGGAAAACAGTCCCATCTATATCTTTTTCAAAGATGAGAAGATCAGAGCCCTGCAGCTCAGCCGCAATTATGAGCAGATGCTGGGCCGTCCCCTGGAAGAGATACTGGGTAAGGATATGGAAGAACTCTTTCCTCCGGACCTGGCCCGGTCCATGATCGCGGATGACCTGAAGGTACTCCGTGAAGGCATACCGGTCACTATTCAGGAAGAGCTGAACGGCCATTATTTTACTACCACCAAATTCCCCATTATCCAGCCGGGACGGCCTCCCTATATGGCGGGTTATACCCTGGATATTACCGACCTTAAATTGACGGAGCTGGAGCTAAAAGAAAGTGAAAAACGTTTCCGTTCCATCATCGAGACCAGCCAGGAGTGGATCTGGTCCATCGATCTGCAGGCCCTGCATACCTACTGCAACCCCACAGTAGAAAAGATTCTGGGGTATCGTCCCGACGAGATTATAGGGCGGGATATAATGGACCTGGTCCATTCAGATGATCTTCCCATACTCCAGGAGGTTTTCCGGGAAAGTGTGTCAAAAAAACAAGGCTGGACTGCTCGTGTATACCGTTGGAAACACAAAGCCGGAGGATATCGCTATCTGGAAAGCAATGCCACACCCATATATGACAATAGCGGAGAACTGGTCGGCTTCTGGGGTTCAGACCGGGATATAACGGAACGTGTTCAGGCGGAAGAACAGCGCCTCATTATGGAACAGCAGATTTTGCAGGCCCAAAAGCTGGACTCCCTGGGGATTCTAGCCGCGGGTATAGCCCATGATTTCAATAATCTGATGAGCGGGATTTTCGGTTATATCAATATAGCCAGGGAAAATTCCCGGGATGAGAATATTTCAAACTATCTGGACAAGGCTATGAAGACCATAGACCGGGCCCGGGGCCTCACTGCTCAGTTATTGACCTTTGCCCGGGGCGGTGAGCCGGTACGTGAGACTATTCCACTTTCCCCCTTTGTTCAGGATACTACGCGTTTTGCCTTGAGCGGATCCAATGTATCCTCTGCCATTCGCATACCATCCAATCTATGGCATTGTAATGTGGATAAAAATCAGATAGGCCAGGTCATTGATAATATTATAATCAATGCTAAACAGGCCATGCCCCAGGGGGGAGAGATAACCATACAGGCTGAAAATATCACTGTCCTCCACAAAGACCACCCTTATCTGAATGACGGGGAATATGTCAGGTTATCTATTCAGGATCAGGGCCCGGGTATTCCCAGGGAAATTCAATCGCGAATCTTTGAACCTTTCTTTACCACAAAACCCAAAGGCCAGGGGCTGGGGCTGGCCACCTGCTATTCCATCATCAACCGTCATGGAGGAGCCATTCAGGTAGAGTCTGAACCGGGACGGGGGACTGAATTTTTACTCTATCTGCCGGCTATCTCTCATCCTTCAACTGATAACACTACTCCGGTAGTTCGTCATCAGGGACAGGGTACCATCCTTATCATGGATGATGAAGAAGTGGTGAGAGATATCCTGAAGGAAATGCTGGAGTCTATGGGTTACGCAACTGAAGTCTCTGAAAACGGACAGGATTTATTGGAAAGATTCAATCAACAGTCGCTCCAACAGCAGTTATCCGGAGTTTTTCTGGATCTGACCATCGCTGGAGGAAAGGGTGGGGCTGCCGTGGTGGAGGAGATTCGAAGAACTAATCCGGTTCTTCCGGTGTTTGTGGTCAGTGGATATGCCAGCGACCCGGCTATGGCTCATCCCTCAGATTATGGTTTTACAGCCAGTTTGTGCAAACCTTTTTCCATGGATGACCTATCGGATCTACTCAATAAAAATATGCGAACAGGAAATTAAAAAACTTAGGTCGATGGAACTAGGGATGGAACTAAGCAATTTCTGATATCTATCTGCATTATAGAAAAACCTGTCATATCTCACTTGACTCTAATGAAAGGTGTTATTTAAAATATTAAAACAGGGGATGCGCATTATGGAGAGAATGAACAAAGTCGCCCAGATCACGTTATTATTTTGGATCATGAAAATTTTAGCTACCACTCTGGGTGAGACCCTGGGAGACCTGTTCTCCATGACCCTGGGCTGGGGATATACCGCCAGCCTGATTATTACCATGGCATTCTTTGTGGTGGTACTGGTCATCCAGCTCCTCTCCCGAAAATATCACGCGGCGGTCTACTGGATGCTCATCGTGGGTACGACTACCGCCGGTACCGAAGTCTCTGATTTTATGGACAGGACCCTGGGGCTGGGTTATACCGCGGGATCAGCCATTTTAATAGGCTGTCTGCTGTTAGTCCTTGTGCTCTGGCATCTACGGGAGAAGAAAATCACCTTTTATCCCATCTCGTCCTTGAGAGTAGAGTCTTTCTACTGGATTGCCATCCTGTTTTCCAATAGTCTGGGTACCGCTTTTGGAGATTTTCTGAGCGATGACCTGAACCTGAGTTATATAGGCGGTGCGCTGGTTACCGCGGCCATCATCGCGATAGTTATCGCGCTGCATTATCTGACACGCATTAATGAAGTACTACTATTCTGGATAGCCTTTATCTTCACCCGGCCTTTTGGGGCTACTTTCGGAGATCTGCTTACCAAACCAGTGGACAAGGGGGGGTTGGATTTGGGTACTATACCGGCTTCCCTGGTGACAGCCGGCCTGCTGTTGGGTCTGATTATTTTCTCTATAATCAGACAAAGACAAAAGCCGGAAATGGCGGAATAAAAAGCAATAGATAAAATGTGGAGAAAAACATGAGTGATGGTAAATGCGATATCTGCGGAAAGAGTTTTCCGGAAGCTGAACTGATCACCGGACATGGAATCCGCCACGAACTGGAAAAACTGATCCGGAAAGACAATCCTCATTGGAACGATACCGGCAGGATCTGTCAGGAAGATTTCAATAAATACCGGATGCTGTATATTTCTACTTTAATAATAGAAGAAACAGGCAAGATCAAGAGACTGGAAACCGACGTTATAAAAAGCATCAATGAAAATGAGATCATCACGGCCAATGCCAATGAATCCGCTAAAGAGGTTCTGACCTTCGGTAACCGTCTGGCCGATAAAATCGCGCAATTCGGGGGCAGCTGGAAGTTCATCATCTTTTTCTTTATCTTTTTATTCGGATGGATTTTGTTGAACAGCTATTTTCTACTATTCAAACCCTTTGACCCCTTCCCCTTTATCCTCATGAATCTCATCCTGTCCTGTCTGGCTGCCATCCAGGCTCCCATTATCATGATGAGCCAGAACCGCCAGGAGACCAAGGACCGCCTCCGCTCCGAAAACGACTATAAGGTAAATCTCAAGTCTGAGATCGAGATCCGCACCCTGCATGAAAAAGTAGACCATCTGCTCCTGGACCAGTGGTCCCGTATGATGAAGATCCAGGAGATGCAGATCGAGATATTGGAAGAAATAAAAAAGAAGATCAAAGCCTGATAAAACTGCCTGAATATTGCTACCCGGTCACAGCCCTATATTTTATTCCACCCTGGAGTGCCACCCATGGATTTGTCATATAGAATGATAAATCCTAATAAAATAATAAATCATCATAGTATAATAGCCCTCAAGGATATTGTTGCAGAGATATTTCAAACTACCGGAAATACAGGGCTGAGCTTTACTTATATACAGGATGAAAAATTTCTCATGTTATTAAAAAGAAAATAGGCTCCAGTTTTTTGTTCCTAACACTTCAACCATTTCAAGGTTTTACAATTAAAAACAATTGTTTGATTTTCCCATGTTTTCAAGTTATATCGTACCGAATCTTTAATCATTATTTAAATGGAGAAAGGCGCACATTTTTCCTTCTAAAAAGTGCAGAAAAGTGCGTCCGGCATTTTGTAAGCGATTACAATAATATTCCAGAATTTGGCCCGCACATATGACCGTCACCCGGAATTTTACCAGTACACCCCATTTTTTGTTACATCCTTACATAAAAATATTGCCTTGGCACGATTATTGCTTAAGTAGGGTGTAATTAAATATTTAAATTTCCTGAAAGTCTAATTGACAAATCTTCAGGGAATTGCAAGTGGTTTTAGAAAATAGAAAAAATCAATATGTATTGGAGGGTTCATGAAAAGGTTTGTTGTTGTTTTAGGGATTTTGATGGCGTTTGCAATCAGCGGATATTCCGCTACCATTATCAGTGACTCTATCGACGGTAATACTACGCTTACCGGCTGGACAAGGTCTTCTACCACTTATGCTACCTATTATACCGGATCATTCAAAGTAGGAACTGCCGCATTGAGAACAGTCTATGGTGCTACAGCCACCAAGACTATCCCCACTACCGGATATACCGGCATTACCCTGTCCTTCAAGCTGGCTGCCTATTCCCTGGAGACCGGTGAATATGCTGTGGTGCAGTACAATACCGGATCTGGCTGGGTCGAAGCCGGCCGGCGTAATGATGTGCAGGATACCGGAGCCTACCAGAGCTTCAGTGTGACCCTGCCCGCCGCGGCTAATAACAATGCCAATTTACAGATTCGTCTCTATACCTATGGTAATTCCAGTGCCGACTACGGTTATGTGGATGACATAGTGGTGAGCGGGACAGCTCTGGTGGTTACACCGCCGGTTGTCATTTTGAGTAAAATCATTGCATCCGACAACATCGATGGAAATAGTACTTTGTCAGGCTGGACACGGTCTTCTACTACTTATGCTACCTATTATACCGGTTCATTCAAAGTGGGAACTGCCGCTCTAAGGACAGTCTATGGTGCTACCGCATCCAAGACCATACCTACCACCGGATATACTTCCATTAACCTGGCCTTTAAGCTGGCTGCCTACT
>CAYRWR010000014.1:0-73498 GCA_964428015.1 uncultured Brevinematales bacterium | reverse complement strand
CATTACTGTAATCACCGAGCCCGAGACATCTACAGATACGATATGCTGGCCACATTGTCTCCTCGACGCCCTCTGATGCCGTAGCCAAGGCTAGTCAAAAGTCAAAAGTCGGAAAGTCGAAAGAAGATTTTTATTAAAATCGGACTTTTGACTTTAGACTTTCAGACTTTTGACTAACTACCACCGCTTCCGTTCGGCCAACGGATTCCGTCCTCCCTGACAAAGCACATTGCTCCACACCCGCGTAGCGGATGCTGTCCCCCCAACAAGAGTTACCCACCCCTGTCATGGCGTACTCCTCCTTACCTCCATTCCCATAGATAAATAAAAAAAAGGAGCCGTCAATCTGACAGCCCCTTTTTTACTAGTTAAGTACTTACTTCGATTACTTCTTGGGAGTCTTATCTTCCACCGCGGGCGGTCTATTGGCATAGGCCACTACACTCCAGACTGCTCCCAGCAGGATGATGATCAGCACCGTCACCCACCATTGCACTGTCAGTACCTTAAATACCACATATGCCGCCGCGAATATCAGCGCGGTGATTACTACATACACTACCAGCCATACCCAATAGGGTCTTCCGGTCATTAACCCGGTCACCTTTTTTTCAATAAGTTTTTCCGTCTTTTCGATCTTGTCCATGGCTACCTCCTAATTAATTAATATCTATTCTAATACTAAGCATTTAGGGGTATTAAGTCAATAAAAACAAGGGCATAATATTTACAGGGCAATGGATTGCAACTACAGCCAAATAGTCATGGTCATCAGATCCGGTTTAAAAAATATATGTGTTTATTCTTTAAACTTACTTATGAAAAAACCCAGCAGAGAACCTAAGATGGTGGTCATGATAAAAATTGGAATTAAACTTTTTGGGTCATTCCATCCTATCAGTATTGCAGAAGGCAGGAGTACTAAATAAGAGACCAGTATGCCTTTGATTATTCCATTGATTTTAATTTCTAAAGTAGCCAGGAAAAATCCGACAATTACCCACATGACAAAAGCTGAAATATTAGCGTCCCAGGTCAATTTCATGATAATCATGGGAATGACATCTATTATTCCTGCAGCCGTCCCTAATAATATCCCTTTCACTTTTTTATTCATGATCGATATCTCCAATTATCCCGAAATTCTATTTTTATGACTGATCCCTTCCTATACTCTTCCCGCACCCTTCTCCGTGCCCCCTGTGCCTCCGTGAGAGATTTATTCCCGCTCCGTCTGCTGAAACAGACATAGTCGTCTCAGTCCAGACTCCACCCACCCTGTCTCTTCAGTGGAGCATCTCCCGGTAGGCTCCTATCAGTGCCCCCAGCGCCGTCCCGATGCTGGCATAGTCGCCCCGTTCCAGCCACTCCCGGCGGAAGACACTGCCTCCTACGGCTACCGCGGCGGCACCCGCCTGGAAAAACTCGCCGATATTGGCGGGGGTGACTCCCCCCACGGCGATGAGCGGGATATCGGGAAAGGGCCCTTTGAGCTCGGATATATAGACCGGTCCCAGTGATTTGGCGGGGAAGAGCTTGACCATGGTCGCTCCCATGTGATGGGCCCGATAGATATCCTGGGGGGCAAAAGCGCCGGGAAAGACCGGGATATCATGGCTGACACAATATTCCATCACCGCGTCTACGATGATGGGCATGACGATAAAGCCGGCTCCGGCGTCCAGAGCCTGATGCATCTGCGGGAGATCCAGGACGGTCCCGGCACCCACCGCGAGGGCGGGGCCGGCATCCTGTTTGAGTTTTTTGATGAGGGTAGGGGCGTCGGGGGTGTTCATGGTGATCTCTATGGTGGAGAGACCCGCCCCCAGGACTGCTTCAGCCAGAGCCGCGGTATTGATACTGCCCGGTGCTCTGACTATCCCCATGACAGGCAGGGTGCGGAATGCTTCCCTGTCCATACTGATTTAAACCGCGCTGGAGGTCAGCTTTTCGTAAAAAGCACGGTAGTTGTCTTTGTCCGGGCCTTCTCTGAAGGCAATGGCGTCGCGGGGGTGTTCATTCATCATTCCGGCGATAGCGTGGGGGATGATGTAGCCCCATTCGATCTTTTCCCGCAGGGGCAGGAATTCCTTGGAGATCAGGTCCAGTACCGGACGCAGGTCAAATTTAGGATTCTTGAGGAAGCCCAGCAGGAGCTCCAGGGTACAGTTGCCGGCGGCACGACCGATGCCGTACACGGTACCGTCCAAAAAGTTAGCGCCGTGGATGATGGCTTCAATGGTATTGCTGAAGGCCAGCTGCTGGTTGTTATGGCCGTGAAAGCCCACTTCTTTGGTCTTGAGGACTTTTTTAGCCCGTTTGACCAGGTCTTCGATATTTTCCTGGTACAGGGAGCCGAAAGAGTCCACCAGGTAGATGACCTTGGCTTTGGATTCTTCTTCTGCCTGCTGCAGGGCTTCATCCAGCTCGGGGCCGTGGTCCTTGGAGATGGCCATGATATTGATGGTAGTCTCATAGCCCTTGGCGTCGAATTCATTGACCATGGCGATGGCTTTGTCGATATCCTTGACGTAGCAGGCTACCCGCATCATATCCACCGGGCTGTCGGCGCACAGCTTGACATCGTCCATGTCCACGCGGCCAATGTCCACCATGGTGGAGATCTTGATATCGGATTCCTGTCCTTCAATTACTTTTTTGATCACATCGTCTTCACAGAATTTCCAGGGGCCGTACTCTTTCTCAGAAAACAGGTTCTTGGAATTCTTATAGCCCAGTTCGATATAGTCCACCCCGGAGGTGGAAACCGCTTTATAGACTTCGCGTACGAAACGGAGGTCAAAGTCATGATTGTTGATGAGGCCGCCGTCACGGATGGTACAGTCGAGTACCTTGATCTGTTCTCTGTACATGGGATTCTCCTTGGTAAATACACTGCAGGTATTTATGATAAATTCAGGAATAGTCGGTGGTTAGCCTGTCCGAATCTTCCAGTCAAACATTTTAGCTTATCCTGCCGCTTTCGTCAAAGTACGGACAGGACTGTTCCGGGTTTTGGGGGAAAAGGAAGGGTATCTCCTCAGGATAGCCGGGTATCAGACTGGACCGAATGAGCCGGTGGGGAGACTCCCCATTTTCACCGCTCTTGATTGACATGGAGGCGGCTTCCGCTGCGGCAGGTTTTGTCAGGGTGGTGCCCCCGGTGCGGCGGTAGGGGCCCGGGCGTGGACCGATCGGCAGATGTCTACACAGTACCACTCAGCCTGGCTTACGGTTTGGACGCTATACTTTAGATGAACCGTATCTGATTCTGCCGACTTCAGGATGGCTGGCTTTTCGGCATGTCCCCGGTGCCGTCATCTTAACGCCTGCGGCGGGCTGTCCCCTGGTTTTGGGTAGTGGGATGAATCTCCCGTTACAAAAAAATGGACAATTCCTGGCGCTATGATTAAGTTATATCCATAACAGTCAGGAGCAGAATGATGAACCCCTATACCCCGCCCGGCGGCCCTCCCCAGGGAGAGCTGCCTAACCCCGAGATATACAGTATCATGGGGGAGGACAATATCTTCCTCATGATAGAGGATTTCTACCACGAGCTGGAAAAATCCTCTATCCGGCATCTGTTTTCGCAGGATATGCCGGCCGCCTCCCGCAGAAGCGCGGCTTTTTTTATCCAGGTCCTGGGCGGGCCATCCCTGTACTCTGATCTGTATGGGCCGCCCCGTATGCGGGCCCGGCATCAGCCTTTCCGCATCGACCAGACCAGCCGGGATGTGTGGCTGGAGTGCTTCCGTGCTGTGTTACAGGAGGCTCCCCGGCGTTACGCTTTCCCGGCAGAACACCTGCCCGGCTTTGTACGCTGGCTGGAGGAGTTTTCCGCCTGGATGGTCAATACCGCGGAATAGGGTAGAGGTGTAGCCCTCAGTCTTCCTTGCGTTCCACTTCGATGGTAAAGTTTGCGGCCAGAGCGGCCAGGGCGCCGATAGCGGCCAGGACCGGGGCCAGTATCAGACCTACCACCCCGATGGTTACCGGGATTTCCAGGTAGGTATTGCCCTTGTTGTCCTTGATGATGATTTTGCGGACATTTCCTTCTTTGATAATCTCTTTGATTTTAGCCAGCAGTTCCTCGCCCTTGACTTCAAATTGGCTTTTCTGTTTTTCGTCCATGTCTTCCTCCTGGAATATAGTACCGCACTCATGATAACACACAATCGGTGTTTGTACATGTTTTCAATATATTGCACGGCAGGGCAGGTTTATAGATACTTGAAATAATACCGTATAGTGTTTATGCTCTAATGCTGTATAAAAATCTGGTTATAACGAGGATCAAGATATGAAACCTACAACTATTTTTCTAATTTCCCTGGTTTTAGTGGGCGCTTTCAGACTGAAGGGGCAGGCTCAGCCTCTGGATGATCCGGGGGTACCCACGGGAGAAAAGCTGGTCTTTAAACAGACCGTGGGCAAGGACGTCTCCACTCTGACTATATCCACCGAACACAAAACCTGGAAAGGACGCGAGGTCTATGAAGTTACCTCCAGCAGCCCGGACCAGGAGATCCTGTACCGGGTAGGGCGGCCGGGTATGGATCAGTTGTTTTCTCTGATCCGGGACAATAAGCCCGAGACAACTATCGAGCGCCAGACAGCCATTCTGCGTAATACCATAAAGACAGCCGATGATGAGATCGCCCTGCTGGATTTTCTGTCCCTGGACTTCCTTCTGCGCGGTTACCCCCTGGGCCAGGTCAAAAGTCTCAAAGTCCGCGTGGCTGGGCAGAACAGCATGAATATGAGCATCAATATCAACCGTCTGCCGGACGCGGTCCTGACTGTGGAAGGTACCAAAGTCCCCTGTTTTCACCTGGAGATGTCTATGACCGGGGTGATGGGAGCGCTTTTCCCCAAGACTTCCTTCTGGTACGCTCTGGCTGCACCCCACTACCTGGTGCGTTTTGAAGGCATCGGCTTCGGCCCCGGCTCCCCTAAGAGGGTCCTGGAGCTCACCGCTCTGCCCGCCAAATAGTATAGAGGTGCCTGCTATGATCACCTATCAGCATACTCAGGATTTCACTGAATCGGAGCTGGAGTCCCTCTTCCTCTCCGTCAACTGGTCCTCCGCTGCCTATCCCGACCGTCTCAGGGTAGCCATGAAAAATTCCCACCGGGTGGTATCCGCCTGGGACGGGGACCGTTTGGTGGGGCTGATCAATGCCCTGTCCGACGGCATTATGACAGTCTATTTTCATTACCTGCTGGTCCGTCCGGAGTATCACTCCCGGGGCATAGGACGGGCCCTGGTGGACGATATGCTGACTTTTTATGAATCCTACGCACGCAAGGTAGTCATTGCCTACAAGCAGGAGGTCGGGTTTTACGAACACTGCGGTTTCCAGGTCAATGATAAATCCCTGCCCCTGTTTATCACCTATCTGACTACCTGAGGAGGAGATCCGATGAAAAAAACTATCCTTTTCATGATGCTGCTGACCATCCTATGCGGCTCCTGTATACCCAGTCGCAGGCATGCCCTGGCACCCACGGTGTGGACAGCCCGGGACGTACCGGCTCTGGATAGCCTCACGGAGATGGTTTTCAGTCAGGCGGATTATCTCATGACCTGTGCCGCCCGGCACTTTGACTTGTATCCCCTGCCGGGTTCTCCGGAGCAGGGGCATGTGTTTTATTCCCTCAACTCCGGCCTGCTCCTGAAATACATGGATCAGATCGATCCTGATAACCGCCTGCACCATATCCGGCTCCTCAGTGACAAGTCCAGTCAGTTCTCAGTCCCTTTTGTGGATGTTCTTTTCCGTCCGGCTGACCGGGCTATCGTCTTTGAGGTGGAAAGGGATACAGTGGAGAGCACTATCGTACGGCACCTCGTGCTGAACTATGACCGCCCTGATTCGGCTATAGAGACGGTGCATTACCGCCAGCCTCTGGGGGGACAGTGGACCTATGTGATAGTGAGCTATATCGATGATGAGTGGCAGTGAGTCCTGAGGCCCGGCAACTGATCTGCATACCATATTCTGTGTACCAGGACATATTCGCATCCAGCCAGAAGTGGAGCATCTCTTTATCCAGTAAATAAATGTTCATATTTCAGTGTAACCGGATTATTTAAAACATTTGTAAGGATTTGTAGAAAAATTGAGTTAATCACTATTCCTGTGTAAAATGTGCGACATCTCAGGAGGCGGTTATGAGGAAGATTGTATTACTGACATTGATTCTGTGGTCAGGGTGTACCACCACGCGGGATATCTTCTGGAATGACCATACCGCTCCCTCCCTGCAGCTCCTCAGTCACACCGCGGGGGAGACCTATTATACCAAGACCAATCAGCTGGCGGTCTATGGCACCTCTGACATCATCAGCAACCACTATATCACTAATATCAGCATCACTGTGGCTTCTCCTAATGGGACGGCCACCTTCTCATCCACCAGTTTCACCTACTGGACTAATATGCTCACCCTCCAGGAGGGCAATAACCACATCACCATCACTGCCACCTCCGATGACGGGGGCCAGTCCAGTGTCTCCTTTGACACCATCCTGGAGTACATCATCTATGTGGCCCACTGGGGAGAAGTGTCCAACCCCGGCACCAGGGATAAACCGGTGCTATCCATCCAGGCAGGAGTGACCTTGGCCAGTTCCTTACCCCACCGTGAAGTCCATATCAGCGGTGAATTCTATTCCAGTACCAACGGGATTTCTGTGGATAATATGCCCCCATTCCAGATTTCCGTTTGGGATGACATGTACATTATAGGTGGATGGAACAGCAATTTCAGTCAGGTATCCTCTTTCACCACCCTGGATGGTATGTATGACTTGTTGACCCCATTCTTTTTTGCTGGGAATTGTAGAGATGTTCATTTCAGGAATTTTAAAATTCAAAATACGCAAAACGGCGCTTTTGATATACAAACTTCTACCAATATTAACCTCAGCAATAACCAGTTTTCTAATTGTAATGTCTTTATATGGAATTTCACAACCAGTCCAGTAGTTACCCAAAATTCAGACATCAAAATATTGGATTGTGATTTTATTGACAACAATATAACCCGTTATAGCCTGGTATGGTCCTCCCAGAGCCGGGTTCAGATCCTTAATTCCCGTTTCCTCTACAACTTTGGGAGCACCAACTCTCTTATTTTTTTGAAGGATTCTTCTGCAGCCCTGTTGTCTAATGTCACATTTTATTCAAACTATACCTATAATGGTAACTCTTCTGCCGTAATCATCACCAACTCAACTTTGTCGGCATACGATTGTATCTTTGACCGTACCCTGGGAACCCTAAACGACGGCAGCCTCCAGGTGTGGGACTCCAGCGCGACTATCCAGGACTGCGCCTTTTCCAATAACAGCGGCTACGGCATCTATAACCACTCCGGTACAGCTCCCACCCTTACCGGCAATATATTTTATAACAACACCCTGGGCGACAAGAACTGGTAAGAGACTACAGAATTAAAAATGAGGTGAAACATGAAGAAGACCATATTATCCATAGCAGTACTGGCAATACTGATCCCCGCGCAAATGAGGGCAGTGGCCAATATGCAGCTGCAGGCCGGGCCTGACTTCTGGGGGGATACCACCGGTTATTACACCCGGGTCACCTTTCAGCAGAGTGTAGCCGCATTCTTTTCCTCTATCAAAAATCCCGCATGGTATGCGGGTATTGGGCTGGGCAATTCCGGATTCTTTACCACGGGAATAAATCTCATGACTTATGAACTGGGCCTGGTCACAGGATATACCCTTTTCGCGGATAAAAAATTCCACATTGTGCCCTCTGTGTTTTTGGGGGTTACGGGAGACCATCGTTATAATCCCTCCCGGGGCGACATGAATATGGGTATGTTTGTGATCCCTTCTCTGGAATTCTCTCTATCACTGGGTCAGAATCTTACTTTTGGTCCTGCTGTATCCGGCCGTTGGCATTTCAACGGTGTATTCAGTTCCTTTTCCCTGACTTCTTCCCTGAATGTCACGGTGAGAATGGCAGGCAGTAAGAAAGTACAGGAAAAGACCGAGATCATCAAAGAACTGGAGAGAGTTTTTGCCGCTAATAACGTCCCGGTAAAACTGACCCAGGAAGGCAAGAACGAGATCCGTCTCAACATGGGGGATATTCTGTTTGCCAGCGGCAAATCCGAGATACAGGAAAAAAACAACGCTTTATTTCAAGACGTGTCCCTGGTCCTCCAGAAATATGAAAGCATCTATATCCTGATTGAAGGATATACTGATGACAAAGGTAAAGAAAAAGACAACCTGCTCCTGTCTGAAAGCCGGGCCCGCTCTGTCTCCGATATACTGGTGACCTATGGCTATCCTACGGAAAGGGTGTTTTACAAGGGATACGGGATGAAGAACCCCCTGGTGCCCAATGACTCGGATGAAAACCGCGCCCAGAACCGCCGTGTACAAATTCGCATCATCTGGGGAACACTGACCAGGTAACCACTCACGGGAAAGGCTTGCTGGTGGAAAAAGATCTAAGCGCCAATCAACCTTAATACTGGTAAAAAGGAATGAAAGTGAAGCATCATTTTGCGGACCTTCTGGCAGTTACTTAGTTCAAATAGAAACCCACATCCACAGTATACATATCAACCAGATTCCTGTTCTCATCCAGCTCTGACCCTTTGGTAATCCGGACATGAATTACCAGCTTGTGAAGTTTTTTCGAATATTTGTTGTCCGGGTCATTTAGATAATAATAGCTGTCAAAGTCACCTACATCCTCTTCATCCTGACTTACCACTTCCTGATAGACACAATAACTCATAAAATAATTAGCCAGATTATATTTTGTTTGCGCATCCTTTAAACTGGTACCGGTCCAGAATCTTCCATAGTAGGTGATTGGACCTATTAATGATTTAGAGATATAACTTTCCTCTGCCTGTGGCAGGTTGATTTTAGCTTTCCATTTGGTAGAGTATTCGTCTTCAGAAATCTTTTGACCCTTAATATTTTCAAAATTATTTTCTGCTGCCTGTATAATCTTTTGTACAGAGATATTGAATTCTTCGTAGGGATCATCAGCCGCATCCTGCGCACTCAGAGTATGGCTTCCTCCAGTTACTGTCAATAAGGTAACCAAAAAAAATAATTTCAGAAAAGTATTCCGTGTATCTCTCATACAATCCTCCTATACAAAAGTTAGATTATAAAAAAAGATAAATCCGCTTTAGTCAAGTCATAATTCATACATACCTGATGGAAGTACAAAAGTAGTTTAAATTAACCCTGAACATATCCAAGCTCTGATGGTTTTTCTGTAATTAAGTACGTTTCAGGGTTAACTTAATATCCTGGAGTTCACTTTTTCTTGATGATGATTACTTTGGTTTCTTTCTTTTTTTGCCCTTTCTTGTAGTTGGCGTTCTTTGGCTTGGAATTGTTCTTGATAACAATTACCTTTTTATTAGGGCGAACCGGTCCCTGACAGGCGCCAAACAGCACCATGCTGAGACCCATCATTATCATAATAGTCAAAATTCTTTTCATAGTTACCTCCTGAATAGCATCATAGCATATTTAATTTTTCCAGGCAATAGAAACAACGAAAATTAGCAATTCTTTTTATGGACACCAGTCTTTTAATAAATATACAGAATCCATCTCACAATCATAAAAACTCCACAAAAAAATCCCCCTGGAAAAAGTTCCAGGGGGATGAATGGGAGACTTATTTTGTATGTTGCAACAACGGAGAGAAGTGATCAGCTTATAAAAAAGCTGTTAATCCAGTTTTGAAATATTTTTCATTTGCACTTGAAATCAGTTAACTTCTAATTTTCCCTCGTGGAATTTCACCAGGTACCGGTTGTTTCCGATGTATTGCAGTCTGATGGATTCAAACTGATTACCAATTACATATCCTTGGGATCCTGGTGTGGTCTGGGGGATGGAAGTATAGATTCTACCCCCACTGTTAACTGCGCAGTACAGTCTGGTGAGATCATCTGAATGTGCAAGCCTGAATGTATCACAGGTAATATCCATGACTCTCCAGGTTTTTCCGGTGTCGCAGGATAAATAGGCCTGACTATCATGAGCCACAAAGATCCTGCTGCCGTCATCGGAAAGAGCAATCCCTCGGTACATCAAAGGAGGCAGGCATATATTCCATGTTACACCATAGTCAGTGGATACATATACTCCTGATCCGCTATACCATGCATTAGCTACCATCACGGCACCGTTCGCAGAAATCCGGATGTTACTCCATAGTGCACCATAGAAATTCCGCAAGGTCCAGGAGAGGCCTGTGCTGGTAGAAGTATAGACATAGTTATTAGCGCCCATATATTCATTCACTCCAGCAGCCATGGTCTTTCCATCCGCTGAGATATCTACACAGTACCAATACCGGTTGGAATCACGGGGAGTCCAATTCACTCCAAAATTTGTGGAGACATACAATTGACCGGTAGATACTGATGCTAATAATGTGGAACCATCCGCCGATGAGGAAATTCTACTCCAGTTGCGGCTGGAATCTCGGGCAGTCCAGGTCACGCCGGAGTCTATGGAAGTATAAATCTGTCCGTTTTGTACAATTGCGACCAGTTTTGTACCATCTGCAGAGGACGCGACATCCACCCATTTAGCATTTACAGCCCGGGGGGTCCAGGACAATCCCGCATCGGTAGAAGTATATAATTGTCCATTGTCGACTGATGCGATTAACTTGCTTCCGTCTGAGGAGGCCGATATAGCTGACCAGTTTCTATTTGTGGCTCTGGCCTCCCAGTAATGACCGATAAAATCCGGATTTTCCGGATCAATGATAGTCTGACTATCAGACTGAATAATCTTCCAGCCTCCCAGTCCTATACCTGTAATCTCAATTATGTCACCCACCTCGATTGTTGTGGGCAGTGTAATACTTACCAGTGAATCACTATTAACCAGGTACCCTTTATTGGGTGCGGCAGTAATGGAAGGTGTAGTGACTTCAACCCAGTCAACCTCTAAATCCTTTCCTGTTGGAGGCAATGGCTCTCCATCGATAACTGAGACGCCACTACAGGAAATATGCAGTACAGTTGTCAGTACCATACTCATTACTACAATCAGTTTTCTTAACATAAAAAGCCTCTTTATTATTATTGATTTTTTAGTAGATATCTATTTAGATAAATAGGTTACAGATGTGTTAACTAAATAAGCTATCTATTATATTAGAAGGAATTATGGATTGCAAAAAATCCTGCAGTGACCTTTTCATGATTAGAGTGGGGAATTAACTCGTATTCAGATGTGATTCAGTGGATGACAGCTTTTTTTTTCAGCCTGTTTTATCTGATGGAAACTTAGTGCTGTTTTTTTGAATAGAATTAGTAATTTGTTTAGTGCCGTTTTTGTTGGTAATTTGAACCGACAAAACAGTATAAATTTGCCTGAGTGGCTGAATGAAACTAAAATGTACAAGACAGAGGTGAGTCATCTGTATTTCAATAAAGCTGAGTATTAGATTTTTTTTCACTTATATTGAAATGAGTGATATTGCTTAATATGAGACGCACGCTGATAGGGGAGGTAAAGATGGACCATGTTGTGTATCTGGATGCTAAAGCAAAAGAATTAGAAAAGTTAATTGAAGGAAGTAAAACCATGATTATTCGGGGTGCCACGGGTAGAAAGTTACCCTATGGCAGAGTCAATCAAGGTGACGTACTGTATTTCATTAATAATAACGCGGAAGGTGTAGTAAAAGCAAGGGCCATTGTACAAAGTGTCTTAAATTCGGAAAAAATGTCTCCAGAAGAATCGATAGACCTGGTCAACCAGCACCAGGATAAACTGAATCTGTCTGAGAACCAGTTTAAAAAATGGGCAGGAAAAAGGTATCTGGTATTGATCGAAGTAAAAAACCTGGAAGTAATAACATCCTTTGCAATAGATAAAAGTAATTATAGCAATATGGATGACTGGCTTCCAGTAGAAAAGATTGATTCAGTAAGGAAATAACAAATTTACATTGGACGTCATTGACTCCAGGGAAGGGTGTGCATACCTCTCTCCAGTCCTGGGTCCAGCGTGGGGCTATACCGCACTTATGTTTTAAAAATAGAAATAGCCTTAGAAATGATACAATAATACTAATAGTCAGACATTACATAAGGAATCAACGGTCTCTTAAGCGTTGTAAATTCCTCGTGTTCGAAGCCGTTAAGCCGGATATTTTCTATAGGGGTATATAGTGACACACCAATATCTAAAAAGTACAATCAACCTTCAGGGACGAAAGGCACTGGTCACAGGGGTAAGCCGGAAAATCGGCATAGGTTTTAGTATCGCGAAACATCTACTGAAAGCAGGTGCGGAGGTATTCATACAATCCTGGACTAAACACGACGCTGCTCAAGCCTGGGGGGCAGACCCGGAGGGTATTTCCGCTATAATTGATGAATTAAAACAGATTGGTCCCCGGGTAGAACATGCTGAAGTCGATTTTTCCGACCCGGCTGCTCCCGCGTCATTAATAGCAAAAGTATATGAAAGATGGGGCAGCCTGGACTGTCTGGTGATCAATCATGCCCATTCCAGTTCCAATTGCCTGGAAGAATTGACGGCGCAGAGCATTGATTTTTCTATGGCAGTTAATCTACGTGCCGCTCTACTTCTGTCCAAAGAATTCTCTCTGAGACATGATGACTCCCGGCCCGGGGGTAGGATAATATTGTTTACCTCAGGTCAGCATCTTGAACCTATGCCTGGTGAAATGGACTATGTAGCCAGTAAGGGGGCTATTCATCAGATCACATTAAGCCTGTCTGATCATCTGATACCCCGTGGAATCACGGTCAATACCATCAACCCGGGAGCTACAGACACAGGCTATGCCGATGAAGCCACCTACAATATCGTGAAAGAACATAACCCTCAGAAGCGGTGGGGTACTCCGGATGACGCCGCCCGCTTAGTCATCTGGCTGTGTTCAGATGAAGGTCGATGGATGACCGGACAGATATTCAACTCCAATGGCGGTGGATATTGAAATATATCATTTGATATTTTGTTTAGTCGGGAATTTACTTATTTTTAAGGCCTTTGTTTAGTTTCGAATTTTTAAAGGTTTATTAAAAAGCAAAGTCCTGGTTATATTTTGTATCAATTTATTGGTCAGTCTGGAAAAAGATGTCAGGAACTGAGACGGAGTAGCTTATAGATGAATCCCGGAAGATTTTTGTTATCGGTTTGCTGTATCGTACCAGAAACTTTCGCACTGCCTGAATATTATATCTGGAATAATATGATGTTTATCTGTATGAAATAAAAAAGGAAAACCTATGGGAAAACTCAACTTTGAAAAAATGTTTAAATCCTCAAAGTATGTATTAATGGAGGGTGCGGTAGGTGAGAGATTAAAAAGGGAATTCAATATCCGTATTGATGAAAATTTAGCTTTAGCAAATCTTATTTATGACAAGTATTCCAGAAAAGCCCTGGAGAGTATATATCAGCAATATATAGATATAGCTAAAAAATATGACCTCCCTTTGATGATTACTACCCCGACCAGGCGAGCTAATTATGAGAGAGTTAAAAAATCCTCTTATAGTGAAAATATCATACTTGATAATGTGGATTTCCTAAAAAACCTCAGAGAAAAAAGCAAGTTGGATTTTTGGATTGGTGGTCTGATGGGCTGTAAAGGTGATGCCTACCAAGGTACGGATATTCTTTCTGAAAAAGAGTCTTTAGAATTTCATTTCTGGCAGGCAGACTTGTTCCAAAAGTCCAGAGTTGATTTTTTATATGCGGGGATCATGCCTTCTGTATCTGAATCAATTGGAATGGCTCAAGCCATGGAAAAAACTCAATTATCTTATATAATTAGTTTCATGATTAGGAATAATGGTAGACTGATAGATAATTCCACACTCCATGATGCAATTGAACAGATTGATGGAAAAACAGTAAAGAAGCCCATATGTTATATGGTAAATTGTGTACACCCCGAAATTTTAAAACAGACTCTTAATTTTGAATTCAACAAAAAATTACGGGTCAGTAAAAGGTTGCTGGGAATACAGGCTAACACTTCCAATTTACCCCCTCAGGAATTGGATCATAGTTTAGATCTAATGACAACCGATTGTCTCAGTCTAGCCAATGATATTTTCGACTTGAATCAAAACTTTAAGCCAAAAATAATTGGTGGATGCTGTGGAACCGACCATACTCATATAGAAGAGATAGCAAAAAGATTAAAACAAAGATTGAAAAGTGAATAAAGCTGCGATCATAAGAATAGTCTGTAAAAAATAAGTTCTACTGGTTGGGGTAGGTAATAAATCTGTTTTTGAAACATAAGATTCAGATCAGATGGAATACTTAATAGTATTTTTCGTATTTGTGACTGGTGTCTACTGTTCCAGGAAGACTACAAATATAATGGCAAAAGTGTAAGTTGGATTACATTTTCATTATTGTTTTGGAAAATTGACAGGTAATATAATCACTGTTATATTATAATTGATTGAACAATCAGTCAATAGGAGGGTCCATGTCACCCCGGAATAAGGAAATGAGTGATCACATGCGGATGGAATCGATTTCCAGAATAACCGGCGCCGCCTTATCTGTATTCGCGGAATTCGGATTCCAGGGAACAACCATGAAGCAGATCGCGGCGGCTTCCGGCATGAGTTACGGTCTGGTCTATCATTACTTCCCGGCAAAAGAAGAGATTTTCCGACATCTGGTGGATTATGCGCTGGACAGCTCCCTATATGGGATGCAGCAGGTCATGCAGATACCTGATTCAGCCTGGAATAGGATAAAGCTGTATTCGGAAATCCTGATTCAGAACGCTTTATCCGGTGAATCGGCACTGTACTTTTTAATCATACTGCAGGCCATGACCCAGGGAAAAGGCATACCGGGCTTCATGGAGCATATTAGCAAAAAAACATCGCAATATTTTGAGATACTTTCTCCTGTCATAGCAGAAGCCCAGAGGGAGGGTGAAGCGGTGGAGGGGGATCCCCTGGTCCTGGCCACCGCATATCTGTCATTCGTACAGGGACTATCCTTATTTGTTCTGCATGGAAAGGGATTAGAGAAAAATATAAACCCGGAAATGCTCTATAGCGTTCTTCAGAAAAAGAAGTAGGAGGGGGATATGAAAAAGATAGTAATCATAGGGGCGGGTATCGCAGGCCTCTCAGCAGGTATCTTTGCCCGAAAGAAAGGATTTGAAGTGGATATATATGAATCACACTTTCTACCGGGAGGTATGTGTACCTCCTGGAAAAGAAAAGGATATACTTTCGAAGGTTGTCTTCACTTTATCGGGCTGGCTGGTTCTTCCCGCCGGCACATGTACTATAAAACCTGGAAAGAACTGGGAGTATTTCCAGAGACACAAATTAAAGATCACGAAGTCATACACCAGTTTCAGGACTCAACCGGAAGAGTGTTGAAACTCTATTCTGATGTCCGTAAACTGCGCACGGAAATGATCCGGTTATCCCCTGCTGATGAAAAAGAGATAAGGACCATGTGCAGAACTATAGGATTATACTGCAGTATGGTGAGGAATCCCGGATTTAATCCTCTCAGAATGCTGTCCAATCTGCTGGGAATCATCCTGGCTATCCCCCGTTTGATAAAATATGGGAAGATCACCATCAAAGAATATGTGAAAAAATTCCAAGATCCGCTTATCAGAAAAGCTTTGGAAAACTTTTTCATTTACTCGGATTTCCCCAGCACCTCCCTATTTTTATTTTTTGCAGCCTTTCATATCAAAGGTTCCGGTTTTCCGCTGGGCAGTTCGTTAAACCTGGTACGAAAGATTGAAAAGAAATTTCTGGACCTGCAGGGGCGCATCCATTACAGGAAAACCGTTAAACGTATTCTGACTGAAAATAATCAGGCCAGGGGAATAGAGCTGGATGACGGTACTATTATAATGGCTGATATTGTCATCTCCGCGGCAGATCAGCACTCAGTACTGACCGGACTCCTGGGTGATCGTTTTACACCGCAGATTCTTCAGGAACGTTATAAAAATCAGCCTCTGTTTCATCCTTTGATACAGGTATCTCTGGGCATTAACCGGGATATGTCAGGTATAGATCACTCTGTCAATTTCCAGACAGCTGAAAAATTCGAGATCGCCGGAAAATCCAGAGATTCGATATGGATACAGCACTTTGCCTTTGATTCCTCTATGGCGCCGTCGGGAAAGACCTCACTGGTCGTACTGTATCCATCCACACTGGAGTGGTGGGAAAAGCTGGGTTACGGCAGTGAAGCCTACAAATCAGAGAAGGCCAGGATAGCAGAAATCACCATTGATCAGCTGGAAAAACTTTTCCCAGGAATCAAATCCCAGGTGGAAGTGAAGGACGTCGCTACACCCTGTACCACATTCCGTTATACCCATAACTGGAAAAGCGCTATCAGTTTCATCATGACCAAAGATATCGCGGATGAGTTGTTTTTTAAACCTCTCTATTCACTCCCCGGTCTGAAGCATTTTTATATGGCTGGACAGTGGGTGAAGGGATTAGGTACTATCATGGCAGCGGTTTCCGGTAAAGAAGTAATCCGCAAAGTCTGCAAAGACGAGGGTTCAGGAGCTAACACTTTGGTGAAAAAAAATGCTGAAGCGTTCTAAGACTGTAAAGCTATTCCTACCTCAATATTTCCGTGTACCGGGTTTCTCTTTTTCTGAACTGTACACCGGGAAAGATTTACTTTTCCATTTCCAGAATGACCAGTGTGATGTCGTCTTCAAACTCTGCTTTTCCTGTCCATTGACGTAACTTTTCGGGTAGATCGTGTACCAGATCCTCAGTACTCCTGTCAGCATAGTCCAGTATCATTTCCTGAAATGCTCCATCGCCGAATTGGACACCCTGGATATTTTCTGATTCGGTTATCCCATCCGTATAGAGTATAATCCGGTCTCCGGCAGAAAGTGCCCATTCTGAATTTTTATACTCAGAATCCGGAAAAAGCCCTATCATTCTTCCAGTAGGTTTGAGTTCGTGCAGGCTGTGTTCTGATCTACGGTACAGTAGAGCGGGAGGATGACCTGCCCCGGCCAGCTGCAACTGAGACTGATCCGTATCTATAGTCGCAAACTGCGCGGTAACAAACTGGTTTTCCATATTATCATACATGGCATTGTTTAACTGATCCAGGACCTGGGCAGGGTCACTGGCTTTTTTCCCTATTACAGAAAACACGATGTTGACCATGGAAGCGATCAGAGCAGCCGGGACACCGTGTCCGGAAACATCTGCTATCAGTATGCCGGTCCGGGCCTCACTGAATTTTCTGAATTCAAACATATCTCCGCCCACTTCCCGCATAGGCAGGTACAGGGAGGAAAGCGAAATACCTTTGATCTGAGGATTTCTGATGGGTAAGATGGAATTTTGAATCTTTCTGGCGATTTCCAGCTCCTGGGTATAACCTGCCAGTCTTTGTTGTTCAGAATTGATGCGCTGCAGGGCAGAGATCCCCATTGCCAGAATAAAAAACACAATACCCAATGAACTGAGAGAGCGGTAATCTCCCAGGTCAATGATGCCGGCAAAACCAATCAGCATCATGATGATATCAAAAAGAGTGCAAAGAGTAGATATCAACAATCCCTGTTTTAAGATATAGGATTGATTAAATTCCTTTCTCTTCCAGCTGGCAATCACCAGGTAAACACAATCGATCAGCAAAAAGATGAAATATACAATTAAAACTATTTCGTAAATAGACTGATAAAACGAGGGGAAAAAGGAAGCAGTCAGCATAAAAACAGTTAAAAATATGAATAATAAGTCCAAAATCATTACATATTTGATCTTTCCAAAGGATTGGGTGAAATACATATTAAAACCTAACGGTATCAAAAAAGCAAAGTTTGTCAGCAGCATCCAGAAATAGGGGTGGGGGTAGAGGAAAAACACATGTGTCTGCAGGTTGATAAGAGTGACACTCATGGAGAGACTGATTATGAGTATACCCAGCATTTCTTTCATTTTTCTGTTAAAAAGGAAAATGATCCCCGCGGCAATGCCAGTGATCCAATAAAAAAATCCCAGAAAATAAAAACGGGAATCTTTCACAAATATATTTCTCACCAGACTGGTATCCTGGCCGAAAATAAGACCTGTGATACCCTGCGTCCCTGAATCCTTTACATAAATATGAAAATACAGCTGTTTACCCTGGCTTTTGGGCGGCAGCTTAATCTGATAATAGCGTGTAAAATTTATAGCAGCCCCGGGTTCTCCAAAAGTATAAATAAGCTCAGTATCCGCGTATATTCGCACTACTGAACAAGTGGAAAAAATAGCGGATATATCAGGTTGAGATAAGTCAGGTATACTCGCCTTCAGCCATAACCATTCCCGGTCTTTTCCTATTACTCTTTGAGTTTTGTTTATATCAGCCCAGTCTGATTCAGGGGAAACAGAGAGAGCTTTGATATCGGCATTAGTCGGGGATATCTCTCCGCTGTAAACCTTAAGATTTTTTATTTTAATAATATCTGAAGATTGGTGGCCCCTGTTAAAGGGATTGTTGAGGATAAAAAGAGTGAAAGCAACTGGTACAAACAGGAATTTTTTCCATAAAGACTCTTTCATGAATTTAATCCATCCTTAAAACCAGGCACATCTCATTAACTTTGCACCCTTTTTGATCGGGGTATGAATAATTTATGCCTTCTGTCATACTAAACTCAAATATCCTTCTAGCCGTGCTCTTTCTGAGCCATCATAAATGGGCAATGAACGGAATAAGACAGGACAACCCCAGTATCAATGTACTTCATTTTCGTCTGACAGCAGAACTCTGAAATCAAAATAAAATACACCGGTCAGGATATTGCCCACTCAGACTTAAAGTTTATCTCAGAATTATAAAAATTTCTATAAAAAATATCAGGCCAAACCAATCGGTTATCTCAGTGAATAGTAATAGGCTATAACAAAAAGAAAACACAGCTTGATTTCAGCTGTTAATAAGAATAACCAGGGATCAAATCCCAGGTTGAAGCAATGGATGCATCTATACCCTGTACCGCATTACGGAATACCCATAACTGGAAAAGCACTATCATTTTTATCATGACCAAAGACTTCTAGAATGAGATGGTTTGCATGCCGGTCTACTCTCTCTCCGGACTGATGCGATTCTATGGCTGGACAGTGGGTGAAGGGATTTGGTACTATCATGGCCGCGGTTTCAGGTAAAGAAGTAATCCGCAAAGTCTGCAATGATAATAGTGTGAGATAAAGCATCTTATTTTTTGTGAAAGGTTTGTAGTTTCCATAAAGCTTGGAAAGTTTTTGCTATCCTCTGGCTGGAGTCAAGCGCAGGTCACTTTTACTGAATTTTGCGATAAAATTGCCGACTTGACTCAGCTTATCCTTCAATCCTTCAATTCTGCTAATATCTGATTTACCAGAGCAGTACTGACTTCCTGCCACATCCTGCTTTGGGTATCGCTGATCTTCTCAATCAATTTTCCAGTAGTTGTATGCATATAGCAGGTATAGGCCACGACCTGTCTATCCGGATAAGAGATTAGGCGGGTGGCTACCAGAGTGCTGCATTTTGTCAATCCTTGTGATGTGGATGTCTGGACCCCGGCAACCCAGGTCAACAGTATCAGGTTGACCCCCAATTTTTGTCGGACGGTGTCCATACGGCGTAGATTTTCCTCAGACAACCAGGGAGAATCCAGAGCAGTTTCATCCGAAAAATCATTCTGAATTATCGAACAAGGATAAATAGGAATGAGTCTAGAGATTTGATCTCTGTCTAAAACCTGATATCCTCCGGTCTTCAGTCCTTGAATAAGACTGTCAGTGAGGAGGATTTCCTGGGAGGTACCGTTTCCGGACACCACTGTGATCATCTCTCTGGCCAGGCCGGCCGGCTTTATGACAGTAGAAAACAGAGTGTCAGGTGCCCAACCGGCACAGCCGGCTGTCAGCACCATTATTATAGCCAGAGGGAATAGAACTCTCATTAACTTAATGTACTTCATTGGACTACAGCGGTGATGGTCTGCATTCCTGCCTCGACTTTACCGCCTTTCAATAATATAGTTTTTGGTGTTAAATATGTGCCGTCATTCTTTTTTACGAAATGTGTAAATTCCTGGGGAAGCTTGGCGCTATTGTCCCGGACTTCTAAAACGGTATCCACGCCTCCCAGTTCATTTTTCTTATTAAGTTGATAAATCAGATCTCCTATATAAATCATCCCGGTGTCAGAAACCAAAGGCAAAGGAAAGGCACACTTGAAGTCCAGATATGTAGTAGAGCTGCCTTCAACAGATAGCATAAGCATGGTTTTGCGCAGATAAAATTGTTTACGGGGAACTTCGAGCACAAAATACTCGTCCCAATTTACCTTCATAGTTAAATCAGCATTCATACCATGGTCGCAGGGTTTTTCCGGGTCAGTACTAAGAAAAATATAAGAGATGTTGGTCCAGTTTTTATTATTCACACGGTTCAGTTTTTGTTTCAGTGGAGGATTAAATGACAGTTTTCCTATAATTATCACTTTATCGGGTGAGGACATTTGATCTGGTTTGACTACATTTGCCATAGGAACGCTGCAGGCTGTGGTCAAAAGCAGGCCTGCCAGGAAAAACATCGTGAATTGAAGATTATTTTTCATTTTTTATACTCCGGTTTTTTTCCAATAGTCTGAGGTCTCTCACTATTTTCATTAGAATTATTATACATTGTGAAGTAGAAAAATTCTATTCAAATCTTGCTAAATTTTTTTCAAAAATAAAGAATAATTCTAGGGATTCAGCATCCTCGATGGATTTGCATTGACTTTATCACCCTTATGTCATACAATCCTGTAAGTCATAGAATAGCAAAAGGTTTAAAGGCACTCATTCTTGAAGTAAAAGGTAAATAACCAAAATGAAAAGAATTCTAAAAATTATTCAAACCAATCTGTAGGGGGAGGAATAGTAAAATGTACACACAGGAAGAGCGGCAAAATTATTATCAATCCCTGATTACATTTTTAAAGAGTCTAAAATCCATCCATACGATTACCCGTATCGGTTCCGGAGTGACCGGTTACCGCGATATTTATTCAGATATTGATATGATGATAAGTTGTGAGAGCCGGAAGAGTATAGAAAATACGATAAAAAACCTTCTGGCGTTTTTCTCAGATATAGGATGTAAGTTTTTGAGAACGGTGGATTTTGGCTGGAAATTGGTTTATGCCATACTGGAAAATGACCTGGAATTTAATGTGTCATTGATAGAAATTGAAAATACTGTCATCAATTCCAGTCTGGCAGAAGTAATATTTTGCAGAGATCCTCATTTGAGGAATACTCTGGAAGAAAAGATCATAAATCACCAGGATAGCTTATCAGCAGAAATACTAAATCAAAACATCTGTTTTGTGTTTTTAACTCACATGAGGAAATATAAAATAGCCCGAGTCAGAGGTGATATCATCGGGGCACTGATTGAATTAAATTCCGCCAGAGACTGTGTCTTGAAAATTCAAATTTACCGCGAGGGACAGAAATATGATGATATAAAATCTTATAATGCATTGCAAAGAGATTTTATACAGAAATATATGGAGACTCTTCCATCGGTATACCGATTTCCGGAATTAGACCAAAAAGCCGGAATGATAAGAGCATTATTTTTTGAAGTCCACCCTGAGGTTGAGAGTGACATCAAAAACTATCTGGAAAAGGAAGGATGACTTCTGATATAAGGGTATAAGAAAAGGGATAGTTAATCCCTGTACCGGTGTTTTAATTGGGGATGTAATGTGTCGACAGGAGGTTGAGATGAAGTTACTGGAAAAATACAGCACAATAATTTTCGATCTGTTCTGTACGCTGACCGTACCCAAAGTCTATGATCACGAAGGCAATAATGAGTATACCCTTTTAAATATAGATGAAAAAACCTGGGATCATATGTATGATGAATGCTATTATGAGAGTGCTTCAGGATTAATTCAAGACCCCGGAAAACTGGTGGAGAATATTGCCTTAAAAATCAATCCGGATTACTCCGCGGAATTAATCGCTAAAGTCACAAAAACCAAAATTAATATCATGTATGAATGCTTAACCCATATTGATCCTGTCATACTCCAGACTTTAAAAGGATTAAAAAGACTGTCTAAAACCATAGTCCTCATCAGTAATGCTGAAATAACTGACAAAATCGGCTGGGATGATTCACCTTTAAAGCAATATTTTGATTTAGCGGTATTTTCCTATGATGTCGGATATCTCAAGCCCGATAAAAGGATTTATATGCATGCTTTGGAAAAACTTAATGTTAATCCCAAAAAATGTCTGTACATAGGTGACGGCAGGCATGAAGAGTTAAAAGGCGCAAAAGAGCTGGGCATGGGTACGATACTGACCACGTATTTTTTAAACGATTTGTGGCCGGAAAGAATCCCCGATTTAAGGACCTATGCTGATTATGAAGTAAACAGTATTCAGGGTATACTGGATTTATAATTAAAGGACAGTCCAGAATTGAGCTGGGACGATGCCGCCGTCAACACATTATGAAATGTGCTTAAATGCTTATATTATGACATCTATTTTGTCGTGGTATTTGATTAGCATCAATTTAAATACTTATAATCAGTTGTAATATGGAGAACAGGAAAAGGAATTTACTCTAAAAAACAAGAGATAAGTTTTTTTAAGAAGATGCAAAGCAAAGGTATATCATTATTCAAGTTATCTGATTTATTTTTTGTTTTCCACAAAAATGGGCTCCAGAAAAGCCCCGAAAACCCAGCCGGTCACATACTCAGGATTATTCTCGGAATCCCATGTTTTGACATATCGGACCTGATACCAGGGAAAGGAGCCCCAGGGACTGATGGTTTCCGTTTTTCCTGCCGCAGTCACTTCCAGTTGATTATCAATATTGAGGAGAGCTAAACGGGGAGATTGTGTGCTTGGACTTTCGCGTAGAGAGACATCCAGTGCATTGATCCGGGTCCAGTAACCGGGTAAGGGTGGTTGAAAGCGGCCTGCGGAGATTCTTTCAGGATCAATTTTTTTCAGATACTCATTCGATATCCATCCGGATTTTTTCTTCCCTTTTTTTGTATACTTTACCTGGAAATACTCGCCATTATAATTGCTGCTAGTACTTAATATTTGAGTATCCCACATGCTGAGGGTATCTATGATCGCGCTTTGATTATCAGCTTTTTGGTGCACAGCCACTTCCGGCTGGCATACCATCACCTGATCCCCGTCTTCTATTTCGGAGTAGTCGCTGCTATCGATCCAATCCAGATATATATAACCGTTAATTTCATGACACTTTTTCATATATTGCCAAACTTCATTTACTGACAAAAATAAACCTTCCCTGTTAAAAACATTTTCTCTGATTTTATAGGTACACTTCCCATCACTATAATCAGGCTGAGAAAGCCTGCTGGAAGTTTTTACTCTTTTTCCTTCCTGAAAAAGCGCGTAACCGAAATATTCTTCATCCAACTGTCCCAGGTCCCATAATATACGGTTTACATTGCCGCCACTATCAAAATATTCTCTGCAGTATTGAGCGCCTTCAGGATAGTCACCGCTGCATTCTATTGCACGCACTAAGCCATTTTTGTCCTGATATAACGTGATCCATATCCATCCTGAATTTACTGTGTATGGTTTTTTATATAATTCCATATCCGGAAAATGGGCCGGGTCTGCGCCAAAACTGATATTAAGATTAAGGGTAAACAACAAAAACAAAATTAATCTGGTTGATTTCATTCCTATATTCCCTCTAAGACATACTTTACTCAGATTTTTGCGTCAATATTCTTCATTCCTGGTCACGGAATGTATGATGACCTTTGACCCTTTTTTGATGATGAATTCACTGAGGCCGATTTCTGTCCGGGTGCTGCCCCAGTCGTAGGTATACCCCAGACGGGTCCAGGGGTAGCCTTTTTCCCCATAAGAGGAAGCCTTCAGGTTTTCAAACCAGACTTTGTATTCGGGTGAGACCACTTCCTGACCCAGCAGGGTGGGGAAGGCCAGTTCTGCTTCACTATCCGATATACCCGGATCGGGTGAGGGTCGGAACAGGTTATCGGGGTGCACCCATATCTCCACAAAGCGGTCTTTTCCGGAATGGGGCGGCAGACCCAGGAGCTGTTCCAGACGGAGTACTTTTTTGTCCCTTGAGTAACTGAGCCGGTGGTAGAAATCCCTGAGATGGGGCACTACAGTCACCCACACATCCACTCCCGTAGTCGTTTCCTGACCTACCAGAGTATCATATCCACTCCAGGAGGTCCAGGTGAGGACGAGTACACGCCCCTTTTCATCCCGGTTGAGATCCTGATTATAGTTGTTGATGGGAGTCAGATTTCGTGAAATCTCTATCGGTTCGGCTACCGAAGCGTCCAGGACTGCAGCCTGATACCGCAGGCTGAGATTATCCTCCAGTAAAACCGCATCGCTGGTGCTGCAGCGGTACAGTGACAGTCCCAGCAGAAAAATCAGTATAAATTTTTTCATATTTCACTCCATCCTTTCATTCCAGCATATCATAACATACTGATGCAAAAGGACAATTTTATGAGGCGTCAATTTTTAAAAGGTCTCCAAAACTGTGTGATTTGAGTGTAGTATATCCAGGGTATGGTTTTCAGTAAAAAATGGAATATTATGTTCCCTGAGGGTATAATTCTAGGGCCTGGGATTGTGTCTTTCTGCCGGAGCGGGCGGGAATACTCTATATTATCCCCAAAAGGAGCGGATTATGCCTGAAATCACCTACAAAACCGGAATAGAAAACATGGACTTTGAGAGAGTCACAGAGATGCTGTCTTGCTCCTACTGGGTTCCCGGGATTGGTCTGGATGAAGTCAGAAAAGGTGCTTTGAATTCTGCTCTAGTAGTTGGGGCCTTTACTGATGCCGGGCTGCAGATCGGCTTTGCACGCACTATATCCGACAAGACCCGCTTTGGTTATATCATGGATGTCTATGTAGTAGAAGACTACCGGCGGCAGGGGATAGGTCAGGCTCTGGTCAGGGAGATACTTGATCACACTTCATTGCGGGATGTCTATCAATGGGTACTGATCACTCAAGATGCACATGGAGTCTACCAGAAGCTGGGCTTTAAACCCCTGGGACATCCCGAAGGTTGGCTCGAGATCAGGAATGACAGGCCTTCGCGCTGATTATATTTAGAGCAAGGGAATATTTTAAAACAAGGAAACTATATGCAGGTTTCAATAGTACGGGATGGTAAACTCTCTGCGGTGGAGCTCAACGAATTATTGAAGACCAACCACTGGGAAGTCAGTCCGGTAGAGAAACTGGAAAGTGCCATTACCCGTTCCTGGTGCTGTCTTACTGCCCGGGATGCGGGGGGCAGACTCATCGGTTTTGTCCATGTCATATCTGACGGGATACTGCACGCCTATATCATGCGTCTGATTGTGCACCCTGATTTTCGCCACCAGGGTATCGGCAGCCGGATCATGACAGCCCTGATGGAGATCCTGCAGGAGAACGACCTCAAACCCACTCTGGTAGCCACACCCGGCAATGTGAAATTCTACGAAAAATTCGGATTCCGCACCAATATCAACGGCCTCACCGCTATGTGCCTGAGATAGTCAGAAACAACAAACATGAATCAGACTGAAATCCCTGAATATGTGAAAATGAAAGCTACTTGGCAATTGAACTGGCAATATTGGGACTGGCAGGATTGATATCCAGACTTCTGGTCCGAGGTATGATGACCAGATCCATATCTTCCATAGGTATAGCCCCTAACAGTGTTTGATCCCCCAGCACCAGTGCTCCGGAAAATCCGACTCTGTTTTTATATCGTATTTCTATAGGACCTACATAGGGTACTAATTTTTCACTGCCATCAGCTAATAATACGGCTTTTTTATCCGATTCTTCCAGTTCTAATTGAAGCATGATATGCTCGGGAATACATAAATGAACTGCTCCGCTATCCACCAGGGTTAGAACTTTAACTGGTTCCAGTTCCGGTTTTCTGGGGTTTTTAAGTATAATTTCAGCGTGTACTAATCCCATTCTGACCTCCTGTAATTATTTTACTTATTAATAAGTTTACCGTCAATTAAAAAGGTTGGATATATTCAATCTTTAGTCAGAAGACATCTTTTTTTTGAAAAACTTCATCATCCATTACTTCTCTCCGAAGCACCGCGGAGCGTTGACAATCAGGTACCGCCCAACCGCTCGGGATTTCGCCTCTTACCAAGATAAACAGGGATACGCTCACTCTACAGCTCCTGTGAGAAGGGATCACCAGACCGGAGTAGCTACTCCCGCTACTCCCCGCGGCCCTCAGGACGCCTCCTCAGGGGGGAAAACCGGGGATTCAGAGTGGACTCCGCCTCAGGTCGAGGGGATAAATTTACTACCCGGTAGAGCTACCCGCGTCTATTGACTTTTCCCTGAAATTTTACTACACTCTCGGGTACGATATTGACTACAAGGAAAAACGACATGGAAAATAGAAGGAATTATCTGATACTTCACGGCCATTTTTATCAGCCTCCCCGCGAGGATCCCTGGACCGACGAGATCGAGACCCAGGACTCCGCCGCGCCCTTTCATGACTGGAATGAGCGTATCAACCGGGAGTGCTATGCCGCCAATGCCGCCAGCCGTGTCATCGACAGCTTCGGACGCATCCAGGCTATCCTCAATAATTACGAACACATCAGCTTTAATTTCGGTCCCACTCTGGTGGATTGGCTGCTGCGGCATGATCCCCGTACCCTGGAGAGGATAGTGGAGGCAGACCGGCATTCCGCGCAACGCCTGGAGGGTCACGGCAATGCCATCGCCCAGGTGTACAATCATATCATCCTGCCTCTGGCTACTGACGCCGACAAGACCACCCAGATCGTATGGGGACTGCGCCATTTTGAAAAGACCTATGGACGGCGCAGTGAAGGGATCTGGCTGGCAGAGACCGCCGTTAATGACCGAACCGTGGAGGTCCTGATAGAGCAGGGGGTGAAATATATCATCCTGGCTCCCACTCAGGCACAGGCAGTGCAGTATGAGGGGCAGGAAGAGTGGACCGATGTCAGTCACAATAACATCGATCCTTCCCGGGCATATCGCCTGGAGACACCTGCCGGCCAACTGGCAGTGTTTTTCTATTACGGGGATATCGCTTCCAAACTGTCCTTTGAACATCTTTTGTTTAATGTTGATCATCTACGGGGTGAGCTACTGGCTCATGACCATCCCGATCAGGCACCCCCTATGATAAATGTAGCTACTGATGGAGAGAGCTACGGCCACCATGAGCCCTTCGGCGATATGTGCCTGGCCCGGCTCATCTATGAAAACCGGGAGAGGGAGGATTTCTTCTTCGGTAATTACGGGCATTTTCTGGCTCATAATCCCCCCCGGGACAGAGTCAGACTCAAGGAAGGCAACAATGGCCTGGGTACTGCCTGGAGCTGCGCCCATGGAGTAGGACGCTGGTTTGAAGACTGCGGCTGTCAGACCGGGGGTGCTCCGGACTGGAAACAGCAGTGGCGCCATCCTCTGCGTCAGGCTTTTGACCTGCTGCGTGACCGCGTCCACCGCCTGGCCGGGGAGGAGCTCAGACCCTGGCTTCATGATGTCTGGAAGGCCCGGAATGATTATATCGAGGTAGCCGCCGCCCCCGACATGAAGGCTAGGGAAGAGGCACTGGCCGCCTGGCTTAAATCTCATCTCAGAAAAACACCGGGTGATCAGGACAGGCTCCTCATCATAAGGATCATGGAGGCTCTGCGCCAGGCTATGCTTATGTATACCTCCTGCGGCTGGTTTTTCTCCGAGATTTCCGGGATAGAGACAGTGCAGGATATGCGTTATGCCGCCCGGGTTCTGGATCTGGTGGAAGATATGCTGCCCTCCGATACCCGAGAAAAATTCCTGCACATTCTGGAAAAAGCAGTGTCCAATATCCCGGCCTTTGTGAACGGACGCAGGATATTTGAGGATATGGTCTGGGCCCACCAGTTTGACAGCCGCCGGGTTATCAACCAGTTCCTACTGGAGAAAATCTTACGCAATCAGGATGTCTCCACGGGTAAAACACAATATATGTACGGCCATGCCCTTAAGGTCACTAAAGCCGACAGGATCACACACACCGAGTGGTCTGTCCATAAATTCCAGCTGGAGCTGAAAGACCGGCTGACTGGCCAGCAGGATGCTTACCTGGCTTATATCATCTCTGCCGGACAGGAATACACCAGTTTTATCAAGTCCTATATTGATGAGAGTCTACTCACTTATCTGGATAAGGTATGCCGGCAGGACAATCTGCGAGCCGTGAACCGTGAGCTCAGGGACTGGTTCAGGGAGTCCTTCCATATTCTGGACATGAAATATGAGGTACGCCGCTCTATACTGCAGGACGTCAGTGCACCGCGTCTCAGTGAGCTGCACCGTCAGGTCAGTGAAGCGCAGCTGGATGTGGAAGAATTCCTGTCCATACTGAAAAATTACCGGGACTGGCAGGTGTCTATGGATACCCAGGATATTCTGTCCATCCGGAATCTGCTGTCCAATCATATTATCCAGGAAATGAACCATATGCTGGAAAAAGGCATAGATAAATATGACTTTTCCGACCTGATCAGAGTCATATTATCAGCGCGGAGTTCAGACCTGGAGATCGATGTTACCGAGATAGCTCCCTTACTGCAGAGGGAAGTATCCCTGCGCATCCATTCCGTGGTGGAGCAGTTGGACAAAAAGGAGATAGACAAGCTGGATCATCTGATAGACTTCGCCAATCTGGCGGGCCTGGATTTTGAAAAGTCAGAGATTCAGGATGCCATGTATGACAGGCTGATAAGTCATCAGCAGGGAAAACGCCGTATGCGCACGGAAGAACACAGTCTATTGATCCGGCTGGCTGATAAATTCAATCTGGCTGTACACCAGTTTGAAGAATGATAGGGCTGGAAATTTGTAATATGACTATCGGGCATGTTTGACTTTTTAGCAAATATAGGCTATATTTAAGTTTAGTGAAAATACCCAGATAAGGAATCAGGATGGACAGTATCAGGGATCTACTCGATAAAGCTCAGTCCCTTCTCAAAGAAGAAGAATATGAAGACGCGGAAGCGGTTTATAAAGATATCATAGATACCATTAAGGAACAGGGTGATCAGGACCATGTGGAATACCTGGACGCGCTGGAAGGTATGGGTGACTGTCTGCGTGAACAGCTTTTCTTTGAAGACGCCATTCCTTTTTATGAGACCAGCCTGTCTAAAGACCCCAATCGCCGTAAAGCACTTACCGGTATGGCAGATGCCTACCGCGGGCTTAAAAACTGGAACCGTGCTATGGATTACTGGATCAAGGTTCTGGAAATAGATCCTCAGGATTACCTGATCATGACCCGGGTAGGGGATGCCTATCGCAAAAAATTCGATTTTGATAACGCTGAAAAATATTATCTTATGGCCCTGGATATCAATCCCCGCAACAAATTCGCCCTAATGGGTATCGGGGATCTATACTACAAGAATAAAAAATACAACCGGGCTTTGGACTACTGGAAGAAACTACTGGAAGTAAACCCCCGTTTTATCAACATCCTGACCATGGTGGGTAATATCTACCGTATTTGGAAGCAGTTTGATAAAGCCATCGACTATTACCAGAAAGCCCTGGAGATAGACCGTAATAATTTTTACGCCCTCTATGGTATAGCCGACAGCCTGCGCGGCAAGGGACGTTACAAGGATTCCATCAAGTACTGGAAGAAGATCCTGCGCAACGAACCAGATAACGAACGCATCCTTACCCGTCTGGGCGACAGCTACGTGAGGGTAGGCAAGCTCAAAGAAGCGGAAGAAGCCTACAAAGGCGTTTTAGAGCACAGCTTTAATAAATATGCTATCATTGGAATGATACGTATCTACCTGGAAGAAAAAACCTATGACAAGGCTGTGGCCATGAGTCTGGACTACCTCAGTAAATTCCCCAATGATGCCCGCGTGGTATTGCTGCTGGCACGCATCTATGATGACTCCGGTAAAAACCAGAAAGCCATGGATCTCTATGAGGAGTACAAAGGTATCTTCAAAGACAAAAAGGAATTTACTTCCCGCCTGGCTTCCTCAACCATTGAGAATTTCCAGAATGAGATAGAAGAACTGGATGATATCTAAGATGCGCAGAATCTGGTTTTTACTCCTGCTCACTGTGGCGGTTCCTCTCTATAGCGTGTCTTTGCCTTTCTCTAAATATTTTCCTATAAAGACGGATTTTAATTTTCAACTGGTTTCCAAATCCGGAAGTCAGATAGCTTTTAAAAGTAAAATCGAGATACCTGAAGAAGCCAAGGAAATGGGGCATGTCTTTGTAAACTGGGATATGGCCTGGACTCAGGGAGATACGGTTCTGAATTACCGTTTCCGTTTCCGTGTCTCAGATACCGGTGACTTTTACCTGGTAGCTATCCATGACGGTATCTATTACCGCTCTATTACCGATGACGTAATACTCTTCAACAATAATCCCCGCAATGGGACTGTGATCAATATCGGCGAAGGTATCTCCATGAAATATGTGGATCAGTGGTACAGCCGGCAGATCGGGGGAAAGACCTGGTCTGGTGTCCTTCAGGTGGAACTTACTATGAATGATAGAAAGATTCAGCTGTACCTGGCACAGGGAGCCGGGATCATAGCTATCAAGTCAGATGAAGAAATCTACTACACCCAGTCCTGAGGGCAAAGGCCCCGGACTGAAACTCCCCCGCGAACTCAAATCCAAACTCCACCCGGTAACTGACATCTATCTGCCCCGTGCTAAATTTGATACCGCTCTGGACATTCTAAAAGAAATCAAAGAAAAATTTCCTAACTTTCATGTGGTGGATTATTATCTTTCTATATGTTATATGAATATGGGAGATGTCCCTCTGGCCCTCAAGACCATGATTCCCCTGGGCAAGTCCAACCAGCTCAATATCATCCAATTGGTTCAGGTCAATATGCTGCAGGGCCTGATCTATACCGAATCGGAAGAATTTGACCGCGCCGAGAAATCATTTAAACAGGCCCTGGAGGCCAATCCCCAGAGTAGTATGGCACATTCCGCTCTGGGATATGTCTACTATTTACTGAAACGTTTTGATGAGGCTATCCGGAATTTTAAAAAAGCTATCGAACTCGACCCCAATAATGCTTCAGCACATAACAATCTGTGTTTTACCTATTCTGAGATCGGCATCAATGTGGGAGAAGCCCTGGTGGAAGGCCGTAAGGCAGTAGCCCTGGACCCCAATTCTGCCGCCTACCATGACAGTCTGGGCTGGGCCTATTTTGCCGGGCAGGATTATAACAGCGCGGTCAAACAGCTCCAACAGGCTTTTGAGCTGCTGCCCAATCACCCAGAGATCCTGGACCATCTGGAAAAAGCCAAGAAAAAGATACAGCCCCGATCCCGCAATCCTCTCTAAAATCTCCGGGTAGATAAAAGGCTGAAATCGAGCCGGCTCTGATAGGGCAGACTGTCTATCTCTATACTTTCACGTCTGGCATGATAATCATCCATAGTTTCGGAACAGTGCAGTTCAATTTCATATAATCCCGGTTTTTTACGCTGACTCTCCACTACATAGGCGCCATCTTTGCCGGTCAGGTACTGACAAAGGGTGGTACGGTCATGAATCAGTCTGACTATTATATCTTTAACGGGCTGGCTGGTGTCGGCGTCGCTGACGATGCCTTCGATTCGGATAGACATGAGACTCCCTGCAATTGAATAGCATATCTTAGGGAAAACATATTAAAAAAGCAAATATGCCGGAAGGATAGTCTAACTAGTGACCAGGGCCTGTATCCGGAGGGGCAGGTTGTATAGAACGGGTGAGTGTATTAAAAGTCACCGCCGCAAAGATGAGCAGGGCACCAACTACCATGAGCAGCGTGATATTCTCTCCAATCAGAAAGTGACTGAGCAGCATGGTAAAAGGTATGCTGGCATAGCCCAGAATACTGCCCCGTACCGCGGTGATAAAGCGGAATCCGGTCTGCATCAGAATCTGCCCTATAAACACCACAAAGGCAATGAGCAGTAAGAACAGAACATCTGGAGTCTGCACTGCTTTCCAGGTAGAGAAACCGGATAAGGAGACGGGTATACCTAGCACACAAACTACGATATAGATGATATAGCTGTTGTTGACCTGACTGGCTCTCCGGATAAAATGTACAGCCATACCGGCAGACCCGCCTGAGACCAGGGCCCAGAAATTGGCCTGCCAGGGGACCGGGGAGCCGTCATAGAATACCAATAATATACCACCCAGGCAGAGCAGCATACTCACCATTTCTTTCCAGCCCGCTTTTTCTTTAAAAAATAAGAAGCCGTACACCATAGCAAAAACCGGATAGGTGAGGTTGAGAAGCAGAGCCCGGGCGGGATTGCCCCACTGTACCGCCAGATAATAGGCTATCATGGACAATACCCCGGCTACAGCCCGCCCGGTCAGAGTCCAGGGTTCTCTGAAGCGGAGCTCCTTGCGCAGGATAAATAGTGCCAGCAGGCTGAAGATCAAACCAAATATAAAGCGGTAGAAAGAGATCTGAATACCGCTGAATTCCCGGCTCAGCGTCTTGACCAGAATGCTCTCCACGGAATAAAATAGGCCTGCCAGAATAATCAGACTTTCACCTTTGAATGACTTTTTCTCCATGCGGGAGCCTCCAGACACAGGATTATAAGATAAAACCGTAAAAATGGCTAAGTATTTTTTATAGTCCCGGCCGGCAATTGCATAGATAGGGAAAAGATGCTAAAATATTTCTCCTGAATAAACATGAGGACAGTAAAATGGGTTTTTCCTGTGGAATAGTAGGCCTTCCCAACGTAGGTAAATCAACGCTCTTTAATGCCCTGACCAAAGCGGGGGTGGACAGCTCCAATTATCCTTTCTGTACCATCGACCCCAATGTGGGCATAGTCAATGTACCGGATGAAAGGCTCTACAAACTGGCGGAGCTGAACAGCAGCAAAAAAATAATCCCCACAACCGTAGAGTTTGTGGACATTGCCGGCCTGGTCAAAGGGGCCAGTCAGGGAGAGGGCCTGGGTAACCAGTTTCTATCACACATACGTAATGTGGATGCTATAGTCCAGGTTGTCCGTTTATTTGAAGATCCCGATATCATCCATATAGGGGAGGTAGACCCCACCCGAGATGTAGATATCATCAACATGGAACTGATGCTCAAGGATCTGGAGCAGGTGGAAAACTACCTGGGTAAAAAACAGAAGCTCATGCGCTCCGGGGACAAAGCGGCTGAAGCGGAAGTAGGCGCTCTGGTCAAGGTGAAAGACGGGCTGTCAGAAGGCAAGCTGGTCAAAAATATTTCCCTGACTGATGAAGAAAAAAAGATCATCAAAGGGCTACAGCTGCTCACTGATAAAGAGTATCTCCTGGTGGGAAATACCAGCGAAGACGGCCTAAGCGGATATGAATCCAATCCCTATTATCAGAAACTTAAATCCAAAGCGGAAGAACTGGATTGTGATGTGGTGGTACTCTGTGCCAAAATTGAACAGGAGATATCTGAGCTGGAAGAATCTGAAGCCAAAGAGTTTCTCCTGGAATTAGGTCAGGATAAGAGCGGCCTGGAAACCCTTATTCTGGAAGGGTATAAACTTTTAGGACTGATTACCTTTTTTACCGCGGGAGAAAAAGAATCCAAAGCCTGGACCATTACCCGGGGGACTAAAGCCCCTCAGGCTGCCGGCAAGATTCACTCCGACATGGAGCGCGGGTTTATCCGGGGTGAGATCGTAGCCTATCAGGATTTTGTCACTCAGGGGAGCTGGTCTGCTGTCCGCGACAAAGGACTGCTTCGTCAGGAAGGCAAGGACTATGTCATGAAGGACGGAGATATTATGATAGTGAGATTTTCTGTCTAGTAATACTCAGACAATTTTTCAGATAGCTCATAGTGCTTGACCCTCTTTTACTTGTATTATATAATGGGATAATATCAGAGTAAGGGAAAAAAATGTCGGAAAAAGACAGAGACCTGGAACTGGAAGCTCTCCGTAAGGAATTGAAGCAAAAAGATGACTACATCAATATCCTGGAGAAGACCAAAGACGCCTATGAACAGCTGAAAGACCTCTACGATGCCGAGCTGAAAGATGCCGATCAGCGAATCAAAGCCCAGGAGATCGTCCAGGAGCTCATGTCCCAGGAGAGAAAGGAAGCGGATAAGATCATCCAGGCGCATGAACAGCTGGAAGAATTCAGCTTCAAAGAAATGCAGGATGCCCAGCAGACTATCCAGGCTCACGAAAAGCTCCAGGAACTCAGTTATCAGGAAAAACATGATGCCTTTAGTCAGCTCTATGCTTTGAAAAATGTTTCACAACTATCTGAAGAGGAACTCCGACAAAAAGATGAAGCCCTGCTCAATATCCTGGAAGTCAACCAGTTCATTTCTTCTATTCTCGAAGAAGACCAGCTGCTGCGCCATATCGTTCAGCATCTGGTGAAGACAGTCCATGCCGACCGGGCTCTTTTAATGCAGCAGGTCGGGGATTTCCTTTTAGCCAAGAGTTTTGTCAATATGACGGGTGACATACTCTCTACTCAGGAATTTGCTTATCCACTCAGTGTAATTGAAGATTGTAAAAAATCCGGTAAGACCCAGATCATCAAACTGAAAACAGTAAGTCATATAAAAGGTACCAGCCATATTTCCATCATGGTCATGCCCTTGTACTACAAAGAGGAATGGCGGGGAGTCCTCTATGTGGACATACTTTCTGATACCGAAACATTCCACCGACAGGATCAGTTTATTGCAGAGATTTACTCCTTCCAGGTAGCTATCTCTCTGCACAACGCCGCTCTCTATAAACGCATCATCGAACAGAACGGGGAGCTGTTGAAGCTGGTCAATCTGCGCAGTCAGTTCATCACTCATACTTCGCGCTACCTGAAACAACCCGCCGAACGTCTGGCCAAGATTCTGGATAAATTTCATCAGCATCCTCAGTTAAATAACGATGAGCAGGAGCTGGTAGTCACAGCCCGCAAGACTGTAGCTAACCTTATCACCGCCGCGGAAAAAATGCTGACTTTTGAAGAACTTTCCCGTGAAGTAGATGACCTCTTTTCAGAAAGTGTGGACTTTATTGAACTTTTAAAAATGCTGAATGAAAAGTATCAGGGTGTAATTTCTGAAAAAAACATCACCATCAAGACGGATCTCAGCCGTGAGTTCAGTAGTTTCCAGGCCAATAGTGTCATCATCCGGACTATCCTGGATGAAGTGGTGGGCAATGCCATCATGTACAATAAACCGGGGGGATGGGTAGAGATAAACGGACGGTTATCCCGGGAGCATCTCATACTGGAAGTTAAAGACAACGGCAATGGGATACGTAAAGATGATCTGGAAAAGATTTTCGAACAGTTTTACCGTACCCAGGATTCACCGACACTGAATGAAAAAGGTGCCGGACTGGGACTTTTCATGGTCAGGAATTTTTTACGCTATTATGGTGGTGAGATAAAAGTGGAAAGTGATTTCGGCAGAGGGTCGACTTTTACGCTGACCTTCCTTTTGCATTAAAAGGGCAAGACAATGGCAAAAAAAAGTCTGACTCCTCAACCTGAGAAAGCACTGGACAAACTCAGCCGGGAAGAACTGCTGGAATATACCCATAATCTACAGGACAGTATACGCTCCCGGGATGATTACATAGTTCATCTGGAAAGACTAACAGAAGCCTATGAAAACCTCAAGACACTGTCTGAAAGGGAATTAAAAGACGCTGACAGTGTCATTCAGGCCCAGGAAATTCTTCAAAATCTGATGACCCAGGAAAGGATTCATGCCGAGAAGATCATTCATGCCCACGAATTGGTAGAGCAGCTCTCTGCTCAGGAGATTGATGAAGCCCGGCGCATTATTGAGGCCCAGGAAGTGGTGCAGGGGATGATGTCGCGGGAAAGGATAGACGCCGAACGCATCATTCAGGCGCATGAAATCGTGGAAAGTCTCTCTGCCCGGGAAATAGAAGATGCTTATAAAACTATTGAGGCTCATGAAAGGATACACGGTCTAGCCAGATCGGAACGACAGGGCGCTGACCAGGAACTCCTGGCCCGGGAAAAAGTATCTAATCTCTCCAGTGTGGAGCTGAAGCACCGGGACCAGGATCTATTGCGGGTACTGGAAATCAATAGGGGAATTTCAGCTATTCTGGATGAAGAAGAATTGATGCACAGGATTGTTACCTCCCTGGCTCAAAGTCTGGAAGCAGACCGCTCCGGAATCTTCTGGCTGCGTGATTCCAGACTTGTACCTATTTCCACCTGGAAAGTAAAACCGGAAGATTTGGAAAAACCGGCTTTTCAGGCTGAAATGGAATTGGTACACAAATGCAAAGATACCTGCCTTTCCCAGATGCTCCTCAACCACACTGTATCCGGAGGCAAGTCCAGGAAAGAAGTGAATATTATTGCTGTACCTCTGATGCAGCAGGATACGGTTATGGGAGTGCTGTATGCGGCTAAAAACGGGCCGGATAAGACATTTTACAGCCGTGACCAGTTTACTGCGGAGATATTTGCCCTGCAGGCGGTCATTTCACTTAATAATGCCAATCTATATAAAAAAGTCAGAAAGCAAAATTGGGAGTTACTGCGTTTAATCAATTTGAAAAATGAATTTATCAGCCGTCTATCTCAGCATATTATGGCTCCCTGTCAGGAATTGGATAATAAATTAACCCGAATAGAACAATGCCAGTGCGAGTCCTGTGCCAAAAATATCAAAGATTCCAGGGGAATAACCCGTAAACTAACGGAAACCGTGCAAAGAGTCCTAAACCTGGTGGAGATGGAAAAGGAAGTAGATGATCTTACCGCCACACCCATAGATTTTAATCATGTCATTGAGAGCCTACTGCATAAATATCACAGTGAATTGGAACGTAAAAAGATTAAAATAAAAACCAAGCTGTGTGAAGAATTCAGTCATTATCCCGGTAATGAGACTATTATACGGGCTATATTAGATGAGTTGATAGGCAATGCTATCCTCTATAATCATCCTGAAGGAAAGGTGGAAGTAACCGGAAGTATGAAAGGGGAATACCTGGAACTCAGGATTAAAGATGATGGACCCGGTATTCCATTGGATGAACAGGAACTGATTTTTGAACAATTTTACCGGTCTGACTCCACTCGGGCATTAAACGAGAGTGGAGCCGGTTTAGGTTTATATATGGTAAGGAGTTTCATGACTTACTACCATGGCAAGCTTGATCTGGTCAGTGAACCGGGTAAGGGAGCAACATTTATTTTACATTTATTAAGTACCTAGGAGACAGAGATGGAATGGAAAGCCAGCCATATACTGGTTAAAGATAAAGCCCTGGCGGAAGACCTTCTCAAACGCATTAAAAAAGGTGCGAGTTTTTCAGAACTGGCCCGTGAATTTTCAACCTGTCCTTCTAAAAGTAAGGGCGGAGATTTGGGCTGGTTTGGTCCCGGAAAAATGGTCAGGGAATTCGAAGAAGCTGTAAAAAGAAAATCCTCTGGCCTGGTATCTCAGGTCATACGCACCCAATTCGGCTATCATATTATCAAGAAGACCGGTGAGCGTTAAATTTTCTGGTTCAGTAGTTTCAATAGTTCATTTCGGTGCTCTTCCCAGTCCTGTTCACTTAAAGATCTGCCGGTATCTACCACAAAAACGTCTTTGATATGCCATCCGATGGTATCGATGATAGCGGAACGTATGGTCATGGCATGGGTGCTCAGGTAGCGGCATACATCAAACAACAGACCAGGACGGTCAGAACCGCTCACACCCAACAGGTATTCATGGCCTTCCCGGTGAGTGATATTCACTGCCCCTTCTGTCAGGAAAATATCCGGCAGAGGTTTGACCCGGTCTCTCAGGCTCTTTACCCTTTCTTTTAACAATGGGTCATCTTCCAGAAATTTCAGAACCGATTCCTGGACCCGGTTGACCCAGGAATCCAGTTCGGCCTGCATATTTTCACGGGTAAGGTTGGCACCGAAGATGTCATTGATAAAAAACACGTCAAAGGCGCTGTCCTGATAAGTATAAATATTAGCCCTGATAATATTGGCACCGTTTATCAGAAGGATTCCAGCCAGCTGTGCAAATAGTCCCAGCCGGTCAGGGCTGAAGATTTTCACCTGCAGTACTTCATTAAAATTGGAAACTGATATACTGACATTACCCTGCCTGCATTTCTGGATCTGCAGATAGTCTTTTATAATTTCTTCTGCTGTGTTTACTGAGGCATAACGTATTCCCAGAGATTGGATAAAATCTTCGATACCGTCGGTCTGTGACAGATTTTTTGCTTCACTGATGATCTTTTCCATATAATCTTTGTCACTGATCAATGCTTCCCGATTGGAAAGCACTTCACGGGTCCTGTTATAGAGCTGACGCAATAGCGCGGCTACATAGCCGGTATAATTAGTGGGATTAGTTGCCAGTACATCGGAATAGGTCAGCAGGTACAGATAATCCAGGTATTCCTGAGGATAGGGTGTCACGGTAAATTTTTCAACCAGGTCCAGGATCACTTCCTGGCTCTGGATATCGCTGCGGCGGGTAATATGGGTGAGCAGCAGGTGATTCTTGATCAGAAATTTGATCAGTGAACGGTAACGGAAACTCACCGGAAAATCTTCAAATATCAGGTCAGCAATCTCTACTCCATTTCTGGTATGTTCACCGGGCCAGGCTTTACCTATGTCATGAAAGAGAAGTGCCAGTTTGACTATCCATAGAGCTTCCTTGTGTTTTTCGGCCAGGGGGATGAGATCTCTGACTTTTTCTCTGTCAAAACTGTTATAGTCGTGTGTAGTGAGGCGTTCCAGAGCCCAGATTGCTTCCAGGCTGTGTTCATCCACCGTAAATTTATGAAAAGGGTTATAGATTATAAAATGCCGGATCCTGCCGAAATATTTGATGTATTTATACAGAAAGTTAGAAAGTTTCATGAGATTCAGGGCTTCATAACCGTTGGGCAGGGAGATGATATCCAAAAAACGGTTGAATATTTCACGGGATTTTCTATCCTCAGGCTTTATAATATTAGCACATCTTCTCAGGTAATCAATCAGGGTATATGAATACAAATATTGATTTTCGGTGCACAACTGTATCAGGTCCAGGGCTTCCATGATGGATAGCGGTTTATCCTGCTGGACAAAAAGTTCATTGTCCTGAAGATAAGTATGTTCAGTGAGTTTTTTTTTGAACCCTTTTTTTTGGTTGAAGTAAATCAGATCCAGAGCGTGGGATGATATCAGAAAAATATCCATTGCTTTGTTGTAGATTTTGTGCATCATTCGCATGACTTTCTGGTAATCATCGCCTTTGAGTCCCAGGTGTGAAGCCACTTCCTGGTGATAATCTATAAAAAGAGTGTCTTCTTTGCGCCGGTGGATAAAATGCAGCATATTTCGTATATATAGGATATAGTCATAGGCTGTAGCCAATTTTTTATAAAGAATAGAGGGAAGCAGTTTTTTTAGAGGTTCCATACCTCCTTCACCGAAAAAGGCGAAATATGCCCAGCGGGAAAGATGTACACTGCGCAAACCGCCTGGATTTTCTTTAAGATTGGGCTCTTTGAGCAAAACGGCATAAGCGGTCTTTTTTGAAATTTCATGAAATTCTACCAGCTTTTCTCTGATATAGGACTCTTTACGTGAGTTGAGAGCCTTATAGAGGTCTTTATACATTTCATTTCTGAGCTTTTCCGTACCGGCCAGTAGCCGGGTCTCGAAAAGAGCGGTCAAAAGTGTAATGTCCTCTTTGCTGTGTTCGATAATATTTTTAACAGTCCGGACACTATTTCCCAGTTTGTAATCCAGGTCCCAAAGGATATAAAATAAAGCATTGGCAAATTTTTTAGGGTCCACCCGGGGTTCATGTATCACCAGAATATCAATATCGGAATAGGGGGACATCTCGTCTCTGCCATATCCTCCCACTGCCAATACGGAAATTCCCTGAGGGACTCCTCCCACAAATTCAATGACTTTTAATATCACTGCATCTTTAACCGCAGATAAGAGGTGACTGATATCACGCCCTTTTCTTTTAGTCCAGGGAGCTAAATTATCGGTCCGGATTTGTTCCAGAGCAGATTTTTCCATTTCTTTAAGGTTACGTATCAGATCTTTTTTATCCATGTCTGTGCCCAGTTTATCCAGACTGTCCTGAAAGGCAGATATATCCAGCATTAAAACCTCTTTTTACTTTAAAATCCATCAAAGATGTTATATAATATAATAGAGAAACACTGAATCAGCAAAAATGCCGTAAGATATTTTTGCCTTTCCCTCCAGGAGTTGATAATTTTAAAAGAGGGTTTTCAGTTTTAGGGTCAGCATGTACGATAAGTCTAGTACTGATCCAGGGGAAGAATATGTTGAATTTTAATGACCATGAACAGCCTGAAGAACAGGATGATTTTGAAGAACATATCTGTGATATCTGTCATGAAAATGAAGCCATTATTTATGTAAAAATCATTTCAGATGAAGGACAGACTGAAGAAAAAGGCCTTTGTCCTTCTTGTGCTATCCAGTTTCTGGAAAAGAAAGATGAAGTCTCAGAATTATCACTGGTAGATGAAAAGCTGATTAATGTAATCCAGGAAATGAAAGATCTTCTGGCAGGTATCGTATCTAATATCAGCGCTATATCCTTGTTCATGAATCAGAGTAAAAAAGAAAACAGTCATACCTGCCCCAACTGTAGCCTTGATTTTGATACTTTTAAGGAATCTGGATATCTGGGTTGTCCTTATTGTTATTATAGCTTTAGAGAACAGATTCAGGAGTTCCTTTTTGAGATGCAAAGAGGTACTACTCATGTGGGTAAGATGCCGGCCAGGTACGCTCGTCTTTTTGTACTCAAAAAAGAGATCAACTTCCTCAAAGGCAAACTGCGCCGTCTTCTCCATCAGGAACAATATGAAGAAGCAGAAAAAGTAAAAAACAAGCTCCACAAACTGATCGGTAATCATCCCTCAGGGAGCGGACATGCACTGGATTGACCTACCCAAGATAAGTAACCGTAGAAAAAACAAAATGGACAATCTGGTATTATCCTCACGTGTCCGGTTCACAAGAAATCTGGAAGGCTTAAAATTTTCTCCAAATCTTACCGATAAAGATAAGTATGATATTGATGAACGCCTGATGGAGATCCTGCTGGAAACAGATCCCCGGGCAGTAGCCATGAATTTTGAAGACCTTTCGCCGGAAAAGCGAATGCTGTACCTGGGAAATCATATTCTCAGTGAAGAGTTCATCAAGAATGGACGTAAATTTGCCTATGATCCCGAAGCGGAATGGGTGATGCTGTTTAATGAACTGGATCATATCCGCCTGTTCAGCCTGGAGCTGGGCTATAATTTGCGTAAGATGTATCAGAAACTATTAGTACTATTAGACGGGATAGAAAAAAAGGCTGATTTTGCTTATGACGAACAGCTGGGTTATCTGACTGCTTCCATTTTGAATGTTGGTTCAGGACTCAGATTTTCAGTTCTTATAAATCTTTACGGTCTTCTGGCAACCAAGGAGATTGATGAAGTCATTCGTACCGCGGAACAGATGGGATATAGTCTGCATCATTTTGGCGGGGAGAATAAAGATACCGGCTTGTTTATGCTGGCCAACATCTACTCTCTGGGACTGAAAGAAGATGACATGCTCAAGGAATTTGAGAACTTCCTGGAAGGCTTGTACGAAAAAGAGATGCAGTCCAGGGAGATGTTTTTTAAGGACAAGGATGAGCTGGAACTGGCCTTTGAAGAAATGATGGATATAAATACTTTACAGGAAATGCCCTGGGATTTAATGTTATATTATGTGAGTCTGATTGACGCTTTATATAAGAATTACTTAAGTTTAAATGAACCGGCCGACCTTAAAAAACTTCTTTTTCAGGCCACTGATACGGAAATTCTGTATCGGCATGGTGTGGAGGAAAAGGATGTAAACCGTTACCGGCTGGAAATGTTGCGTAGAATTACAGTTCAGATCCGCTACAAGGTCATGAACTAGGGGGCTTTATGCATGATTTTACTGGGTTCACTCCCAGGGCACAAAAGGTTGTACAAATACTTTCTCAACAGGAGGCCAGACGTCTGTTTTCAGATGAACTGACTCCTGAGCATATTTTTCTGGGGCTGCTCCGTGAGACGGATGGCGCTGGTGTCCGAGCTATGCTCAGCCTGGGCATAGACCTGGATGATATCAGACGTGAAGTCGAATTTACACTCAAGAGCCGCAGTGGAAATACCCTCACTTTGGGTGGTATTCCCATCTCCAAACGGGTTAAAACCATTATGGAGCAGAGCCGTCAGGAAGCCAAACTGATCGGCCATAGTTATGTGGGCACGGAACATCTGCTTCTGGGTATCCTGTCGGAAGACAATCCCCAGGCAGTAGTCCCCTTTATCATTGAAAACCGTGGCATTGAACTGGAACAGGTTCGCCAGACTGTGATAAAAACAGTAGGATATGGCGAGATCAAGAACTTTGAAAAGAAAAAAGATGTGAAGACCCCCTTCCTGGATAAGTTTTCACGTGATATTACACACCTGGCACGCGAGGGCAAACTGGACCCTGTGATAGGACGGGAAAAAGAAATACAGAGAGTGATGCAGATACTTTCCCGCCGCCAGAAAAACAATCCTATCCTCATAGGTGAACCGGGGGTAGGTAAGACCGCCATTGTCGAAGGCATCTCACAGCTGATTGTGAGCAATATGGTGCCGGAAAAACTCATGGATATGCGTATCCTGCTGCTGGATATGGGTCTTATGGTGGCAGGCACCAAGTACCGAGGTGAATTTGAAGAAAGGATGAAAAACATCATCAAAGAGACCGAAATGGCTGATGATGTCATCCTGTTTATCGATGAGATACATACCATCCTGGGAGCGGGTAATGCGGAAGGAGCCCTGGATGCTTCCAATATGCTGAAACCGGCCCTGGCTCGCGGTATCATCCGTACCATCGGTGCCACTACTTTTGATGAATACAAAAAGCGGATTGAAAAGGACAAGGCTCTGGTGCGACGCTTCCAGCCGATTGTGGTGGAAGAACCCACCCTGGAAGAGACCCAGGAGATCTTGGAACGTATAGCCCACAAATATGAAAAATTTCATAATGTCCAATACACTGATCAGGCTATCCGTGCCGCGGTCAGCCTGGCTCACCGCTATATTTCTGAACGTAAACTGCCTGATAAAGCTATTGACGTCATAGATGAAGCCGGTGCCAATACTTCCAGTTATCTGGAAAACAAACCGGAACCGCTTATTCAGCTGGAAAAAGAACTGGCAGAATTGGAGCAGGCCAAAGCCGACCTGGTAAAAGGTCAGAATTATGAACAGGCTGCCAATATCCGGGATAAAATACGTATTAAGAAAGAAGACTACCAGGTCATGAAAATGGAATGGATCGCTTCTTCCCGGCGTAAGACCGTGGTTATTGATCAGTCTGATATAGAAAAAGTGGTATCTTCTATCTCCGGTATCCCTATAAACCGTATTGATGACGGTAATAAGAAAAAGAGATACCTGGATATAGAAAAGGAACTGACTCTAAAAGTAAAAGGGCAGCAGGAAGCCATTAAGATGGTCGCCGATGCTATCAGAAAGAGCGCGGTGGGTTTACGGGATATCAAGCGGCCCATAGCTAATTTCATCTTTTTAGGGCCCACCGGGGTAGGTAAGACTGAGCTGGCCAAAAGCCTGGCTCAATTTATCTTTGGTACAGAGGATTCCCTGATTCGGGTGGATATGAGTGAATACATGGAGAAATTTAATGTCAGCCGTCTGATCGGTTCTCCTCCGGGATATGTGGGACATGAATCAGGCGGAGAGCTGACGGAAAAAATCCGGCGCAAACCTTATGCCGTCATCCTCTTTGATGAAATAGAAAAGGCCAATCCGGATGTGTTCAATATGTTTTTACAGATTCTGGATGAAGGACAGCTGACGGATAGTCTGGGCAATAAAGTAAATTTCCGTAATACTATTATCATCTTTACTTCCAATATCGGAACTGACCGGCTGACAAACAGAGGCAGCCTGGGTTTTGCCGATGAACAGAAAGGTCTCTCTATGCAAAAAGGCGCGGTACTGGATGAATTAAAAGCTACTATGCGTCCTGAATTTCTTAATCGTATCGATGAGATTGTATTGTTCAATTCACTGCACGGAGAAATATTGCTGGATATCTTCGACCGCATGATCGAAGATATAAATGCAAACTTACTGGTGCAAGGGATGTACTTCAAAGTGAATCCTAAGGCCAAACAGCTGGTAGTAGACAAAGGTTTCGAAGAAAAATACGGGGCCCGGTCTCTGCGCAGGTCGATCAGCAGGATGATAGAGATCCCCGCCAGTGAGATGATCCTGGGACAGGAAAAAGATTTTAATTCTGATAAAGAAGAAATGGAGATTTCAGTTACCGTAAAAAATGAAGCTTTGCATTTCAGCATAAAAATCACTAAAAAAAGAGCTGAAAAAAAGAATGTAGCAGTCACACAGGCTTCCCCGGAAATAGCAGGGAGCAAGGCGGCAGTTACTAGTGAAGTGCTGAAACAGGATCTGGTTAATGATTGATGGAATAAACAAATAAATCAATCCCCCGGATTTTTCCGGGGGATTTTTGTTGCACAAAATCTGAGCATCCACTATAATTGGATTACATGGAACAAATGTGAGGAGTCGCAGATGAAAAAAATCCTGGTACCCTTGTTCATGATACTGGCTATGAACGCTGCCGCGCTTTACGCGGATGATGATATTGAGACAAATGATGAAATGCCTACCGCAGAGTATATTCTGGGGTATTGGGGAACATCAGAATCCAGTTTCGAAGACGCGGAGACTTCAGGGGAATATGTGGAAGTCAATGAAGAAGGCGTTTTACGGTTTTTTAAACTCACCGATAACGGTGAAGAAGACCAGATGACTTTTAACTGGGTCCTGGATGGTAACACACTTAATCTGTACTCTGAAGGGGAACTGGTAATAGAAGCCACCATTGAAATAGTAGAAGAAGGACGTATGATCTGGACCAATCAGGATGGGGAAAAACTATTCCTCATAGTAGGCGCAGGTTAGGAGAGGGTCGATGAAAACAATTTATTTTAGTATAATACTGGCATTTGTAACATTATATTCCTGTCAGGGAAGTTCCGTAAAGTCAGAGAATATCCCGATACTGGGAAAATGGGTAGCATCCCAGACCAGTTTTGATCATGCCCGGGAAGAAGGAGATTATCAGGTCAATGTTCTTCCCAATGGTATCATGGAAATAACCGGAATCAATTCTCAACAGGAAAAGGTGGATCAAAGGACCTGGGTCTTCGAAAAGGGAAAACTGAAGATTACAAAAGAAGATGAGGACACAATTCTGGCAGATGTATTTTTAGAGGGTGAAAATCAGAAATGGGACCGTCAGGGGAAAATATTATATTTGGTACCTATTTCACAATACAAAGGAAAATAGAATGCGATTCCGTTTTTTCCTATTCAGCCTGCTTCTTTTCAGTACCTTTACATCCTGCGCGCCTACTGTCAAAGCTGATATAAAACCCAGGGATCAATGGGTGGGTCTCTGGTATATTTCAGACCAGAGCTTTGAGGCTGCTGTACAGGATAGGATGGTAGTAGAGCTTAGGCAGGATGGGACTTTTACCACCGGTAGATACCAGAACGGGGTGTTTACTTCCAGCCTGGCAACCGGTAAATGGAAAGTGGAAGGCCGGTATTTTTACGATATCAGGCAGGTTCAGCTCACAGCAACTTATGAACTGGAAGATGAGAATCATATCCGTTTACTCATCGATACCGGTGAAAATTTATATATGGTCAGGTATGATCAGGTAGACAAAAAGTGAAAAAGAACTCTGACCCTACCACTTTGCCACCCATCATAGTCAATGGCTTCTTTGTTCTGGGGCTGCTGTCCGCTTTGTCAATCCGTGTACTGATGATTTGTTACAGGCTGTATCCTCAATGGGTCAGGCCGGTATGGTATTTCGGTGTTATTGGTTATGTACTTTTCTTTTTCTATCGCTTTCTGATAGCCCGGAAAAGAAAAGGGGTAATTAGAGAGAATGATCTTCTAAAAAAGATAGAAAGCAGGCAAAACCTAAGCGAAGAAGATAATAAGGCTGTACTTTATCTTTTACAATCTATCGACCGCTCTAAAGAGATGTGGAATTATGCCAATATCTTTATTCTCAGTGTCCTGGCTATTGCCGTGGACCTGATACTGGCAGCTGTAAAAAACTAATATACTATTCTTAATCTAACAGGAAAAAAACAAATGAAAGAGATCCGAAAATCGCGTAAACTGGATGATGTGTGCTATGAAATCCGAGGCCCCATCATGGAAGAAGCCAACCGGCTGGAAGAAGAGGGTTACCAGATTATTAAACTCAACACCGGCAATCCTGCCCCCTTTGGCTTTAACGCCCCGGATGAAATCCTCCATGATATGATCATTAATCTTAATCAGGCACAGGGCTATTCTCAGTCCAAAGGCATCTTCAGCGCGCGTAAAGCGGTGATGCAGTATTATCAGCAGCTGGGCATCCGTGATGTCACAGTTAACGATATATTTATCGGTAATGGAGTTTCTGAGCTTATTGTATTGTCTATGCAGGGACTGCTGAATTCGGGGGATGAAGTACTCATCCCATCGCCGGATTATCCCCTGTGGACAGCAGCTGTAAATCTGTCAGGTGGAAAGGCTGTACATTATGTGTGTGATGAACAGAATGACTGGCAGCCGGACGTAGCCGATATCCGGTCAAAAATCACCCAGAACACCAAAGGTATAGTCATCATCAATCCCAACAATCCCACCGGGGCTGTATATGACAAAAGTATACTCCAGGCTATAGTAAAAATAGCCCAGGAAAACGGTCTTATTCTGTTTTCTGATGAGATTTATGATAAGATCCTCTATGATGGCCTGGAGCATACGCCTCTGGCTACTCTGGCTGATGATATTCTATTTATTACATTCGGTGGACTGTCCAAAAATTACCGGGCTGCTGGATTTAGAGCCGGCTGGATGGTAGTTTCGGGAGATCAGAGTCATGCCCGGGATTATATCGAAGGTTTGAATATTCTTTCTAATATGAGACTGTGCTCCAATGTTCCCGCTCAATTCGGTATCCAGACCGCTTTGGGAGGGTATCAGAGTATACAGGATCTCATTAAAGAAGGCGGACGGCTCTATGAACAACGCAACTATGCCTGGGAGGCAATCAACCAAATCCCGGGATTGAGCTGTGTTAAACCCAAGGGGGCCCTGTATGTCTTCCCCAAGGTGGATATTAAACGCTTTAATATTGTGGATGACCAGAAATTTATCCTGGATTTCCTGCTGGCCAAACATGTCCAGCTGGTACAGGGTACAGGCTTTAACTGGCCCAGTCCTGACCATTTCCGCCTGGTCTTTTTGCCCAATATGGAAGATTTGAAGCAGGTAATGGAGAGACTGGCCGATTTCCTGGAGACTTATAAGCAGTAGTATACTATTGAAATGAAGGTGGATAATTTTACAGCACATAGCGTGATGGGCCTATGTGCTGGGTCTCTCACGGAGGCACGGAGACACGGAGGATTTTAGAGTAGGTAAGGACTCAGCCGGCGGCATGGGTCCAGGTTATTTGCCGTGGTTTTCGTTGGGAAAGACAATGGATTGCATTTTTCCATTTTCTGTTTCAATTTTTGCTATTGTGTAATTTCCATTAACGAACGTGGCACTGCGCCGCGTTAGTGGCGGCTGAGTCCTAGTTAGACGAAGTGTTACTCCGTTTATTATTTCTTAAAATATTGTTTATATGCTTTATACAGGGCTTGCTGTCTCTTATTGCTAGGTGTTTTATAATGGTCTGTACATCGAGCTAAATTATAAGTGAGTAATCCTAATTTAACTCCAAATTCATATTTTCCTTTAACAAACGGATATTCCGATACTAAATATTCTGCTTCAGGATTATTTGTTACAGCTACATGTAAAAAATACATAGCCATACATATTTCAAATTCTTGAATATTTATTGGGAATCTTTTGAAATCCTGATCTATTAAATCAAAATACCATTTCTCCAACACTTTAATACTTTCTGGTTGATTATTCAATTCGATTTGGTATTTTAAGGCTAATTCATGAATTTTATGTAGATAATGCTCGTTATATTCTTGAAAATACTTTTCTGCTTCACTTTTCGATTTAAAAGAATTAAGCTGTTTACCGAATTTTATTGCATGTTGTAAACTCAAAATATCCTCTTAATTGTAATTACGTCTAACGAAATCGACTCAGCGCCGCGTTAGTGGTGGCTGAGTCCTAGTTATAGGAATTTTACTAATCCAATCCATTATAAAAATTTTGCATTAATTCAACTTTTTTAGTTAAATCATCATGTCCAAGCATAAGACTTAATTCTTTTTCTATTGGGATTAATATTTTCACAATGATACCTAAATCATCCTTAGTCCAAATTTGCTTTAAAATACTTACATCAATTATATTATTTTTAAAATATACAGATACTAAATGAAAAAATTGAGATACCACTCTTCTGTGTAAATGAAACGCATTTCTTTTATCCTGTTTATATAATTCAATATATTTTTGTACCAAATTTTCAGTATTTTTATTTGAATCTTCGAATTTATCCCATAGGAAAATAATTGAGTCAGCCATTTCATTAGTGCGATATTGTGAAAGTATTCCTGATAGAAAATCAGCCTTTTGTGAGATGTCATTTGTTTTTGTAGATTTAACCATTGCAATAATAGAAAGAGTTATTGCACCTAACGGAAGAATTAAGTCACTAATAACAGCAATACAATCCATTTTCAACTCCTAATTCCAAATTTCCTATAACTACTGCTATGTCACCAACCAGCGCCAACGACCTTCACCAACCCCTCCGTGCTTCCGTGTCTCCGTGAGAGGTCCTGAACACAAACACGCTCCTACTTCCCCAGCATATCCAGGAATTCTTCGGGGCTGATGATCTTCACGCCCAGCTCTTTGGCTTTGGTCAGTTTGGAGCCCGCGTTCTCACCGGCCACCACCAGATCAGTGGTTTTGGATACTGATTCGGTGGGGCTGCCCCCCATGTCACGGACCAGGTCTTTAAATTCTTCCCGGCTGAGGTTCTCCGCTTTTCCGGTAAAAACAATCTTCATTCCCCGGATGGGGGAATCTGAAAAATCTTTGATCACGGGGTAAATGATTTCCACTCCATAGGACAACATATCCCGTACCGCTGTTTGATGCGTTTCATCACTCCAGTATTCCAGGATACTGCCGGCCACAGTTTCACCCACCTGTTCAATATTAATGAGAGCTCCCTGATCGACTGTCATAAACTTTTCCACAGGGATAAAGCTGCGGGCCAGCAGACGGGCGGTTTCCTGACCCACGTATCTGATGCCCAGGCTATTGATAAATCGCCAGTATTCCACATGTCTGGCTTTGTCGATGGATTCCAGGAGATTGTCCACGCTTCGGGTCCCGAAACGGTCCAGTTGGAGCAGTTCCTGTTTGTGCTGATGGAGACGGAAAATATCGGCTGGGCCTTTCAGATATCCCAGATCCAGGAGGCGAGCGGTAATTTCAGCCCCCAATCCCTCTATATCAAAACAGGGTTTAGAGACGAAATACTGTATTCGTTCCCGTTGTACTCCGGGACATTGAGGGTTGGCACAGCGGTAAGCCACTTCTTCCGGATCCCTGTAAACAGCTGATCCGCATTCCGGGCAATGAGTGGGAGGGACTACCTTTTCAGCAGGTGTGGGGCGTTGGGCCGGATCTACCGACACGATTTTAGGGATGACATCGCCGCTTCTTTCCACCGCTATGCTATCCCCTATATGGAGATCCAGCCGCTCCGTCTCATCAAAATTATGGAGGGTAGCACGGCTGATCCGGGCTCCCGAGAGTAAAACAGGTTCAAATACAGCAGTAGGGGTGATAACTCCGCTCCGTCCCACACTGAACTCGACTGCTGTGAGTCGGGTGTGAGCCACCATGGGCTTGAATTTATAGGCAATAGCCCACTTAGGAGTCTTGGCATCATAGCCCAGTTCTTCCTGCAGGGACAGGGAGTCTATTTTTATCACCACTCCATCAATCTCATAGGGCAGTGAACCCCGTTCTTCCTCCCAAAAGTCATGATAATGCTGAATATCTTTGAAATCAGAGGACAAGAGCCGGTGCGTAGACAGGGGAAAGCCCAGACTTTTAAGATAATCCAGGCGTTTAAAGTGGGAGTCAATTTTTTGCAGAGGGTGCGCGGGGTGATCCGTCTTCACACCGTAGGCCATGAATTTAAGATTTCTCTGAGCTGTAATGCGTGAATCCAGCTGACGGAGACTGCCGGCAGCTGCGTTGCGCGGATTGGCAAACACCGGCTGCTCTTCTTCTTCCCGCCGGGCATTGAGTGCCAGAAAATCCTGCTTATACATAACGACTTCACCATAGACCAGGAGCTGCCCCGGACTTTTTTCCTGCAGAGCCAGGGGGATGTTGCGAATAGTGCGTGCATTTTCCAGGATGGCCTCACCGGTCTGGCCGTCTCCCCGGGTAGATGCCTGTATCAGGATACCCTCTTTATAAATGAGTTCGATGGCCAAACCGTCAAATTTGTGTTCACAGGAAAAACTGATCTGTGGAGACGAGAAAAGGTCTTCCTGAGCCGGCAGATCTTTTCGGATTCTGTCCCAGAACTGGAGCCATTCTACCTGGTTAAGGGCATTAGCCAGACTGTACATCTTAAATGGATGCCGAAAATTCTCAAAACGGGACAGGGGAGGAGCGCCTACTTTTCGGGTAGGGGAAGCCTCAGAGCGGAATTGGGGATAAGATGCTTCCAGATGCTCCAGTTCCTTCATCAGGAGATCGTACTCACTGTCAGGTATCAGAGGCTGATCTTCCACGTAATAGTGGATATTATGTTCATTTAGAATTCGGCAAAGTTCTTCTATACGCGCTGGTATGTTTTCCATGGATACTTTCTCCGATGATTTCAGACATTATAATCCAGCGTTCCAGGAAGTCAATTTTCCAATAATTAACCTCCTTGCCATTTTAAAGGTTCTTTTCTATAATATACTATTAATAAAGCCGGAGCAGACAATGAAGCGTTTCTTTTTAATTATGATAATTTTATGCTTAGGAAGCGGACTTTGGTCCTTGGATCTCAGTGCCCAGAGGTTCTACAATTCCGGAAAATCAGCATATAATGACGGCGCTTTTTCACTTTCTATTAATTTTTTCCAAAAGACTATAGACCGGGACCCCGATGGTGAATTATCTGATGATGCCTCATATTATATAGGATTGGCATACTATCAGGATAAAAAATACGGTACAGCCATTCAGTCATTTAAAAGATTAATCAATAATTATCCCGACAGCCTGTATAATGAACGCGCCAATTTTATGATAGGAAATGCCTATTTTCAGAAGAAAGAATATGATAAAGCTGTACAGGAACTGCGCACTTTTCTTAAGGGAACCCCCAACGAAAGGCTGCAGCAGAACGCCCATTATATCATAGCTTATTCGCAGTTATTAAGCGGAAAATACGGGTCATCTGTGGATGAGTTCAAACTCATTGTGGAAAAGTATCCCACATCTTCTATTGCCCAGGAAGCAGAACTCCGATTGGGCCAGGCTTATCTTTATGACAAGGATTATAAATATGCAATAACCTCACTGAACGAATTCATAAAAAAATATCCCAAGAGTACATACCGTAACGAAGCTGATTTCTTCCTGGGAAAATGTTATTACCTCACAGGTGATTTGAAGTCAGCCGCGGACTATCTTAAAGGTGTAGCGGAAATAAAAGATTTTGCATATAGAGTAGATTCATTGTATTACATTTCGATGATTTATATCCAGAATGATGATTATGTCAGCGCGGTAGATAGTCTGAAAAAACTCAGCGCTATCGAAGATGAAAATGAGTTCAGAGCGGAAGCACTTTTTAAGCTGGGCTTGATTTCCAAGATAAAAAAAGACTATGACACTTCCATTAAAACCTTTAATATCCTGATTCGGGAATATAAAAACTCGCCTTATGTGAGTAAAGCGCTGCTGGAAATTGCTTCCAGCTATATGCTCAGTGGAGACTATGTAAATGCCGAGAAAGCCTATTCCCGCATCGGTAATCTGGGCAGCCGGGAAGACATGGCCATGTCTCTTACTAAACTGGGAGAGCTGGCCTACATGCAGAAGAGATATGAAGATGCCATTAAACAGTTTAATAAAGTTCTGAAGCAGTATCCTCAGACGGAATTTGAATTTGAAGCTCTCTACTGGAAAGCCAGAAGTTTGATCCAGACCAAAGCCTTTAAAGAAGGAATCAATGCTTTTGAACTCTATAGGAAGATGAACCCAAAATCTGATAAAAGTCTGGAAGTCCAGATGTTTATCGGGAATGCCTATGTGGACATGGGTGATTATGACATGGCTATACAGACCTTCCAGAATGTGATAAAAGAAGATGTCAAAGCCACTCTGGCTGACGATGCCCTGAATGCCATAGCCTGGGTATATGTCAAACAGGAACAATATCAAAGAGCAGCAGAAACCTATAAACAGCTTATTGATACCTATCCCGATTCAGACATGGTACCCCTGGCTTATTATTCCATAGGTATAATTAAATACAATCTTAAAGATTACGATTCAGCTATGGACTATTTCTCCAAAATATCCAAGAACTATTCCTCTTCAGAATATTTTGCAGATGCTATTATCAAAACAGCCTGGATTTTTTATAAACAGGAAAGATTTGACAGAGTTGTGAAGTACCTGGCTGCCTACGAAGATCAGGCACTGCCTAAAGCATCCAAAGCGGAGATTTACAATATTTTAGGCTGGAGTAATTTTAGACTGGCTAATTACTCAGTTGCAATTAAAAATTTTCAGCGCACAGTGGATCAAAACGCGGATGACGCTTCGGTTTTGGAAGCACTCCTCTATATTGCCAAGAGTTATTATAATCTGAAAAGTTATGAGGAAGCTATTCGGTCCTATGATGCCTACATTGTGGAAGCAAAAAAACGGGGTATTACCGATAAAGTACCGGCTGCTTACTCAGACAAAGCCTGGTGTTATCACTACATTGGTGAGCCTGAAAAAGCAAACCAGACTTTCAAACAGCTTTCAGCAGAATACCCCAGCAGTTTTTATACAGCTGAAGCATTGTTTAAACAGGCAGAGTATTATTACAATCGCGCAGAATATGATAAGAGCGTAGATTTTTACAATCAGTTGATCAAAGGTTTTCAAACTAATGAGTTGACCAGTGCAGCTCAATATTGGCTGGGCTGGAGTTATTTCAATATGAATCAAAAGATACAGGCAGCTGAGTCTTTTGAGAAATACGTACAGTTATATCCTCAAAGTGACTATGCCAGTGATGCCCTGTTCCGGCTGGGTAATCTCTACTATGAACTCAACAATCTGGATAAATCCAAGCAGACCTACCAGAAACTGGTCGATAACTATAAAGGCACCGTAGATGCTGAAAAAGCCCAGTTTAAGCTCTCAGAAATTAATCTTAAAGTGGAGAGCGGGGGTGACGCGGAAAAATTTTATCAGAAACTGATCAAACAGGCTTCAAGTCCTGAAGTTAAGGCAATTGCTCAGTTCCGTCTGGCACAATTTTATCAAAAAAATGAAGAAACCGATAAAGCCATGGCTCTCTTTCAGGAAATCGTCAATACCACCACGGGGGATGAGGCAGCTTTATCGATATATGAGCTGGCTAAAAATGCCCAGGAACAGCAGCAGTACACCGAAGCAATCAATTTCTATGGAAATATCTTTTACGTTTACCGTTACAGTCCTTTATATCCTCAGAGTCTCTATGGTCTGGCATATTGCTATAACAAAAACGGAAATGCGGTTACTGCTAAAAAATATCTGAACAATCTGATTACAAAATACCCTAGTAATGAATGGACTACTGCCGGTAAAAAGCTGTTAGCTGAAATTGGAGAGTAGAAAAATTTCAGGACAATTCGGATAAAATGGTCTCGATGATTTTTTGAGCAGGCCGCGGCATCTGAAGCGACTCCAGGGCAGTAGAAAAATTTTGTGCAGTGTCCAGAATGGACAGGACATTCAACCACATAGTTTCCTGGTTTAATTGAGGTTCTTCTAACATCAAGGATGCCTTATTTTTTACCAGATACAATGCGTTCAACTTTTGATGATCATCCGGTGAATTCAAAATGGGAATCAATAGAGAAGGTTTTTTAAACAGAATCAATTCGCTGATGGTACTGGCTCCGGCTCGGCTTATGACTAAATCCGATGCTGTAAAGAAATGCTCCATCTTCTCAATAAAACGGTAGGCTTTGACGTTGGGATAATCTTTCTCTATTTGAGCAACACTTCCTGAATCCACCAGTCGCTGGTACTCTACCGCCCCCAGACTCCATATTACAGCAATTTTCTCTTTTTTAAATTTATCGAGTAAAGACATGATGCAATTATTGATGACCTGAGCCCCCTGGCTTCCGCCGCTTATCCCTACGACTTTAGAAAATTTTTCTACACCAAAAAACTTTCTGCTTTCCCCTATGGCAGCCTGAGGTGAAAAAATGGTGGGATTTCCGGTATGAGTGATTGCTGTTGTGCGGAGTTTAAGTGCATCTGGAAAGGTAGTAAATACTCTTTTGGAATATCGGGAATAAAACCGGTTAGTGGTACCTGCTACACTGTTTTGTTCTGTCATATACAGCGGACATCGCAGTAATAGGGAGGCAAAAGCCACAGGATTTGAAACGTAACCGCCTGTGATGAGAATGAAGTCTGGTCTGAAGTGCCGGATGGAACGAAAGATCTGGAAAAAAGCAGATATCAGTTTAAAGATATGAATTATAGTTCTAAGAGAGATTTTTCGGGACATACCCTGAATATGGACCAGTATACGGTCGTTTACATCGATTCGTTCACACATAGTGTAACGCATATCGACATCACGCAGGACATAACGGCATTCCATGCCTCTTTGCTTACATTCTTCATAGAGTGCGATTCCCGGTGTTAAATGTCCCCCTGTACCGCCGCCGCTGATTAAGACCCGCATGATTATCCTTCTTTAAAAAAAATTCATCTATACAAAAAAGACCCCCCGGAATTTTCCGGGGGGATTGAAAAGCAATGAGATTTATTCCAGTCCCATAGACTGACCGGCGTCTTTTTCAACCATCTTTTTTACAGATGACTTGGTGTTCAAATCAGCAGCTTTCACTTCCTGAGTATTGCTTACAACAGACGCGTTAGTGTTGGAAGCTGCAGTCATAGGTGCAACTACATTGGTAGCAGGAGTGGTAGGAGTAGCCTGTTTTCCGCCGCCGCAGCTGGACATACCCATAATGAGCAGGGCCCCAAATACCAGAGTTAAAAGATTCTTCATTTAATCCTCCCTTTTGTTTTAATAATTATAAAGAACCGACGGGAAATGTCAAGTTATAGACTGTCCTGGGATTTCAGGTCAATATCCGGTTTACTGCGCGCAGAAAATCCTCTTTCTCGACCAGAACCGCTCTTTTGAGCAGAGCATGTGTCAGAGAATCGGCCGCGGCACCGCCCAGAGTATATATTTCAAAATACTGTAGATCAGCTTCAAAGGTATTAGCCAGGACTTCCAGAGCGGTAAGCGTTGTAAAACTGATGGGTTCGATATGCCGGTAAAAAATACTATACTGCTTTCCTCTACCAAACATGTAGTAGTGCAGGGAGCGGTACAACAGATCCTGGGCATTTAATCCCAGGATTTTAAGACAGGTTCTTTCGAATTCCATTTCATTGGCAGTAAAGTAAGCTGAAAGTGCAGTACGTGAAAATAGTTTGGAATATTTATCATAAATATTTTTTATATCTTTAAAGCGGGGGTCTATCTGGTAGACCTTTTCCCATTCTTTTAAAGCATCGTATTCCTGGCCTCTGTCCCAGAGCAGATGGGCATAAAGATATCTGATCTCCGGAAGGTGAGGCCCGGTTTTTATTTCATTTAAGATATCACGGGCAGCTTTGACACCGGTTTCAATATCTTTGATTTTGATATAAAGCTGGATCAGCCTTACCTGTGCTTTTTCACGTCGCAGTTTATCATATTTTTCCATCTCGAGATATTTATTTAATTCCTCGATGGCTGAAGTATACATTTTCAGGATATCCAGATTATATGCCTTGTAGAGATGAATCTGCGGCTCCTGTTCATAGTATTTCTGCAGCAATTCAAATTGTTTCAGGGAGTAGGAATACTGTGCCGTCTCAAACAGGACTTTACCGAATAAAAAACGGGCATCCAGGACTCCTGGTTTAAGATCCAGGATATTTTTCAGAGCATCATGGGCTTTGGAAAATTGTTTGCGGCTGAAATAAATTGAAGCAATTTCATATTGTGCTTCAAAATAATTTTCATCTATCTGATTGAGCAGTAAAAAATAGGAAAGAGCTTCATCAATCCTGCCCAGTTTAAGCAATATACGCCCCATTTTAAGTAAAATGGATTGATGCATATTGGTATCTCGGTTGGACATATTACTGCTTTGCTGGAAATAGGGCAGTGCTTCCAGATATTTACCCTGTTCCTCCAGGGCACGTCCCAGGTAAAAGGGAATAAAAAAAGAGGTAGTAGTTTCAATGTTCTGTTTGGCAGTCTGTATAAGCCTGTCATACTCTTTATTTTTCAACATTTTTTGCAGGCGGTGCTCGATACTATGAGAGAGAAACACTCTCCAGACAATCCATCCGAAAATACCAATGAGGATAAGGGCCAATCCGATCAGGATTACAATAGAAAAGTCATCAGACAGACCAGGCATTTCCCCTCCTTTTCAAAGATTTTAAGGGGAGTAATTCAATATTGCAAGATAAGCCGGTTAAGGCTAAAATATATCATGGAAGCGCAGGAAAGAAAAATAATACATATTGACATGGATGCTTTTTATGCGGCGATTGAACAACGGGATAATCCTGCTTTACGCGGTAAACCTGTAGTAGTCAGCGGTCCTCCTAATAGCCGCTCTGTGGTTAGTACCGCGTCCTATGAGGCCAGAAAATTCGGCATCCATTCTGCCATGCCGGCTAGCCAGGCCTATAGATTGTGTCCACAAGCGGTATTTGTCTATCCCCGGTTTCATGCCTACAAAGCAGTGAGTCAGCAGATACAGGCTATTTTCAGGGAGTATACAGACCTGGTTGAACCCCTGAGTCTGGATGAAGCTTATCTGGATGTTACTTTTAATCATAAGAACATTCCCTCTGCTACCTGGGTAGCCCGTGAAATTCAGGCCAGAATAAAAAAAGAAACACAACTGACTGCCTCAGCCGGAGTCAGTTACTGTAAATTTCTGGCCAAAGTGGCCTCAGATTTTAAAAAGCCTGCCGGAATGACTGTGATTACTCCGGACCAGGCTCAGGATTTCATCGACGCTCTGCCTATTTCGCGATTTTTCGGTATAGGAAAAGTCACTACCAGCCGTATGCTGGAAGAAGGAATAAAAACAGGCTATGATTTACGGCAGCGAAGCAGGGAGGATCTAGCGCGATTATTCGGTAAGATGGGGCTTTATTATTTTGATATTGTACGAGGCATAGATGAGCGTCCGGTAAATATACATCGGGAAAGAAAAAGCCTGAGCCTGGAGCAGACTTTTGAAGAAGATATTGATGATAAAAAAATGCTGGAATCCATCCTTTCTGAATTTTCCACTGATTTGGAATCCCGGATGGAAAAGAAATCGCTATTGGGAAAGACTCTGGTCTTAAAAGTCAGATATGATAATTTTCAAAGAATCACCCGTAGTCAAAGCCTGGATATTCCTTCCAGAGACGCGGATTCTGCCTGGGAAATGGCCTGTGCCTTACTTCAACTAACAGACGCAGGAAAAAGAAAAGTCAGACTGCTGGGTCTGGGTTATCAGAATCTTATCGACGAAAATGATATTATAGAACAAACGGATGAACAGCTTTGGCTGCCTTTTAGAAATTGATCAGGCTTCCAGGCAGATCATACAGATATCATCCTCAAAGGATTTGCTTTGTCTGAAATCACTGAGTTTTTCGAACATTTTTTGTACAAAAGTCTGGGATTTCATATCTTTTAAATCCTGCATAGCGCTCATGAAGTCCTGAGATTCAAAGGTGCGGTCTTCATCATAGATATTTGAGGTTTCAGTCAGCCCATCCGTATACATAAATAGTTTGTTCTTTTTGGCGAGGTGGACATGATGATTGGTGTAGGGCTTACTCATGTGTGCCAGTTCCTGCCGGGTTAATATTCCTAAAGGTATACCCCGGCCTTCTGTGGGCAGGGGTAAAATCTGTGATTTTTTGATTAGATAAGGGGAGTCATGGCCGGCATTAGAGTAAAAGAAATCGCCGGTTTCTGTATCAAAAATTCCATAAAAAGCCGTGATAAAGTTTTCCCCGGTTTTATTGAGCAGAAAATCATTCAGACTATGTAAAAAATCAGCCGGTTTTTCAAAGTTTTTACCGTGCTGCAGATTATGGCTTTTAATCATAGAGGTGATAAAGGCAGCAGGTACACCATGCCCGGATACATCAGAAAGAAAAATGCCTATCTGCTTTTTATTTGGAAATTCGATAAAATCATAAAAATCCCCGCCGACTTTTTCCATGGGTTTATAAAAGAAAGCCAGTTTCCCGGGCAAAGGACTTTCTGAGGGAATGAGTTCGGTTTGAATTTTGCGGGCCATTCCCAGTTCGATTTCCATCATCTCATTGCGGATCTTTAGTTTATTTTGTTCCCCTTCCAGTTCTTTGTGTTTCAGCTTTAATTCATGGTGGGCATAACGTACTTCCACTTCCCAGCGCTTTCTTTCATCGATTTCAGATTCCATTTCTTTCTGAAAGCGCAGGTCTTTGGCGATAAAAGTAAAACCCACCAGGTCGCCGAATGTATCTTTATGGCGGGAAGCAGAAACCAATACTGGAATTTCCTCACCATCCCGGGATAAAAAGCTGCATTCAAAATCCGGAGTGGGATTTGGGCCTATGAGTTTTTCCATGAGGCGGGGTATAATGGTTTTATCTGATATTACCATGGAAATTTTTTCGCCATAGAGGGTACTTTCATCAAAACCCAGGATTTCATGTAGTTTATTATTAGACAGGATTATCTTACCTTTTTCATCCAGCACCATCAACATTTCTGAAATCCTGCTGGCAATAAAATCGCCGTTTATAAAAGCCGGAGATTGTAAGAGATGGTAACGGTGGATGGCCAGCCAGATACCTCCTATTTCCAATCCCCAAATTATGTGTCCCAGGTGCAAATAAGGCAGCACACCCAGAGCCGGCAAGAGTATATCCAGACTAAGTGCCAGAATCTGAGATATGATGATACTGAGAATAAGTACTCTGGATTGCAGTGCCAGTTTATGGGAATGGCTGGTTTTTCTCCATTTTAACAGGATCAACAAAGAAAGTATCTGGTAACCTGCCGCATAGATGATATACAGGATAAACAGAATATTATCCAGGTGAAAATGTGATTTCCAGCCTTCTGTACCATTCTGAAACTCTATAAAGGCATGTTTGTACAAAAAACCCAGGCTGATGAAAACCAGAGCTGGCAGGTAAAACAGCAGCATGGGCCAGCGTTTGTCCAGGAGTTTTTTTTGAGCGGTCAGGATCAGGATAAAATGGAGCACCAGACTGGGCATAACCATGTAGGGTGCAATACTCAGTATAAACCAGGTTTTTAATTGAACATTGTTTAAAGAGGGCATATAGATGAAACTGGAACATAATGCCCACCATGCCAGAAAGACACAAGACAGAAAAAAGACATGAGTCAAATATTTGCCGGGGGCTTTACGGTAGCTGTATATACCAATGAGGATAAACAGTATGAAAAGGGTATAGGAAGCCAGAGATAAAACAATCATTTTTCTTCCCGTTATATGCCGGTATTATCTGTCTATATTGTATGAGGGGAATTGTAAAAGTCAAGAGTTATTTACTGGAGTAGTATCATTCTACAGGATCAGAATATCTGTCTCTAATAGCAATAAAATCATCCAGGTTATCAAATAAAATACTGACCAGGTCAGGGTCAAAATGAGACTCTTTTTCTTTTTTAAACAGATCCATGATCTGATCCAGGGGCCAGGCTTTCTTATACACACGTTCTGATCCCAGAGCATCAAAAACATCAGCCACGGCTGTAATTCTACCAAAAATATGGATGTCCTGGGATTGTAATCCGCGGGGATATCCCTTTCCGTTCCATTTTTCATGATGTTCCAGGCTGATAATGGCACCCATTTTCAAAATATTCCGTTTTGATTTCTGCAGAATCTGATGTCCGATGGTGGTGTGGGTCTTCATTTCTTCAAATTCAGTGTCTGTGAGTTTTCCCGGTTTGTTTAGGATTGAATCCGGGATTGCCACTTTACCAATATCATGTAGAGGTGAAGATTGACGGATTATCTCCGCCTGTTCCTTATCCAGACCATATTTTTCAGCCAGCAGGCGGGAATATTCAGCTACTCTGCGTACATGATTACCAGTCTCTTTGGATCGGACTTCAATCACTTCACCCAGGGTAAAAATGATTTCCTTTTGAGTATTGTCCAATTCTCTGATTAATTCCAGCCGTTCAGACTGGCTGCGTTTCAACTCAGATACTTCCTGTATGGTCCTGCGCAGAGTGAGCTCCAGATCTTCCAGGTCGATAGGTTTAATCAGGAAGTCAAAAGCACCCCGGTTCATGGCAGTACGGATATTTTTCATATCTCCATAAGCGGAAATGATTACAGTCCTGCGAATCTCTTCTTTTTCTGCCAGATGATTCAAAAGGGTCAAGCCATCCATTCTAGGCATATTGATATCTGAGAGTATGACGTTTACATCGGTGTGCTTGTCCAGTACTTCCAGGGCTTCCACTCCGTTTCCGGCGAAGACAAAGTCGAATTGCTTTTCGCGGATGGCTTTTCTGAAATGCTGGCGAATGAGGAGTTCTATATCAGCTTCATCATCAACAATTAAAATTTTATCCATTTTGTTATCCTTGTTCTGATCCAATATATTATAGTTAAATTCAGATAATAAATCCAGAGCTATTATTCATTTTTCATGGAGAGCGGCTGCCCGGTGGCCTCAATCACTGAAGTCCATAACTGGGAATACAGATTTATCTTCTTTCGCTGCCCGGTAGCGACTTTCATGGGTAAATGGGTAAATTCTCCATTGATATATCCTGCTACCAGGCCGGAACGCCCGCTCATTCCCGCATGTACGGCCATCTGAGCCAGCTGCGTACAGAAAATGGAATCTGTAGGAATAGGGCCTGTACTGCGTATCATATAAGAAGGGTCTATGTATTTAACTGTATGATCCAGTCCCTGCCGGGTCATGTGGTCCTGAATCTGCTCTTTGAGAAACAGACCAATGTCTTTCAGCTTTTTATTGCCGGAGGCGTCTTTTCCATCCGGCCCGCCCATGAACTGCTGTCCCGTACCTTCAGCTACTACGATTAAAGCATGTCCCCTGAGACGAAGACGGGCTTCCAGATGATGGAGAAATCCGTTGGGCCCATCCAGGTCAAAGTCCATCTCCGGTACCAGACAAAAGTTGACCTCATTAGAAGCCAGGCTGGCATAAGCAGCGACAAAACCGGACTCTCTACCCATGAGCTTGACCAGTCCGATGCCATTGGGGTAGGAGCGGGCTTCGGTATGTGCTGATGCGATAGCCTCTACCGCGATGGAGTAGGCTGTTTCCATCCCGAAGGATTTATCGATATAATTAATGTCATTATCAATGGTTTTAGGTAGTCCCACTACCGCAATCTTCAACCCACGCCGATCAATTTCCTGAATGATGTCCCAGGCACCTTTTTGGGTACCGTCACCACCAATGGTATAGAGGATATCTACTTTTAATTCCTCCAGACGGTCTACAATGCGGCTGCGGTCCTGATCACCCCGGGAACTACCCAGTATGGTTCCGCCTTTGCTGTTGATGGTGTCTACCATGTCAGGTGTGAGCTCTACAATTTCATGGCCCAGTTCAGGGATAAATCCCGCGAAACCATAAGGTATACCCAGGATACGTTTATTCTGATAACGGTAAAAAGAAGTCATGACCAAAGCTCTGATCACTGAATTCAGCCCGGGGCATAATCCACCGCAGGTCACGATGGCAGAAGTAGTCTGTCCGGGTTCAAAGTAGAGTTTTTTACGGGGGCCGGCTTTTTCCACAACAGGACAGGCTTTACCCGAGTCAGACAGAGCCTTCATATCATTATAATCTACAGAAAGTAGAACCTGGGCATTATCATCCACAAAACCGGAATCCATGTCATCTTCGGGATAAAATCTAAGCGGGGAATCAAACCTGGATTCACCCAGGCGAATGATATCTAAAAAATCAGCATCCAGGCTAATATGATGTGACTGTGACATGGGATATCCTTAATTCAAGATTAATCCATTTTACATACAAAACGGTTAAAAAATCAAGATTGCTGAAACAGGCATACATTTTTTGCAATGTCGGCTGAGAGCTTCCTGTGATTTGCTTTTCCTGCCGGAAATGCTTATAATATTACGGAATTCTAATATGTTGAGGTAAACATGATAATCGCATTTCCCAGGGAGACACAGAGTGGTGAGACCAGGATTTCTGTGACCCCGGCCGCAATAGCTAAATACATAAAAAGCGGTATAACCGTACTGGTAGAAAAAGGACTGGGAGAAACAGTAAATCTGAATGATCAGGATTTTAAAGAAGCCGGCGCTCAGATCATTTCAGACCGGGACAAGATGCTGTCACAGGCTGATATCATACTGCGGATGCATAAACCGGACCCCAAAGAACTGGATAAAATGAAACCGGGCTCAGTTTATATCTCTCACCTGGATCCCTACAATGAACAGGCTTTGATAAAAAAACTGGCGGCTAAAAAAATCACATCCATTTCCATGGAGATGATCCCGCGTACCACCCGTGCTCAGAAAATGGATGCTCTGTCCAGCCAATCCAGTCTGGCAGGTTATGCAGCTGTGATCGAGGCAGCCCGCCATTCTGACAGGATTTTCCCCATGATGATGACCCCAGCTGGTACTATCACCCCAGCTTCGGTATTTATCATCGGTGCGGGTGTAGCTGGTCTGCAGGCTATAGCCACAGCCAAGCGTCTGGGTGCCAAAGTAGAGGCTTTTGATACCCGTCCCGTGGTAGAAGAACAGGTCCAGAGCCTGGGAGCAAGATTCCTGAAAATAGACCTGGGGGATACCGGTCAGACTAAAGATGGCTATGCTAAGGAATTGACACCGGCTCAGCTGAAAAAACAGCAGGAAGCCATGGCAAAACGCATAGCTCAGGCTGATGTGGTCATCACTACCGCTAAGCTTTTCGGCAGGCAGTCTCCCATCATTATTACCAAAGATATGATTGAAGCCATGCGTCCCGGTTCCATTATTGTGGACCTGGCCGCTGAAACCGGTGGAAATACGGAAGGCATCAAGCCTGGACAGGTTACTCAGTATAAAGGAGTGACCCTCATGGCGTATAAAGATATGGCTTCTCATGTCCCTGTCAATGCCAGCGAAATGTATGCTTCCAATCTGTATAACCTGGTGACGGAATATTGGAATAAAGAGAGCAAACAATTCCATCTTGATCCCGCTGATGAGATCGTGCAGGGTTGTGTGATCACCCGGGACGGGGAAATAGTAAATGACAGAATCAAAGCCCTGCTGGCTAAGGGGAAATAAATGGAAGTATTATTCATATTAGTTTTAGCGATATTTTTAGGTATTGAATTGATTTCCAGAGTGCCTTCCACTCTGCATACACCACTCATGTCAGGATCCAATGCCATCTCAGGAATTACACTGGTGGGGGCTTTGCTTTCCGCAGGATTTAAAGATATGAAGGTACTCTCAATTATCCTGGGTACGGCTGCCGTAGCTTTTGCAACCATCAATGTAGTGGGCGGCTATATGGTCACTGACCGTATGCTCGCTATGTTCAAGAAAAAAGGAAAATAAGGGAACAGCATGACTAATATCAGCAACATTCTGAATATATCTAATATTATTACCATTACTAACGCTGTCAGTCTGGTAGAAAATACCCCTGGCGTCAGAGAAAGCCTGATCAACCTGGCCTATATGGCGGCAGCTGTGCTGTTTGTCTTCGGTCTGAAGATGCTGTCCTCTCCCGCCTCAGCCCGAAAAGGCAATCTGATTTCTGCCCTGGGTATGCTCCTGGCAGTAGTAGTGACCTTATTGGACCAGAATATCATTACCTATAAGTGGATCCTGGCCGGTGTGGTACTGGGTAGTCTGATCGGAGTGATTTCCGCTAGAAAAGTCCAGATGACAGAAATGCCTCAGATGGTGGCACTGTTTAACGGATTCGGCGGTATCGCATCGCTTCTGGTGGGTTGGGCTGAGTATCACAAGGCTGTAGAAGCTGCTGCAACCAGCATGCCCCTGGTGACTATTATAAGTACATTTTTTGCCATACTGATCGGTGGTGTCACCTTTACCGGATCTATGATAGCCTGGGCTAAACTGGCCCAGAAGATGAGCGGCAAGCCGATATTGTTCCGCGGTCAGAAATTCCTGAATTTGCTTATTATGGTGGTACTCATTGCCGGCGGTATCGTTTTAAGCGTGACACCTTTTGCTTCTTACAGTTATGCCATTCTCATCGGCATCCTGGCCCTCAGTCTGGTGTTTGGTGTGACCTTTGTCATTCCTATCGGCGGAGCTGATATGCCGGTGGTGATTTCCCTGTTGAATTCCTACTCCGGACTGGCCGCTGCGGCAGCCGGTTTTGTAATAGGAAATAACGTGCTGATAGTAAGCGGAGCCCTGGTCGGAGCCAGTGGAATCGTTCTGACAGTTATCATGACCAAAGCCATGAACCGCTCTCTGGGAAATGTACTGTTCAGCGGTTTTGGCGCAGATGCCGGCAGTACCGGCAGCTCAGAGACCCAGGGAGAAGTTCATCCCATTAGTGTCCAGGATGCCTTTATGGTCCTGGAGGCAGCACGCTCTGTCACCTTTGTACCTGGATACGGTATGGCTGTAGCCCAGGCTCAGCATGCGGTACGGGAGCTGGGAGAGCTGCTGCAGGAAAACGGAGCTGAAGTGCGTTATGCCATCCATCCTGTAGCCGGGCGTATGCCGGGGCATATGAATGTACTTCTGGCTGAAGCAAATGTCAGCTATGATTTATTAGTGGAACCGGATGATGTCAATCCAATCATGGAAAGCGTGGATGTGGCCATTGTTATCGGAGCCAATGATGTGGTAAACCCTGCAGCCCGGGACGTGCCGGGGAGCCCTATCTACGGTATGCCTATTATTGAAGTGGATAAAGCCAAGACGGTGTTTGTACTCAAACGGTCCATGGCCAGCGGTTTTGCCGGAATAGACAATCCCCTGTTTTTCAAGGAAAACACGCGCATGTTATTTGGTGATGCCAAGGAAAGTATCTCCGGACTGGTAGCGGAGTTCAAAGAACTCAAAGAATAAACTATTTCATCGGAAAAAAAATCCCTCCATTTTATGGGGGGATTTTTTAATATCAATTTTGCTTGACTAACTTCAGGGTAATGCCTAATATTAACCATGCAGAAAAAAAAGATACCAGAAGACCTTATTCAGCCGATATATCTATCACTGGATGTTATAAAAAAACGAATCTATTTTTTTGAGTTTCTGGGTTTTGCCTTTACTATGCTGTGTCTTCTCATCATAGAAATCTTTGACTTGCAGCACGCTTTTCTGGGAGCCCCTCCCCAGCCCTGGGTATGGCAGGAGAGTTTCTTTCAGATGTTAGTAGTTATCATCCTGGCAGTGATTGTCATAATCATTACACGCAATCTCTTTAAACGGCTGCAGTATCTGAGAGGATTCCTGCCGGTATGTGCCAATTGTAAAAAAATCAGACTGGAAAACGAATGGATACCCATTGAAAAATATATCACAGAGCACAGCGAAGCGGTATTAAGCCATGGTATGTGCCCCGAATGTGTAGAAAAATTTTATGGAGATCTGAAGAAGATAAAAATAAAGAGCGGCAAATAAGCCGCTCTTTATTTTTTGTACATAGGTTTTCATTTACCGATTTCACCCAGTTTGAGTCTGCGCTCTGCTGATTCCAGTATGCGGCCCAGCAACTGACTGTAGTTCATGTCAGCATGAGCAGCCATTTTGTTGAGATGCCCGTCCCAGCACCAGCCGGGATTGGGGTTGACTTCCAGCAGACGGGGGATACCCTGACTGTCCAGGCGCCAGTCCAGTCTGGTATAATCACGGCATTCCAGTCTTTCCACCATTTTCAGACACCACTCCTCCAGGTTCTGGCGGATGTTTTCAGGGAGCTGGATAGGCAGGGATTTGAGATTCCAGTAGGGAGAGGTAGGGTCCCATTTGGCTTCGTAACCAGCGATGCGGGGGAGTTCCGGGGGCAGACAGGAATAGTCTTCTTCAACAATGGGTAAAACATAATAATCTTCAGGGGGATTGCCCAAGATACCTACGCTGATATCCGCTCCTGTGAGAAATTCTTCCACCAGGATGGGTTTATTGTAGCCGAACTGATCACGGATGCGGGCAATAGCCGCGATGACCTGTTCTACGTTATAACACACGCTCTTCTGGGTAATACCGAAGGAGCTGTCCCCGAAGTTAGGCTTGATGATAACCGGGAATTCAAAACCCAGTTCAAAAGTAGAATCTTCCGGATTGACAAACTTACCCCGGGGGGTGGGGATATTCATTTCCTGGGCTATACCGCGGACCAGTGATTTATCATAACAATAGGCCAGACACTGGGGATTGGACCCGGTATAGGGGATGCTGAGCATCTCCAGTATAGCCGGGATATGGAGCTCCAGTTTGGCGTCGTTCATATAGCCTTCATCACACAGATTGAAGATATAATCGGTTTTACCTTTGAGTTTAGTGAGGTCGGAGATCAGAGTGTCGTGGCTGTCCAGGTAGGAAAACTGGTAGTTAGGCAGATTGCGCAGAGCAGCTTTGAGAGAATCAATGGTATAAAAATCGTCCTCGTCAAAGTTGGCTCCCGGTTTGATTATATCTTCTTTACTGGGATCACCCATGAGTACGGTGACATGACGGAGCTTCTGGCCTTTATTTGCCTTGACCGGACTCCAGTCTTTCTTTACTACCGCGGTAAGTATGATGCGCTGTTCCATCATACCCAGGTCCTGGTTTCGCATGGATTCCGTCTTGATCATTCCATGGGTTTGAATGTCCGAGAAATTGGATTTCTGCAGCAGTTCTGTGATGCTTTCCCGGTTATAGAGGCGTTCGGAGTAAAACTGGTCAGCCAGCACCCCTTTTTCCACGTGGGTTATGACTTCGCGTGAAATAAGCTTCTGCTCGTCGCGCGACAGACTACGCTCACGGCATACAAAGTGGTTTTTATCAATCCACTCCCAGGAACGGGGCTGAAAACTTTTCTTCAGGAATTCCCCGTCAGACAGATCCAGCAGGACCTTGCCCCGGGGTTTCAGTACACGAAAGACTTCTTTCAGGACCTGTTCGTCATCCTGCTTGGTCTCAAAGTAACCGAAGCTGTTGCCCAGGATCATGACTTTGTCAAAAGTATCATTGGGATAGGGGAGTTTGCGGGCATCACCTTCTTTAAACTTAAGGGACAGACCCTGTTTTCGGCTGATATTACGGGCGCGTTGGATGAGATAGTGACTACGGTCCAGTCCTTCCACTTTGAGGAAGCCACGGCGGGCCAGCTCCAGGGAATGACGCCCTTGACCACAGCACACATCCAGTACGGATTCGTCTCTTTGAATATCCAGGATCTTAACAAAGGAATTCATTTCATCCTTGGTGATCCCCTGGTCTTCTACCACGTCTCCGTCGGTCTTGAGATAGAGGGAATTAAAAATCTGGTTCCACCAGTTGGAGCGGGTGTGGTCTTCCAGATTGGTTACCGGTCCCAGAGTACGAAAGGGAGTTTTTCGGGACTTGTTTTGAGAAGGATCGTCTACCCTTTCCGGCGTGGGATTGCCGTTGGGTTTCTTTTCTTTCATGGAGGTATCCTTATGATTATTGGAATTATCAGGCATTAACGTTAAGCAAACTCTAAAAAAAACGCAAAAAAAATATAATTGCTATACCAAAAAAGAGGCTGTCTCATATTACTGAGACAGCCTCTTTCGGGCTGGGGAGATTTGAACTCCCGGCCTCTTCGTCCCGAACGAAGCGCGCTACCGAACTGCGCTACAGCCCGTATTGGACATATATTTTAAAGATGATTGTACAATAAATCAATTATCCACACTCAAAAAAAGAAGGTTGAAATCAGGTGTTTTGAAATTATTGTGGGTGTGTGTCATAAGATGTATAATGAGTAAAAATGTAAAGGAAATAACATGGAATGGAAAGCTTTACTGGACTGTACACTTATTTTAATCGCGCTCATCAATCCTGTATCCAAGATCATCCTGATGGCAGCTCTGACTGATGAAAATGACAAAAAAAGTGTACTAAAACTGGCTACCCGTGCCAGTCTGGTGGCCGCACTCATACTGGTGACCTTTACCTGGGGGGGCAATTTTCTGCTGACCCAGGTATTCCATGTGGAAATTTATGCTTTTACCATTGCCGGAGGTATCATTCTGGCCTTGCGGGGCTTTCAGGCATTGGAAAAAGGGGTGTTTTTTGAAATGGAGCACCATCAGAAACTGGAAGATATAAGTATTGTTCCTATTGCTTCACCCATGATCGCAGGTCCCGCTACTATCAGTGCCGCGGTATCTTTTCCCGCTCAATACGGGATTTGGGTCACTTCTGTGGCCGTTTTGATCGCGGTTGGCGTCAATTACCTGGTTATGCTGGTCAGTCCTGCCATTAATCGTCTGCTGGTCAAATACCACATCGCGGGCGCCTTGATACGCATCACAGGACTGATAGTCTCCACAATTGGAATACAAATGGTGGCAAATGGAGTCCTGGCATTTCTAAAAAGTAATCATCTTATGGGTCTTTAGACTCAGTCGTCCGCACATATTTAGTTTGGGGGTAGAGTGGAGCCTGGCCTTCAGCAGGCCAGGAATGCTATTTCCCAGTGAGGATCTGGGTGGCGGCGGTAGGGGGCGCTCCCGCCCTCCAGCAGGTCAGTTCTTCCTCTTGAATGGTTAGAAATACCTTATATATTCCTGCCAGCAGGCCGTGCTTGTTAAGCCTACGGCTGCAAATAAAAATGCTTAGTATCTAACTGAATCAATAGGAATATAATCCTGTTATGCATTGACATATTTCACAGTGATGCCTAAAATAAAAGAAAAAAGGAGTTGAAATGAAGAACAAAATGCTGTTGTTGAGTCTAACTCTAATGTCTCTGATACTGCTCAGCTGTACCAATAAAAGTAACTCGAATACGACCTCTGGTATAGCTAAAGCCCAAACCGTGGTATTTGACGGAGTACTGATGGATAAACAATGCGGTACCAAGGACAAAGCCATGGACGGCAGTGATCCTAAAAATGCACCCCAAAACCATACCAAGCACTGTTTACAGGCCTGTGAGTTTTCCGGGTACGGTATAATGCTTAAGAATCCGGATTCAGGTGTCTGGGAATTTACACCCTTTGACGAAAACGGTAATGCCCTGGCTAAAGATTATCTGGCAAATTCCACCAAAGAAAGCGGCTACGCCATAGTGGTGGAGGGGATAAAAGATGGCGGCATAATAAAGGTAAGTACATTAACAGCAAAAGATGAAGAATAAATAAACCGGGTCTGAAAAGACCCGGTTTATTTTGGTTATTAAAATATTTCAATCCAGAAATATGATTTTAAATAATCTTTTTGAGATTGAAATATTTTCTACGAAAAGAGATAATGTATAAAATAGATAAATATATATTTCCAAAAATAAAGTTTTTAAGATTTTGGTGAAGTAGTAATATTTATTAAGTAAAGATATAAAGTAGTCTGTACAGACCAAAAGGATTGGTTGCAGCACTAGGGAGACAGCTTTGTACCGAACATGCAGATTCTATTTACTTTTTTTAATTGTGCTGAATATGATTTCTTTTAATCAAGTCTTCTCTAATACCAATATATCTTCTCTCCAGTTTCATTTTGGAAAAATTAAATTTGACCCAGGGAAAACAATTGATGTGGAAAATATATCCTGGATTAAAATGCCTCATCTGCAGATAAAAAAAGAAAATTCAGGAGCAGAAGAAATATGGATTCGTGTGCACACCTATCCTATAAGAAATGGTGTCCCGGCATTATTGTTGATGCACACTTATTCTCCTATACAGGTTTATAGTACCATGGGGAATTTATTATACAATTATCTGGATTTTTCAAATAAGCATGAAGTTATAGAAAACGCACGCTGGGAAATACTCTCATTACCGGAATGGAAAGGCGATTCAGATATTTTAATACGAGTTCAGAACACATCTCTTTTTACAGGACAATTAGAGATTTATTACGGCGAAGAAAAGCAAATTTTATCTGATAAAATATTTCTAAGAAATATCTCTCTTTTTATGGTTGGTTTTTGTCTACTGGTTTTTGGCATAGGAGCTATGTTTTTCATAAACACCAAAGATAAAGGACTATATATAAGTTTCGGTCTATATCTGCTCTTTATGGGTTTCAAATTTATCTCATACTCTCCATTAAAACAATTCATTCAAGATTTTCCTTTTCCCTGGGGTATAATACATATGATCACTACTAACCTATGTATCATTTTTTTAGTGGAGTTTTTCAGGTACTTTTTCAAAAATGAAAAAAAATCTATGTATAATATTCTCAATCTGATAAATATTGTAATTACTCTTTCAGTATTTATTTTGCTTTTGATCCCAATAGTCAAAATAGTGATGGTTTTGGAAAATATTCTCATATTTATAAATGTTTTAATCATTGTGCCAATTGTATTAAAGGCATATTTTAATGAACCTGGTAAAGTCAGGCCCATCATTTTGGGTGGTCTTTTTCTATCTGGTTCAGAATTGGTGTCTTTTAGCCGTAGCTTAGGACTGGATGTCCCTATAGTAGCACATTGGGGTGCCCTGATTTTTATCGGCTGCCTTTTTTTTGTAATATTAGAGCACTATAAAAGTACAAGAAAAGAGCTGCACAAATATTCTATGGAACTGGAACACAAAAATGCTCAGCTCAGTGAGTTACTCAACAATATTGAGGACAAGGATGAACAGCTGATACAGGCTCAGAAAATGGAAATGATGGGTTTTATGGCCAGCGGAATAGTGCATGACTTAAACAACCTCTTAGCGATTATCAGAGGATATGCTGAACTTATTGCGATTTCCGGCACTGAAAAAGAAGAAAATGAAGATGTGAAAATCATATTACACACAGTAGATGATGCATGTACTTTGACACAACATCTTCTTTCCTTCAGCCGTCAGACGCAGACTGGAATAAAATCAGTATATACAGATGAGTTGATTCAAGAGTATCTGATAATAATGAAAAAAATCTTAGGTCCGGAAATTTCTATTATTTCAAATTTGCAGGCAGTTGAAGTTTATATTGATATTGCTCCAATACACCTGGAACAGATTATTCTTAATCTTTTAATAAATGCTAAAGATGCAATTCCGGATAAAGGGAATATTTTTGTAAGTACTTATATTTCAGAAAGCATACAACCAGAGTGCAATATTATAAAACAGACATTTCTTAATCCTCCTCTCTGTATTGAAATCCGTGATACTGGTACCGGAATAGATGAAAATACACTAGCCAGGATGTTTACACCTTTTTTTATGACTAAAGGCAAAGTAAAAGGAACAGGTTTGGGATTGTTTACCGTCCAGACTCTGATACGGAAATATCAGGGCGGGTTATTCCTGAAAAGTGAACCGGGAAAGGGCACTGTTTTTAAAGTTTTGTTGCCCTTGTTCCAGGATTGAAATCTTGTCAATATATTTTTGATGTACAATTCAATTTAGGTAAATAAAAAAATATTTTTACAAATCGTTAAAAATACATTCTCATAAGTATTTCCGAATCTCGTAATACGTAAATAGGACAATTACATACACTAGTTTGGATTCAGTCCCAAAATAGCTAAAGTATTGATGGCATGACTGTATTCCTTCTCGTGAGGAGGGATAACTGTTTGAAGGCTTCAAAACGTGTCCAGACCAGCAGCAGTGATAGATGCTGTGCTATATGAAATACTCAATGTTTTACTGGATTTACTGTTATGTGATAATAAGTTTATAGCACTGAAATAAACCTATTTAAGCAAGTATGATGTTGAACTTGATCAAGACTTAAAAAAGTTATCTGTTGATGTGTATATCATATTAATATAGTATGTATAAAATGTTGTTAAATAATAAGATAACAAGATCATTGTGAATCTAAATTTTTGCTATTATTTGAAATAATATCAAAAATTATGTTGATTTTATTAATATTTAATTGTAATATAATTTAATATTAATTTGGAGGGACAAATGATGTCGAAGTTGTTTCCAGGGAAAATTCTTTTTGCAGGTGTATTTTCACTATTTTTAACAACTGGGTGTGCTATTTTTAATTCAATTTTAGATGGAAATACCAATAATTCAGGAAATTCCAGAATCATTTCTAGTACCATTGTCTATGTATCATCTTCGGGAGATGATAGCAATACAGGGACAAATGCTTCAGCTCCTGTGCTATCCCTTTCTGTGGCGCTGGATATTGCCGCGCTATCGGGATCAACTAATATAAAAATTGAAACTGGTTTATATACACCAGGTAATGGACTATCATTATCTGGAGATGGATTGGTTATTGACTTGAATCAGATTATGATCAGTGGGGGATGGGATTCTAACTTTAATGTCCAAAATGGTAACACCATTTTATCTGAGGAGTACAATCTTGGTTCAAGAGTTATTTTTGTCAGCAGTGTTGAAAAAGTGATCTTAAAAAATCTGGTAATTATTAAAGCCAACGCATCAGGTAAAAAAGGAGGTGGTGTAGCTTTTGAAAACAGTAATGATGCAATAATTGAAAATTGTATCATTTCCAACAATTATGCCCAATGGGTTGGAGCCGTCTCAGTTCTTAATTCGCAGAATATAAAAATTCTTAATAATACAATGTGCAGCAATAGTAGTCATACCAGTCCCACTACCGGTTCCATAGGTGGACTGAATGTAGAAAACAGTCAGGGATTGATATCAGGGAATTTTATTTTTAACAATGTAGCTGCCGGTGTGGGTGGAGGCGGTAATTTTAAAATGACCGGATCCAGTCTGGTTACTGGTAATATCT
>CAYRWR010000013.1:0-78301 GCA_964428015.1 uncultured Brevinematales bacterium | reverse complement strand
TGCCGGACTTCTGGTATTCCAGGCCTTTTTTGGTAAAGCTCTCCGCGCTGCCGCAGGATATCAAAAAAGTGAAAAGGCACAGGAAGGGAAGAATCAGGATATTTTTCATACTGTCTCCTATGCCAGTTCTGCCAGTTTCAGAATCAGATGGGCAGTGTTTTCGAGGTCATCCAGCCGTATATATTCATTAGTAGAGTGAAGTTCTTCCATCCCGGTAGATAAGGTTACGGCTTTGACCCCGTTCTGGTTATAAATATTGGAATGGGATCCGCCCCGGGTCTCTTCCAGCCTGACCGGTATGGATAGTGCCTGGAGGGCATGTACCACAGTTTGGATTATGTCCTCCTTTTCTGAAAAACGGAATCCTTCATAGGCCAGGGTTTGTTCCAATTGGATATCGGGAGCACCTTTACCCAGGGTATGGACTACCGTATCCACGATAGACTTGAGCTTTTCACAGTCTGCCTGGTTGATGCTGCGGTATTCTCCTTTGATATGACAATGATCGGCTACAATATTGGTGGCGCGTCCGCCTTCGATCAACCCCACATTGGCTACGGTATCAGCATTCACCTGCCCCTGCGGGAGTTGCTCGATAATCCGGGCGGCGATCTTAATGGCGTTGATGCCGTCATTGGGTGCTATTCCAGCATGGCTGGCTTTACCGATGACATTGATGTCATAAATATAATGAAAAGGAGCGGCAGTGATCACCGCACCCACCGGTCCGTGTGAATCCAGTACATAACCAAAATCTGCCTTGACTTTGGAAAAATCCAGATGGGTGATACCGGAAAGTCCCACCTCTTCGGCTGAGGTAAATAAAAAGGTCAGGTCACCATGTTCCAGTTTTTGACTGATGATTTCTTCCAGTGCGATAACCATGGCGGCTGCCCCGGCTTTATCATCCGCGCCCAGAATTGTAGTACCATCACTGACAATACGGTCATCCTGGATATGGGGTTTAATCCCCAATCCAGGCTCTACTGTGTCCAGATGCGCATCAAAAAACAGGGATTTGCGGGGGCGCTGGGAATTGGACTCCAGGCGTACCAAAAGGTTGGCAGAAGAAAGGCCGGTTTTTTCCTCGGTATAGGGCAGATATTCTCCGGTAATACCTATATCTTTAAGTCTTTTCTGCAGGTAGTCAAACATCTTCTCTTCTTTAAAAGAAAGACTATCTATCTGGACCATAGTCATAAATTCATGTATAACGCGTTCTCTCAGTGACAATTTATTCTCCTTGTATAAAACTGACCGTTGCAGCCTGCCCCGGTCTATTTGGTTTCCCAGGTCTCAATGAAATCCTTGGGTATGATATAATAGGGCTTGTAATCATAATCATAGAATACTTCCCAGGCATAGATATGAGCGGTGAGGTTTCCATTGGTTTCTCTGGTCAATTGATAATAAGTGTTACGGACCAGAGCATTGGTATAAATCTGGATGGCTACTTCTTTGGGTATATAATTTTCCAGAAAACCCGGAGTATGATTTATTTCCCGTATAATGATATTTCCGTTTTTCTGGTATTCCACTTTAATGGGTATAGATTTTCCGTTTTCCCCGGTAAGTGTCCCGCTGTTACCTTTTATGACAATCCGGGCTTTACTACCCCGGCTCCAGCTGCCGTTGATATTACTTTCCGGGCGGACAGGGCAGGCAGAGAGCATACAGAGGAGGAGTAACCAAGTAGAGATTATCCCAATTTTATTATTACGAGTCATACTATAATTATAGAAAATATTTGGACAATAATCAATATTGTAAGGTTGTCATGCAAAGGAAAGTCCAATAATTTCCTGTATATGCCTCTTGTAAAATCACTGAAAATCAGTTAAAATATTGATTAAATTATTTTAGAGGAGATATTTATCAAGCAGGAATTTGTCAACATCCTGATCAAAGCACATTGTGAAGGGCATCTGGTTACCTCCATCGAACTGGAGCTTACAGGATTGCATCCTTTGGTTCAGAAATTTCTGCATATGCAGGTCCATTCCGAATTCTGGAATGAAGATTTTTATCATAATTTTTCCAGCCTTCCTGCTTCAGTGCGGTCTTTTATCAAACTCTTTAAGCATTATCATTCGCGAATGGAAAAACGCATCAGTGATACACATATTCAGGTTGCAACACCCCTGGATAGCCTGTTCTGGGAAAAAATGCTGGCCTTTCAGCCTGAGCTTCAACTGCCCGGAATAACCCTGAAAAACATAGTTGATCCGGAAGTGAAGCTACTACATCTGGTGTACCAGGCGGAAAAAGATACTCTGCTGTTTCCCGAATGGGGAAAAAGCTGGCTGCTGCCCTGTGATGCCCTGGATATAATGGTGCAGGACAAAAAAGTGTATGAACTGCACAGCCCCCTTCAGCAGAATCAGTTGATGCGCTTGTTCACCCAGGGTAGCTTAGCTCTGGAATCTGCCATGAAGCAAAGCCTGTTCGAGGGGTCCAATCGCTCTGACCGTCAGCTGGAACGGTTTCTGGATGTGCCGGGCCGGGCTGATTTTAAGGACAGAAAGATTCTGATTCATTTTGAAGAAGCAGATGGCGAATTCATTCTGGATACCTTTGTGGCGGGAGATCAGACAGGAGGGCAGGTCAAAGTAGCTTTGGATTTCGCCCGTTTCCGGCAGATTCTTATACTGGGTGAGTCCCTGATACTGGATTTTGGTCCGGATCTTATGGATGTGATATCTCCGGATGAAGAATTCTATGATCATCTTAAAACCGTGGTTAATAAATCCTTCGAGTGCTTTTATGAACTGCTCAATGAAGTCGAAGGCAACCGTATACGTACCCATGACCGGGAAGCATTATTTGAGAGGTTTTTTCCTTCCATCCAGGATTATGTGGAAATTGAGCAGAAAGGAGAATTTCTGCATTTTCATACCAATACTCTCACCGAACAGAAGATTACCGTACATGACTGGGATGACCAGGGCCAGGCGCCTATTGATTGGCTGGAAGTACGCTTTGTTTTTCGCATGGGTGATTATTCCCTGGATCTGGATGAAATTCGCATGATGATGAGCCGGGGTTATATCATCAAATCCGGCCAGATGCTTACTTTTAATTCTGAGGACAAAGAACGCTTCAGTGAATTGATTCAGAGCCTGGATCTGAAAAGGGAAGACGGCACCTGGCAAATCAGAAGATTTCGTATTCCTCAATTATTGAATGAAGAAGTTTCCCTGGAACTCCCTCCCAGTCTGAAAGATCTACCCCGCGAGCTGGACAAGGAAAAAGCCCTGGTTAAAGTTCCGATTCATACGGATTTAAAAAGCATTCTGCGCGGCTATCAGAAAACCGGTGTGTACTGGCTGAGTTTCCTGCATCGCTTCCACTTTGGTGGTATTCTGGCCGATGAAATGGGTCTGGGTAAGACCCTGCAGGTACTGACTTTTCTGGAGAGTATCCGGGGCGAGGGAATCTCATTGATCGTCTGTCCCAGCTCCCTGGTATACAACTGGGCCCAGGAAATAGATAAGTTTATGCAGGGTAGATTGAAATATACCCTGATATATGGTAATCGGGAAAAACGCCTGCAGCAGCTCAGCGAATTAAAGGAATATGATGTAGCTATTACTTCTTACCATTTGGCCCATCTGGATAAAGAATTATATCAGGATATATCCTTTAAATACTGCATCCTGGATGAAGCTCAGCACATCAAAAACAAAAGTGCCAAGCGGACCATCAGTATCAAAGATATTACTTCCCAGCACAGGATAGCCATCACCGGTACTCCTATTGAGAATAATGTGGGGGAACTCTGGTCCATTTTTGATTTCTTAATGCCGGGTTTTCTGGGCAGTCACACTTCCTTTAAAGATGAGTTTGAAAACCCGATTTCCGGTTTTGACCGTAAGACCAGTAAAGCTAGCTTTGCCCGTCTGAAAAGACTGCTGCATCCTTTTATACTGCGCCGCACCAAGGAAATGGTATATAAAGAGCTCCCGCCCAAGATTGAGCAGGTACTGACCCTGGAGCTCAGTGAAGATCAGAAAACCTTATACTTAGATACACTGGCCCGGGTCAGGAATCACTACTTACCTATTCTGGAATCCCGGGGGCCTGAAGGTAGCTATCTGGAGTTTTTAGCGGCTTTGACCCGACTACGCCAGATATGTCTGCATCCCGGCCTGGTTTATCCTGAGTACGCACAACCAGATACTGAAGCCGATATCTCGGTAAAACTATCCGCCCTCATTGAGCTGGTAGAAGAGGTGATGGACAGCGGACAGAGAGTGTTAGTGTTCAGCCAGTTTGTGAGCATGCTCAAACTCATCCGCCGAGAATTTCATAAGAATGAGATTGAATATCTCTATCTGGACGGAAAGACCAGGGACAGGGTAGGTTTGGTAGAACATTTCAATCAATCTGATATTCCGGTTTTCCTGATTTCACTGAAAGCGGGAGGTACCGGTCTCAACCTGACCGGAGCCAATGCGGTGATTCTGTTTGACCCCTGGTGGAATCCTGCGGTGGAAAATCAGGCTATTGACCGTGCCCACCGTATCGGCCAGAATAAAACTGTGAATGTCTATCGCCTGATGACCAGAGGTACAATTGAAGAAAAGATTTATCAGCTCCAGGCACGTAAAAAAGTGGTGTTCGATGAGGTGCTGAGTTCCAATGAGACTTTCATCAAACGTATGAAACGGGAAGATATCATGGAGATTTTCCAGAGTCTTTCAGACATTGATAGTATTTGAAAAACTTCATGAGCCGTGTTATATTCTTGTGCTGATGGAGGTGTGAAAATGAGAAGAGCAGTCAAAAAATTTTTTATGATAGTAGTAATTATTTCCAGTGTGATGCTGGGGGCCTATACTCCCCAGGCCAAACCCCGATATACGGTAGACCCAAACTATATCAATTATCCCGGTAAAATATGGCTTTATGGGAATATTCTGCTGGTGAATGATAAATATACCGGAGTCCATTTCTTCGATATCAGCAACCCCGCCTCACCTCAAAAACTCCACTTTCTGGTTATCAGTAACAATATTGATATTGCGGTAAAAGACAATATACTCTACGCTGACAGTTATGGCCACCTCCTCAGCTATGACATATCTGTCATCACCAATCCGGTATTGGTGGATATCCAGTCCAACGCGGTGGGTTTTCCCATCAATGTTTTTTCATCCATGTGGCTGGGTGATGACATGATGTATGATGGCTGGGGCCTGGGTTGCAGCTGTCCTTTTGCACTCTATGACGCGCCCTCTGACAGCGGAATTTCTTCCAGTCAGGGAGGAAGTACTGCCCGTTTTACTGTCGCGGGTAATGTGCTATACACCCTTAAAGACGGAATGGAGATCCAGGCGTTTGATATCACTAGCGCGGCCCATCCTGTACCATATCCTGCCGCAGCCATTTCTCAGTGGGATGCCCAGACTTTATTCCCCTATCAGAATAAACTTTTCATTGGTACCATGAATGGTATGCTCATCTATGATATCAGCGATCCTGTCCAGCCAACATTTATTAATGCTTATACCCATGTCAGGGCCTATGATCCTGTGATCGTACAATCCAATGTGGCGTATTTTACTCTGCAAAGTGCTTCGGAATATCCCTGGAACAGACTGGAGGCAGTCTACCTCAATGACTATACTAATTTTGAACCCCTGGCCCAGACTGCCATGTATAGTCCGATGGGATTGGGTGCACAGGGGGATAACCTCTATGTTTGTGATGGCTATCAAGGCCTGGCCCGGTTTGATATCAGTGATTACAATCAAGGTGTTTGGAATCATGGAATAGGGGTATTAGGATACCCCCTGGACACTTATGCCTACGATGTCATTCCTTTCAGTCAGTACCTGATTATCAGCGGCAATTATGTTCAGATTGCCATTACCACCAACCAGGGAACACCCCAGGTAATCAGTACCCTATATTGATTATATAAAAATAAACCCCTGCTTTGCGGCAGGGGTTTATTTTTTATCATGGATTTCCAGGTCTTTTTCAAATTCATTGTAGAGTTTTTCCAGTCGTTCATAGAGGTGTTCATCCCTGATGACGATCCTTCGTCCCAGATATTTGATGATCTCGCCCTTCTTTTTAAGGACTTCTACTACTTTGATCTTTTTTGCCACAATATTGTCATGTACAACTTCTTTTTCTTCATTGATATGTTTTTCTTCATGAACCACATATCCGCTAAGTTTTTCCAGAATTTCACTTTTTTTCATGGCGCTCATGGTCTTATTACTGTCACGGGATATTTTTTTAGTTTCATCTGAGCCGAGGATAAAGGTTTCAAAAAAACCAATGTCCTGGTGGTCTGAAAAATAACAGTCAATGGCTTCATCTTCAAAATAACGGCACAATAGATGAAACAAGGACTCTTTCAATCCGCGGGTGATCAAATTTTTTTTGTTAGGGTAAAACCGCTCAAGGAGACGAAAAATAAAAAACCGTGATCTCTTCATTTTCCTTTTTCCTGAGATTTACAAATCCGAACATCTTGCTTATCAAAGCAAATTTCTCCCTGGTTCAGGAGACTGTAAATAGCCAGTTTAATATCCGGATATCCGGTCCCTTTTAGGGCGCCGTATCCCGGATAGACAACCAACTGCTTCTTCCGGGCAGTCACTATTCCATGGATCAGATCCAGGGTTTGTGGGCCGCAGCTGAGCAGAGAAATAAGCACCTGTTCAGTATAACTCCATTTAGGTATTTTAGACAAGCCTTTTAAGTAACAAAATAACTGTTTTTTATCCTGTGAGTTGGGCTCTGAGCCGCTCCGGAAAATGGCGGATTGTGCCGGATCCAGCTTCAACCACTCTTCCAGGTCTGTCAGAAAAACATGAGTACCCTGCCGGGGAAGGGATTGACATTGCACTGGAGAGGGGACACGGGGGTAGATACAGAGTTGACCGGGCTCAGGATGCTGTTGCACAAGCTCTTTCCAAGAATAGAGCCGGCTCTTCCAGGTTTGATCAGGATTCTCAGCCATATATTTCCATTCCTGAAAATCATAGGAATGTGGAAAAAACACTTTGACTTCTAATTGAAGATTAAGTATTTCCAGAAGGGTTGCTTTACGGAAGGGAGTAAAGAAGGGAAAGTAGCCGTTGGGTAAAGAATCAGACATCCGTTTCCCGGGCTACCGCAATGCTGTTACCGCCGGCTTCTTTGGAGCGGTAACGGGCTTTGCGCAGATTTTCCAGAAGGGTCTCCTGGTCCTCACCGTGGGCGGGAAACTCCACTATACCCATACTGAATGTAATATTGTAGATCCTTTTTTCCAGAGTGATGACATCTTTGAGTAATGAAGACAGGATTCGCTCTGCCAGATTTTCAGCTCCCTGAATGTTAGTGGAGGGCATGATCAGAATGAAGCGGTCGTCATAATAGCGGATGAGGCTGTCCTCAGCTCTAATGGTGCGCTGAATACGGGCTACTACTTCTACCAGTATCTGATTACCTATATTGAATCCATAGTTGTTATTGATCTGTGAAAATTTATCAATATCCAGCATCAACAGGGAGAAAATCTGTTTGCGACGGCGGGACCTTCCGATTTCTGCATTGAGTATGCGGGTAAAATAATTCTGGTTGAAGGTCAGGGTCAGGGGGTCCTTATATTGGTCCTGAGGGGAATGGGGACTAAGGTAAAGATCCACAAACACCGGGTTCATGATGATGCGGTTTCTTTCTATGATATAGTCCAGCATTCCCACGTAAAAATTAAAAGGCTGGTCCAGATTTTCTGCTACCTGGGCACAGTGACGGATGATACTTTGAAACAAATTATGTGCTTCTACTTCATTGAGATTGAGGTGGGTGATATGAAAGAAAAAAGTCTTTAAGACAGGGTAGTCCGGATAGGCCTGGTAGAGATTTTCCACTGTCTGACGGAGCTGGGCACAATTAGCCGCGCTTTCATGTATGGTGTTGACAATAGTGGTTTCTATCTCTGACATGATATGCCCTATACTACAAACAGGTATTTAAATGCCAAGTCTAGGGTGGCTACCAGTTCTGCGTTAAACCCGTCCTTCTCTTTGCGCATCTTGGCGATGTGTTCCCGGTAGGGGCGGTCGCGCATGGTCCACTCTCCCAGGGTGATCAGGGAAAAATAGTCTGCTATGGATATCAGTTGAGCCAGAAAACTCATGGAATCAACTTCAATCCCCCTGGGAAATCCCTTTCCGTTGATTCTTTCTTCATGATTCAGTACCGCGTCCAGTACTTCCTGGTCCAGTTCATGACGGGAGGCTTCCGCTTCCAGCATCTGAAAGGAGTAGATGGCGTGCTGGCTGTATTTCAGAAATTCTGTCTCAGGGATTTCAATTCTCTTTTTTTCCACCACACCGGCGGGAAACTTCATGAGCCCGATGTCATGGAGCAAGGCCGCGGATATTACGTTGTTCACATCATGCCCGTTGATCATTCCCTGGAATTTAGACTGGTTGTAATAAAAATACAGGATCAAACTGATGAAGCAGGTATGAACGCTATGACGGAACAGCTTCTTGGAGAAATTTTTCACCTGGGATAATTTCCAGATCACATAGTCGTTTTCGACCAGCAGGTTCTTCATATACTTAGTGATAAACTGACGGGAATGTTCCGACAAATCCCGGTAAAATTCATCTTCCCGGAACAGTGACAGCAGGTAGGCCACCCATTTAATGCGTTGTTCTTCCGCAATAAAATGAGGGACTGTGGTCCGTACATGCAGAGGTTTTTGGAAAACAGAAGGGTAACGGTTCCTGACTTTCTCCAGATCCCGGTCGGTTAATACTTTTTCGGTACCCAGCAGGAGATTAGCGTGCTCATCAAACAGCGGTTCCACCAATAGAAAGGCTTTACCTTTTTTGATCAGGTTCAGTATCTCATCAAGGGGGTAAAAGTGGGACGCCATCTACTCCTCCGGATTCAGTCGGGTCAAGGGCATACTATAATGTAAAGGATAGACAGAATTTGTCAAGTCTTATTCCGCAATATCCTTGTGGGTTATGGGGATTATTCATCCCCGGAATCGACCATATAGTTGGGCGATTCTTTGGTGATCACTACATCATGAGGATGTGATTCTTTGAGGCTGGCGGCAGTGATCTTTATAAATCGGGTACGGGTCTTAAATTCAGGTATGGTACGGGAGCCGGTATAGCCCATGGCAGCCCTCAGGCCTCCCACCAGCTGATACAGCACGTCTTTGACGTCACCTTTGTAATGCACTCGGCCTTCAATGCCTTCAGGTACCAATTTTTCCGGCTCATAGTCATCCTGGAAATAACGTGACTTGGATCCCTGGTTCATGGCTCCGATTGAGCCCATGCCTCTATAGGATTTGTAGCGGCGACCTTTGTAGATTACGAATTCCCCCGGGCTCTCGGTAGTACCGGCCAGGAGATTGCCCAGCATGACAGTGTCAGCACCGGCGGCCAGGGCTTTGGCTATATCTCCGGAGAACTTGATGCCTCCGTCAGCCACTACCGGTATTCCGGAATTGCGGGTCTCGGAGTAGACATCCATGATGGCGGAGATCTGGGGTACACCCACTCCGGCTACTACACGGGTGGTACAGATAGAGCCTGGTCCTATACCCACTTTGACACAGTCCACACCAGCCTTTATGAGGTCGCGGGCCGCGTCAGCTGTGGCGATATTCCCCCCCATGATGCTTATCTGGGGATATTTTTTACGTACCGCCTGTACCATGTCCAGGACTTTTTTGGAGTGACCGTGAGCGGTGTCGATTACTATCAGATCCACATCAGCTTCTATCAGCTTGTCCACTCTTTCCATCTCGTGTGGCCCGGTACCTACTCCCGCGCCTACCTGGAGGCGGCCCCGTTCGTCCTTGGTGGAGCTGGGGTATTGGGCGATCTGGGTGATATCCTTGAGGGTGATCAGTCCGATCAGTTCGTCTTTATCGTTGATGACAGGGAGTTTTTCCACCCGGTTCTGGCGCATGATCTCACCGGCTTCCTGCAGGTCCACTTCGCCCTTAGCGGTGACCAGGTTTTTGCGGGGGGTCATGATGTCTTTGAGCCGCAGGTGGTCATTATTACCAAATTCGTAAAAACTCAGGTCCCGGTGAGTCAGAATACCCACGAGCTTTTCTTTATCATCCACGATGGGGATGCCGGAAATGCCGGAATTCTTCATGAGGTCTTTGGCTTCACGTATGGTCTTGTCAGGGGTCAGGGTTATGGGGTTGCGGATGAAGATATTTTCAAAACGTTTGACTTTGCGGACCTCTTCAGCCTGCTTGTCGATTTCATAATTGCGGTGGATGATACCCAGTCCCCCCAGCTGCGCCATGGCAATAGCCATTCGGGAGTCGGTCACGGTATCCATAGCGGCGGAAATCACAGGGACATTGAGTCTGATCCGGGAGCTGAGCTGGGTTGCAGTATTGACTTCCGCGGGGATCACTTCTGATTTCCCGGGTACGATCAAAATGTCGTCAAATGTCAATCCGTCCTGTCCATACCAGAATTTTTCGGAATAGAATTCCTTCAGACTCATCCAGCCCTCCTTAAAGTCTTATACCTATCAAAAACATCCTATATTATACACGTTTGTTTCAATAAAGTCAAAAGGCTGAAAGGACAGGGGTTGATCCGGGGGTTTGCAGGGAAAAGCTGACCGGGTGCGTTCCATTTACTTCAGGCCTTGGATAACTTTTATACTTTGAGGACGGAGTAGTCTCTTCCTATTCCGATTTTGCAGAAGGGGAGGCGGCCCTGGTCAGGGTCCGCGCAGGTATTTCACCGGTTTGCCCTGGGTTGCGGCGGTAGGGGGCGCTCCCGCCCTGCAGGGAAAGAGATAGGTGTGAGGAATGCGAATACGCTGAAATATTTTCATGTATCAGCTGTGCCGTTGTGGTTTACGGCTCCGCCGGCAGGGGACGATCCAGAATTCCTAAACTGAAATACGAGATTCTAAGGGTAAAAAAAATCAATTATTTAAACTTGATTTCCAGTCTAATAATAAAGACCAGTTTTAATACCGGCTTGAATACCGGGAGTAGCAGTCTGGTACACATAGCGGAGATCTATAAAAGGGGTTATTACCCAAAGTTTATAATGCATCTGGCATTTAAAAGTCAGGCTGGTACACAGATAATCTTTTTTATCTGCGTAATTGTATTCTACATCAAAAGGATGTATTTCCAGCCCCAGGTCCAGGAAGGGCTTCACCGGAAAGCGGATTTCAAAATAATTAGGCATCAGGTGCATGATTATCCCCATGATATAAGGCATTATTATATCTGACAGGGAGTTATAATTGGTACCATTGCTGTTATCATCTGACAGCCAGTTTTCTGTATGTGATTTCATGAGAAATCCTCCAAACCAGATCGGCCCGCCGTAATAGACCCCTTTTTCATTAAAACTTACTGACCAACCCATCATAAAAATGTTACTGGACTTTTTTGATCGAAAGGGGATGGATAGATTGAAACTATGTGACAGTACTGATTGATTACCGGAATACAGGGCCCCCAAACCGTAGGTAAACTCCGCGGAAAGCCTACCCGGTGGGAGAAGGGATAGCAGTATTACCGCAGGAATCAGATATAGTTTTTTCATTCTCATGGATATTTTCCTGTTTTTATTACTATATTCTACAGTCAAAAAAAATCAAATTCAAGTTGATTAAAAAAAATTCAATTGCAATCTTGACGTTTTTTTTAAAAGGAAAAGCAAACTGGTATTCTCTGTTTATATTTTTAATTCGCAACAGCTAAAATAATATTAAAACGGGATCTTTTCTCAATTTTCTCCCAAAAATTGACAAACCTGGACTCGAAAGTTATAATATCCCTCATTTAGCATGCCGAGATAGCTCAGTAGGTAGAGCAGAGGCCTGAAAAGCCTCGTGTCCGTGGTTCGATCCCGCGTCTCGGCATGGTTTTTTTTAAAAAGAAGAGGTACACAGCTATGAAGCGTACGTTTCAACCCAGTAAAATAAAAAGAGCCAGAAAGCACGGTTTCCGCAGCCGCATGGCTACCAAAAAAGGCCGTCTGGTCCTGTCCCGCCGCAGAGCAAAAGGCAGAGCCAAGCTGACCGTATCCGATGAAAGACAGTTTATGCTTTAAACGCGAGCAGCGGATTAAGAGCAGACTGGAATTCGACCGGTTATTCAATCTAGGTAATAAAATAAGCGGTGTGTACTATACCGCTTTTTTTATTCCCCGGGCCTGGTCGGAATCCGGAGGAGCTCTTTCCCGACTGGCAGTCTCATTGCCCCGCCGCCTGGGCAATGCCGTGGTGCGTAACCACGCCAAGCGTCTTATCCGGGAGTCCTTCCGCCATCACCAGTTTCTGTGGGAGACAGCCTGGGACATACTGATCTTTGCCCGCAGGGATGCAGAGCCGGCCCGTCAACGGAGGGACCTGGAAAAAATATGGCATTTATTAAGCGAATTCTCCACTTTATCCGGCTGATCTTCACTCTGCCCATCCTCCTGTATCAAAAACTACTTTCCCCTATACTGAGCGGACGGCAGGGGGCCTGCCGCTACCATCCCAGTTGTTCTGAATTTTCCCGACAGGCTATTATGGCACACGGTATCCTGCCGGGGGTAGTACTGGGGACCGCCCGTATCCTGCGCTGTCATTCCCTTTTCTCCGGGGGTGAAGATCCCATACCGCAAAAGTTTACAATACAGGCTATTACCCAGCCCTACCGTGAATTTTCCCTAAAGAAAAAGAAATAAAAATTCATAGACAAATCCTGCTATTGGTTGTAAAGTGTACAGGACAAATCATACCGGGAGAGGAAGTATCATGAAAAAGATTATCATCATTTTAAGTGTCATAACCGGAGTCTGGCTGGCAGCCTGTCACAAAGAAAAATCTGATTTTGAAAATGCTAAAACTGAGCTGGACCAGCTCATCAATTACACCATACAGTTTCAATCCAACGCGGTCAAACTGATTACTTCCTCCACCAATCCCGAAGAAATCCTGCTGACCATCCGCCAGGTTATCACTACCAAACAGGCCATCGATCCCGGAATCGATCAGATCGCCCGTAAGTATCCCGACCTCAATGACCGGGAGATCGAAAAGATCAAAAGCTTCATGAGCGAAAAAGCCCACCAGCTGATCATCTCCAGTGCCGATTTTGAAAAGTCCGTGGACGGTGCCATCCGCCAATACAAGGATGACCAGAATGTCTCTAAACCCCTGATCCTGGCTCTCAAAGATTATCAGATGCTGGGGCAGTAACTTATTACGCTCCATAGACAATTTGCAAAAAAGCTGTCTTTCCCTTAAAATGTTTCATACTATTTTCGGAGGAAGACATGATTACCAAGGAGCAGCAGCGCACCCTGTACTGCGGAGAATTTACCAAAGATGAGTATGTCGGTAAGCGGCATACCGTAAATGGCTGGGTGCTCAATTACCGGGATCATGGCGGGCTGACTTTTGTGGATGTGCGGGACCGCAGCGGTCTGGTACAGCTGGTATTTGACCCCGAAACCGATCCTGAAGCCCAGGCCGCGGCCAAGCGTCTACGTGCCGAAGACGTCATTTCCGCCTCCGGTACCGTCCTCTTGAGAGGAGCAGGTCTGGATAACCCCCGTCTGGCTACCGGTAAATACGAGATCAAGATAGATACCCTGACCGTACTGAATAAATCCAAAACTCCTCCTTTTCAGGTGGATGAAGCAGAGATCAATGAAGAAGTACGCCTCAAATACCGGTATATCGACCTGCGCCGTCCGGCTATGTACCGCAATATTTATATGCGGCACCGTATCGCGCAGAGCGCCCGGGCCTTTCTGAACGAAGAAGGCTTTATCGAAGTAGAAACTCCCATGCTGAATAAATCCACTCCCGAAGGCGCGCGTGATTTTCTGGTACCTTCACGTCTGCACCACGGCAGTTTTTATGCCCTGCCCCAGTCCCCTCAGATATTCAAGCAGATCCTGATGGTAGGCGGACTGGAAAAATACTACCAGATCACCAAGTGTTTCCGGGATGAAGACCTGCGCGCTGACCGTCAGCCTGAATTCACCCAGATCGATATCGAGCTGTCTTTTATCACCATGGAAGACATCATCCAGTATATGAGCCGGATGTTCACTAAAATCCTCAAAGAAAACTATGATATCAAGCTGCCCAATCCTATCCGGCGTATGACCTGGCAGGATGCCATGGACAAATATGGCTGTGACCGTCCCGATCTGCGTTTTGGTATGGAGATTGTGGACGTGACGGAAATCGTCAAAGACAGCCAGTTCCAGGTATTCCAGACCGTTACCGGCAAGGGCGGTATGGTCAAGTGTCTGCCCGTACCTGAAGGCGACCGCCTGTCCCGTAAGGACCTGGATGACCTCATTGCCTTTGTAGGCAAGTACGGCTCCAAAGGTATGGCCTGGATGCGGGTCAAGGACGGCAAGCTGGAATCCAATATTGTGAAATATTTTGATGACTCCGTACAGGAAAGGCTCATAAAAGCTACCGGCATCAAGGACGGAGGAGCTCTGCTCTTCATCGGAGATACCAAATCCAAGGTCGTCTATGACTCCATCTGTAATCTGCGTCTGGAAATAGGACGCCGCTTTGGCCTCCTGGACAAAAAAAGACTGGAATTTGTATGGATCGTGGACTTCCCCCTGTTCCAGTGGGATGAAGAAGCACAGCGGTTCGACAGTGTGCACCACCCCTTCACCGCACCCAAGCTGGAAGACCTGGACAAGATGAAAACCGATCCCGGTGCTGTATTATCCGACTCCTATGACCTGGTGGTGAATGGTATCGAGCTGGGCGGCGGTTCTATCCGTATCAGCGACGCAGATGTGCAGCAGACAGTATTCGATATTCTCAAGATCAGCCGGGAAGATGCCCAGGTTAAATTCGGCTTCCTGCTGGAAGCGCTGAGTTATGGCGCGCCTCCCCACGGTGGTATCGCCTTCGGCCTGGACCGGGTGGTGATGGAATTCGAAGGTCTGGATAATATCCGCGACGTGATCGCCTTCCCCAAGACTCAGAAGGGTATTGACCTCATGAGCGAGTGTCCCTCACCCGTGACCGGGGAGCAGCTTTCCGACCTGGGTATCCGGGTGTTTGAAGCCCCCAAGAACAAATAAGCACAATAGTTCACAAAAGAGGGAAGTTCCATGCTTCCCTCTTTTTTTATTTACAGGAGGCAGATTATGGCAGGTTTTTTAAACAGATTGACGCAGCCCCTCAGACTGCGGCGTACCCTGGCTCAGGAACAGGGCCAGATGGTCCTCCTGCCCTCAGGCCTGTATAATCTGGACAATGTCCTGATACCGGATACACAGGAGCTGGCCGGGGAACTATTACGTACCTTTCCCACCGGAGCTACTCTGGCCATTCAGGAGCGTCCCGGTTTGACTTCCTATCACTCCGACCATTTTACTGAGGTGAGAGGGCCTGCCCAGACCGGCTGGTCTACTGTAGGCGACCTGCTCCTCAGCATCGAGTTTGTCAGGCAGGAGATTTCCCGGTTTCATTTTGACCCGGCCCGGCATCCCTATCACAATTACCTGGAAGCGGTGTTGATGCAGCTGTTCATAGACGGCCTGGCCCTGGGCAAAAAGCTGGCCGGTGGAGTATGGCTGTCTGACAGCGAGGGCAGCAACAGTGCCGATGTGCGTCAGCTGGAGATCATGATCCAGATGAAGAATGACACTATTTATACTGTGTCTGATATTTTAAAAACCTATCCCGCGGTCTTTACCATGAATTTTGCCAAATTTGAACTGCCTGCCTACCGCGCCTGGCTCCCCGGAGAACAATCCGCCCTGGAGTATCGGATTCTGCAGATCCGTCATAAAAACCTCCTGCAGGAGATAGCGGTGCAGAGCAAGGTCATGAACGCGGATGATAAAAAAAGCATCGAAGACGAGATTCATCGAATCGAGGAAATCAAATCCACTTATCCTGTCACTTTGCTGGATACCAGGAGAGAGTTATGAACATACGTACAGCCCGGGTTGATGATATTGACCGTGTACAGCAGCTGTGGGAGGAAATGACTGAATTACATGTGGAGCTTCAGCCCTGGTTTACCCTCAGTGAACAGGGAAATAAAATCCACAGAGATTTTCTGGTCCAGGATCTGGATGATCCTGCTTTTCATATTGTGGTGGCAGAGGAGGAGGGAGAAGTGGTAGGTTACTGCCTGGCACAGCTGCAGCAAAATCTTCCCCTGTTTAAACAGGAAAGTTACGCTCATATCCATGACCTGGCAGTCACGGAAAGATACCGTCGCAAGGGAGTAGGGGAAAAGCTCTTTACAGCCATGAAGCAATGGATAGGGGAACAAGGTATCAGTCAGATCCGTCTTCAGATTGTAGCTTCCAACGTTCTGTCCTCTTCATTCTGGCCGAAACAGGGTTTCAAAGAATTTAACCGTACTTTATTTTTGGATCTGGAATAAGAAATTAAAAACAAGGCTGAGAAAGAGATGAGTTCTGATTTCGACTTACTGAAGATACGTAAAAAATTTGACAACCAGGTCTTTCAGCGGGGTATGAGTTATTTCCAGGAAGGCAGAGTCCTGGAAGTAAAAGTAAGCAATCCCGACTTTGAATTTACGGTAAAAGGCTCAGGTCGTAAAAAATACACCGGCTTTTTCAGGATCAATGAGCAGGGTGACCTGTCCCGGGCAGACTGCTCCTGTCCCTATCCTTATAATTGCAAACATCTGGCTGCGGCCATTCTGGCAGTCAGCGATCAGGCTGTTCCTCCTGAGGGCCTGTCCCGATTGGAACAGGAGATCCGGGACTACAGAGAAACAAGCGCACAGGAGATACCCCGGTCCCTCCGGCTAAGTGCGCCGGCTCCTGGAAGTGAAGTCATCCCATCGGATCTGACCTCCCGTATCCGGAGCAGGGCTTCCGCTTCCCAAAAATACAGCCTGGCCTGGGAACTGGTCTTGTTTCAGGCCAGTGCCTATTATTCCGGCCTGATGCTGATGCCCTGTCTGATCTCCATCCGGCAGGTCGGGACTGCGGGACGCAGGGAAGATTTCCGTGAAGAACGGCTGACAGAATTACCCCCTCCCCGGGAACTGGAACTGCTGGAATTCACCCTCTTAAACCTGGACCACCGCCAGAGTCTTCTCTCCAATTTTTCTGTGTTTCAACCCTTATTACATGCAGAGAGGCCTCTTTTTTTTGGGGGCAAACCCCTGACTGTGTTGCCTTTTAAGACAATCAGGATAGAGTTTTCACTGGAAAAGGATGTTCAGGACAGGGTACAGTTTCATCCCCGGGTACTGTTCCAGGACAGTGATCACACCATGGAAATAAAATCTTTCCATTATCTGCATATGGAATATGACCATCACACCTTTCTGGCTTTTGAAAAACAAACCGGCCTGTTTTATTTTCAGGGTGAAATGCCTGAAATCCAGTTGTGCTGCTCCCTGAAGAAGCTAGCCCACTCCATGAGTTATCATGATATCATGGTCTGGTACCGCACTCTTCCTGTGAAAAACAGCCTCATCTCGGTGGTTTTACCTCCCGGAGAGCTTCTGGTACAGAAGATCCTGCCTCAATCTGTACTGCGCGTGGATCAGTCTCTCTATCACCCTGGTCTGGAAATCCACCTGGAATTTGACTATAAACAGGCGCTCTTTTCAGATCATGTCATTCTGGAAAAAGACCCGGCTTATGAACTCAGGATAATGCGTTACCTGGAACGTCTCTTTGCCAGCTATAGCGACTCCGCGTCCCGTTACGGAAATTCCAGCGGAGAATATGAGTTATCATTGGATCTGCGCGGCTTTCTGCTGGAATTTGGAGCGGCTCTGCTGGACATGGGCTTCGCGGTGACTTTGCCCCGGGGACAACTGTCATTGCGGCGCGCACAGGGGAGTGTATCACTTCAGGCCCGGCGTTCCCTGGACTGGTTCGAACTGGAGCTGAAAGTGGATGAGACCGAAGGGGTCTATGACCTGGCCTACCTGGAGGGCGGCTTCCTACAGAAGGAAGAGGAACTGATATTGCTGCACTCTGAAGACCTGGCTAAACTCAAAAAATGGGTGGAATTAGGCCTGGATCAGAGAGGACGGATGAGGGTACATCCGCTGGACCTCCAGCGCATCGATTGTCTGGTTTCTCAGGGATTTGATTCTGACCCGGACTGGCAGAGCCGTCAGGCTAAATACCGGCGCTTGACCGATCATTCCAGCTGGCCTGAACTGCCTCCGGTGCAGGGATTCAGAGGTGACATGAGAGTATATCAGACCCAGGGGGTCCGCTGGCTCTGTCTGTTATGGAAAGAGGGACTCTCCGGCATCCTGGCTGATGACATGGGCCTGGGCAAGACCATACAGACACTCTACTTTTTGCTTTATTTAAAGGAAACTGGAAAACTGGAACAGGCACTCCTGATAGTACCTGTGACTACTCTTCCCAACTGGGAACGGGAAATACGACGCTTTACACCTTCCCTTTCCTTTGTCCGCCATCACGGTCAGACCCGGGGCAATGAGCTGGAAAAATCAGCCGACATCATCCTGACTTCCTATCACACCCTGGCCAATGATGTGGAGATTTTTAAGAATACTACTTTTAGTTGCCTAATCCTGGATGAAGCACAGAATATAAAAAACCCCGCATCCCGGGCTTTTAAGTCTGTTCGTGCTCTGGAAGCATCCTTTAGACTTTCCTTAACAGGTACACCGGTGGAAAACAATACCCGGGAATTATGGGCTCAGATGGACTTTCTATTTCCCGGTTTTTTGGGAAGCCAGAAGTCCTTCAGTACAGAATATGCCAGGCCTATTGAAGAGCAGGGAGATGAAGCCAAGGTCCGTTTACTGCAGGCCCGCTGTGCCCCTTTTATCCTGCGCCGTAAAAAGGAGGAGGTCCTGACCGACCTGCCGGAGAAGGAAGAGATCATCCTGTATTGTGAGATGGACAAACAACAGAAGAAGCTCTATAAAGACACTGCCAAACTGCTCAGGAAAAAGCTAAGTCAAGAGCTCCAGGACAAAGGGGTAAAAAAGAGCGTTGTATCGGTGTTTGACGCGCTGTTGAAACTTCGCCAGATCTGTCTCTACCCCGGTTTACTGGAGCCGGGATATGAGGATACAGCTTCCATTAAGGAAACAGTTCTTTTGGATACTATGGAAGAACTGCGTCAGGAAGGTCACAAGGCTTTAATCTTTTCTCAGTTTGTCAAAGTCCTGGACCGTATCCAGCCGCATTGTGATCAAAAAAACTGGGGCTATGTCCGCCTGGACGGAAGTACCCGGGACAGAGACAAGCCGGTCAATCGTTTTCAGCAGGATTCCGGGTTGTCTTTCTTTCTGATCAGCCTCAAGGCGGGAAGTACCGGTATCAATCTCACCGCGGCTGACTATGTGATCCTGTTTGACCCCTGGTGGAACCCAGCGGTGGAGTCCCAGGCTATGGACAGAGCCCACCGCATCGGTCAGCAAAACCGGGTCACAGTGTACCGTCTCATCGTCAAAGATACTGTGGAAGAAAAGATTCTGGCATTACAGGAGCGGAAAAAGGCTCTGGTGGAGGATCTTCTGTCCACAGATTCAGTATTCTATTCTTCCCTGAGCGATCAGGAAATACTGGGGTTGTTTGATTAAACAAACGGTCCGCAGCATGGTGCCGATTGGTGTGTGTACGTGAGAAAGTCTTCTTCCCCAGAAATTTTTCATTCCTGTAAAACTAGTCTATAATATTATCCTTACAGGAGGAAAAAATGTCGCTACCCCGTTCTCTGGTGCTATTATCAGGCGGATTAGACTCCGTAGTCAATGCCCGCCAGGCCAAGGATCAGACTCATATTGCCGGCCTATTGTTCTTTGACTACGGCCAGAGGGCAGCTGTGCGGGAACTGGAAGCAGTGAAAAGAGTATCTGAAGCTCTGGATGCTCCTCTGACTGTAATCCCCCTGGAGTGGATGAAATCCCTGGATCAGGGCCTGACCCAGGGTGCCTTTCCCCGCTATGATGCTGCCCGTCTGGATGACGCGGAGTATGCCGGAGAGACAGCCCGGGCAGTATGGGTACCCAACCGCAACGGTGTACTGATAAATATTGCCGCGGCTTTTGCAGAAAAAGAAAAGATCGATACCATCATCGTGGGATTCAACCGGGAGGAGGGAGCGACCTTTTCCGACAATACTCCCGAGTATCTGGAGAGGGCCAATGCTGCCCTGGAGTATTCCACCCTGTCTCACCCCATAGTAGCCAGCTATACCATCGATATGGACAAGACTCAGATCCTGGAGTGGGGACAGGAGATCGAGGCACCCCTGCACAGTATCTGGAGCTGTTATGACGGGGGAGAAAAGATGTGCGGCGTGTGCGAATCCTGCCGCCGTCTCAAGCGTGCCTTACGGGAAAACGGCAGGCTGGAGAGTTTTCAACAGTCCCATTTTCGCGGTTTTGCGGATCTCAGTTGAGGGGTAGACATGAAGACCAAACTGATAAAAAAAGAGATTATTTACAATGGAACTCAACTGACTAATCATTTTGCCTTTAAGCATTTTGGATTGGCAGGTAACAGTATCATTGCTTTTATGGGGCCGGTGGATGTAAAAATCACCGAGATGGTGGATCTGGAAGACGTGCGTCACAATGAGCCTATCCGTTCTGATATGATGCTGTCCTTTATTATTGAAGCCTTTGATATGGATCTCAGAGGTACAGTGTGGATGCAGAGGATGCTGATGGCGCTCATGCAGAATGAGCTCAACCGTCGTCTGGGCAGTTTCGGGGTATCCAGGGTAGGGGACGATCTGATGTTTGAGGGAAGAAAACTGACGGTATCTATAGCCGCGCAGGGACAGTCCAGTTGTATGATTCACTCCGCTCTCAATATCAAACCTACCGGCGCACCGGTGCCCATTGCCTGTCTGGAGGAAATGCAGGTAGACTCAACTGAATTTGCCACTACAATACTACAGCGATTTTCTCACGAGTTTCTGGAAGTGGAATACGCCCGGGTTAAGGTCAGGGCTCTGAAATAAGTTCTTTTTTGGCCCGTAGCACTAATGGTACCAGGGGTACCTCGATCCCGGGCAGTAAGAGATACCACCAGTGGAAAGTGTCGGGGAGAATGAGTACTACCCCCAGGATACTAAGGGGCAGTGCCGACAGCCCCAGGTAAAAAGCCCAGGCCTTGTAGTTGAATAGACCTAGACTGGAAGCGAGATGTACCAAAGTAATTACTGTCATAATCATACAGAAGGGCCTGTAGTTGTAATAGAGAAAGCTGAAAGTGACAGCCATAATAATCGCCAGGATCAGTTCCAGTTTAGCTAAAGGCAGGGTGTAACGGGTAGGGTTTTCAGGTATATCCGGTTTTTCCATGGGGCACCTCCAGGGGTTTATTGTAGTATTATCACAAAATATTGGCAAGATTTACGGTTTTCAGGGAGAGTGAGATGTTTACAGGTATTATCCGATATACAGGAAAGGTGCTGAAGGCCCTTTCTCAGGGACAGGGTAAAAGATTCACTATTCAGGCTGCACCGGAAATACTGGCCCGGATGGAAGACGGTATTACATCCATAGCTCTGGATGGCTCCTGTCATACCGTAGAAAATCGGGATAGCGGAAGTTTTACTGTGTATTCCAGTTTTGAGACTCTGAAGCGGACCACTCTGGGGCTGGCCGGTCCCGGGACGGTATTAAATCTGGAGCTGCCCCTCACACCACAGACCCTGCTGGATGGACATCTGGTCCAGGGGCACGTGGACGGAATGGGTCGCCTCTTGTCCCGCATTCAGAAGGATGAAGCCTGGGCTTACCGTTTTCAGGCTCCCCGTGAGTTAGCAGACTACCTGGTGGAAAAAGACTCCATCGCCATTGATGGTATCAGCCTGACCTTGTACAATATCCGGGAGGGAGAGTTTGAAGTGGCGCTTATACCTCAGACTGCTCTCAAGACCAGCCTGGGGACTAAAAACCCAGGTTCACCTGTGAATCTGGAAGTAAATGTTTTTGCCAAGTACAGCCGCCGTTTTTCAGGATCGGACAGCGGACCTTCCAAACTGGAAGATTGGATCAATTCTCAATCCTGAGCTTTTATGTAGATTTGAAAAAAACAGCCAACTCTGCTATAATAATAACTGATTAAGGGGAGGACAAATGGCAGATATTACCCTCAAAGATGTGGAAAACACCGCCCGTCTGGCAAAACTGGAATTCAGCCAGGAACAGAAAGAGGTCTTTGCCGGTCAGTTCTCCCGTATCATACATTTTGTAGAACAGATCGGTGAGCTGGACACAGAGTCAGTCCCCCCCACTACTCATGCTGTGGAAAAAACCAATGTTACCCGTCCCGACACTGTTCAGCCTTCTCTGGGCGCGGAGGAAATTGCCAAAGTGGCCCCCCGTTTTGCCGAAGACAGCATCATCGTACCTAAGGTGATTGAACACTAGATGAGACGCGCATCCCAATACCTCAAAGATATTCCACACGAAGAAAAACTGGACAGCCTGGATTTTGATCTAAAATTGAAAGGGAAGAAGATTGTAATAGACATGGGCTGCGGTCATGGTGATTATATGATTGAATTTATGCCGCAGGATAGAGAGGCTCTATATATAGGTATCGAAATATCACGCAAACGGGTTGGCAAGACTGCCCAGCGGCTCATGAAACGTGGACTGGATCACTTTCGGGTCATCAATGCTAGAGGTGAAGACAGTCTGATGGCCCTCTTTCCCGCGGAATCTGTGGATGAAGTCCATATTAATTTCCCCGACCCCTGGCTCAAAGTTAAACAGTGGAAAAACCGTATTCTGCGCTCCTCTTTTTTGATACAGGTGCATCGGGTCCTTAAACCTGGCGGCCTCCTCAATTTTGTCACGGATGTGGAAGAATATGCTCAATACGCCGCGCGGACAATCGCTGATTTTCCTGGTCTGCTCAATAACTATGACAAAGACTATGTCCAGAATATCTATGACAGTTTCCCCACGCTTTTTTACCGCAAGATGAGCCCACTCCGCCCTATTAATTATATCTCATTCAAAAAAGCGGGAGATATTTTTTCCTCACTGTAAATTTCTTACAAAGCTTCCAATCCCCCATTTGCATTAATTACTTTATTTTGTTATCTTTGAGCTGGAGGTTAAACTATGGAACTGGATGACATCCGTAAAAGTATCTCTATGCATACTTCCTCCCTGCCGGTTTTAGGACAGGAGGACTATATTCGAACAGCTGTCCTTTTACCTTTATTCAAAAAAGAAGGGGAATGGCACATACTGTTTGAAGAAAGGGCAGCCCATATCCAGCAGGGAGGTGAGATTTGCTTCCCAGGCGGCCGTATGGACCCTCAGGACCAGGGAGACAGTGAACGGTGTGCCCTGCGTGAAACAATAGAGGAATTAGGCATCAATCGGGAAAGGATCAGCATTATAGGTGCACTGGGCTGTGAGCCTGCCATGCGGGGGATGCTGGTGGATGTTTTTGTGGGTATACTGGATATAACTGATCCTGAAGAGCTGGATTTTAATGATGAAGTAGCCAGGGTGTTTTCCATTCCATTAACTTATTTTCTGGAACAGCAACCCCAGGTATATCAGGTAGCCTCGCAGATGTCACCTGTGGTCACGGATGAGTCCGGGGTGGAAAAAGTACTGTTTCCGGCTAAAGAATTGAAAATCCCTAAAAAATATCATAAACCCTGGGGACACCATTTTTTTGATATTTTTGTCTATGAATGGGCAGATGCTACTATCTGGGGATTGACGGCACGTCTTCTCAGATATTTTTCACGCAGGCTGGTCAATACAAAAAAATAAAATAATTACTTTAGTCCTGATTCATCTTCTTCGAAAAGGTCTTTATCCACCTTGACCTGAGTGTTTTCGATGACCTGTTCCGGGATGCCGGAAGTGGAAGGAGGGGCGGTGGCCTCCGCGGCAGCCAGAGAGTCTTGTATCATGCTTTCTGCTTCTATGGCTTTTTCTGACTGTTTTTGCTCCCGCTTCTGGAAAGTTTTTTTAATATCGTTCATTTTCTTAATAATGGCTTCATCTTCCAGGACATTTTCAATGATGCGGGTATCATCAAAGTGCAGGTCTATGGGAATAGGGTAACGGACCACTTCTTTTTTGGAATTGATATAGACATTGACTACAGGTTTAAGGGTTTGTGGAAAACGGTAATCGATGACTTCACCCACTTCACCAGAGCTGAGTACCACAAAACTGCCCAGAGGGAAAATCTCCCCTTCAGTGAGAAAACGGGGCATGTCCTGCACAAATGACCGGGCCAGACGGGGAGAAAAACTACGGCCGCTGGATTTTTGGATATCGATGAGAGCGTACCAGTAGGGTTTAGCCTGCCTGAAGGTGCTTTCAGAGGTAATGGCATCAAAGGTGTCAGCCAGACCGATTATCTGAGCAATCTCACCGATCTCTTCACCGCGGATACCGAAAGGATAACCCTTTCCATTATAACGTTCATGATGCATCAGTACAATCTTCTGGATCAGGGAACCATAGGAGGATTGGGCTTTAACATATTCATAACCGTAGACAGGGTGTTTCTGGATTATGGCTATTTCTTCCTCAGTGAGCGGACTGGGCTTCTTTAGTAGATCTTTTGGAATAAGCATTTTCCCGATGTCGTGCAGTAACGCGCCAGCACCTATGATCTTAAGACCTTTTGCATTGTAATTCAGGCGTTTGGCAAAAAGAATGGAAATCAGACAGACATTGATAGAATGGGTGTAAGTATAATCATCAATATCTTTTAGTTCCAGTAGATTGAGTACAGTTCCCTCAGATTTGGAAATATCTTCGATAAATCCTTCCACCATGGTGTTAAGAGCTTTTTCAGGCAACATTTTTTTATTTTCGACAGCACTAGCCAAAGCTTTCCCCATTTCCACAGCATTGTCGATTTTATCGGGGTCAAGCATAGGATTTTCAGGGTCTTTACGTGGATTTATTTTCCGAGTGTAATAAATACGTTTGACCTGCTTTTTTTTCAGTTGATCGATCAGCACTTGGGTAAAAGGAATTCCACCTTCCTGAATCTTTTCTCCATCTTCAGTATAGGCGACGCCTTTCAAGATAATACCGGGATAGAGGAAGTTCACCAACAGTTCTACCCTGAATTCGTTTTTATCATCCATGTTTAACCTCGATTCAACCTGGCGATCATAGTGTCGCCGCTATACTCTTCCAGCCTTTTATACAGGATATGGTTTTTCCCGCTGGAATCTGTACCAAACAGGGAATACAAAAAAACACTGATTGTATTGAAGTTTTCTGAGTGCAGGTGTTTGGAAATCTCATCCAGGGTAAAGGTGCTAATAGGGCCGGGATTTCGGTAAAAGATGTGTACTTCGTCACCACCCGTTATGATAAAAAAATGCGGATCACGTATAATCTGATTGACTACTTTAACTCCGAAAGCAGAGGTGATAAATTGCTCAAATTCAGCATTATTACGAGTAAAATAGGGCCGAATCTGGGGATTATTCAGAAGTATCCTGTATTGGCTGAGAATCTCACCGGTATCACGGTATTTAGGATCTATCTGGTAGGCCTGCTGCCACATCTGCAGGGCATTAAAGATTTCCCCTTCTTTATAATAAGCAGTGGCTACCTGATAGTAGATATCCACCTGCATCTCTCTGGATACCCGGTTCACATATTTCTTAGCCAGAGCAATGGCTTGAGCGTAGTTATGATCCAGAATCTGAATATTTACAATTTTTAAAAGTACACTTTCAAACTGACTGTTATCATTTAAAAGGGTACTAAGTGTCTGGATAGCTGGCTTGTACTGACGGAGTTTCACCAATGCATCTGCCAGAAGCAGTTTGGCGCGGGAAATGGTAGAATCCCCTGGGGGAAGGTTAGGTAGAATGGCTGCCAACTGTTTGGCGCAGGATTGATATTCACCTAACTGGTACAGGGTGCGAGCGTATAGGAAATGACCGCGAAGGTTGTCCGATTTAATCTTGATAAGACTACTCAGATATTCTTTTGCTTTTTTAAAATTCTTCAGATTGTATAAAATATCCGCTGCTTCATAGAGAGCCTTACTATGCTTGGGCTGGTCGTCCAAAACCAATGAAAAATAACCCAGAGCATCTTTGGTCATATCGATTTTTTTATAGAGGTTACCAATACGCAACAACATCTGGGTCTTAATAACATTCTGTGCTTCTTTCTCTGCGGCAACCGAGCATCGTTCATAGTAGTCAATGGCTTGTTTGTAATTATTAAGGCCTTCATAAATCTGGCCCATCAGGTTCAATATAACGATATCATTTTCATGGCCCTGAAGATGCTTTTGCGCTAATTTTAGGGCTTTAGTATAGTTTTTTTCCTTGAGAGCTTTTTCTACAGCTGTGAGAGTATTATCTTTATTGACCACTTTTGCGGTGGTAATAATAATAATAATGACCAGGATAATACCCAACGCTATCCATACCAGGGTCATGATATTTTCAGGCTTGAAAACTTCCATGTTGGAGAGATCCCTTTAATTTATTCTCAGCTCTGCTTAATTATATACCATCATAACAATTCTGCAAGTATTGATTCTGATGGTCATTGCAGAGTACATGGTAAGTTTATCGGCCTGCTTAGTTCAAATATACAGCTAATTCTCTGGCATCCTGATAATTTCTTATCTGGCTCATGGCGCTTTTTTCTATCTGACGGATACGTTCCTTGGTCAGATTCAGCTGGGCTCCGATTTTGGATAAGGAATGAGGTTCTTTGCCATTCAGACCAAAGCGGTATTCAATTATGGTCCTTTCTCTATCTGACAGACGCCGCAGAAGCTGGTCTATACTGTCCTTGAGGCTGGTGACCATGGCCTTTTCATCCGGGCTCTCATGGGGATCTACCGAGAATTCAAAAGCCTGTTTCTGAAGAGATTCGGGTTCTCCCTGAACTGACATTTCTTCAATGGATGAATGACCCGATGATATATCCATAAGCTTTTTAATCTCGTCTTTGTTCATAGATAAAGCGTCGGCGATTTCTTCATCCAGAGGGCGTTTGCCGTTTTCTTTGGAATATTCGTCTATATACTTTCCGATCTGCATCAGTTCATTAGCCCGGTTCATGGGAAGCCGGACCATGCGGGACTTTTCAGACAGAGCCTTTATAATACTTTGCTTGATCCACCAAACTGCATAGGATATAAAATGAAAACCACGGGTATAGTCAAATTTGGAAACAGCAGTGATCAGACCCAGGTTACCTTCACTTATGAGGTCGGTCAGGGGGATGCCATGACCCTGGTACTTCTTGGCTACAGAAACCACAAAGCGAAGATTGGACACAATCAGCTTTTCTTTAGCTTCTTCATCTCCAGTGGATGCGCGGCGGGCTAATTCTACTTCTTCATCGCGATTCAGCAGTGGTATCTGATCAATTTCTTTGAGGTAGACAGAGATAGCGTTTTTATTGAGCATGCTCTCCAGTCCGGAAAGTCTGATTCTTTTTTTGGGGGTGGTGACAGTCATAGTTGCCTCCTTTTTTCCTATGCCTTTATATAGCAAACCTTGTGCCAAAGCGCATATTTTTTAATTTCATACTATATAATAAGATATAAAATTCACCAAAAGGTTAGAGGCTTGAGTTACTGTGTCAATATGACCCAGAAATTAGGGTTTTAGGGGAGCAGTGTGTCAGTCTGTCAAAAAGGTTATAAACTGGAAATTCCCACGGGCAGAACTTATAATCATGTATTGAGGAGGCCGGTGTGATACTGGGAGTGGGAACTGATATCATTGAGATCGAACGTATCCATAAGGTTTTTGAGCAAAGAGGCGAGAAGTTCCGGGACAGGGTGTTTACAACTCTGGAATGGGATTACTGCTTTACCTATAAAGAGCCCTTTACTCATTTGGCGGCACGGTTTGCTGCTAAAGAAGCTTATTATAAATGTCTGGGTTATGGGGTACTGGCTTTTCACGAAATCGAGGTATTCAACCACCCTACCGGAAAACCGGAGATTCGGCTGCATGGCGGGACTCTGGAGCAGTGGCAGCAGGCAGGATCTCCCCTCATCCATATCTCTCTGTCTCACAATAAGCTAGTCGCCAATGCGGTAGTGATACTGGAGATTCCAGATATAAATCCAGGAGGTTAATATGAAAAGACTGATGGTGCTGGGTCTAAGTTTATTTCTAGTGATGACAGCCTGCGCTAAGGTGGAATTGAGTGATGACAGCAAAACCTGGCTGAAGAATTATGAAACAGTGGTGGATGAATACCTGGTTCATGTCAAGCAGCAGACATCACCAGGTCAAAAAGACTCTGCTATGTCCAATGAACTGAAACAGAAGATTGAAAAACTCAGTCAGGAAGCCGGTGCAGTACGTAAAAAACTCAAACCGGGAGAAGCCCTGGTTTTTTACAAAGAGCTGACTCGCATTACAGCAAAGTTAAGTGTTGATTTTAAAGCCAATGCCATGACTAACTAAAAAGAGCTGATAAAAAAAACGGCGTCTGTAATTCAGACGCCGTTTTCACTTTGAACTATTTGTTTAGATTTTTACAGGTTTGATATTCCAGATTTCTTTAGCATATTGCATTATAGTACGATCAGAACTAAACTTGCCCGAATTAGCTACATTCATGATAGCCATGCCATCCCACTTTTCCTGGTCACGGTAGGCTTTATCAACCTCTGACTGGGCTCGTGCATAATCAGCAAAATCCTGGAGAACATAATAAACATCAGGGCGGGTCCCGTCTACACCGTGCATCAGGGCATCATAGAGTTCACGGAAGATATCGGGGCGCTCATTACCAGTATAGGTACCGTCTATCAACTGATCTACTACACTTTTAATACGTGAGTCAGAATGATACAGATCCCAGGGGTTGTAGGTGCCGGTCTGGTTGAGTTTATTGATCTCATCAGCTTTGAGGCCGAAGATAAAGGCATTCTTGGCTCCGGCTTCTTCTACGATTTCGATATTAGCCCCATCCAGAGTACCGATAGTGATGGCTCCGTTGAGCATGAATTTCATGTTTCCGGTACCGCTGGCTTCCAGTCCTGCGGTGGAAATTTGTTCTGAGACTTCACTGGCGGGGAATATTTTTTCTGCCAGGGATACCCGGTAATTAGGCAGAAATACGACTTTAAGCTTGCCCTTTATGGAAGCATCGTTATTTATGACTTTGGAAATATTGTTGATTAGTTTGATGATCAATTTTGCGCGGTGGTATCCGCTGGCGGCTTTTGCTCCAAAAATAAAGGTGCGGGGCTGCATGTCCAGTTTGGGGTTCTTTTTAATTTCATTATACAGGTGCATGATATGCAGGACATTTAAAAGCTGACGTTTGTATTCGTGCAGACGCTTGATCTGGACATCGAATATGGAATTAGGGTCAATGTCCACACCCATTTCATGCTTGATAAAATCAGCCAGAACTTTTTTATTGGCCAGTTTAATATCGTGGAATTTCTTCACAAAGGATTTATCCTTGATACTGGCTTCCAGTTTTTTCAGATCTTTGAGGTCGGTGATCCATTTATCCCCAATGGTTTCTGTGATAAGTGAGGATAAAGCCGGATTGCATTTGAGCAGCCAGCGGCGCTGTGTGACTCCGTTGGTCTTGTTGTTGAACTTGGTAGGGTAGTAGTCGTCCCACTGAGTGAGTTCCTGTTTGCGCAGGAGTTCAGTATGGAGCGCGGCCACTCCATTCACGGAATGGGTACCGACAATAGCCAGCCAGGCCATATTGATCATACCTTCATGGATAATGGACATCTTGCGGTAGCGCTCAAAATCACCGGGGAAGCGGTTGTGTACTTCAGTCATGAAGCGGCGGTTGATTTCTTCGATAATCTGGTACTGGCGGGGCAGCAGGCGGCTGAACAGATCCAGGGGCCATTTTTCCAGTGCTTCTGCCATAAGGGTGTGATTGGTATAGGCGCAGCTCTGGTTTACAATTTCCCAGGCTTCTTCCCATTCCATCTTTTCCCAGTCCATGAGAATGCGCATCAGTTCCGGTATGGCCACTACGGGGTGAGTGTCATTAAGCTGCAGCGCGATCTCGCTGGAAAATTTGGAGAAGTCGCTGCCGTGCCGGTTTTTGTAGGAACGGATGATATCCTGCAGGGAGGCTGAAACAAAGAAGAACTGTTGACGCAGGCGGAGTTCCTTTCCGGGATTGGTATTATCATTGGGATAGAGTACGCGGGAAATATCCTGGGCGGTATTGGACTTGGCCACCGCCTGAGGGTAATGCCCTTCGTTAAAAATCTGGAGATCAAATTCCTCCGGAGATTCCGCCTCCCATAATCGCAGGGTATTGACGGTATTCACACCGTAACCGATGATGGGGGTATCGTAGGGGATGGCCTGGATGATTTCAGCACCCACTCTCTGGAAGTGTTTACGTCCTTCTTTGTCCACTTCTACTTCTATGCGTCCTCCGAATTTGACTTCTACCGCCAGGTCATCACGTTTGACAGCCCAGGGGTCACCGTAGCGCAGCCATTTATCGGGATATTCCACCTGGTAACCGTTGATGATACGCTGTTCGAATATCCCGTAGCGGTAACGGATTCCGTAACCGTGTCCGGGGAGTTCCAGGGTAGCCATACTGTCCAGGAAGCAGGCAGCCAGGCGGCCCAACCCTCCATTACCCAAGCCGGCATCGAATTCCTGATCTTCGATCAGATTGATATCGACTTTGAGCTCCTTGAGCACTTCAGAGACTTCGGGCAGGACCTGCAGATTGACCAGGTTATTGCCGAAGGCGCGTCCCATCAGGAACTCGGCAGAGAGATAGTAGGCTTGTTTTACTTTTTTCTTGTCGTAGGTCTCCCGGGTAGCCATCCATTTATCCAATACGGTATCCATCAGAGCGTAAGTGGTAGCAGCGTAGATTTCCTGAGGATTGGCTTCTTCCAGGGTCTTACTATAATGTAATTTTAATTGATGAAGGATCTCGGTTTTTAATTGTTTTTTGTCCAGGGTAGCCTTGGCCATGCGTAACTCCTTGTGTGTATTGGCAGTATAGGTATACTGCGAAGCTACATATTGTAAACGGAAACAGGGAAAAACACAAATCAGGGGGGAAAAGGAGGGGGCAAATGACAAGCCGGGGAAGTTTTAAAGAGTTGCATTCCCTGATAAGAGTTTGAACGGATTTTTAATAAAAAGCATATATACAATTAATATTCAGGTAGACTCCAGGGGAGAGTCACATAGATTCACTCTAAAACCACACTGTATTCCCGGCTGATCAGATTGTTGTTTACCTGATCGTCCAGTTTGTAGATACCAATCAGGTGGGTGCCGGAAGTAAAGCCCCTGAGGTCAACCGGGAGAGTGGATTGGGTATCGGAAAGTAACCTGTTGTATACCATGAGTTCATTAGTTCCATAGATGGAAAACTGGTATACATAGCCGGGTTCCAAATTTTCGAATTCGAATGAGACTTTGGCTCTTTTCAGAATAGTGTGGGACTTTTCAAATTGCCTGATGAGGGGCCGCCCCACTATTTTTCTAATGACGAAATCATTGTAGATATAACAGACCCCGGGAGCTACCAGGGTCACTTCCACCGGGGACAGGAGTTGATTAGTGTCTTTAATACGGTACTGGTAAAAGTAACCCAGCCCGCCGTTTTGATTAGTGTAGCAGTTTTTTGCAATATCTTTGTCGGTGGAAACCAGCGACTTTCCTAGTTTGAATTGGAAGGACTGGATGTCCGCCAGACTGCGAAGGGGGGTGACTTCATCGATCCAGACCGCGATAGTGTAGTTCTGATGTTCGTCATACTGGCGATCCCGCAGGCAGGCCCGCACAGAAAAAGCCGTGGAATTAATAATCTTCTGAGAGTAAGCACAACCACTCAGAAAAATAGATAAGAGCAGGATATACACCATCAAATTTTTCATAAAAAAAACCTCCGGACATATGTTGTTGAATTATCGGCTTCATGTTGCATTCTGTGAGAATTTAAAGTGAAAAATTGAATGAACTCCATTCCCGCCGGAGGCGTTAAGATAACGGCACCGCCCACCCGCTCAGGTTCACGCCCATCCCTCAGGTGGTACCGTGACAGTCCGCTATTTTGACCGGGTGAGAAGAGATAACCGCCCGTCCAGGTCAGTAGTGGGATAAGCCGCGGTACCGGAAGGGACGTCTCTTCAGGGCCATCCGGGATATCTGTAAAAGGCTCGGCGGACGGAGAAAACTCAAAGGAAGGGCCTCTCTCCGCACAGGAAGCACTCTTCTTTTTTACAACTGCGGGAACTTGTAACTAATTAAAAATCAGGATAAAGTGTGGCTGTTCAATCCAGGGGGAAGACCGGAAAATGAAAAGGGAACAGCACAATCAGACCGGAAAAATACGGGTCGTGTCTTATCAGGATGAATATGCTCCGGCTTTGTCGGAGATTGTGATCCGCAATTTGAAAGAGATAAACAGCCGGGACTACTCTGCTGAGGAAATCGAAAACCACGTCCAAGCCTTCAGTCCTGAGAAAATAAGGGAATATGCCCGTGACAGGATCGTCCTTGTAGCTCTGGATGGCAAGATTCCGGTGGGGACATTAGGGGTGGTACCCGACAGCCAGGGCGGAGAGGGTGATTATGTAATACGCACTGTATTCATTTTACCGGAATATCATTGCCGTGGAATCGGCACCCTGCTCCTGGAAAAGGGAGAGAATATTATCAGACAACGGGGTGGGAAGAAAATCACCATCCCCGCCTCCATCACAGCCCATAGATTTTATTATAAGCATGGCTATTCCTACCGGTCCGGGTCAGACAGTCCGGATGACAAAGGTATGGTATATATGGTGAAAGTGTTAATCTGAGGTTTTTATCAGGGTTTTTTCTTCTGTATCCCGACTTTCATCTCCCAATCCCGCTTTACCGCGGAGTAACTCTGCCCGAAGTACTTCTCAAAATCTCCGGTGTCACAGGAATGATAATAAAAGTCCAGCAGACGGTCCTGGCCGAAGGTGTCAGCCAGGTAGCGGACAAAGGAATGCCCAAGTTGATAGTGCTGATAGATTTTGGAGCGGGACATGAGAGGTGAGGGCCGGTAGCCCCGGGTTATTAAAGCATCCAGGGGTGTAAGAGCGGTACCGCGGGACAGATAAAAAGCCAGCTCCCGGTCTACATCAGGTATCAGTCCGGCTTGCTGAAAAAGGTTGTAACGCCCCACCAGGTATTCCGCCATTCCTTCTTCCCAAACATCAGTTCGGCCGGCCCAGATGAGCGGAGAGATATTGGACTGCAGGGTGGTGCGTAATTCCTGCTGAAAAGCGGGGAGACGGAATAGTGCCTGGAAAAAAGCGTCATCTTTCAGACCAGCCAGACGAGGGTCATGCTGCCATAAACTATAATTTATGGTCACGGGGCTGAGGATACCGCGGGACAGTGCCAGCAAGGCATGGCTCATTTCATGGACAAAAGTATAGCTGGACAGCAGGCCATAGTATTCGAAAACCATATCTACCTGGTATTCCGGGATTATAGTACCATTGGTGCTGTGGAGAAAGAGTCCCAGTTTGGTCTCCGCTATACTTTTAATATGGGATTGGGATGCATTGTCATGAAGGTAGAGGCGGATGTGATTTTCCTGAATCAGGGAAAGATTGCTCTCAATGGTCTGCCAGCGGCCCTGGGGCAGGAGGACATCTTTTCGGATCTGATCCAGGTAGCGCTGTACCAGGTAGCGGATGTGAGGCAGGTCCTGCTCCGCCCGGCCTCCGGGATGATAATAGACGCGTATAGGCCCTAAATCGATCCAGGCCATAGGATCCCGTCCGGAATCCTGATCCAGGTGATACAGCATATCAGAGGAAATTTGGTAAAAACTCTGTCCGTAGACGCGGTACAGAGCATCCGCCAGGCTGCCGGACTGAATGGCATAGAGGAGCTCCCGGTACTTAGGCCTGCCGTAACGTTTTTCCAGCCAGGCCAGGAACTCACCCGCGGCGCGGCTCGCGATCTCATGGTCAACTGTATTGGTAACCGGAGCAGCCAGTTGTTCAGCAGCAGGGGTCAGTCCGGGAAGGTCCCGGTGCAGGACTTCACTGCGCAGCGGGACTGAGCAGGCGGCAGTCAGACTTAGAAACAGGGCGGCGAGGGATAAAGAGAGTGTGGGGCGCATAAGAAATCTCCTGGGTGTATTTCTGTATCAGGGGATAAGAGATTGTAAGGGGCGGTAAGGTTTTATTCAAGAAGAAAAATGGGAAGAGGGACAGCGGTGATTTAGATCACTAGGGGGACTTAGTTATCTCCCCGGTGACACATATTAAACTCCCCTCAATATCAACGGCTCCATCAGAAGAGACACCCCCCTCTCCCCGAACCACTGTATGGTGTGGGCCTTTCCGTTTTCCGCTTCCTTTCGACTGGAATAAACCGTGAAAAAAGCCCCGCCTCCTCCCGCTCCGCTGAATTTTCCCCCCCTTGCGTCCCAGCGCGGGGATTCGGCCAGAAAGTCATCCAGAACAGGCAGACTTAGACCCCAGCCTGCCAGTACCTCCTGGGAGGAAGTACACAGGCCGCCGAAAACCTGTGGGGATATTGCACCCGTTCTTTGGATCAGAGTTGCCGCGTTATTCCCCAATAGACTCAGCCCCGTCAGGATCACGGGGTCGCGGCTGTCATGCCTGGCTTTGATTTGTGCTATTAAGTTTCGGGTGGAATCACTACGGGGCAGAGCGCAGACTACCAGCCAGGAGGGACCATATGAGACTGGAGAAATCCGGGGGAGTATCCCCTGCGCGGGGTGAAAGATCAGGGGTCCCGCCAGAGCAGATAAGCCGGTGTCGATACCGGAAGGATGGCCGTGAAAAATTTTTTCCGCCCGATGAGCTCTTTCCCAGACTCCCCGATCATCCAGTCCGGGAAAAAAAGCCCTGACCAGAGCAGTACACAGGGCGGCGGATGACCCCAATCCGGCACCTGGGGGTAATCCGGATCGGATGCCAATACTGATGCGGTCCGGGTCCGGACCACCGGGCAGGCTGTCTACCAGAGACTGCAGGACAGGCACCTGTTCCCGCGCCATTCCGGGAAAAAGACCCTGCTTCATCCGGGGTAAAAGGTCCACCCTGGTGTAGAGAGGGAGGGGTATTCCCACGGCGGGATATCCAAAGACCGCGCTGTGTTCACCCAGCAAGATCAGTTTACCCGGAGCTACAGCCATTTCAGGCCTTCAGGAGCAGGATGTACCGCAATGACCGGAGAGTGTTCCGGGAGTAAAGCTGGTCCCACACCCAGGCCGATCTCATTGCCGGCACCCACGGCTTTGCATTGTTCAGCTGAAAACCCCGGTGGTACCGGAATTTCAGACGGTATGGTCACATCTCTGCCCAGGCTTAAGCCCCAGGCCCGGGCTTGCTCCAGGAACTCCATCCATTTTTTTTGTCGGGCCAGCCGGGTGATGCGGTGGTTGTCATGGACATATTTTTTCCACTCTCCGGGATGCTCCTTGCGGAATGCTTCCCATTTGAGTATGGCCGCCTGGCTGGAAATCTCAGATGAGCCGGGCAAGAGAAACAAAGGCAGATCAGGACCAGTCAGGGGATGCCAGTCCGGTGATAGTCCTCCCCGGAAAATACCCCATCCCCCATGCAGGCTGGTCAGGATGTCATAGCCGCTGCCCTTGCCAGCCTGGGCGTAACGATGAGCCAATATGGCGCTCTGTCCTAGTTTTCTCAAACCGGGACGTTTATTGTTCCGGGAGCACATAAACAAAGTGGTCAGACACAGGGCGGTACAGGCACTGGAACCCAGTCCCAGCTTGTGTCCCCGGTGATACAGCTCCCTGCTGTCCAGGATTGCCTTATGGGGTCCTGTACCCGGAAATTGCGCCGTCAGCCGGTACAGGAGCCTATCCAGAAAAGGGGATGAACCCGGTATCCAACGGGTTTCCCTGTCGGGATAGAGGCTGGTGATGTCCCATTGGGTAGAAGGTTCAGCTTCCAGGTAAAAATACCGGTTAAGGGCCAGAGCCAATCCGGTACCGCCTGGTTCCAGAACGGCGTATTCTCCGCTCAGCAGGATATTTCCCGGTACCCTGATCTTCATGCCGGAAATTCCCCGCTACCGGAAAGTACCCCTTGTCCCGGACCTGCCGTCAGGACCCGGAGATGGGGAAAGCGCTGAGATAGTCCGCTCTTTATCTTATCCAGATCCTGCTCCTGGCAGAAATACTTGACCTGGGGTCCGGCATCCATAGTTTCCCACACGCTGATGCCCTTTGAGCGCTGTTCTTCCGCGTAGCGTATCAGTGCCAGTGATAGGGGATTCCAGAGCAGGATAGGGGGGTGTGAGGAAAATAATACTGAAAACATGCGCAGGTAGCTTTGACGTATTATGCTGCCCAGTTTTTCCAGATTTTTTTCCCGGAGTGCGCTCCGGGCATCCCGGGTTAGGCTCCGGGCATCTCTGAGCCAGGCGGAATAATAAGGACTGGTGGCACGGGAAATCTCCATTGCGGTACGCGAAGATATGGATTTGGGACCGGGATCTGTCAGACATATTAAGACCCTCAGGTCCGGCCAGTACTCCCTGTCGTATAATAACCTGGCGGATTTTCCCCCGGCCGGGAGCAGGGAAAATCCTCCGTACACCGCCCGTGAAGCGCTACCGGATCCCAGCCGTGCCAGCCTGCTGACGGCATGGGTGGAAAAGGAGCTGTCGCTCATAGCGCACAAGGCCGCGGCCAGAGCCGCGAAGCCGCTGGAGGAAGATGCCAGTCCCGCCGCGGTGGGGAAATTATTCCGGGCCTGCACGGAAAAGCCGCAATTTAAACCCAGTTGACGGCGCGCCTGGGCAAAAAAACGCGCGTAGCGTTCCGGAGGCTGGATCTGCTGATCCAGAATGATCTGATCCTTGTCCGCGGCTTGAACACTCACTTCGGATGTCAGACCGCTCAGGGTCAGAGCCAGGGAGGGTGTCGCCGGAAGATTGCGGATGGTATCGGATTTGCCCCAGTATTTGGTCAGGGCCAGAGAAGGATGGGCCACGGCCCAGGTCTTTTCATGCATGATCTTTCCCTTGTCTCAAGCCGGCCAGGATAGTCCGGGCCGTGCCGGGATCAAACCGGCCCTGGCGGGTCATTTCCCCCACTACCTGCTTAATTTCAGAGCCGCGGGCACCGGCTGACCAGGCCAGGCGGGAAGCATGGTATTTCATGTGACCCAGCTGTATACCCTGTCCCGTAAGGGCGATCAACGCGGCCAGATTCTGAGCCAAACCCACTGCCGCCGTCACAGCGCTGAGTTCCGCTGCTGAATCAGTACCCAGTATCTTCAGGGCGGCAGTACAGGCGGGATGGATACCGGTCGCACCTCCCGAGGTTGCCAGGGGCAGAGGCAGGCTGATAGTGCCGCGGAGTACACCCTCTTCCAGGGTGTAGGCAGTCAAACCGCGGTATTGCCCGTCACGGGCGGCATAGGCATGCACCGAAGCTTCCAGGGCACGGGTGTCATTTCCCGTAGCCAGGGCCAGGGCTGTGATGCCGTTCATAATACCTTTGTTATGCGTCACCGCCCGCTGGGGGATGTCTGTGGCCAGAATGCCGGCTTTCACTATGCGCCGAGCTTGTTCATCCGGGTCTCCGCTGACTATACCCAGTAGGCTGGCCGGCATGTTGAATTCCGCGTGTGCCAATCTTTTTTCACCGCTATTGGATAAAATGGCCATGAGCTTTTTACCACCGCTGATTTTTTCCAGGGGAGAAGAAATTTTTTCCGCCAGAGTATTGACCAGATTTGCGCCCAATGCGTCTACGCAGTCTACCCAGAAGCCTGCTTCCAATACCTCCGGACCGGGATGATAGCGTATCTCCCATCCTCTCAATCCTCCCCCCCGGGCTGTCATTTTCTGAAGGGGTTCCATCAGTATTTCTTCCAGATGGGGGATAGAATCTGTAATTTTTTGGGTTGCGTCGGGGAGGGTGCCTTCCAGGAAAACCTGGCCCTTGGTCAAAGAGGGTGCTCCTACAGCGGTGATGCCTCCGCAACGGGACAGGATCTTACCCGAAAAATTAAGCGCCGCCACCACGGACGGTTCTTCCGTAGCCAGCGGGACAGCATAGGTTTTTCCATTGACCGGGAAAGCCGGTACCAGTCCCAGGGGTATGGGGGTAAAACCGATGGAGTTTTCAATCAGGATATCGGATAATTCAGAAAACTGATCCAGACCATTATATATATCGCGCTCCAGAGAGTCCATCTCCAGTTCCTGGTACAAGGCAGCCCGTCTGTCTGAGGGAGATAGTCTGCGGAAATTCGAGGGTATTTTCATATTATCCCTCCCTTCAATCCATCCTGATATAATTGCAGCTGCTGCGCGAACCAGGGGTCATAATATCGGGGTGCCTGCCGGAGTGCGGCCAGGTCAGGACTTCCGGTGAGGAGCATGACGGTTTTCAAAGTTTTTTCCAGGCCCTGGTAATAGTCTATTACCCCCTCTATTCCCTTACGGGCTGCCGACCGAATAAATTTCAGGGCCACACCGGCCATATCAGCGCCCAAAGCGATCACTTTGGCAATGTCCATGCCGGTACGGATACCTCCCGATGCCCAGACTTTTCCACGGGGGGAGAGAGCCGCCAGCAGTAAGGCCGTGGGATGTCCCCAATCATCGAACTGACGGGATAATTCCCTGATGCCGGGTGTATCCCGACAGGCTTCTACCTTCAGCCAATTAGTACCACCGGACCCGGCTACGTCCACCGCATAAGCTCCGTGGTCCAGGAGATCTTTTACCTCACCGGGAAGAAGACCGAACCCGGTTTCTTTAATGATCACTGGAAGAGGAGAAAGGTTGATAAAACGGTATAGGGCTTCTTTTAAACCCTTAAAATCCCGGTCACCACCGTTCTGAAATAATTCCTGACCGGGGTTACAATGGATCACCTGAGCTGTGGCTTCCAGATTTTTAGCAGTCTCTATCAGCTGAGTGTGGGGAATATCTCTCACCTGTACCGCACCTATATTTGCCAGGATGGGGACAGTAGGGGCGAATTTCCGCATCCGGAAATGGGTCAGTGTTTCGGGCTTATCCCCAAGGACGCGGAAAGAGCCTATACCTACCGGTATACCGATTTCCTGTGCAGCCTCCGCCAGCAGCCGATTGAGCTGATACCCTTTTTCGCTGCCTCCGGTCATACAGGAGATAAATACCGGTCCCCGGGCTTCATACCCCAATACAGAAGTTTTTGTGGAAATGACGTCCAGACTTATTTCCGGAAGAGCACGGTGATAGAAGTGTACCCTGTCCAGCAGGGTGTCACCGGTTTCCACCTGGTATTTATCGCTATCCAGGCAAATTTCCAGGTGCCGGGTTTTACGGTCAGAAAGGTCATCGGATATTGTATTCACGGTAGCCGTCCTCCCGAATGGTTTCCAGGTAAAACCTCCCCTGAGGGATTTTATGCAGCAGTTCTTTTTGAGAAAAGCGGGGCCCCGGGTTTCCATTATTTATCCAGTGTTCATAGCTTTTAAAATCAGCCGGCCGGGCGGAGTCCATCAAGCTGTCCAGGTCCCAGTTGGAAATGACCTGTGGTGCCTGCTCAGCCACCCTGCCCGTGAAAAGCGCCATGGTATTCCCGGAACCATAACTGGATAAAAGTACTTTTTTTCCGACCAGATTATTTCCCATCACACGCAGTCTTTCCCGGAGACTAAACACCAGACCCAGGAAGAGGCTGCCGGTGTAGATATTGCCTATGGTGGTGGCAGGCAGGATAGAATCAAAAAAACCTTTTTCCCGGAGATAATCCTCAGTACGACACTGGTCAAATTCGAGATATTTCCGGAATAGTTTATAGAGCGCATTCAGGGGCATATGGGAGTAAGGGACATGGAGCGCGAACACATCTATACTTTTAAGCTCTAGTACCGGGTCCACATCCATACGGGAGCAGTGGTCTTCAAAGGCACCCAGAAAACTGTCGATATAGCATTTGACGGAATAGCCGCCTTTGACCCGGGCTGTGATGGATCCCAGAGGTCGGAAAAAATCGTCAACGTCCCGGGAATACAAGCCCAGTGCAGCCAGGTCTAATTCCAGTAAACGGGGATTTTCTTCCACCAATATCGCAACCGCTCCCGCGCCCTGGGTAATCTCAGCTGTGGAAGGCGCTTCATATCGGCTGATATCCGAGGTCAGGATGATACCCAGATCCCCCGTTTTTCCGGTACTGTTCAATAATCCGCAAACGGATAACAGACTTAGTGTTCCGCTGGCGCAGGCATGCTGTACCTGAAAGGTAGTCAGAGAAGAGGGGAGAGGCATTCCGGCTTTTTCCATGAGGCCTATCACATAACTGGATACAGGCTTGGACATATCCACCGAAGTCTCGGTACCGATGGTCAGAAACCGGATATTTTCCCGCTGATGCGGGTCAAGATGCTGCAGTAAATGGATACAAGCCTGGGCTGCCATAGTCGTCGTGTCTTCCCAGGTTTGCGGAAAGCGCAGGGATTTTTGACCGGTAATCCGGATGGCTCTGGTAAGCCGGAATTCCCACTGGCTATCTTCCCGGGTTCTTTGTTTCAAAATGGTATCCAGTTTGATTTCCTGTTCTGGCACAAAGATCCTGATATCACTGATACCCATGGTTGTCTGACTCATGCCCTTTTCTCCACTTTTATGGTAACATGGATTATTCTTAAGTTAGTTTATGATTTTTTTACGTGAATACCGGATTGCTATCCGGATGTAAAATCATACTAATATAGTCATATTATAGCAATTTTGCAAATTTATGTCTCTTAAATTTGTATATAAATTGGAAACTAAATATACTGATTTAGTTTCCTGAAGATAAGGGGATCTATTGGAAAATAAAAAAGACCACATCAGCCGAATTGTTTTTGAGCAGATTTTTCTCCGGGGGCATCACAATCTCACCATGGACGGCCTGGCAGCACAACTCCATATGAGTAAAAAGACACTCTATATTTGTTTCCGGAGCCGGACAGAAATGGTCAATTCCAGTATAGATGTGTTTTTTCATGAAGTGGAAGAAAAATTATCTATAATTATACTAAAAGGATTTCAAGATAGGGATAGCTTTGAAGAGGTATTCAGAGAATGGTTTCTGTATCTGGGAAATACTCTGGCCAGGTTAAAAATCCCGGTACTCCAGAAGATACGGGTTCAACAGCCGGAATTATGGGACAGGATCAATAATCACAGGGAAGCACTTATCCGCGACAGGTTCGGAGTTCTGCTGCAGCAAGCCCGGGATAAAGGTTTACTGGACCCGATGATTTCCATAGATCTGATTATTCAGGTTATTACTGCTCTGGTATCTAATCCGGGGACTGAGGAAATTATTAAGGAATCAGGATCTCCGCAGTCTGTACTAAATTTTATGAGCAGATTAATGATAAATGGCATTTTAAATCGGGATAAAAAAGGAGACCAAGGATGAACATCAAGGATTTCTGTGATTTTTTGGAAAAGAAAGGGAAGCCTTTAATGGCTCTTGTGGCAGTTTCCATCATCTTATCTCTAATAGGAATCTTCAGGGTCAATATTGTTACCAGTTTTGATCTGTTTGCTCCCAAGGATTCACCCTATAAGCAGGGTAAGAAGCTGATGGATGAAGCGTTCGGGGATACCAGCCAGATGCTGCTGTTAGCACCAGGTAAGGCTACCCCTAAGGGTATCCGTACTATAGTTGATTTTACCCGAGAATGTGACAAGATTCCCGGCATCGCCCGGGCTATGGCAGCCTTCCCCGACACTTTAGCTGATCAGGAAGACTCTGTAATAAAAAAACAGTTATCCATGCTCATGCAACTCAATGTGGGGATAAAAGGCATCATTACAGATTCAGAAGGGACCTGGTTCCTGATACGGCTGCAGATGAAGGAAAAAGCTGACTATCGTCTCACAGTGAAGGCAGTCAAGGCTCTGGCTGATCAGAAAATTCCGGGATATTCCCTGTCGGGAGAACCTTTTCTGGAAAGTGAGATCTTTAATTATGTGCTGCAGATTTTACTTTTTCTTCCCCCTATGGCTATTTTCCTGATGCTGCTGGTCTTCCGCCTCAGAATCGGAAGCTTCAGGGCTACCATCCTGTCTATGATACCAGCCATTATTGGCGCTGTGTTGACTCTGGGAATCCTGAGCTGGGTCAGGGGCAGCATTTCCATTATGAGCGTTCTGGTACCTATCTTTATCATTGTACTGGGTTCGGCTGACGGACTGCATGTCACCAGCCATGTCATGGACCAACTGGGCAAAGGTGCCACCAATAAAGAGGCTATTGCCCACACACTGAAAGCAGTGGGCATACCTATCATTTTAACCAGTCTCACTACCATGGCCGGATTTTTATCCCTTTTAACCATCCACTCTGCTGCCATTCAGGAGATGGCCATTACCGCGGCGGGAGGAATCCTTTTGGCCGGAGTGGTCACCTGGATCATCCTGCCTATTATGCTATTCCACCAGAAGCCCCTGCCCGCTAAGGACCAGGCAAAGGTCTCACGGATAGCACAGGGCTTGTATAAACTCACAGGGGTTCGGGCTGTATTAATCTCCCTGGTACTTATAGGGGTCTCGGTACCTGGTCTGCTCAAACTCCGGGCCGACTTTTCCATGACGGATATGTACAAACCTGAAACCGCGGTCAGGAAGTCTATTGAAGAGCTGGGCCGGCATGTGGGGGGAGCCTATCCCCAGATGGTATTGATCAAGGCAAAAGACGTATATTATCCGGATTTCGCGAAGTCAGTGCTGGCTTTTCAGAGGGATCTGGAGAAGGAAGGGCTGATAACCTCCAGTGTGTCAGTGTACAGTGTCATAAAACAGATTGCCGGCATGATGGGGCCAGCCAAAGGTTATCCTGACAGTCAGTTTATAGCCCAGTTTATTTCTGCCCAGATGAAAAGCCAGAACCCGGATCTGTATCACAGCTTTGTATCTGAATCAGGCTGGATCAGAGTACTGCTGTTTACTGACAATCAACACTCCGATACTCTGGATAAAATTACCCAGAAAATTGCCGCACTGGAAAAGGAGACGGGGCATCAGGCCTATCCGGTAGGTACGGCATTTGAAATCATGAGTATGAACATCAGGATTATCAATCAGCTCATTCAATCGCTGATCATAGCCCTGGCCAGTGTGTTCCTGCTGACCAGTATTTTTGTAAGATCTTTCAAAGCTGGACTGGTATCTATAGTGCCGATTATGATAACACTGGCTGGCCTTTTCGCGGTAATGGGATTTATGAAAATTGATATCAGTATTATAACCAGTATCATGTCGGGAATGACCATAGGGGTGGGAATAGACTACGCTATTCACTTTACCTCCCTGTTTTACCATTTTAAAAGAGAAGGCCATAAGAAGCCGGCAACAGAAGCGCTGCATTTCGTGGCGACACCGGTCCTGGCCAATGCCATGGGGTTGTCAATCGGTTTTACTGTCATGATCCTTTCCCCTCTGCAGATTCATACCACCCTTTCACTACTGATGTGGGTGACTATGCTCCTGAGCGCCTTTCTCAGTCTGAGTCTGTTACCGGGACTGCTGGGTATCGGCAGGGAAAAAAAGCTGGTAGACTGATTCAGTGTCTGATCTTTTTGTAACAGATTTCTGTAAAGCCCCCGTTTAAATGACGGGGGTATTTTTTTTGATAAAATAAAAACCATGAAATAAGGTGTCAATAATCCATTTCTGATTTGTTCAATTACCTGAACTATAAAAAGGTGGAGGAAAGTATGCCTAAAAAGGTGCTGATTATCGGGGGCGGAGTCTATGGTTTATCGGTAGGGTCTTATCTGGCCAGGAACGGATTTGACACCGAGATTTATGAGATGCATAGTCTACCGGGAGGGGTGTGCACAGCCTGGGAACGGAAGGGGTATGTTTTTGACTTCTGCATACATTGGCTGATGGGGTCATCTCCGGGTAAAAGCCTGTATCATCTCTGGCAGGAGCTGGGAGCAGTACAGGGACGTACTATGATCGAAAGTGATATCTATATCCGGTGGGAAAATAAAGCCGGAGAGGCTTTTACCGTATATACCGATCCGGAAAAGCTCCGCGCTGAAATGTACCGGCTGGGGCCGGAAGACACCCGGTTTATAGACAGCTTCATCAGAGGTATCCGATCATTTTCCAAAATGGATATGCCGGGCCGCAACGAGGACAAGACGCTGGGTTTAATGCTGAAAATGGCCGGGATGATGCCCCAGTTTTTAAAATGGGGCGGTATGACAGTCACCCGCTTTGCCGGGAAATTTAAAAGCCCTGTTTTAAAGCAGTTCTTTCTGGAAATGTACGGCATGGGCTCTATGGATGATTTCCCCGTGATAGGCATGATGATGATGCTGGGATTTATGGCGGCCCGTACGAATGGTTATCCCGTGGGCGGTTCACTGGAATTTGCCCGTGCCATCGAAAAGACCTATCTAAATCACGGCGGCAGAATTTTCTACCATAGCAAGGTTGACAGAGTGCTGGTAGAGGACGGGAAGGCCATAGGCATCAGCATTAAAGATAAAAAGATCTATGGGGATTATATTATCTCCGCGGCAGACGGCTATACCACCCTGAACCGTATGCTGGAAGGCAAATTTTCCCATCCCAAACTCACCCATGCCTATACCAGCTGGAAAATTTTCCCTTCTCTAATCTTTGTGTCCCTGGGGATAAATAGAAAATTTGAAGGGCCGGTCTCCACTTTCTTTTTTCCTGCTAAACACAGCCTCAGTATAGAAGGAGGAAAACAGACCCTGACCAATGTGGGACTGCGATTCTTCAATCGGGGTGAAGGCCTGGCACCTCAAGGCAAGACTCCGGTGATCTCGATGATCAATACCTATAATTACCAGTACTGGGTAGACCTCAGGAAAAAGGATAAATTGAAATATGAAGCCGAGAAGAAACGCATTGCAGACTGGATCATCCTGGAAGCGGAGAGTTATTTTGGTGACTTTAGCAACAAGGTGGAGGTAGTCGATGTGGCTACCCCGGAAACTATCATCCGCTATACCGGAAACTGGCAAGGCAGTTATGAAGGCTGGCTGCCCGACAAAAACAACATGATGAAGCAGCTGCCGGTACGTTTAAACGGGTTATCAAATTTCTATATGATCGGTCAATGGGTGACGCCCGGAGGCGGACTACCACCCGCTGCCATGGGGGGGAGAAAACTGGCTCAGGCCATGTGCAGGCAGGAAAAAATAAAATTTACTGTTTAGATACGCCATCAGAGGCTGACTCCTGAGTTCGGGAATCAGCCTCTTTTTTTTGGTTTTCCTGCCAGGTCCAGAGGATTTGCGAAAAACAGGGGGCGGGGTTACAATATCTGTATGCATTGCTGCGGATAAGGAATCACTGTGATAAAATCCCTTACTATCAAAGAGGCCGGTCCACTCATGGGTCGCTCCTTTCATTTCGATAGAGTCAACCTTCTCATTGGTAATAATGAAGAAGGCAAGACCACACTTACTGATATTCTCATTCATCAGCTTTTTGCGTCGGATAAAAAAAACCCTCTGGTAAAAAGTTTGCTGAATAATCGCTTTGATCTCAGTAAGGGTATAGACTTGGTTTGGGAGGGTGAAAAACCTGAACTCAATCCCTACGCATCTCTGCTGGTAATCAGGGAAGGAATAAACCAGTGGGGTGGAAAAGATGGTTTGGGACTGGAAGATACCGATTTCTGGAATCAGGAAATTCGCAACATCCTGTACGGTTCTGATGGTATCTATAACCGCATCAAAAAGGACATAGTGTCTCTGCTGGGAGTATCCCGGTCCAATACCTGGATGAATGTCTTTTTGTCCAATATTCAGAATTTTTCCCATTTACTGGATGGGGAAGTGAGCCGTGTAGAACAGATGAAGCAATCCCGGGAAGAGATGGCCCGTTTACGTAAAGAAGAAGAAAATCTGCGTTCCAAACTGGGAAATATGTCGGGGTTGAGGGAAGAATCTGAAAAAAAACGTCGTCTGCAATTATTGACCGGTTATTTCGGCCTGATAGATACTATTGCATCCAGGGATAGGGAGATCAATGTGCTCCAGAGCCAGATAGCTCCGGAAGTGCTGGAACACTGGAAACAACTGCAGGATGATAAGCAGTCCCTGTCCAGCCGCCTGAAAGCTTTGGAAGCAAAGGCTGAGACCCTGGGGGGGACCCGACAGGAATTGGAAAACGAGCTCAAATCCCTGCAGAAACGGCTGGTAGAATCGCAGATCCGAAAAGAAAAGGAGCAAGAGGATATCCTCCGTCTTGAACAGGAATTGGCCTCCATTTCACCTCAGGGGACTGTCAAACACTCCGCAAGGGGCTGGTGGACAGGGCTGATTGTTTCCCTGACAGCTCTTCTGGGAGGAGCTTTGACGTCAATTCTGGCGTTACTGGATATTATTCAGTTCCCTGATCCACTCAGAGGTTATTTTGTGCCGGGGGGATTTGTCTTAGCGGGCAGCGCTTTTATCACTCTGGTCATCCTGATCATAGTCTCAATAACCAGGAAATCTCCTTCACCTTCAACAGACAATAAAGAGATGGAATTACGTCTGGCATTACAAAAATCACTGGAGAGAGTCCGGGGCCTGGACGAATCCCTGCAGATCGCACAGGAGCGGGAAGCCCAATTGGAAACCAGTCTCAGGGAAAAAGACAAAAACATTCTCTCACAAGAGCTGGAGCAAATAAGAGAAAATCTGCGTCAAAAACTGCAGGATGAAAAAGACTGGGAAAGCCGTTATAAAAGTTATGAGTACCAGATTGAAATCAGAACCAGACACCAAACTTTAAAGGATGACAAGCTTAAACTGGAACAAAACCGCGGCCTCATGCTCCAGGAAATTAAAAAACAATTTTCCACTGAAAACCATGAAAGACTACATCTGGAGCTTAAGGCTCTGGAAAAAGAACAATCTGCCGGTTCAAACGAAACTGATGAATATAAAGAAGAAGATTTTCAGACTATTTCCGCGCGGCGTCAGGAGTTGTCTGATCGTATCGCGGATCTGGACAGCCGGAATGCCGGAATGCAGGGTCAGATACTCAGTACAGTCAGCCGGGGGCTTAAAGCCCTGGATCAGGGTATCCAGAATGACAAACCCCGCCAGTTTTACCAGGAATATCAGTCCTGGGATCTGCATGGCGACCCCTGGAATGTCATCGGGCTGGCGGAAAGAGTAAGAGAATTTGAAAAGAAGATAAGTGAAGATATAAATTATAGTTTAATTTTAGACCAGGCTGTAAAAAATATAGATGGAAGAGTGGATGACCTGGTAATGGCTGTATTGGATGCCCCCGGTTTTAAAGAGCTATGGAAAAGACTCAGCCTGGGACGCTATGTGGATCTGGGTTTTGAAAAAGGGGCTAAAATTGAAATTTGGGTAGCCGGACCTGACGGAAAGCGCTATGCTTTTTCCAGTCTGTCCACTGGTACCAGAAATCAGTTTTATTTCGCGCTTAGGCTGGCCCTGGCATCCTTTCAGCTTAAGGAAGCAGGGGTATTAGTCCTGGATGACGCCTTTCTGAGCTTTGACAAAAACCGCCGCAAAGCCGCGGTGGAGATCCTGAAAGATTACAGTGAGCAGGGCTGGCAGGTGATCTATACCACGGTAAATGAAGAACAGATGGAACAGACATTTAGTGAAGTGTTTACCAAAAATCTCAACCGCATCAGGCTGGACCATGCCCTATAAATTAGCCCTTTTAGGACTGGGCCGTATAGCCTACAGTCTGGGGCTCGACCCCAAACGTGAAAAGCCGGCATCCCATTCACATGCCTTTGCCGCTCATTGCGGTTTCACCCTGGCTGGGGGATGCGATATTGATGAAGTAAAAAGAAACCGATGGGCTCGAGCCTATCCCGGAACCATAGTAAAAGAAGATTATCACAGTCTGTTACAGACAGAAGATTGGGACGTTGTAGTAGTAGCTCTGCCTGAAAAAGACCATCTCCCGGCTCTGGAAGCGCTGGTACAAAATCCACCCCGGTTGGTGGTCATGGAGAAGCCCGCCGCCCCCAACCTGGAACAGGCCAGGCGTATGCTGAAGATATGCCGGGAGCACAATATTCCCCTGCTGATAAACCATGAACGGCGCTTTGCCCGGGATTATCAGCTGGCCCGCCAAATCCTCAAAGAGGGAACATTAGGCGCGATATGCTCCATAAGAGGCCGGATTCTATCCAATGTGCCTGCCGTATTGTCCAATGATGAAGAAGAAGGGCAGGGTACTCTGATTCATGACGGTACCCATTTGCTGGATATCATTGGTTATGTGTCGGAGCAGGAACTTACCCTGGAAGCGGCAATCAGCAGCAGAATCAACTCTGGTAATAGGAGTGGGGTGGCTGTCCTGGGCCGAGTGGGATCTATCCCCCTCAGTCTGGAATTCGGCATGGGCACCAGGCATTTTGAGTTTGAAACCGAATGGGAATGCGAACAGGGCCGGCTCTGTGTAGGAAATGGTAAATGGGCTGTGTACCGCTCCCGGCCCAGCAGATGGTACAGCGGGTTTTATTCTTTAAAAAAAGACCACAGATACCGCAAACCCGTCAAAAGTGCTTATTTTTCCGGAATGGTAGAGGCTTGCTTCCAATTTTTACATAATGGGGCGGACCATGGTTCTGGATTGGAAGACAGTGTAAAATATCTGGAACTCATAGAAAGTATCCGGAATCTGCTGAAACGAGGAAAGGATTAAATGGAAATTACCACTATTATCTGGCATATTCTAAACACCATCCTCCTGATCGGTGGGGTATTATACTCCATCATTCTGCATGAGATGGGTCATGCCTGGGTGGCCTATCTCAACGGAGACAGCACCGCCAAAAGGATGGGGCGATTAACTCTTAATCCGGTTTCTCATGTGGATATTTTTGGTACTCTGATACTACCCGTTGTGATGTTGTTTACTACCGGTAGTGCCTTCGGTTGGGCTAAACCGGTACCCGTCAATCCGGCTAACTTCCGTCACCACCGTTCTGAATTGTGGGTCAGTCTGGCTGGTGTGGCCCTCAACCTTCTCATCGCTTTGGTCACTTTCTCTGTTTTTGCCTGGAGTATGAAGATTCCCTCCTGGGGCGGGGGTATTCGTGAATACATGATGTCCAGTCAGCAGCTTTTATTTTCCATATATAAGGTGGCAGTTTTCCCCAGTCCCATGGTCTTTCTGCATGTGGCGACTTTAAACCTTATGCTGATGATTTTTAACCTTCTGCCCTTTCCGCCTTTAGATGGTTTTCACGCCCTGACCAATCTACTACCCCAGGGCCCCTCGGTATGGCTCAGAAAAAATCAGACCACCTTTTTAGTCATTTTTCTGGTCTTATTATTATCCGGTTTACTATCTTATATATACACGCCGATATTTAATGGCGTATTGAGACTGTTCCTGAAAATATTTGGCGTCTAGGAGAAATTATGAGACCACTTTTTCTTATCATTCTGGCTGGATTAATATTCACCGCAGTAGATAATGCACATCCGGATACCAAGACAAAGTTACAGGTTAAAGAAGATGGCCGGGAAAGACAATTTCCGGATGAAGGTTTGACGGATCTGGATGCTGAAATTATCTATTCTCAGGCTCAGGATCTGAAATATATGGGAAAATTCGATGAAGCTATATATAAAGAAGAGTATCTCCTGCGGCAAGGGGTGAATGATAAATTCCTCTATTTGAATATTTTGAAAGATTATCTGGAATGGGCCGCTTCTGCACAGGATCAGGGCCAACAGGATAGACTTCCGGAGATTATCTCCGGTGCACGTAAAACCGGAGATGCAGGTTATAAACTTTACCCTGATTTTCTGGAACTGTTGTACCAATACGGGGAAATATTAAGACTGGATAGTGCTAATCGGGAAATGCTGGATTTGTTAAAACATATTTTATCGCTGGATATCAATGATACTTACGGTAATTATTATCTGGGTAATTACTATTTTCAGACCGGTGACTACATGAAGGCCAAGACCCATTTTTCCAGAATAATAACCTATGCAAATTCTTCCTCTATGTTGGGTTTGAATGCTTTATTTACTGCCAATTATTACCTGGGTAAGATGGCGGCGGGTGAAGGTTTTCTCAATCCTGCAATTAAATTTCTGGAAGCAGCCCGAGTCTTTTATAACCAGGGGACGGAAATCACCGAATTATTAGGCACTTATTACGCCTATACCCTGGATTATAATAAAGCTACAGAAAATTATAAGCAGATTCCTCTTAATTATCTTTCACCCGAAAGTGCGGAATTGTATGCCAGTATTCTGTATTACTCCGGAGTATCGGGATTAAAAGAATTGATCTCAGAATTCGGTAAAACTAGCCATTTATTTAAAGCACTTAATAAAATAGAAAACAAAGATTATCTGGAAGCGGCACGGGAATTGAGTCAGTATAAAGTAAATAATGACCAGACTTCTTTTTATATCTATGCCCTGTACCGTGATATTTATGCAGCATTGGGTAACCGTCAGAAAAGTCTGCAGTACCAATTCTTAATGGCTAATCTGGCCAGAGTGAATGGACAAAATGATCTGGCTGTAGCTTTGATGCGCCCACTGGAAGAAGAAAAATGGTTAAGAAAAGAAGTATATTGGATCATTGCCCAGATTCAGGATCAGAATAAAAATCCTGAAGAAGCACTAAAATATTATCAGAGGTTTCTTTCTCTACCTATCACTCCGGAAGATAAACTGGCAGCCCAGCTCCAGATGGCTAATATCTATTACCATCAGCAGAAAACGGATATGGCCTGGCAGGAATTTCAACGACTGGAGGAAAGCCAGACTAATAACCGGAATAAAATGGAAGTCGCATCATTTTCGGGATTGTTAAGACTGGAAAATAATGACTATTCCCATGCTATAGCAGATCTGAAAAGGGCCTATACTTATGACAACAACAATTCCAGGGTATATTACCTGTTAGCCACGGTCTATGCCAGACAAAAGAATTATGATGATGCTATAGCTATCCTGGAAAATGCTGTCGGGTTTTATCCTGAAGACAGTAATATTAATAATCTCCTGGCTTATATGTATGCCGAGAGCGGAAAAAAACTGGAATATGCTCTTCAGCTGGTAGATCAATCTCTGAAGTCTGAACCTGGTAATCTGGCTTTTCTGGATACCAGAGCCTGGATTTTATTTAAACAGGATAGAAAAAAAGAAAGTGTCAGGATCCTGGAATCCCTGGTAAACCAACTGACTTATTATCAGGATCTGGAAGGGATAGATGAAATCTATCTGCATCTGGGGCAGGTCTATGAGTCCCTGGGACGGACACAAGAAGCTCAGGATGTCTATCGTTCCGGTCAAAAGATAAATCCTGCCAATCAGGATATCAGCCAACGTCTGGAGGCTATGGGACTGGAATAATTGCTAATTAGACATTTCTTCTCTATAATTAATTGGCAGGATGAAAATTTTGAAATCACATCTTTTCCTGCTATATTAGTTATCAGTGAAACCCGGGAGGAACCATGTCTAAGTATTTCGCGGTACTCATTTCGATATTTACTCTACTCAGCTGCGGTGGGGAAAATGTAAAACCCGACGCCAGTGGGACTAAAAAAGTTATAAAAGCATCTGCTTCCTCTAGTCCGGATTGGATAGTGATGCAGAAAAAAAGTTCTGAATTTGTCTATTTTGTGGGGCTTTCCACTGAAAAAAAAGATCTTAAAGCGTCCCGGGATCATGCAGTGGACGACGCGGTCAGTCAGCTGGTTGAATACATCGGTTTTCGGGTTACCTCCAAATTAAAGAGAAGTACAGAATATAATGATACAGATCAGGCATCCACTTTTACAGAAACCATAAAAGCTAGTATTGAAGGAAAAGGTTCTGCTAAAGTCAGTGTCGATGTAGAAGACTTTTATTATGAGCAATTCAATGATAATACATACTCTATGTATGTACTTCTCAAACTACCTAAAAAATGGGTGGAAGATGAGAGAGCACGCCTCAAACAGCTGGCTTTGGATCAACGGCAGCAGGCACTTCAGTTTTTAGAAAACGCCCAAAAAGCCCGAAAAAAGGGAGACCTATCTGTAGCTCTGGATGATTCCCTTTCCGGATACTTTATTGCGGAGCAAGCTTCTGAAAATGCAGATCTTTATGACCAGGCAAAAAATCTGATTAGATCAATTCTAACCAGCCTTACCTTCAAATTAAACAATTCTCCTAAATATGCTTACGTGGAAGGTGGGAGTGAACCTATTACCATAAGTGTTTTAGGATCCGGTTCAACTTCTCCGGTTGGGGGACTTTTAACTTCTGTAGACATAGAGGGTGAAGATGCTAAAGTAGTATCCAAAACAGGATTCAGTACCGATAACTCAGGATTTGTGACATTAGAGATTGGTTCTGTAAAAACTACTGAAGTCAAAACGGTCAGATTGCAGGTCAGTTTTTCAACCGCAAAGTTTGAAAAAATTCAGGGTTTGGATGAGGAATTTTATCAGGAAATCCTGAAAATCCGCAAAGATCAGTCTGTATCAGTGATGCTTTCCGTGGGTGCCCGAGATAAACTAGTACCCACTGCGGTGGTTATTCTGAGTGTTATACGGATGGATAATAAACTGGTCAAACCTCAGTTCAGACCAGACGTTTATGACCGTATTGCAGGAATTCTGGCAAACCGGGGGTATAACATTGTGGCAGCAGAAATTCCCCAGGATATGCTCATCGAAGCCAGAGAAGAAAAAGTACTGAAAGAATTGGTCATCAAACATCTACAAAGTAAATATCCTACTACTAAAAGAATGTTCTTTGGAGTGGAAGTAATAGTATCTGCCGGAAAAGATGTGGCTTTGAAAGACACGGAAAACGCACAAGTCAATGTTAACATGAGTCTCATTGATTTAGAAACCAGTAAACTGGAAAAAAGTGTGGATGTGGTAGGCAGAATGTGGGGAAATACCTTCCAGCAGGCAATAAAACAGGCGGAAATAAAAGCCTATAAAAACCTTTTAGAGCAGCTGGAAACATTTTGATACCAGCCTGTATTTATGAAACTGATTAAGCGATATTTTCTTCTACTTTTAGCCCTGGTGATTTTTTACCTGGGGATACTGGCCACTATTCAAGTCATTCTCATACGGAATGTTAACCGTATGGAAGACCTTTTAAAAGATAGTCTTAAAGTACAATCTGTACACATTTCTACTTTTTTTAATATGCCTTTTCTGTTTGCCTCAGCACAAAATGTTGAGATTCAGGTAGATGAATTTACAGTCTTAACTATAGACAGGATCAGGATCAGATACAGTTTAATCAAAGCTCTATTTAAAGGACAAGAAAGCCTTGTTACCCTTATTAAACTGGGCAATCTGGAGTTGGACGGTACTCTGGGTAGTGTAATGAATTTAATAAATCAACCGGTCGCAGTAGATAATACTAATGATATTAAATGGATAAATAAGATAAATACCCGCATAAGTCTGGTAAATCTGAAAAGTCATCTTAGAATTGTGGGTGAAATTGCAGCTGAAATGCAGATTAGTGATCTTTCGCTAAAATGGAATAGAAATGAAGTCTGGTTAGACTCTGATCTATATATCAATCTTAATAAAACCAATAAAATCTCCTATACAAAAGCAGGAATGGATATTCATATCCATATAAAGGATTTGAAGAAAAGGATTGGGAATGGATTAGTTAAGTTTGGAGGAGTTAATCTGGCAGGTGTCAACATTCTGCACCTGGCTCCTCTCTCATTCCATTTTGATGAGACCTTTCATCTGGATCTAGCCTCTTCTCCACTGGCTGCTATTTTAAAGCAAAGTAATCAGACTATTTATATGAATATAGAACAGAACTTTTCTTTAAAATATGAGCCTTTTAGTGAATTTTATCTTTTAGAGCATATGTTTTCACCGGGAAATTATCAGGGTAAATTAAGCATGCTTATCAGTCCTGAGATTTTTAAAATGGAAGCCAAAGTCCTGTCCACAAATGATATTAAGAAAAGATTAGAAATCAGGACATTTACCCAAAATGACCGTTTCATTATCCAAGGAAGAGCGGAATCTGTAAAATATGGAATGGGAGACATTAATCTTGTATTTTCACCCGGCAATGATTTCCCTTCCGGGACCGTTGAATCCCGGAATCTGGATGTTATTCCTGGCTTGGGTATAACAGCTAAGATTGATCTGGAAAGTCAAGGAAAAGTGCTTCAGGTTAAAGCCCGGGAAGTCTATCTCAATGGGGGGAGAATAGGTACAGTAGGCTCAATCCTCACCCTGGAGCAAGACGGGGGAATCAGTTTTACACCTCTTCCCGGATATCGTAATGCGCCTGTATCTGGAAAAATTGGTAAAAATGATTATGAGCTTAATATAGATATGATTGATGTGCCTGGTTCTGCCTTAGTGCATAATATTGGATTCGATATTTTCAACCTGGGGAATGGAATATACCAGGGTAAGATGAGGATTTTCAATGAAGGACTCATTTTCCGCATATCAGGACAATTACAGGGAAATTACCTGGGTAAGAGATTGGTAAAAGTGGGTATGGAACTGGATGACGAGCACATGAGATTAAACGAAGTCTATTTCCCCCAAAGTGGTCTTAAGACTTCACTTGATCTGGATTTTCTTCATCCAGCCAAAGACCGTACTTTGATCGAGATTAAAGGAAAGGCTGAACTGGCCGGAAGATTTTACTTCCCGGTCAGTGGAAACGTGATTGCGCTTAATAAAAAGAAGGCCGCAACAGTAACATTGGATTTTGATAAACAAATACATTTAATGATACGGTCCCTAAATGCTGATTCATGGATTAGTATACAGGCGTCGGATTACCCTCTGGCAACTTTTGGATTACCTGGTATTCTGGATACAGATGTACAGCTCAGTCTGAAAAATGCTATGTTGGAAAATGCCGGTGTTAAATTGGCATATTCCTATCTGGGGCGGCATTACGCTTTGCGGTTACAGACAGAACAGAAGCAGGGCAATATTCTTAATTTGAAACAATTTGTCATGGAGATGGACAAGGAAAAAGTATACGGCAGCGGTAAATTGTGGGAAACTAAAAACCGTCTCAATGCCAGAGTAGATTTTTTAAGAGGCGGTACCTTAAAGTTTGAGTCATCCTTCGAAAAAATTAATGGTCTATTTAACCTTAAGAATATTTATATACAGGATTTTTTTCAGAAAAAACAGGATGTGTACCTTTCCCTTAATATGAATTTTTACGGGGATTTGATTTTCCCCGATTTTACTATTTCACAACTGACAATTCTGAATTCCATAAATGCTACTCCTTTCAGTCTGAAAATGTCTGATGTGCGCCGTGTGCCGGGTGTTTTAACAATATCCAGTGTGGTGCTGAGAAATGCAGATATCAATGCAAGGCTTAGCTCCAGAATTCAGTTTCAGAGTAGTGGGGTAAATATTGAAGCAGCCGGACAGGCCATTCTGGGTGAAATTTTACAGAGTGATGTGAAATTTGATATGAAAAATTCAGGGAAGAATACATTACTGAATTATCAGCTCACCGGCTTAAGTCTGGGTAAAGAATCTCTGGGTGATCTTAACGGAGTCTTGGATATACAGGGGAACCATTTCGATTTCTATCCTGTTCAGGGATTCGCCGGAATAAAAGGCAGTTTTATTAATCAGGAAAATGCCAATTGGGATCTGGAATTAAATGTCCCGCGTTTAAAATTCAAATCCAATGGAAGTATAAGAAACGAGAAGATTAGTGGTGATTTAAAATTAAAAACTGACCTTAAACTGCTTTCCTTTATGCAGGATGTATTCAAGAATATTGGTGGAAATCTCAGTGCTGATCTGGAGCTGCATGGTTCGATCAAAGATCCAAAAGTGGCAGGGACTTTAAAAGTGGACAGTACAGATTTATCTATTGTAAATCTAAACATGGATATCAAAGGCTTTAAAGGCCAGATTCCCGTTCAAAATTCTAAACTGCTTTTTAAAGATTTTAAAGTGCCCACATCCACAGGAACTTTTTTATTTGATGGATATGTGGAATTATCCTTGCTTCAGGTTTCTTATATTGATTTAATGTTAAAACCTAATACTGGTACTGAAGCCTGGCTTAATCTGGGTATGCAGACTCCCTCTATAAAAATGTTGGGTAATCTCTTTGTGAAATTAATACATATTTACGGCCGGCCCTATCATCTGAATCTGGAAGGTGAATCTTTGGCACGAAACGCCAATATATTTGTAGGTTTACAGACAGAAGAACCGGGCAATGAAGAAGGTATCATCGAAGGTATACAATGGAATCTAAAAGTCAACATGGGCAATGCCGTGAAGTTTGGCAACCAGTTCATAGACACAACATTGAGTGCGGGTCAAAGTCTGACTGTACTGGGTTCTATAGGAGACGGGAGTCTGAGTCTGAAGGGAGACGTTGATGTCACCAGAGGTACAATCACATTTTTAGAGCAGGATTTTCAAATTAAAGAAGGGACTGCTTCATTTAATGGACAACCAGGAGACCCACTGCCTTACATCAATGTCCAGACGGAACTCATGACAAGAGATCAAACCGGGGAAAGAATCCGGGTTTATTTGACCTTTGAGGGAAAATTGTCTAAAATATCTCTTAAAGATTTTTATTCCGTCCCTGACAGGAACAGGAATGAGTTATTTGCTTTGTTGGGATTTCAGCCCTTTGCCGTGGAGACAGGAAATACCAACCAGACTACAGCAGCAGTGAGAAATGTGACCATGGGTGGCTGGAATGCATTGGAAAACACTTTCATCTTCAACCCCCTGGCTAATACGATACGCAGGACATTAGGACTGGATCTGGTATCCATCAGGTCTCAGGCACTGGGAAATATTTTTGAAAACACTTTTTTCGGGTCGACCACCAATATTGATGCTACCAGCATAATAGAAGGTACCAGTCTAACCTTTGGGAAGTATTTGTTTTCTAATCTGTTCGTGGAATACGAATTGAGTTTTCAGAAAAACGATCTGTCTGCTTTGGGGTTGGCTCCCATGCACAGTTTCGGCATAGGATTGGACTGGCAGAACTTTTTCCTGGGCTGGAAATACGGCCCCCAGGATTTGGGTAGCGGGTTCAAATATGAACATAGCCTTGATTTACAATTCCATCGCAAGTTTTAACCAAGGAGACCGGATCATGAAACGGATTATTACTGTGCTGTTGTTTATATTTTTTGCAGGTACATTCTTAAAGGCACAGGTTGTCTTCTATAAAAACCCGGTAGTTAAGGATATCCAATTCCAGGGTTTAGTTAATTCCAAGCCAAAAGATTTGGAGAATATCATTTATCTGAAGACCGGGAAAGCGATATCAGAAGAAGCTTTAAACAAGTCTATCAAAGTGCTTTTCAGTCTGGATCGCTTTTCAGATGTAAAAGCTGATATCACAGAAGATAATAAAGGTTTGACTGTCACATTTATCGTTAAAGAAAATTATTACATCCGTACAGTCAATTATCAGGGTAGTAAATCTAAATCCAAGGAAGATTTAGAAGGCGCATCTCTGGTCTCAGATGATTCTTATTATAATTTGGGTAAAATAAAAAAGACTATCCTGAAAATCAAAAAATTGTATGAAGAAGACGGCTTTATTGAAGTGGATGTAAAAGAGAAATTGATACCCGTCAATGAAGAAAATAATGTCTATGACTTAAATTTTGAGATCACTGAAGGCAAGAAGGTGGTTGTAGAGAGTATAGTCATTTCCGGCAATGATAAACTTAAAATAGGTGAAATAAAAGGCGTAATGCAGACCAAGGAAAAAGCTTTTATTTTCCGCCCTGGGGTACTTAAAGAAGAGGAGTTTAGGGAAGATAAAAACAGGATTCTGGCTTATTATGGACAGAAAGGCTATATTGACGCCAAAATTAGCCGGTATGACTGGAAAATTGAAAATGTCGGTAAAGATGAACATAAAGCTATTGTGGTCTACATTGATATTAATGAAGGCGAACAGTATTTTATGGGAACAGTTGAAATTACTAATAATAACCTTTATCCCACCAAAGAACTTATGTCTGAAGTAAAAATTAAAGAAGGTGAAGTTTATAATCAGACTAAAATGGATATGGCTCGTTATAATATCTATAATAAATACAGTGATAACGGCCACCTTTATGCCAATGTCAGCATGCTGCAGGATAAAGATATCAGTAACCGGATCGTAAATACCAGAATAGTCATTTATGAAGGTCCCAGGTCACACATCGAATCCATTACTTTTGATGGGAACGATAAAACCAAGACTTATGTTATGAAAAGAGAACTGTTATTCACTGAAGGTGAACTTTATATTCAGAGAAAAGTCAGGCAGAGTTATGAGCGTCTGGTACAGCTGCAGTATTTTAAGGATGTTCAGTTTGTACCTTCACCCGGAAGTGCTGAAGGCCTGATAAATATGGATATCAAAGTAGAGGAACAACGCACAGGACTGATCACATTTGGGGTCGGCTACGGTACAGAAAGCGGGATAAATGGTTCCGCTCAGATTACTGAGAAAAACCTGTTTGGTACCGGACGTACTCTGGGCTTTAAAGGTGAATATGGGCAAAGACGACAGTTATTGGAACTTTCCTTCCAGGAACCCTGGATGTTTAATACTCCCACCTACTTAGGTTTTTCGATTTCTTACTCACATTATCTCTATGACAATATCCCTACCGATAATAACAATGATGGCATTATTGACGGTACGAATTTTAACTATGTCAGTAACCCCACAACTTCTCTGACTGGATTTACCTCTGACTATTCCTATACCCGTGAGAATTTCTCTATAGGTGTAAATATCAGCCGCAGATTTTTGATATACTGGTCCACCTATCTCAGTTATAGTTTTAATGTCTACGAAGATAGAAGCGCAAATATCACCAATGCCCTGACCTTCAGTTCTCAATGGGACGTTAATACCAACCTGAACTCGTCTTTGACCAATCCCAGAACTGTTAAAAATACCATTGGATTCGGAGTGGGCAGAAATACCACGGATAATCCATTAAGTCCTACCCGGGGTATGATGTTCAATATGGATGTTTTCTATAATGGAGGTATCCTGGGCGGTCGGATTCATTATATCAGACCTAAATTCAATTTGAACTTGTATTTTAATCCATTCTGGAAACTGGTTTTTGCTTTGCATGCTTCCACTGAATTCATTATGCCTCAATTGGACAATCAATTTGTTAAGGACTATGCGGATTTATTATGGTTTGATGGTGTATATGAGATGAGAGGTTTCCAGAATAATGTATCCCGCGGAGAATCCAAAGTATTTTACAGCACAGAGTTACGCTTTCCTATATATGAACCTGGTATAGGCTTGTGGGGGCTGTTTTTCTTCGACCTGGGAAATCTTTGGACTCAGTATAATGACTGGTCATTCAATGGATCAGGCTATTTATTCAGCTTTGGTCTTGGTATCCGGATCAATATACCCATGATTCCCATCCGGCTTTATCTGGCCCGCAGAGGCTATTATGATGCTACACAGCAGAGATTCAGACTACAGGCAGATTCTACCGGAAGTGAACAATTGTTCAATAATGACTGGAATGTCGTGTTTTCTATACAGGGATTATTCTAAAAGGATATTCCGGAGGAGGAGAAGAGGATGAAAAATTTAAGTCTGTTAATTACTTTGGTAATGCTGGTATCAGCTGGGACCGCCTTTGGTCAGATAAAGAAGCAGATCAAAATTGGGTACGTGGATGTAGAAAAAGTTTTTGATAGTTATCCCGATACAGTGGATGTAAAAGCACATCTGGCCAAAGAAAAAGAGAAATATGAGATAGAAATCAATAAAAGAAAAGAAGAGATAGCTCAACTGGAAAAGACATACCAGGAAAGCTTTGATAAATTAAATGAAGATGAAAAACAGAGACGTGAAGCGGAAATTTCATATAAGAAAGAGGCACTGAGTGAGTTTATTGATGATTCCAATAAACGGCTCGATGCATTGAAAGAGAAACTGGTTACCCCCATCTATGACAAGATTCGCAGTGTAATAAGTAAAGTGTCTGCAGAAAAAGGTTATAGTTTTGTTTTTAGAAGTTCCAGCCAGACTGTATTGTATGTGGATAAGGATTATAATATAACCAAAGATGTAATTCAACGTCTTAGTAAGGAACTGGAACTGGATCAGAGATACTAGGGGATTCAGTTTATGCCTGAAGATTCCGGTAGCTCCGGTATTGTTATCAATAAAAAAGAATTAAGGCCCGGGCTTGTCTTATTTGAATCTCTGGAAGGTATTCCAGGGATGAAGGCGGGCTATGTTTTATCTCAAAAAGATATTGAAGTCATATTGGCTTCGTCGAACATATCTGAGATTAGAATTATTGACCCCGAATTAATTGAAAAATCCCGTCAGAGAATCGAAGGAATAGAATCAGCGCAAACCAGGTATGGGAAAGAAGATCTGGCATCGGCAGAAGTCAATCAGGAAGAAAGAGAAGCGGCCATCTTTGACCCGCATCATGATGAAAAATTAGGACATCTGGTTGCCGTAAAAAAAGATATCATTCGTGGTGAATCCTACCAGGAAAACCGCATTCGATATCGTCAACAGAAACTGGAACAATTCGCTGATGCAATAAAAGCCACGCATGGTCAGGCTAAAACTCAAACTTTGCAGGCCATAGATGAATACTCCATTTCTGCCGCGGATCTGGATGGTCTCACCGCTCTGGAAGCAGCCACTGCTCCCCGTCTGGTAGAAAGACTGAACCGCTATGAGAGAAGTATGCGCCAATTTCTGGATGCTGTCCTCACACAGAAGACAGTCTTCACATCTTTTGTTGAAGAGATCGTGGTTGATTTTCTCAATGATGTTGGCTATAAACTGGCAAGAGCCCTTTTCACATCCATTTCCAAAAACGATGAATATAATGACTTTCTGACCGCACATTCCCTCCAGGTCATGATTGTGGCATTAATCACTGCCATAGAAATGAGTAAAATGATTCAGGAAAAGAGTGATAGTCTGGCTGCCAATGATATTTCGACGTTTTTGGCGGTAAGCCAGAAATTCTTTTCTCTGGAAGAATTAATCAATCTGGGTATTGCCGCCATGCTGCATGATATTGAAATCAAAAACAAATATCCTTATCTTAGTTTGAATGACAACCTGGGTTATGAATGGGAATCAATCCTGGCTCTTCACCCTTCTAACGGATACCATATAGCTAAATCCCTCAATATCGATTTTGATGTACAAAGATGTGTATATCAGCATCACGAACGGTTTGACGGCTCGGGATATCCAAACGGCTTATACCCCAGATTCTTCACTAAATACACTCCCTTAATCATGTTCGCAGAACACTACATAGAAATGACCACCCCCAACCCTTTTGAAAAAAACATGAAACCGGCACGCTATGCTCTGGTCCACATTCTCTCACAGGAAAGAATGCTGCTGGATGGTGATGTGGTTTATGCCTTTATTAGAGCTGCTTCATTGTTTCCGGTGGGTAGTTGGCTGATGCTGTCTGATGGTAACGTGGGGGTAGTGACCGATGTCAATAAAAATCGTCTGGATCGTCCCATTATCCGTATATATTTTGATAAATCCTTGCAGAGAGTGTCTCCCTATGACCTGGATTTGGCCAGAGAATCTCAAAAAATTCTTAAACCTGTAGACTTACCAACTATAAAAAAGCTGGCCGGGACTTCCATGAATTTTATTTTCGATTAAAAATATTTTTCTATTTTTCCATTTTCTTAAACAAACCGGGTGACTTATGGAAATCTTCGATAGATTTTATCAATTCTTTTTGATGCAGGTCTTGAGTAGTGTCAGGGTCCTGTCCTGACAGCATATCTCCCAGAGCCCCGGTAAAGGGACCCCAGGCCAAAGAAGATTCCGGTCCATTGGGCAGCTTGACTGCGGTTCGTCCGATGGAAACAAATATCTGGTTGATGCTATCTTCTTTGACTACACTATATTCAAATGCCTTAAGATGAGTGGGTGTATGCTTTCCCTGTGTTGCCATTATTTTCTGCATAGCACCGCTGCTGAAGTATCGGATCACTTCAATCGCTGCCAATTGATCATGGGCAAAGCTACTTAAAAAGTATCCTTCTACTGTAAGAAAGGGCAAGGGTAGAGAAGGGGCCCCCACTATCTCAGGGACTGGCATCACACCATAGCTAATCCGGGGACTGATTTCACCACGAAACCATTGTCCATTCAGCACAAATAGTGCGTTTCCGGTATTAAATAACTGGGTAATGAGGGTGTTATTGGGGGAGGGGGGTATAATACCGGAAGTCAAAAGTTTATCGCGCAGAAAATAAAACGCATCAGTCATAGCTTTTGATCTTAGCTGGGGGAGAAAAACCTGAAAACCCGAAGGACTGACCCCCAGTTTTCGGAACATATTACCCCCGAAAGCGTGCAGCCACAGGGCGTGATAATAAAAATTTCCTGTTTCGTAAGCAAATCCCCAACGGCCCAGAGTCCCTGCGGAAGGCCGGGTATAATTGCGGGCGGCAAGTATAAGTTCGTCCATATTTTTTGGGGGATTCTTCATATTTTGACGGTTGTAGAATAATGCCAGGCATTTAGTGTTGGCAGGTATTCCCCACAAGGCTTCAGGATACATAAAATTAAAGGCCTGGGTAGTGTAAGGTAAATATTCCTTGAGCTCCTGTGGGGTAAAATAGGACTCCAGAGGAAGAATCATGCCCTGTTCTGACCAGTATCCGGCACTGGAGTATCCGGAAATAAACAAATCAGGTCCCTGGCCCAAGGGCATAGTAACATTAAGTTTGTCAAAGAAAGCGTCGAAAGGTACTGCCAGGAGACTGACCTGGATATCAGAATGTGTTAGATTGAACTTATCAGCGACACTCTCCAGCGCTGTTTTTTCAGCACCTCGATAAGCATGCCACAAGGTAACTTTTTTGGCAGAGTAAAGCAGAGGGTTTGTGATACACAGAATGAACAATGCAAACCCAGTTAATTTATGATAGGGCATTAATATCCCAATAATTTTATAAACACATAGAACAAAGGCAGTGTAAAAATCACGCTGTCAAAGATATCAAAGACACCGCCATGACCGGGAAAAAGATCAGAAGAGTCTTTTACCCCCGCCCATCTTTTAAAAGTAGATTCTGCCAGGTCACCTACAATGGCAGCCAGCGAAGCCAGAAAGCTTATCAAAATGATCTGTCCCAGACTGAATGCAGTAGAGACATTAAGCAGATATTGCAGCAATAGCAGAATCAGACCAGTCACCTGTCCGAAGACTATAGATCCCACAAACCCTTCAATGGTCTTGTGGGGGCTGGACAGCATGTTTAACGGGTTTTTACCCAGCCATTTACCTATAAACAGACCGCCGGCATCGGTCAGCCAGGCTAAAGCCAGAGGAAAGGTCAATAACCAGCCATCAGGGCTCATTATTTTTAAAATCCCTGCGATCGGAAGAAATAAACTGGTGAAAAGAAATATAAGTAAGGAAATGGCAACCTGCTCTATGGTATTCTTATTATTTCCGGTTATAGAATTTCGGAAGAAGATGATACTCAGATACAAAAAGAGAAGACCCATCCAAAAAATAAAAAAGAAACCAATATCATATACACGATTTCCATAGAGGATATAGTTGATATAAGAAAGGGTAGAGAACACGGAAAGTACCCAGGGATCAAATTTCATGCCTTTAGCCTGCATCATGGCGTTGATTTCCAGGGATAATAAAATACCCACGGCGATCATAGCAGCAAAAACCAATAATCCATTCAGCCAGGGAGCGTAGATGACAAAAACACCTATGGGTAAAATCACGGCAAGTGTTAAAAATCTCTTTTTCATGGAATCATTCATGGTTATATACTTCCAAATCTTCTATTTCTTTTTTGATAATCTGAAATGGCCAGGATAAATTCCTCCGGGCTGAAATCAGGCCATAAAGTCTCAGTAACATAAAATTCACTATAAGCAGCCTGCCATAATAGAAAATTGGAAATCCGGAATTCACCACTGGAACGTATCAGCAAGTCTACATCCGGTATGTCTGGCTGGTATAAATAACGTGCAAAAGTTTTTTCATCTATATCTGTACTATCAATTTTCCCTTGTTTTACTTCAGATAGTATTTTATGTATAGCAGTAATAATTTCCCGGCGTCCCCCGTAATTAAAAGCTGTATTAAACACATAAGACCCACATTGAGACGTCTTTTTTTCTGCTTCATTAATAAGGTCCAGCAACTCCTCATCCAGACCTGTCCTATCTCCGGATATTACAAGCCTGACATCATTATCCAGCAGGAGTTGAGTATATTCACGTATAATTTTTTTGGCCAGTTTCATCAAAAAATCCACTTCGGCACGAGGTCGTTTCCAGTTTTCTGTGGAAAAAGCATAAACAGTGATAAAAGGTACCCCGACTTCTTTATTAAATTCAATCAGGGTTTTAAGAGCCTCAAATCCCCTTTCATGGCCAAATGCCCGGGGTAACCCCCTTTTCTCTGCCCAACGCCCATTTCCATCCATTATTATTGCGATGTGTCCGGGTAACCTTGCCGGGTCTATGTTTTGGCCAAAAAAACTTTTCAATCAGACTTCCATTATATCTTTTTCTTTCTGTTGTAAAAGTAAATCAATGCCTTTAATGTGATTGTCTGTCACTTTCTGAATATCATCCAGCTCTTTTCTTTCTTCATCTTCAGAAATGTGACCGTCTTTGGTCATTTTTTTCACTTTGTCATTGATATCTCTACGGGCATTACGTATGACCACTTTAGTCTCTTCAGCCAGTTCTTTACCATATTTGACCAGGTCTTTCTTTCTATCTTCTGTCAAGGGGGGGATATTTACCCGGATGATTTTGCCATCACTGGAAGCAGAAAAACCCAGGTTGGAATCTGCAATCCCTTTTTCGATGTTTTTCAGGGCTGATTTATCCCAGGGGTCAATAACGATAGTATGAGGGTCAGGGGTGGTGAGACTGGCGGCTTGTTTAATGGGAGTGGGGTTGTTATAGTAGCTGAATTTGATATCTTCAATCATGGCTACATTAGCCCGTCCTGTTTTGAGTTTTCTGAATTCATCCTCCAGATGATGGATAGCTTTGTCCATTTTCTCATTGGCGGCTTTTTTTAATGCCACGAATTCCTCAATCATGATACATTGCTCCTATTTTTTTAAATATTATAAAACGGGGGGAGAGTAAACACAAACTATCTTAAAAAAAAATATAAAAAAATATAAAGGGTTTCCGAATTAATCCGATTTTAATAAATGGAGGACAAGGATGTCCCCGTAAATATCAAGGAGGATAGTATGGTTATCAATCACAACATCAGTGCGATTTTCTCGCATCGTCAATTGACGGTCAACAATTGGGACACTGACAGTTCGATTGAAAAGCTCTCATCTGGTATGCGTATTAACAAAGCCGGTGACGATGCTTCTGGTTTAGCTGTATCTGAAAAGATGCGTTCACAGGTTCGTGGCCTGCAGCGTGCTAATCAGAACGTGCTCGATGGTATCTCTTTCATCCAGACTGCTGAAGGTTATCTGGAAGAATCTCAGTCCATTCTGCAGCGTTTAAGAGAATTAGCTGTTCAGGCATCCAACGGCATCTATTCCGGCGAAGACCGCATGATGATCCAGGTTGAAGTGTCTGAAATGGTGGATGAACTGGATCGTATCGCTTCTCACGCTCAGTTCAACGGTATGAACCTGCTTACCGGTCGTTTTGCTCACCCTACCGGTGAAAACACTGTTCTGGCCAGTATGTGGCTGCATGTGGGTGCCAACATGGACCAGAGAGAAAGACTCTATATCGGTACCATGAGTTCTCAGGGACTGGGAATCAAAGCTCCTGTGGGTAATCCTGAAACAGCTTCTTTCATCAGTATCTCTACCCCTGACAAAGCCAACATGGCTATTGGTCTGATCGATCAGGCATTGATGAAAGTCAACAAGCAGCGTGCAGACCTGGGTGCTTACCAGAACAGACTGCAATTAGCTTCCAAGGGTCTGATGGTCGGGTATGAAAATCTGCAGGCCGCTGAAAGCCGTATCCGTGACACTGACATGGCCATGGAAATGAGCCATTTTGTACGCAGTCAGATCCTGACACAGGCTGCTACCGCGATGTTGGCTCAGGCCAATCAGAAGCCTCAGCTTATGCTCCAGCTGTTACGTTAATCTGAAAAAATCTGATGCTATTAGCGCCCCTGAAAAGGGGCGCTTTTTTTTATCGTTGGGCAGTGAGAAAAAATAAAGGATATTCCTTGATCCCGCCCTTTTCCCGGGGGCGCTGAAGAGTATAAAAATGCTCGTACTCAATAGAAGAAAAACCCTGTTCTTTGGCTTGCTCAGCCAGAATCTTAGGGTCAAATCCCAGGTGGCCCTGAAAATCCTGATGGTGAGCATGGAAACTGCCGTCTTCCGGTTCCAGATCGGCGATACACAAATAACCTTCCGGTTTAAGCAATTGATGGAACTCCTCCAGGATGTGAGGGATATCCAATACATGATGCAGGCTCATTTGAGCATAAATGAGATCATAATTCTGATCTACCGGTCTTTGACCTGTTTCCATATCAATCAGCAGAGGAAACATGTTTTTTATATGAAAATGATGGATCTTCTCTTTGAGTTTTTCCAACATGCCTGCAGAACTGTCTACCAAAGTAATGCTATGTACTAAAGGCTGGACATAAAAGCTAAGGAGACCTGTACCGCAACCAAAGTCCATGCAGTCCATAGCAGAAGTGAGACTCACATTTTTTTGTAATGTTTCAAAAGTCCTGAGAGTCCGGTCACGATGTAGAGGGTTTTCATCCCAGGTGGCTGATTGGTTATCAAAATAGGCTTGATCCATACTTTTTCCCTTCTCTTTTTTAATAAATATAATGTTGTTTATCTGTAACGGACAGGGTTTAGGCAGGGGTAAGATATAAATATTTATTGGAGGTATTTATAACTAGATGTTTAGGGTCACATTTAAATATGGAAATCTAGAGGTAGAGCATAGATGCTTTGAGTTTATCAGCTGTTTCCTGTCCCTTAAACTCAGCCACAATAGCCAGGGCAAATTCAGCGGCAGTACCTGCTCCCCGGCTGGTCAGGACCTTGCCATCCTGTTCCACTCTGTTAGTGGTATAGCGTACCGAGCCTAATTTGTCTTCGTAACCGGGAAAGGAAGTGACCCTCAGTCCCTGGATTACTCCTGCGGCAGCCAGCACGGAAGGGGCGGCACATATAGCTCCATAGCGGAGGCTTTTGCTCTGGAAAAGCTGCAGGAATTCCAATATTCGGGGATCCGATTTGAGGTTCTCAGTACCGGGCTGTCCTCCCGGAAGTACCATCATATCGAAATCAAGAGGCTCAATGGAATTCAGTGTGGTGTCGGCTTGTATAGTGATGTGGTGAGAACCAGTCACAGGGATAGCTGAAAGGCCCGCGGTTACTACTTCCAGACCTCCCCGGCGTAAAATATCTATTATTGTTACTGCTTCAATTTCTTCAAATCCTGGGGCTAAGGGGACGAGTATCCTGGCCATGGGACCTCCTATTTTAGGGAATTTGTGGAGGGAGGGCTGCTTTCCGGTTTAGTGTTGGTTCCTGACTTAATGATTTCATTTGTAGTGTGGATATTATTGTTTTTTGGTGTTACAGTTGGCAATTTAGGTGAGTTATGAGGTTTGGTCAGGTCTACTACCAGCTCCAGTCCTAATGTATATTGCCAGGCAGAGTGGCTGATACCAGCCAGATCAAAAAAATGAGAGTGCATGATTCTCAGACCAGGTTCTATACCTATTCCCCCTAATCGTTTGTTAAAATTTATCTTCAGAGGAGTGTATTTCCATCCCAGGTGTAAACCGTACCCTACACATAAGTTCAGGTTGTTTTCCTGTACTCCGGAAAGGGAATAGGGTACATCAGCTGCGGCCAGATCCAGAAATATACTCCCGAATAATCCTTCCAATGGCCGGCGGGAAAAATAATATCGCAGTGCCAGACGTATATCTGCAAAGAACATGTCACCGGGATAATTTATCTGGTTAAGTAAACCGGTTTTACCGGCACCAAGTCCAAAAATAGTACTGAAATGAGGTGTCAGTCCCCGATCCCATTGGATACTGATACGGGGAGATACCGCTCCGGCATCAGAATGAAAAGGACTGCTGAATCCTGAAGTCACGCTATGCATTAAGTCCATTGGGGTAAATAGGATAGTAATCAGAATTATAATAATATATCGCATCATTATTTACCAGAGTAAAATAGCTTCATTTCACAAGGCTGAAGAGTGTAATGAAAGCCCATAAAGGGAATATCAGTCATCCTGTTTTCTATGGAAATATCAGTAATTTTAACTTTATTATCCAGACCCATGACCTGGGCCAGATTATCAAACCGGACATCCTGGGGGTTGGCACCGTCTTTGTTTAAAATCATCAGACAACGTTCTTTGCCGTCATTGGAGACTTTGAGCAGACAGATAACATTTCCCCAATTAGAATTATCGACAATGGATACCTGATTGTCTTCATTGAAAATGGGGTAAGCAGCCCTGGTGGTATTAATAGCACGGATGAGATCGCTGAGATTGTAATTGACATCCTCCCAGTGCTCAGGTAAGGTATGGACTACATCTGTCTTATTTTTAAAACCATATTCCATACCCATAGTGATCATCCAGCCGGCTGAAAAGAAACCGGTGAATAAAATCCTTTGCTTGATAGCTGGGAGATTATTATGCAGCTCATAGGCCAGACGCTGAGTGTCATGCGACTCCGGAAAGGAGATGCTGGGTGCCAGTTTCCGGGTTGACTCATTTTGCCGCAGCAGCCAGTCTTCTCTAAAATCCCAGTATTTAGAACTGTTGAAAAGATAATCAAAACCGGCGTGAGCCAGTTCCAGTGTCTGCTCCGGACTGCAGCCCAGACTTTCCGCGAAAAAGGTGACCTCAGGGTGATTCTTCTTAGCCTGACTAATCAGACGTTTCCATAATTCAGCCGGGACCTGATAAGCCGCATCGGCACGAAATCCGTCAATCCCCTTTTCACAATAAAACAGGACCAGATCTTCCCAGTATTTCCAGAGTTTTTCTTTATCAGGTGAGTTTTCATTATCTATTTCGGCTAAGTCGCCCCATTCGACATATTCACTTCCACTCCAGGCACCGGGACTTTTCACGTCCCCATTCTCGTCGCGTTTATACCAGTCGGGGTGTTTTTTGGTAAAGGGGTGATCCTTAGCTGTATGGTTAATTACCAGATCCATGATGACTTTGAGTTTGTTTTTATGTGCCGACTGGATAGTGTTTTCCAACTGCTTCATGGGCGCTGTCTTGGAAGAGGGGTCCACAAACAGGGGATTAAATTCAAAGTAGTCTTTAGGGGCATAAAGGCTACCTGAAAATCCGGGGTAATGAAAGGGGTTGATATAGATCCAGTCGAAACCCAGTTCAGAAATTCGAGGAAAATGTTTCTCCCAGTCAGGCATTTTTCCTACCAGACGGGGAAAAAGGTTATATATCCGGGCTCCATTATTTTTTAATGGCATGAGCGTGTCCCTCCCTTGATTGTGTTTAATTTTAATAGGACGATGCATAAAAGTCCAAAAAATGCTTTTGCCTTCTTTCATTAGTATGACATTTTAATGCGTTTGATTTATAATATCTGATAATATTAAATAGTCTGCCATGGAGATTTCATTTGTCTTTAGGTCAAAAGATCGTACTGTGTTTGATTGCTGTATTACCTCTGAGTTTATATGCTGAAACCAATGTCAATAAAGAGGTGAAGAAACCTGATTTTGAAGATAGTATTGATCTGAAAGGAGCCAGTACTTCACAGTCTATTATCTTTGATAACTATGAAGAAGTTTTTATTAAAAATTTTGAAGAACAAAAAATTACAGAAATACATTTTTTAGGAAATGTGAAGATTCGGTTTCAGGAAAACACCCTCTTAGCCCGAAAAGTGGTCGTTACTGCTAAAGGAGATAAAGTACTGGAGATTGCCGCATTTGAAAACGTGGAATTTCATTTGGGTGGGGATATCTACCTGGCCAAAGAAATGATGTTTGAGCCGGAAAAACAGCGCGGCGTTCTGAAAGAAGTCCGTTCCTATATGGGCGGTAGTTCCGGTGGAGTTTCCCCCCTTAGTTCTTCCAGCGGGTGGTATTACACTGCCAGCAAAGCTACTATCCTGGACAAAAACCGGGTTGTTCTGGATGATGTGGTTTTTACCACCAGTGAACATTTATTGCCTCACTATAGCTTTTTTGCAGGCAAATTGTGGTTTTTTAAAGGACAGGTAGTTTATGCTCTTAACCTGACCTATACAGTGGGTCAATCTGATTTCCTCTATTTCCCGTTTTTCCTGCGTTGGGAAAAAGGAACGGGGATACGTACCGCCCTGGCCCAGGAAAAACGTATCGGCTGGTACATGATGAACTCCTATGACTACCAGGCTCCCTATGGTAACTATAGTATGGGCCTGGATTTGTATGAGCGGCTGGGAGAATTTGCTTTTATCACTTTTGATATGGGTAAAGCGATGTCCAATATTACCCGGCTGCATGCTGAAGTGCAGGTAGCCGATGATGTCAGAATTTTCAATCAGGGAAACCGATATACCCAGCTGCTGGATGTGACAGGTAATGGGCAATTCAGCTCCATACGCCAGTTTTCCTGGAGATATAAATTAAATCTTGGTTTTAAAATATCTGATATCAACCTAAGCCTGGACTGGGAAGATAATAATGACCCCACTTTTATTTCCAAATACCAGCAGCGTCGCGAAACTATAGATATTCAGAAATTGTTGCAGCCGGAAAACAACTATTTTTATACCTATAGTGATTCCTCATTCGGCACCACCGGCGGGTTCAGCCGGAATTTTTCACTCTCAACCGGTCAGTTCAATCTGAGCGGGAGATGGAACTATGAAAGAATGGTAGCTATGGATACCAACCAGTATCTAAACGAAAGATACAAGTATTATGTGAAGAGCCGCTCACTACCTAATTTATCCTATTCTACCCCCAGTATCCCTTTAATAAAAGAATTAGCTTCCCGCACACCCAAAAGCTTCTCAGTGGCAGTGTCTAATACCAATCTTATTTTTAACACGCAAATAGAAGTAGCCAATTATTTATCCAACTGGCTTAAATTGCAGAAAAATCTCTCTGCTACCAATAAAAAGATTGTGGCGGTAAACACTACCAATACCAATAAAATTAAAGCGGATAAAACTCAACCGGTACAAAATATCACTAATCAGAGTAAAACAACGGTTTTGAACACAACCAATAGTAAACCTATTGTCCTCCCCAAAGTGACGACTAACTACAATGAATTATACAATTTCAATTCTGCGCTTTCCGCCAGGTTGAATTTTTCCTCGTCTGAAACTTTGGAGACCAATGGCAATGTTCTGTACGACAAATATATCCATTCTGAAAATGGAGGCATGAGTTTTAACGGATCATTATTCAACAAACTGATAGTACTGAACAATTCTCTAAGTTTTTTAAACCAAAAAACTTGGACCAGTCTGGGCACCAATTACAATGATACCTATAATACCGGGGCTCAATTAAGTTTGAATTCCACAGCGGCTATCAACCAGTCCTGGTTTGCCTGGAAAAGTCTCCCTGGTGAGATCAATGTTCCCTTTAATTTAAGTCATAATATTTCCTGGCAGATTTATAAGACTCTGGCAGTCAGTAAACCCCGTGAAATTTACCATACTTCCAGCTTGCGTACCGGAATGAATATGTTCCAGAGACAGCTGAATCTTGACCTCAGTCTGAGTCATACTCTTCGTTATCGTCTTACTAATGATATCAATGATATATATATAAATAATAAGCTGGAACAGCGGCTGAACGCGTCCACTTCTCTGAAAGCCTGGTGGTTTACAGCCGGCACTTCCCTGAATCTGGACCTCCTGGAGACCCGGAGTAATACCCTGGTGCTGGATTACACAGATCTGACTAATCGTTTTGTGGGAAATGCCCATCCCCGTTTAAGCATGGGTTTAACAGTCCCCAATAATTACCTTACCGCCACCTATCTCTATGATCTTATCGATCATACCAATGTCAATGCACGTATTAATTCCAAGTTAACTTTGCGTAATCTGGCTGTTCCGTTAATTTATGAGTTAACCAGTCTGAATCTGGACGCGACCTTTTATTATGATTTTCTGCAGCGTACCGCTTCTATTTTTACCCTTAGTATCAGCCTGGATATCAGACTGACCAAGTACTGGAAGCTTAATTTCAATACTTCAGTTAAAAACAACCAGCTTTACCGTTATTTTGCCAAAAGCGCCTCAGAGCTTCCCGAGGGAGTCTCCGTTCTGAATTTCTGGGAAGACCTGGGGGACAGTCTTAAGATCTGGGACTACGAAGCGCTGAAACGGGGTAATTTTAAGATACAGGGTCTGCATTTTAACCTGTCTCATGATCTGGATGAGTGGGTACTGAATATCCAGTTCAATGTCAATCGCCGGATCGATTCGGTCAGACTGGTCGCATTCTGGGAGCCTGCTATACGTATTGAATTTATGCTCAATGGTTCCAGTGATCAATTCCCGCCCTATGAACAAAAATTTGTCCCTCCCCAGTACCAGTAAATCATGTCGGGTTTAACAAAATGAATTTCAGATTAGAGCACTCAGACGGCAGATCCAGAGCCGGTATTCTGACACTTCCTCACGGGGTAGTTAACACCCCGGTATTTATGCCGGTAGGCACTCAGGCTACGGTTAAAACCGTTTCTCAGCATGAGCTGTCTGACATGGGAGCACGCATCATACTGGGCAATGCCTACCACCTTTATCTTCGTCCCGGCTTGGAAGTCCTGGAGAGAGCGGGTGGTTTACGAAAATTTATGAACTGGCCCTACAATCTGCTGACGGATTCGGGTGGCTTTCAGGTCTTCTCACTGGCCAAGCTGAAAAAAATCGACGATGAAGGGGTGACCTTCCAATCCCATATAGACGGCTCCACACACTTTCTCTCACCTGAAAAAGTCATGCATATTGAACAGATCATCGGGGCGGATATTATCATGGCCCTGGATGAATGCGTGGAGGGTACTGCCCCCCGTGAAAAAGTAAAAGAGGCTCTGGACCGTACCACAGCCTGGGCGGCACGCTGCAAAGCCGAAGTCGCGGCCCGGGGAATGACGCAGCAGTCGCTGTTTGGTATTGTACAGGGCGGCATCTTTGAAGACCTGCGCCGGGAAAGCGCCCGGGCCATCAGTGACCTGGACTTCCCCGGAAATGCTATTGGAGGCCTGTCCGTAGGCGAGGAACGCGGCGCCATGTATGACATGCTCAGCGTGATGGACGAAGAGCTGCCCCAGGCCAAACCCCGCTACCTCATGGGAGTAGGTGTCCCTGAAGATATCCTGGAAGCGATCGAGCGGGGGGTGGATATGTTCGACTGTGTCTTTCCCACCCGTGCCGCGCGTCATTCCACTGTGTTCAGTACCCGCGGCAAACTCCACCTTAAAAATGCCGAATTCATCCATTCTCAGGACCCTATCCAGCCCGGCTGCGGCTGTTACACCTGCACCCACCACTCCCTGGGTTATCTGAGGCATCTGTTCGCGGCGGGGGAGATGCTGGGCTTCCGGCTGGCCTCCATCCACAACCTGCACTTCCTGCTGGACCTCACGGCACAGGCTCGTTTGGCTATTCAGGAAAAACGCTTCGCGCACTTTAAACAGAATTTTCTCTCCACATATAAAGCTCAATAATTCAAATCTCTTCTATATTAACCATCACAATCCTCTCGGTTTTGGCTGAAGTGGTGCTGGTTATGCCTGATCCCGGTGACGCTGGCGGGTGGCCTGGGTAGGTATACCGCTTACCGACTGAGGTGCTTGGAATAGAGTTATTGAAAATTTCAGAGGAAAAAAACATTTCCGGATCTCAATATTTTTGAATTATAGATTTTTCAATTAAAAAAAAGGGCTGTCTCATTGTGAGACAGCCCTGATCTTTGAGAAAAAGATTTACTGATACAGTACCATACCGCTGATGGGAGCCAGCTCCACAGTTCCGGTATAGGTCTTGGCTTCAGGTTTCAGTGAAGACTTGGGGTCTACAGCTACTTTCCAGTTGCCGGCAGGCAGAGTAAAGTTGAAGCTGCTCTTGTGGTCGGCATTGACCAGTACTACCCAGCTCTTACTGTCTTTTGAAGCGTCCTTGGGGTATATATAACCCAGGGCATTATTTTTGGCAGCTTTAGGATCATCACCGGTTGACATACCATCGATGAACACGATCTTGTTGATATCAGTGGTAGTAAAGGCTTTATTGTTTTTGCGCAGACTGATCAGGCCTTTGTAATAGTTGAACAGATCTATGTTGGCTTTTTTCAGGTCCCAGTTCAGCCAGTTAGACTCATTATCTTTTTCGTAGCTGTCGTGGTCCAGAGTGAGAGGAGCTGCTTTGGATGACCATTTTTCACCATTGCTTTCCCAGCCGTTTTCAGTCTTTTTCCAGTTGGCAGAATTAGGCGGGAAGACAGAATCTCCGGCAGGCGGGTATACCACTTTCATGCGGGCAAATTCCTGGCCTTCATGCAGCATGATACCTCCCTGCAGGGTGAGCAGGAAAAGAGCAGCGACTTTATTCTGCTTCATCTGTTTTTCATCCAATGTGGCAGTCTTCACATAATCCTTCAGGGGGATTTCTGCATCTTTGGAGGACAGACTCTTATTACCGAAACGGATGACATCAGAGATAGTGGAGTTATCATGTGCTTCGATAAAATGGATGCTGTTGCCAATGTCGTTCTTAAATGTTGTAGGATATCCTTTTACCGCCAGCTTCATTTCACTGACAGAACCCTTACCCATGACCAGTCCGCTGGAAGAACCCCAGCTGGCATTGTTGGATCCTTTTATGAGGTTACGGGTTTTGTCGTTCCAGGCACCCATGCCGATAGCGTCAAATCCGCCCAGGTCATAGGAGGGGGTGTCTACCCAGGTACCCATGGCCCAGGGTTCAGCTATCAGATTAACAAAGGGATCAATCTTTTTAACTTCAGGCAAAACTTCAGTAAATACGGAACGGTCGATCATGGTTGCCAGGTCGAAACGGAAACCGTCTACATGATATTCACTGACCCAGTATTTGATACTGTCTTTGATCATCTTCTTTGTCATACGTCTCTGGGTGTTGAAATCATTTCCACAGCCGGAGCGGGATTCATAGGCGCCGCCGGGTGTCAGATAGAAATAATACTTTTTATCGATATATTTGTAGGGGTTGCGGTCATACTGGCTGATATGATTGTAAACTACATCCATTAGTACAGCTATACCGTTTTTGTGGAATTCATCCACCATTTTTTTGAAGGAGAAGACCTGGCTGCCGCTGGCACCGATCCATTCTCCGGCTGCAAATTTGCCTACGTCATAGAAGGCTTCAGGTGCGAAAAATCCGGAGGTCATATATCCCCAGTGATTTCTGCCGTAGGTGTTCCAGTTGTTCATGATAAAATCAGGAGATTTTACTTTATAGGGTGCTTCAATTTCATTAAAGTCCTGAGTGGGCAAGAGCTCTATAGCGTTGATGCCCAGATCTTTAACATGGGCGATACCACCGGTTTTATTATCTTCCACCAGCCCCTCAAAGGTACCCTTTTTAGACTTGGTGATATCGGGTGAAAGCATGGTCAGATCGCGCACATGAGATTCATATACAATGAGTTCCCGCATTTTGTATTCCATGTAATTTTTACTGCTGGACCATTTGTATTTTGTTGTGTCTACGATCACAGATAACTGGCTCTGAGGAGCAACCTGGAGAGTGGCAGTCGCCTTGGAATAAGGGTCTGCGATGATATATTCAGGGTGAAATTCTTCTGTGGCACCTTCAGGTCCGAATACCCGGTAACCATAGAGTTTTCCGAATTGCGCTCCGGGAATAGTGTATTCCCACACACCGTCTTTATCTTTTTTCATGGTATACTGAGATTCACCGTTATATTTATCTTTGCCGGGTTTTTCTTTGTAGGGGGCATCAAATACTGAGAGGATGACTTTAGTGGCACGGGGAGCAAAGACCCGCATAGTGGTGCCGTCTTTGGTGACGGTACAACCCATTTCTTTAGTAGAATAGAACTGGTCCAGGAGTTTGTCGCCCCACTGCAGTTCATAGTAATTGGTCTTCCATTTTTCTGCCCGTTCATCAAAGCTGATGACACCGACATTATAATTCAGGCCGGAATCCATAGGCTCTGTGACCAGGTATGCATATTTCCCTTTTTTCTCTGTTTTCACAGATAAAACTTTAATCTGTGACTTGTTGTCCAGAGTGCTGATGATGAAATTGCTAGCCTGCACAGTTTCATCTTTGGATTTAAGGATGACTTCAACTTCTGACTCTCCAATACGGGTCTGTCCCATCAATTTCTGGGAGCCTTTTTTGGATTCTGATTTCGTATCTTCCTTTGTCTCACCTTCCTGACAGGAAACCAGGTAGCCGGTAGCGGCTATCAGGGTCAGAGCCAGGAATAAACCTTTCAATCTCATACGCGTATCCTCCTATATTAATATCCTGTTTATTAGGTCATTATAGCATAGTGCTTTAAAAATAGGAAATGAAAAAACCCTGTCATTCCGGATAGACTTCGTTTTTGTGATAAAAGTTACGGCGGGAGGTCCAGGGAAAGAGCAGATGTGACAGAGATTACGGCCTGAAGCTTTTAAAATAAAAAAAACTTGATTTTGTAACCGAACCTAGTTATGATAACTCAAAATAACAATAAACGTGGAGGTTTCCCATGAAGAAAGTATTATGGTTAGCAATGGCTGTTCTGTTTGCAGGCGCCATCACCCTGAGTTCCTGTAAAGCTGCCGGCGGCGACAGCACCAAGTCAGACAAAAAAGCTGACACGAAAAAGACCGACAAAAAAGGATCTAAGAAAGTAAGCGCCGGTGAAGTTACTTTTAAATTCATCCCTGCTGATGGTGATGAACCCGAAAGTGTATACCTGGCATCTGATTTCAATGGCTGGAATCCTTCTGACCCCAACTACATGCTGGAAGAAGAAGATGGTGAATTTGTAATCGAAGTAGAACTGGATCCCGGTACCTACAAATTCAAATATGTTATTGATGGCGAATGGGTACAGTCCATGGAAGATCTGGGCGACCAGGTTCAGCCTACACCTACCGAATATGTTGATGATGGTTTCGGCGGAAAGAACGCAGTTCTGGAAATCGAAGAATAAACTACATATTTTATAAAGATGGTCACCTTACCGGTGGCCATTTTTTTTTGAGATTTTATTATTCCCAAAATATACTTTCAGGATACTGTAATCGAAGGACAAAGTTTGAATAAAAAGAGTATCGTTTCAAACCTATTGGTTTTCTTATTATTGAACTCCTGTGGAAATCTTACACGTCCAGTCAGCATCGAATCCTGGGGAGAAAGTACACTATCCGGTGAAAACCTGCCCCAGCCATCCTCAAAAAATAACAAATTAAACCAATATAATAAAAAGGGGCAACTGAACGCAGGGCCGGTTAATTTCTACTATTTCCCTGCACTGGGTGAGGCTATTGAAGACATATTTATCCCGGGGAATTGGAATCAATGGCAACCTGATGATCCAACAGTAAAGATGCTCAAACAGGCTGACGGTAGTTATAAAATAACAATCCCTCTGTCTTCAGGCCGCTATCATTACAAATACATAATAAACGGAGACTGGACGGCATCTTTTAAAATATCCGGTAGGATTTTTCCGACTCCGCACTATATTGAACGGGGCTGTTGGGAAGACGGTAACGCAGTAGTAATTGTTTCTGATTCAAAATAAAAAGAGTTTAAAGTAAAACCCAAAAAAGATACCAACTGACCATTTTAATAACAAATACAGAGTAAAAAATTTGATATATTTTCAAATCTTTGGTAAAATAATAGCCTGTCTGTTTAATAGACTCTTTGGAGGAAATCATGTCGCGCAAATGTGAACTGAGTGGTAAAGGACCATTGTTTGGAAATGCCGTTTCCCACTCCCATAAAAAGACCCGTAAAAAATGGTCTCCCAATGTCATGACTAAAAAGTTTTATGATGATGTAACCGGCAAATGGATCACACTAAAAGTTTGCTCCAGTATCATTAAAACCATTGATAAAAACGGTGTACATGCAGTCCTGAAAAAATATGGTAGAGCATAAACATATTTATTTGACACTATACTGAATTTGTGATATACTAATTGCCCTGTCCAAACAGGGACGAATTTTCATGATAATAGAACTAAGGTGAGGAAGCTTAAAAGATACGAGTGTAAAGGCCGTTGTTAACTGCGCCAGTGGTTAATGACGGACTGCCGGACACTTTCCGTGGTTA
>CAYRWR010000012.1:0-80673 GCA_964428015.1 uncultured Brevinematales bacterium | reverse complement strand
ATCTTTGCCAAGGCGGAATTCAGCGGAGAGCTCAGAAACCGTTTTGCTTATTTTATAAACAGAGACCTTTACTCACCGCGCAGTGCAGACTACGGGATTATTGATCTGAGAGGACGCCTCGGTCTCAAACTGTCCTCCAAAGACGACACGTTCTATTTGAAATATATCATGGAAGTAGGTAACATCTCCTGGGGTGAACCAGCCTTTGGTACTGCACTGGGTACCGATGGATTTAATGTCGAGACAAAAAATCTCTACATCGGATATAAGAAAAACAGCCTCTACGGTAAAGTGGGTCTTTTCCACTTTTCCACTCCCCTGGGTGCTGAAATCGACAACGACCTGGCCGGCATTAAGCTGGGCTATGACGGCAAATTGATCCACGCGGAAGCACTGTACTCTCTGGCCAGTGCGGGTGCAAATACCAATCTCAATGACAACCCCTCGTTTTTTGAACTGGACCCTTCTGACAATGCTGATATGTATTATGTGATGGGCGGACTGCATCTCACCAACACTGCTCTCAAAGAAAAACTCAGTGTATGGTACCTGCGTTATACAGATAAAAACTGGGGAGACACCCGGGCACTGAATTATCTGGGCGCGTATAATGAACTGAAGCTGGGTGTATTGAGTATCGATGCCGGTGCTGTCTACAACATGGGCTACGTCAGTATCACATCCAATTCCAATGTAAATGTAGGGTCACTGCATGCTTATGCCAAAGCCGAGCTGGAACTCCCCCAGATCGCCAAAGTATTTGTCAGGGTCAATATGACCACCGGCAACGGCGGCAATAACACCAACTGGACCAGCATCGGCCAGTTCCAGACTATTAAGGGCCGAGGCAAACTGGATACCGACCTCTCCATTCTGTTCGGAGGGTCATCCTTTAACCAGCAGTCCTACTTCTCCAGCTGGATCCCCACCTCCAACAACAAGAAAAACCTGACCCAGGGCGGATATCATAACAATGACTATGGTCTCTTCATTCTGGAAGGCGGTATCAGTCATGAGTTCAAGTCCATTGGCTGGACACCCAAAGTTGTCTTCGGTATGGCTACGATTATGACTCCGCTTACTACTACCAATAGTACCCGCCCTTTTGCACTGGGGTATGAACTGGATTTCCATAACCGTTTTAAATTATCCAAAAACACCACTCTGAGGCTCACCGCTGCCGGTATGCTGCCCGGTGCCGCACTGATGTATATTTTTGACGATACCTATCCCGGAATAACTATCGCCAGCCTGGGTAGCGACATGGCTATCAAGATCGACGGTATGCTGGAAATAGAGATATAAGTGTGTTATAAATGAAAAGACATAGCCGCCTCAAAATCGAGGCGGCTATTTTTTTACCATTTTTTTATCATTTCACATACACTAAACCCGCGAGTCCGCTTGATTTAATCCCAGTCCTGGTATATAATATCAGTCATTACCCAGAGGGAGTAGACCATGAGCGATACCGCCAATCTCAGCGAAGAACAGAAGGGACGCCTCCAGAAACTATCTGAGATCCGGGAAAGGGGACTCAACCCCTACCCTAACCGCTATACACCGGAAAATTTTTCAGAAGATATAAAGACCGCTTTTGAAGCGGAAGAAAAAAAAGCGGCTGATCCCGAACAGATCAAGATGCCCGTCAAAATCAGCGGACGGGTGATGCTCCTGCGCAGTTTTGGAAAGGCGGCTTTTGCCACTCTCCGGGATAAGCAGGGTGATATCCAGATCTATGCCCGCATGGACATCATGAATGAAATCTATGAGGACTTTAAACTGGTAGACCTGGGTGATATCATCGGGGTGGAGGGCAATGTCTTTCGTACCCACAAGGGCGAGATCACGATCCTGGCCGATAAGTTTACCTTTCTGGCTAAGAGCCTCAATCCCCTGCCGGAAAAGTGGCACGGGCTGACCGATGTGGAAACCCGCTACCGTCAGCGTTATGTAGACCTTATCATCAACGATGATGTCAAAAAAGATTTCCGTTTGCGCAGTAAGGCTATCTCCCATATCCGGAATTTTCTCACCGAGCGCGGATTTATGGAAGTAGAGACTCCCATGATGCAGATCATTCCGGGAGGCGCCAGCGCGCGTCCCTTCCTGACCCACCATAATGCCCTGTCCATGGACCTCTACCTGCGTATCGCGCCCGAGCTCTATCTCAAGCGTCTCATCGTGGGCGGATTTGACCGGGTATTTGAACTGAACCGCAACTTCCGCAACGAAGGTATCGATACCAAGCACAACCCTGAGTTTACCATGATCGAGCTGTACCAGGCCTATGCCGACTACCAGACCATGATGGACCTGTTTATCGAATTGACCCGGACTACCGCTGAAGCCGTGAAGGGCAGTTCTTCTTTTGAATACCAGGGACGTACTCTCGATTTTGCCAAGTGGAAAAAAATCACCTATGTGGACGCCCTGAGCGAGATTGCCGGTATTGATGTCACTGATATCAACAGCCGGGGAGAGGCTCTGGCACTGGCTGAGAAGAAAGGCATCAAGGATATTGATGACCACATGGGTAAGTGGGCTATCATCAATCTGCTGTTTGAAGAATTTGTGGAAGACAAGCTCCAGGACCCCACCCTGGTATATGAGTACCCCGCTGAGATATCCCCCCTTTCTAAACCCAAACCCGATGATCCCGAATTTGTAGAACGTTTCGAAGGTTTTGTGGTAGGGCATGAACTATGCAATGCTTTTTCCGAGCTGAATGACCCTCATATCCAGAAAGAACGCTTTGAGTCCCAGTCCCGTAAAAAAAGCGGGGGAGACCTGGAAGCTATGTTTATGGACGAGGACTATATCAATGCCCTGGAATACGGCATGCCTCCCACCGGGGGCCTGGGTATCGGTATCGACCGTCTGATCATGCTGCTGGTGGATACTCAGAGTATCCGGGATACCATTCTCTTTCCCACCATGCGCCCTTTGGGAAAATAAATCTAATAAAAAAAGCCTCCTTGTAAAAAGGAGGCTTTTTAGTTTACTTAATACTCCTGGGGTTCAGTGACTGAAGTGTCCCGTTCCCAGCCTTCATGTTCCAGTATGATCGATTCTATGGCGGTCCCGGTATTGTTGGCGTCAAAGTTTTCCACCGCGCTATAGTGGGAGGGCCAGCAGCCCATCACTCTGAATGCCATGACCAGCTGACCGGCTTCATTGTATAATTCAACTATTATATCTTTTCTGAAATTCGGACTGTCAGCCGGATTTTTGGTATAGTCGGATACCAGTTTCATCCATTGTTCCATAGATGTATCGTGGGTCCTGCCTTTTTTTATGGTCAGAGGCACGTACACTTCCTTGAGAGGAAATTTACGAAAACCGGCAGCATTGGGTTTTTCCCCCACCATAAAATCCTTGTGCAGGCCATTGACGGACAGGATACCCGGGATATATTTTCCATCCCATTTAACTTTAAAGCGGTATTGTTTGTAGGGATCAAAGCGATGGGGATTGACGTAAAATTCTGCAGCGGAAAGCGCCTGAGATATTCCCATCAGACAAAAAAGGGACAGGACTATAGTATACTTTTTATTCCACATTGATTTTCTCCTTAGGTCAGGGGGTGACTATTTCACCAGATACACTACTTCGGGGTCTCTTTCCCAGCCTTCATTTTCCAGGACCAGGGTTTCTGTAGCTATAGAGTCATCTTTTTTGTCCAGACCACTGAGAGCGATGTATTCACTGGGCCAGCAGCGGTAGACTCGGTAAGCCATGATGAGACGTCCCTGGTTATCCAATATCTCAATAATCAGGTCTTTTCTGAAAGACTTCAGTGTGGTCTGGCCGCTCTGTAGATTAAAGACCTTGTTAGCCCATTCTTCAAACTCAGTATTCCCGCTTTTTTCACGCACCAGGACCAGGGGTGCATAACTGGTCAGGCCTGGCGTCTTTCGATAGGACTCACTTTCTCCCCCGTTACGTGTCTGGATGATCTCAGTCTTGCGATCCAGGCCGCTCACAGAAATGATACCGGGTATTACCTTGCCGTCCCATTTGACCCTAAAACCGACAGACTCGGTCTTTTTTTCCTTGTCTTTAGTCATGGGTTCGGCATGCATCATACCGGTAAAAAATAGCATTACCAGAAAGCTCAGCCATATAGAGGTAACAACTTTCATCTTCATGATCCACTCCTCATATTTTACACATTCAACGATATTGTGAACTCCTCCGGACTCACTGACCAGGGAGACTCAAAGCAAGCTCCCGCTTAAAAGAAATGTATACATTTGGAAATATCTTTTCCCCTGGATAATAGTGGCTATCTGTTTACAGGCGGGATAAATTTATCCGTTTGTATTTCTCAAAAATATTAACTCATTATAGAAATGGAGATGAGAATTGTCAAAGTCGGATACTTCAAAAATAGAATGTTAGAAGAGTGATGGAGGCTGTTTTTATTAGAGTGTATCCGGCAGATAGGGCCACATAGCTCTGCGGCTCTGGAATCGCTCAAACATTTCACTGACCAGAGTATGGGGTTCATCGTAGATTTCCGGATAGAGGTACTCCCCCATGGCTTCCTGCATGGGAAAAGCCAGGACAGGCCTGTCCAGGGTAAAACAGTCAGCCGCCCCGGAACCCGCTATGCGAGCATCCAACAGCTGCCAATGCCCCCTCTCTGCCACATAGACCGCGTTTAGACCATGCAGAACCCTGTTCTTGCGGGGGTGGTCTCTTCTGACCACCTGGTAGCACAGACCGGCGGGGATTTTCTGGGCCCGCAGCAGGGCAGCCAGTAAATGACTCTGCCCATAACAGATGCCGTGTCCCGCTTCCAGGACCTGACTGGCGGTATAGGGGAGAGTATCCAGGATGTCTTCTGTGAGATGATCATGGGGATTTTCGATGATACCCAGGTCAGCATCACGGGAGTGTACGATGTTATCCCTGACCCAACAGTACAGAGCTTCGATGCGGGCTTCATTGCCGCTCAGCCCCTGGCAGATCAGATTGGATTTTTGTAGTACGGACTGGTTCATCCAGTCTATGACCCGACTGGACCGCAGATAAGCGTCCAGTGTAGTATTTACCATTCTTAATTCCATCATCACCACAACCTTGAAATTAGTACTACATTATAACCGGTATTTTAAAATAAGCATGTGACACCTGTCACGAAAATACCCCGTCACAACCAGGTCGCGACGGGGTAGGAGGAAAGAGGTAGCTGCTATTATTTTTTGAACAATTTCAGATATTCTCCATATCCTTCTTTTTCCAGATCCGCTACCGGGATAAACCTCAGAGAAGCGGAATTGATACAGTATCTGAGACCGGTGGGAGCAGGTCCGTCATTGAATACATGTCCCAGGTGGGAGTCTCCATGTTTGCTCTTGACTTCTGTCCTCATCATGCCATAGGATTTATCGATTTTTTCCACAATATTGGATACCTCTAATGGGCGTACAAAACTGGGCCAACCCGTACCAGAGTCAAATTTATCCTTGCTGCTGAACAGCGGCTCCCCTGTAACCACATCCACATAGATGCCTTCTTTGTGATTATTCCAGTATTCGTTTTGAAAAGCCCCTTCGGTCTCACAGCTCTGGGTAACATTGTACTGTAAAGGCGTCAGCTTTTTCTTAAGCTCGGCGTCTGTGGGTTTTTTATAGCGGGAATCCATGTTTTCCTCCTTTCCCCAATATTCCTGAATAAATTGTTTGCGGCCTGAGCCTTCGGAATAGGATTTATAACGCACCGGTGATTTTTTATAGAAATCCTGGTGATAATCTTCCGCAGGATAAAATACCGAGGCGGGCAATATTTCCGTGACTATAGGACGGCTGAATTTTTTAGAATCAGCTAATTCCTTGCGTGTCTTTTCCGCCAGAGCTTTTTGGGTCTGATTCTGGTAAAACACCGCAGTTTTATATTGAGAGCCCTGATCTACAAATTGGCCATAAGCGTCAGTGGGGTCTATATTCTTCCAGAACACTCTAAGCAGTTCTTCATAACTGACCTGAGAGGGGTCATAGGTGACCTGAATAGCTTCGAAATGACCAGTGGTGCCGCTGGAGACCTGCTGGTAGGTGGGATTCTTTACATGTCCTCCGGTATAACCGGAGAGGACCTTGGTCACACCCTTCACCTGCTCGAAGGGGTATTCCATACACCAGAAGCACCCCCCCGCGAATATGGCAGTTTGCGTGTTGGTTTTGGTCTTGGCTGTCAGGCTCAATGTAACAACCGTTATTGCGAAAAGCACTATTACAGAAAGTTTAAACCATAAGGCTTTCATATTCTACTCCTCTATATTCCTACATTATTAATAGTAATATATTGGAGCACGATACGTCCAGTTTAGTTAGATAAATCTTGTTTTCGGGGGGATATACTATCAGACCAATTCGAAATCTGTAATTCCCAGCCAATGTAACGCATCCTCTATTTGCTTGAAATCCCGGGTTTCCCATTGGCATTCGCGGGCATAGGCACTATACATACGTATCATTCCATATATAAGAGGTGATGTTGTAACTATGGCGACTTTTATATCAGGATTAAAAAAAGAGGCTTCACTATCCATACGGGCCAGAGTGCGAACTTCATCCGCACTCATCTGGAAATCTTCAATATTTTGATAGATAAACAACTGATACCGGAAAGAATTAAAATCAGGATGAGAATTGAACTGATAACAAATTTCCTGGATTTCATGGGAAGCTACTATACCTTCCTGAATCACCTTCATGCCCCTGGGATAAAAATTGAGTTGCATGATCATGCTTCCCTTCCCTGGTTTTTAAGGCGAAACTTTTCTATTCCTTCAATATAAATTATTTCTCCGATATAAAGACGATGATAATCCCGGGATGGATAATTCCTATCCAGTTCAGGGTCAAAAAACTGGCTGGGATGAACATCTTCCCAGTAGATACGCCGGCATTCCAGGATTAATTCAGCCTCCATATAAACAGGGGATGAGGTTTTTTGAGAACGAGCTGGGTGCAGTCCAGCTCGGCTGATTTTTTCCCCTTCTCTCCCCGAATGAGTTCCCAAATAGGTCAGAGCTTTCCGGTTTTCTACCGACAGCGCGCATACGGTAAAGTCAGGGGAATTGTCTATAAACTGGTAGGTATACCGCTGTGGTCTGACCATGACCTGTACCACAGGACGATTCCACATCTCTCCCATCATACCCCAGGAGATGGTCATAGCATTGTATTCTCCTGACAAAAAATCACCGGAAGATAGTACCAGACCCTCATGCCAGAAGTTAATCCCTGGTATCCATAATTCCTGGTGTGCTATTTCTTTTCTATTCATATCTTCCCCCGAAATCTCTCTTTACCTGATTAACCTCTAAGTAAAAAAAGGGGACTATTCTCCTGTGACTCTGGTCCAGACCATCTGACCCTGAGAGTCCCCGGAATAAACATCTTTGAGTTTATTCTGGTCAATAATACTAAATCTGGAGGTGGTGGTGTGGCTGGTTGAGGGCATAGTCATTTTCACGTCCAGTACCTTTCCATCCCAGGAATAGGTGTTTATTTCAAACTTCTCACCATCGCTCTCATCCCAGGCTTCGACCAGCAGCAAAGTTTCGTGAATAGATATCTTCATGCGGGCAGTGGTGGCATCGCTTTTCCAGGTACCCTCCATCACCTTTAGTTTTGCTTCACCCTTGATACCACTAGCGCTGGACGCACAACCTATCAGGCTGAATAAAAATAAAAAGGAAAAAACAAACTGAGTTAATTTTTTCATATTTCACTCCTGTCATTTGTGTAACAAAGTATAAAACAGAACCTCTAAAAGTCAATTCGGACCCGGGGTGCCCGTGTTTTATTCCATTAGCCTGAGACGGGTCTCTCCAGTCAATCCCCTCAATCCAAAATCCGGTATGTATGCCATCTTGTCTGCCTGACGGGTACCCTGCCAGGCTCTATACCAGACATTCAACTGCTTTTTTATTCTACGTTGGGTGTCTTTTTCCCATCCCCCATAGAGTCTATTGTTGGCATGTCTTCTGTAAACTGCCTTAATCAGTTTGTCATAACCTTCCATCAATTCTCCGGGAGATAAGTCCCGGGGTTGGAAAACCACATGACGCCCGTCATAAAAGTGATAGCGTCGTTCCAGAATACGTCCTTCCTCATCCAGCCGGGTATATTCGTCCGACCCGGGCAATGGGGTATAGATATTCACCAAGGGCAGGTCCAGTCCGCTTTCTGAAATACTTTTAATCAATGTCTCACCGGCAGGATCAAAACCATTATCCTGACCCAGTATAATTCTGCCTCCAGCTAATTTTTTCCGGAAGTGGATACCATCACAGTTGTCCTTTAAATAGTCCAGATCAGCTTGTGTAGTAATTTCCACCCATTCCCATGAAGAGGAAATTATCTGCGGCAATTCCGGCCCCTGATATTTACGTTTCAGTCTCTCTTTATGTATATCTTCTACTATTTCTGTCCACAATGCAGTCACACTGCCTCGGACCAGAGTATCCGCATGGGTTAATGCTTCCTGGCCCATCCTTTCCGGATGAGGACCACTCAGTAACACCCAGGCACCTTTCATTTTCCAGTAATCACATAGAGAATAGGCTCTTTCTGCAGAAGAAGTGTCCGAATAAACATAGACTGCTTCATAATAATGTCCCTCATAGCTGCCTATATCTACTGACTCATCCACCTCATGAAACACAATACCAGGGAGGTCTCCTGTTGGGGCCATAGCGGTAAAATTATCTGGTAAACTCTTACATACGTGATATCTGGGTGGTAAAGCAGCTGCCCGGATACACAGTATACGGAAGGGATGGGTCATTTCGCACCTTCCATGATCCACTTATTATAGTCGGGCAGGTTTACCACACATCCGGGATTCTGGATAGGAAAATTTTTGGTCTCTACCACTGCCTTGGTCAGGTGATGAGCAAAATTGATCCCTTTGACTGTAAGCCTCCCCTTTCGGCTGTAGCCGGACCATTTCAGAGCAGTAATAAACAAATTGATATACTCGGGAAGACCCCTAAGAGTATAGAGTCGACGCTCATACAGCATCATACCGAAACGCCGCCAGCCTTCCTGGACCTTTTGTTTTAAATGGGCATTGACAAAGGCATGGGGAGGATAGGATCCGGACCAGCTCTGGAGATACCCCTCCAGGGGCAGGTTGACAGCTACCCAATCATGGGTAGAAGAAATTGCACTGGCACCCAGGCCAATGTATTCACTACCCATCTCATCATAAGAACTGTCATATAGCTCTTCTCCCCGAGACCAGGTCCACAGTGTGCGACGGATATAGCCGGCTGATTCCAACCTCTGCCCGGCTTGTTCGATCATGTCAAACTGCACCTGGTCAGCCAGGGTCACTGGCTGAAGAGGAGTCCCTCGGATTGTCATAAGGGGATACAGGGTGATCTGCTGAGGGCATATGTTCAGAAAATGTTCCATGTCCTGCCAGAAGGTAGTAAGCTTCTGACCTTCAAAACCCAGCATTATATCCGTGTTGACCCATAGACCCAGATCCTGCGCGTTATGTACCAGTTTTTTGATTTTTTGTACTGCAAGTCCTGGGCGATTTTCTCTTTTTAAGGTATTCAGAGAAAAACTCTCCACACCCAGAGAGATTTTTCTTACTCCCAGTTTGGCTAGATTCCGGAGATAGCTTTCAGTCAGAGAAGAGGGAGCCAGTTCCATTCCGATATTTTGGACCTGTATCCTGCCGGACAGAGTCTGAAACACCCGGTCCCAATCCTGTATACTCAGAGTGTTAGGTGTACCTCCGCCGATGTAAATCCAACGTGGGTTACCTTCCATTTCTCGTTTGCTGATTTCACGTAGCAGAGCTTCTATATACAGACTCTTTTTTTCCGAATTATATACTTCCCTATAGTAGGGACAGAAGCGGCAAATTGTGCTGCAAAAAGGCACATGAATATAGACTCCCATATTCCGAAAAGGGTGTTCCGGGAGGAGAGCAAATTGATAGTGGGTGTTTTTAGCTTTCTCAGCAAATAAGCGTATGGTCTCCAGAGTCCAGAAGTCGCGCTTTCCCGGAGCAATCAAATCTCCCCCCTCATATTTTTGGTGTTGGATTGGACCTTGGTACTGTGTTTAAAAGTTTACTCCAATGTCTCTAGAAGGTAGAAGCCGTCATTTAGATCCCGGGCGGCCCATTCGCTGTCCGTTTTGAGGATTCCTATCACGGAGTATTTACCGTCAGCTGTAGTCAGCATCGCTTCAGATACCAGGAGCTGATTTACCCCTTTAAACAGTGTGGACAAGGGGATTGTCTTAACCAGTTCCAGGTCAGGAAATTTTCTAACTTCGATCTTTTTTTTATTAAAGACCATGATATACTGGGACTCCGGGCTCAAAACCAGATGGAAAATAGTGCCACTGGCCTGTACTTTAAGTTCTTCCTTGCCTGTATCCAGATTGTAACGGTGAATAGTACCTTTCTGGTTGGAACCCAGAAACAGCCACCGGTTTTCCCTGTCGAATACCCGGCCATAGGCTGTGGGGGGTATACTGGATTGAGCTACACTCCTGGAGGCTACGTCCAGAAAGAAGGCCTGAGGGCCGGGGTCATGGAGCAACCCTTCATCGTATTCAATAAATACGATCTTTTTACCATCAGGGGAGATCTCCGCGCTCAATGAATGTGAACTAAGGTCTTCTGATTTTTTTCGGGGAGTAACCGGCATAGTGTACTGCCAGTCAATTTTACCTGTCTGCAGATTAAACCGGGCTATTTTAATATTTTTTATCTCGTTCACATCACCATAGAAATACATCTGACTGGAGAAATAGAGATAGCGGTCCTGCGGATCTTTGACCAGATATTTCATATTGCCAACTGGAATTTCTGTAATTTCGGTTACTTTCTTGGTGCTCAGATCCAGACGGGCATAATAATAGGCACTGGTATCCTTAAGATAATCCTTTTCTTCTACATATTTCCTGCAACCATAGCAGTAGTATCTGTGGTACTTTTCAATATAACTGGAAGTTTCATTACAATTGGGACAAGGAGGAGCTCCCTGGACTGTTCGCTCGGTAGTTTCCTTGATTAAAAGCAAACCCACATAACCCTTTTCCGGATCACATATCACAATAGTGCTGTTGAAACCCCACTTCCAAAGCCCGCCCTGCTGTCTCAATTTCTTGTACTCATCCGTGCCCGGCTGTACATCCGGGGCCTGAGGGATTCCAGGGATAGTACCCAGTTTAGGGAAATATATGAGTTTGTCGCGTGCAATGTCATAAATCACCGGCCCCTGGGAGTAATTGGTGGCACTGGTCAGGATATATCCTATAGGATGTATGAGAGAATCTTCAAAAACGCGGCAGTGATGTACAGTCTGTTTTATCCGGAAACCGGGAGTACCGGTATCCTGGGACCAGGCTAGACCAAATAGTACAGCCAGGCTAAGTATGACCCATAACTTTTTCATACACCCCCCTGTTTATCATTTTATTACACACTTAAAGAATCATGAAGCTCCGATCTGAATATAATGTATCTCAGGAATTGTTTTTTGTCTAACTATGGGTTAATGTACAAAAAAAAAGCCCGTCTCAGGGAGACGGGCTTTACAAAAAAAATTTCGTTATTCTCCGGTTTTGGAGAGCTTTTTCCGGTGATGGGGGTCCAGATGGAGCTTGCGGATGCGAATGCTTTTAGGTGTAACTTCCACCAATTCATCTTCCCGTATATATTCCAGGGTCTCTTCCAGACTGAATTTGATGGCTGGTGCAATCTTGAGATTTTTATCTGCGCTGGCTGCCCGCATATTGGTGAGTTTTTTGGCTTTCTGGACATTGACTTCGAGATCGGTTTCTTTATTGTTCTCTCCCACTACCTGTCCGGTATAGGCCTGTTCTCCTGGTTCCACAAAGAACTTGCCTCTGTCCTGGAGCGCGTCCAGAGCATAAGGAGTGACCATGCCTTCACCCATACTGACCAGTACCCCATTGCTCCGCTGGGTAATGGAGCCCTTGAAGTATTCGTACTGATAAAAGCGATGGTGCATGATCCCTTCACCATTGGTGGCGGTCAGGATACGGTTGCGTAATCCCATAAGACCCCGGGCAGGAATATGGAACTCCATCTTGACCAGATCTCCTTTGTCTTCCATTTTTATCATCACCCCTTTGCGCTGGCCTACCAGTTCGATGACTTTACCGGAATGCACCTGGGGCACGTCCACTGTCATGAGCTCGATGGGTTCAGTTTTGTGACCATCAATTTCTTTGTATATTACCTTGGGAGCACCCACACTGAGTTCAAAGCCTTCACGGCGCATATTCTCTATCAATACGCTGAGATGAAGAATCCCACGTCCGGACACTTTGAAACTGTCCGTCGAGGCTGTCTCTTCCACTTTGAGGGCCACATTATGCTGAAGCTCTTTATAGAGACGATCCCTGAGGTGCCGGGAGGTGACAAACTTACCTTCCTTGCCATGAAAGGGAGAAGAGTTGATGCTGAAACTCAGACTAATGGTAGGTTCATCAATGTCAATAATAGTCAACGGCTCAGGATTTTCTCTATCGGCTATAGTGTCACCGATGTCGATATCCTCCACTCCTACGATGGCACAGATATCACCCCCATCCACTTTTTCTACCTCTGCCCGTCCCAGACCTTCAAACACAAAGAGCTGTTTGATGGTCACAGGGTGGATGGTGCCGTCTCTTTTAATAATGGAGACAGTCTCATTGCGGACCAGGTTACCCCGGAAAACTCTTCCGATACCTATACGTCCCACATAATCACTGTAATCCAGGCTGGTAATCTGCATCTGCACGGGTCCCTCTTCTACCTGGGGAGCAGGGATATTCTCCACAATACAGTCCAGCAGAGGATAGAGATCCTGACGTGGATCAGACAGGTCTTTAACCGCCCAGCCGTCACGTCCAGAGGCATAGATCACGGGAAATTCAATTTGGTTTTCATCCGCTCCCAGTTCGATAAAGAGGTCATAGATCTCATCCAGTACTTCTTCCGGCCGGTTATCAGTACGATCAATTTTGTTTATGACTACAATAGGTTTAAGATCGAGATGAAGGGCTTTTTCCAGAACAAAGCGGGTCTGAGGCATGGGACCTTCGAAACTGTCCACCAGAAGTAAAACCCCATCAGAAAGTTTCAGTACACGTTCTACCTCACCCCCAAAATCGGCGTGTCCCGGAGTGTCAATGATATTGATCTTGATGTCTTTATAATTGATACTGATATTTTTAGCCAGGATGGTAATGCCGCGTTCCCGTTCCAGATCATTGGAGTCCAGAAATCTTTCCTGGACTACCTGGTTGGTGCGGAATACTTTGGATAATTTCAAGAGTTCATCCACCAGGGTTGTCTTACCGTGGTCAACATGTGCTATAATGGCAATATTTCTGATATCTTTCATGGTCTTCCTTCTCTATAGAGTGTGGTTTCAAATAGGTTAATTATCGCACTCATTATGAGATATTGCAAGTTACTGATATAAACAAACAAAACTGCTTGTTTAACAACATAATTCTTAATTATAATAACCATAAATCTATTGACTAATTTTTTAGAGATTATATACTGTTAATATATCGTTTATTAATGAGGGGAATCCACAATGCAGCATATCTGCGCCTGGTGCCATACACCATTATTACCCACGGAAATGGAACATGATAATGCCATTTCACATGGAATCTGTGACAGCTGTAGCAGCAATATTTTTTTTCAGATGGGTGTTTCTCTTCAGGAATTCATTGATGACCTGGATAAACCAGTGTGCGTGGTGGATCATGAAGGAATTATCGTCACAGCCAATCATAAGACCCAGGAAATGTTGTCCAAGCCCCTGGAGGAAATCAGGAACAGACTGGGGGGTGACGTTTTTGAATGTGCTTATTCCCGTTTACCGGAGGGATGCGGAAAAACTATTCATTGTTCAGGCTGTACCATACGGAAATCTGTAAATACTACCTTTCATACCGGCGTATCGATTCAAAGTGTGCCAGCAGTACTGAACCAGGGTGAGTTAGAAAACATATCACCACAAACATTCGCTATATCAACTCAAAAAGTCGGCAACGCCGTGTTTTTAACCATTGAAGCTTAATCGACGGAACTAATGAATAGGATTTGAAGATATAAAAACAGACTTTTTTTGAATATCTGACGGCGAACCGTTCCGCTCCCATTCATCTACAATTCTCTGAGCAGTCATGAGATCTGTAGAATACAACAATCTTAACATTTTGACTGCTTCCATTTTATAACCGCGCTCGATTAAAGTCATCACATCTTTTTCCATTATTACACTCCTGAAAGCTCGTTGTGTATGTACTACATTTATAGAGTATAAAAGTAACAGTAAGGTTATAAAATACTTTTCTATTTTACAGTATCAGACTGCAACAGAGTTAATTGATATTGAAAACGCTGAATTGCGCTTTGAAGCTGTAGATCTAATTCCTTGTTTTTTATCACACCATTTTCGTAATCGAAATTGATCTCAAAATCAGGTAAACTAAAAAGTACCTCAATGCGGGCCCCCCAACGTGGCATGATCTGGTAAAGGTGTTCCAAATTTGAGCTTCCCCCTTTTGAACCCGTAGAAGTAGACAATAAGAATACAGGTTTATCCCCAAAAATTGGTTTATACATCCGGGAAAGCCAGTCTACCAGATTTTTAAACACTGCCGGCATCATGCCGTTATGTTCGGGACATGCTATGATAAAAGCCTCGTGGTCCTCGAACATTTCTTTTAGACGCAGGGCGTTATCAGGCCACACACCGGCAAGTTCCAGATCCAGGCTATATATGGGTAGTGAATAATCTCTCAGATCAATCAGAGTTACCTCATGACTGGTTACCATTCCCAGAGTATACTCCAAAAGAAGTTTATTTCGGGAGGTTGAAGAGTTGCTTCCCGCAAAAGCTATTACTTTCATAAATAGTCCTCCAGATGTCTGTATTATAATGTAAGCAGTACTTGTTACTTATGGCAAATACAGACAATAAATACGCTTTCAGACTAATTTACATTTATATCCAATTTAATCTGATGATCTTTTCAAACTTGAGTATCCAGCAAATGAGCTTATTTTTTTATAACAAAAACCCGGTTATCTAAACCGGGTGGTTACAAGATTCTACCTTTTCATACCTGGATTAGGGCCAAAGGGATCTTTAGGACTGGGGGGTGCCTGTTGGTAGGAAACCGGCTGATTGCCTGCCAGAGATTCCTCGACTTTTTCAAGGGGCCAGACTTTGATACAGATTAAACCCCAGATTACAACAATGGCTAAGGCCCCAACTATAAGCCAGATATATACATCCTCAAAATCAATTTTAAAAACAGCAAAAAGTAAAAAAGCACCAATTCCCAAAAGAGTAAATTGACCGATAAAGTACATGACTTTTCCCTGCTTGTTCAGTTTCGATAAAAATAATTTGTCCAGCATTTTATACTCCTAAGAATAATCTGTTTTATAATATTTTTTTATACACTGGTAATTTATGGCCCCTCTCTTTGAAATTAAATATTTCTCCCGATATAAAACCAGAATCTTTAAACATATACCTTTAAAATTTGATATCCGGGTATAATTTTCTGGCACAATCAGGGCAAATCCCATGACTAAATTGGGCGTCCGAATGGGATCCAATATAGTCTTCTATTTCCTTCCAATACCCCTGATCATCGCGAATTTTTTTACAACTACTGCAGATAGGCAATAACCCTTTTAAAGTTTTTATTTCCTCCAGCGCTTTTTCCAATCGTTGTTTTTCCATCCTGAGCTCATTTTCCATAGCTTTACGCCTGGAGATATCTCTCCAAATGGAACGTGAATGCAGAATTTTTCCTGTCCTATCCCGAACAGCAGTAGCATTTAGACTCATATCCAACACCCTTCCATTACTGTTAATCACCTGGACTTCTTTATCTCTGATATCACCTGTAACCGAAAATTCCTTAAAAACTTCGCGCAGCATAGTATGACAGTTAACATGATAAAAATCATAAATAGATTTTCCAATCACCTGTTTTTTTTCCTCATAGCCCATTACCTGTAAAAAAGTATTGTTGCACTGCAGTATTTCAGTGGAATATACATCTACGCTTAAAAATATATCAGGGGCATTTTCATAGAGGTCTTCAAATTCTTTTTGACTGGCCTTGAGGTCGGCTTCCAGATTCCTATGTTCTGTCATATCACGTGAAATAGAGATGATAAATTGTTCTTCTCCCAGGGTCAACAGGGTTCCCCGTGACTCAACAAAAAATGCTGTTCCGTTTTTTTTCAGATCAATAGTCTCACCCAAAAACTGGCCCATCTTCAGGACCTGCTGTAGATACAGTTCAAAAACATGCTGATAATCCGGGTGTACCAGCATAACCGCCATATTATCCTGGAGTTCATCCCTGGTGTAGCCATATAGTTCCAGACCAGCTTGATTAATAAACCGGATATGATACCCCGAATCGATGATGCTTACAGAGTCAGAGATATTCTGAATAATATGCTGAAAAAGATCTTCCTGCTGTTCCAATGAGAAAGATTCACGCATATCTACTCCTCAATCATCATTCTATAATCACTTTCAAGTAATTTCCATTTTCAGTTAGTTGATTTTCATCCATATGAACAAAATGTCTTTTTTACAAAGTAAAATGGTACATTGAATTTACTTATTTTTATTGAACATCATCTTTATGTACTTTTTTAAAAAGTCGCTGCAGCATGATATAGAGAATTGGTGATAAAAATATCAGTCCAAGTAGGCCTGTGATAAGTGGGAAAAGCCAAATATATAAAAAACGTGCTACTTTGGCATCAGCAGGGTTATCTTTATGATACAGGATAGAGACAGGGTCCCCAATTTTAAAGTGAACAGGCGCAGAATATACAGTTTCCCGGTTTGTATATAGGTGCATATCATACCCGGTATAGGTGTAGACAGGTGCATAGAGAGTATCACCGTCATCATCTTTTGTTTCCAGCATCTGTATAATCCTGGCTTCTGTCCGTCGGGCATTTTTCAAAAAAACAATGGTCTTATAGGTAAATATACCGGAAATGCTTAGAGCAATAATTGCAATGATGAGCCAAGTCCATCCTTCTCTGCTCATAAATACTCCAAAGAATTTAATCAGGCATCAATTACATTCTAACGTATTTATGAAAAATATAAAAAAAACTGTCTCTCAGGAGAGACAGTTTGAGGATTTTACTTAGTGGACGTGTCCATGATCCAGTTCTTCGGGGCTGGCTTCCCGCACATCTTCTACAGAAACAGAAAAATGCAGCCGTTTCCCAGCCAGAGGATGATTAGCGTCTATAGTGACGGTCTCACCCTGTACTGACCTGATCATAAAATTCTGGAGATGTCCGCTGTTGTCCTCAGCCTGAAAAACCATCCCGGGTTTTACTTCAGGTACATCCTTGAATACTTCAGCGGGGACTTCCTGTATCAGGCTATCGATGACTTCACCGTATCCATCCGCTGCTTCAACTGTCACGTCCATTTTATCACCCTTGGACTTCCCGTTCAGAGCATCTTCCAGACCGGGAATAATATTCTGAAAACCGTGCAGGTATTTAAGAGGATCTTTTCCCTTGGAACTATCCAGCACCTGACCTTCGTCATCTGTAAGGTGGTAGTGGAGAGTGACCACTGCCTTGTCTGCTATTACCATGTTTACTCCTTTTGATTCTTGGGACAATATGTTATCAATCTATACAATTAATCTGCAAGCGTCAAATTACTGTTTCTTATGGACACAATAGTACACTTTTTACTTAGCCAAAGCTATTAGTTCAATAGTCTCAAACAATTCTTTTATCATTAAAGGTTCAATCAGGGGGTTCAAAAGGGTGAGTTTGAGAAATGTTCTGCTTTTGACTTTGGTCTGCCCGATTACTATTCCCTTTTCATGAAGCAGCGTCTTTCGGATGCGGATATTTACTGCTTCCCGTTCTGACTCTGCTTCCAGACTTCCGATGTAACGAAATACCAGAGAAGATATTTCGGGCTTAGTCACTACTTCAAATCGTTTATCTCTGGTCAGGCTGTCATAGGATGCTCTACAGGTCTCTACGGATCGGTCAATCAAACCGCCCAAAGTCTCCCGGCCCAGGATCTTAAAACTCATCCAGACTTTAAGGGCATCAAACCTGCGGGTTGTCTGCAGGGATTTTCCTACCAAATGGACATACCCTTCTTCTTCATCTTCTTCACGGTTCAGATAGTCCGCGTGCAGTTCCAGTAGTTTAAAGTGGCTGTTGTCTTTGAGGAGAAACGCTCCGCAGCTGATAGACAGCATAAACATCTTATGAAAATCAACCGTTATGGAGTCACATGTTTCCAGCCCTTTTATCCTTTCCGAGTACTTATCAGACAAAACCAGTCCGCTACCGTAAGCTGCGTCCGCGTGCATCCACATACCATGCTGATCACAGATTTTTCTGATACTATTAAGCGGATCAATACTGCCGAAATCAGTGGTACCCACAGTAGCAACTACCGCCATGGGGATATTGCACTGAGCGATATCTTCCGCAATCAAGGCCTCCAGTGCTGAGGGGGACATTCGCATTTGATCGTCTACCGGTACCGGTCTGACACTATGGAATCCCATACCCATCAGATGAGCACTTTTTTCCACACTGAAATGGGAAACAGAAGAGGTATAGATACGCAATCGATTAAATTGTTCAGGCAATCCGGATGTACGTACATCGTGGCCCAGTTTTGTCAGACAGTACCAATCTCTTGCCAGAAATAAACCCATCAGATTCGACTGGCTGCCTCCAGAGGTAAAGATCCCGTCTGAGGCAGAAGGAAGCTTGTACAAGCGGCATAGCCCCTTGATAACATGGACCTCCATCTCGGTAGCCATAGGCGCCTGATCCCAGGAGTCCATAGATTGATTTAAGGTAGACAGTATGAGTTCAGCAGCCAGGTTATCGATTAGAGGTGCACTGTGCAGATGAGCCATATAACTGGTTGAAGAAACTTTCAGTGAATTGGGGAGCAGGCTATCCCGAATAAATTGCATGACACTCTCACTGCCTGCTCCGGCAGAAGGTAAGAGTTCATCATCCTGTAGCAAAGACTGTAATTCCTGGGGAGTAAGTCCGGAAAAAGCCTGTCCTTTTACCTGAAAGGAATCAGCCAAAGCCTGAGCTGCCGTAGAAATCTTTCGTTTAAAATTTTCAGTCGCGCCAGGATGAGGTGAAAGAAACAGTTCCTGAATAGAATCAGGCATATTTCTTGTCCACAGTCAGTATGGCTTTCTCAAAAATATCCATCATCTGATCGATTTCACTGTTGGTAATAGTGAGTGCCGGGATAAAGCGCATCACTGCACCATGGCGCCCGCCCTTTTCGATGATCAGTTTGTTTTCAAAACAGATTTTCTGGACTTCAGAGGAAATGGCATTACTACCGATGCGTGAACCCAGTTGATCCGCTTCCGCTGTGGGATCAATTAATTCCACACCTTTCATCAGACCCTTGCCGCGCACATCACCGATAATAGATGTCCTCTTCTGCAGATCCAGGAAATGTTCCTGTATCCTTTTCCCCTTTTCTGAGGCTTGCTGCATCAGGCCTTCTTCTTCCAGTACGACCATGACTTCCGTACCGGCAGCCATAGCCATCTGGTTTCCGCGGAAAGTACCGGCATGATGTCCGGGCTTCCACACATCTAATTCCTCGTTATACATCACCACAGCCAGAGGAAGGGAACCACCTATAGCTTTGGATACCAGTACCACATCCGGAACAATGTCGGCATATTCATAAGCAAAAAATTTGCCGGAACGGCCCACTCCGGATTGAATCTCATCAATAATGAGTGGAATACCCAGCTCTTTGGTGACTCTTCGGACCGTCTTCAGCCATTCCACAGGAGCAGGAATCACTCCCCCCTCTCCCTGGATGGACTCCAAAATCACGGCAGCCGGTTTGGGGATGCCGCTTTCGGGATCTTTGAGGACATGTTCAAAATAATAGCCTGCGGTACGTGTTCCGGCATCTCCTCCCAGACCAAAGGGACAACGGTAGCTGTAGGGATAGGGAAAAGAGTGCACATAGGGCATGAGTCCGCCCACCAGGCCTTTGGAATTCAGATTGCCGGTCATGGATAAGGAGCCATGCCCCATACCATGATAGCCGCCCTGGAAACTGATAATGTTTTCTCTGCCAGTGGCGATTTTGCAGAGCTTAATAGCTGCTTCTGCCGCGTCTGACCCTGTGGGGCCGCAAAACTGCATGCGGGCTTTTCCCTGCAATGCTGAAGGCAATTTTCCCAAAAGCATTTCGGTAAATCTGTCCTTGACCGGGGTAGTAATATCCAGAGTATGCAAAGGCAAGCCTGAGTCCAGGACTTCTTTAATCTTATTGATAATACGGGGGTGATTGTGCCCCAGAGCCAGGGTACCCGCGCCGGCCAGAGCATCCAGATAGCGGTTTCCCTCTACATCTTCAATCCATGATCCCAGGGCTTTTTTGATAGCCAGAGGAAAATGTCGGGGGTAACTTCTGGCATTTGATTCCATTGATGCCTGTCGATTCAAATAATGGTCATTGGAGTGAGTATGGTGGTCAGAACCTGAACCGGTAATGTGATGAGTTTCTTTTGCCATGAAATTCCTCCTTCATATGAAGACTGTATTTTTATTTCCGGTATATTTTCCGGATAAATATTTTATAGCCAATTTATAGTCCCGTCAATGATTAGCCTTCTCCTGCGGAAATTATTTTTTGGATCAAGGCTAAATCCTTCTACCAGTTTCCTCCCTCAGCTTTTGCTTCTATACGGGTTTTACGTACGTTTCTGGATAATGTATTATAAAACCAGCGGTTCAAAAGGCGTTTGAAGAAAGAAATTCGGCAGAAAAAATAAAAATCCTGTTTGTCCCAGCCTTGTACTGTCCAAAAATCCCGGTCTATGTCCAGTATCTCCCGGGCAAGAACTTTTTGTACACTAAAAGACATTAATTGTCTTAAAGTAGGCTGGTATGTCTTTAAATTGGAATTGATCAGTGAAATAAACTGCTTGATTTCTTTGGGTGTAACCGGAGACTGGGAATTTCCCGCATTTCTGGAAATATGCCCGGCAGGCAGCATACCCCAATCCATACCTGCTTTGTCCAGATAGCGTAATGTCTCTTTTATACCAGAATAGGCTGTGGTTACTATGCTGAGAAATGGTTTTCCAGCTAAAGGTGGACGGTGATACCAACTGCAGGTGCGATCCAGAAGGGTCTTGAACTGACCGGTTATGTGACCTATATAGACAGGTGTGGCTAGAATGATTCCCCGGGCTTTCTGTAGGCGGTTCAGCAGGTTTTCCATGTCATCCTGGTAGACACAACCGCCTTTTAGAATACATTTCTGGCACCCTTTGCAGGGATTAATTGTTAATGAGGTAACAGGAATAATTTCCAGTTCCAGGTCACACGCTCTTAATGCTCCCTGCATGGTCTGCAGAAGCTGAAAAGTCCCTTTTTTACGGGGGCTGCCGCATAGAGCGATGACTTTTTCTTTCAATACTTTATCCTATCCTACCCCATGTTTTTTTGTTTTATATTATAAAGCGGGTTAAAACGTTTGTCCAGACTCGTGACCACAATTTACGCTGACTCACCCGTTTTACAAAATTCAACATTCCATATATAATATACTTCAGAATTTCTCAAGGAGCAAGTCATGACCCGCGATATGGATAAGATTAAAAAAGTTTATACTGATTTTAAAGATAAAGTATCCCGGGCACGCCACACTCTGGGGCGCCCACTCACCTACGCGGAAAAGATCCTATACGCCCATCTGGATCAGGAAGCCAATTCTGAACTCAAGAGGAAGCAGGATTATGCCTATCTGAACCCTGACAGGGTAGCCATGCAGGATGCCACCGCTCAGATGGCTCTGCTTCAGCTCATGAATTCCGGCAAAGACCGCACCGAAGTACCTTCTACAGTCCATTGCGACCACCTCATACAAGCACTGCATGGTGCCAAAGAAGATCTGGCCCGGGCTAATGAAGTAAACCGAGAAGTCTATGATTTCCTGAAAAGTGTATCTGCCCGCTATGGTATCGGATACTGGCAGCCGGGCAGCGGCATCATCCACCAGGTGGTACTGGAAAATTACGCCTTTCCCGGCGGGATGATGATAGGCACAGACTCTCATACCCCTAACATGGGGGGGATGGGCATGATCGCAATCGGAGTAGGCGGCGCGGATGCGGTAGATGTGATGGTAGGTATGCCCTGGGAAGTAAAATGGCCGGGGATTATCGGAGTCCGGCTTACCGGAGCGCTGCAGGGCTGGGCTTCTTCCAAGGATGTCATTTGTAAGCTGCTGGGAATCCTGACTGTTAAGGGAGGCACCGGCCATATTGTGGAGTTCTTCGGCCCCGGCTGTAAGACCATGACCACTACCGAAAAATCGGCCATCACCGATATGGGTGCTGAACATGGCGCTACTACTTCCATCTTCCCGGTAGACACACATCACCTGGACTACCTCACCTCTACCGGTCGTTCTGATCTGGCTCAACTGGTAGAGAAAATGATTGATGAGTTTCAGGCCGATCAGGATGTACTGGACCATCCCGAGAAATATTTTGACCGGGTCATTGAACTGGATCTGTCCACTTTGATCCCTCATCTCAACGGGCCCTTCTCCCCTGATAAAGTCTGGACTGTCGAAACTATTAAAGACGGTGTTAAAACAGAGGGCTATACTGATCAGATTTCCGCTTCCTGTCTGGGTAGTTGTAATAACTCCAGCTATGATGATCTCAAGAAATCCGCGGCTATAGCCCGGGATCTTATGGATCAGGGGATCAAAGCCACGACAGAATTCCTGGTTACACCCGGATCGGATATGGTCAGAGCTACCACAGAAAGGGATGGAATCCTGGACACTTTAAAAGAATTTGGCGCTACTATCCTGGCTAATGCCTGTGGCCCCTGTATCGGTCAATGGAGCCGTCCCAACCTGGCCCAGGGGACCAAGAATACCATTGTAAATTCCTTTAACCGTAATTTTAAAAAACGCAATGACGGAAATCCCTCCACCGAAGCCTTTGTTACCAGTCCGGAAATGTGTACCATCTATGCCGCAGCCGGCCGGCTGTCCTTTAACCCCCTGACTGACACCCTAACCAATGCACAGGGTCAGCAGGTAAAACTCAAAGTACCTTCAGTAAAACCTGCTCAGGTGGCCTATGCTCAGCCGGACATCTCCATCATCGAACCGCCTGCTGACGGCTCTTCTATCAATGTAATCATAGACCCTAAAAGTGACAGACTTCAGAAACTAGCCCCCTTCCCCGCCTGGGACGGAAAGGACCTGGATCATCTCCCGCTTTTATTTAAAGCCAGGGGAAAATGTACCACTGACCATATTTCACCTGCCGGTCCCTGGCTGAAATTCAGAGGCCATCTGGATAATATCAGCAATAACATGCTGATAGGTGGTGTATCTGCATTTCATGACCGCACCGGAGAAGCACTTAACCAGCTGACCGGCCAGTACCAGGAAGTGCCGAAAGTGGCCCGGGAATATAAAGCTCAGGGAAAACAGTGGATCATTGTAGGGGATGAAAATTATGGAGAAGGCTCCAGCCGGGAACATGCCGCCATGGAGCCCAGGCATCTGGGATGTATCGCTGTCCTGACGCGCAGTTTTGCCCGCATCCATGAAACCAATCTTAAAAAGCAGGGCATCCTGGCTCTGAATTTCGCGGATCCGGCTGATTATGAAAAGATCCAGGAATGGGACACCATTTCTATTTTAAATCTTAAAGAACAACTCCAGCCGGGCAGGAATATCCAGCTCACCTTGCACCATAAAGACGGGAGCACAGAGCAGATTATGTGTAAACACAGCTTTGGTCTGCCTCAGATCGAATGGTTTAAGGCGGGATCGGCGCTCAATCTTATTGCAGCTGCTAATAAGAAAAAGGATTAAATTAGACTAAAAGATAAAACTAACTTAAACTTTAATTATCCGTTAGGGGTGTCGAGCCTAAATGCTCGTCTGAGAACATACCCTTTGGACCTGACCCGGATCATACCGGCGTAGGGAAACGGCGTGAAAATGAAAGTTTAACGCCGCTTTTGCGGCGTTTTTTTTTTGGAGTAATTATGATTAATGTTAGGGTAAATGGCACATGGACTACTATTACAGCCTGTTCACTTTTAGACTATGTCAATGAAATCGGCCTACAACCTCGATCTATTGTCATCGAAAGAAACATGCACATAGAAAAAAGAGAAGATTGGGCACAAATCAGCTTACAGGAGCAGGATGAACTGGAAATTATTACCTTTATGGGTGGAGGAAGTATTCCCACTGATCCTACTCCTTTGAATATAGGAGGTACACTTTTCCACAACCGGCTATTTACCGGAACAGGAAAGTTTTCCAACCCTGAATTAATATCTCCCATGCTGGAGGCCAGTGGTTCAGAAATGATCACTGTCGCTTTGAGAAGGGTGGATTTCAAATCCGGAAGTAAAAATATTCTGGAATTCATACCATCCCATATAACATTACTTCCAAATACTTCCGGAGCTAGAACTTCGGAGGAGGCCATCCGAATAGCCCGGATTGCCAGAGAAGCAGGTTGCGGCAGTTTTATTAAAATCGAGATCATTACCGATATGAAACACCTGCTCCCGGATAATGAGGCGACAATAGCTGCTACCCGGGTTCTGGCAGGGGAAGGGTTTCATGTACTGCCCTATATACATGCCGACCCCATTACCTGCAAGAAACTTGAAGAGGCAGGTGCAGCTGCGGTTATGCCCTTAGGTGCTCCCATAGGCTCAAATCAGGGTCTAAAAACAAGGTCTTTTCTGGAAATTATAATCGAAAATTCCACAATTCCAGTAATTGTAGACGCGGGGATAGGATTACCTTCTCAAGCCGCGGAAGCAATGGAGTTAGGCGTGGATGCTGTACTGGTTAACACCGCCATATCTACAGCACAGGACCCTGTGGCTATGGGAAGGGCCTTCTCCCTGGCTGTTCAGGCTGGTCGTACAGCCCGGCTGGCACAGGGGAGATCAGCTTCTTCTTATGCCCAGGCCAGTTCTCCCTTAACCGGATTTTTACAGTTGGAATCATGATGAATTTCAGGAATATTCTAATTCGTTGGTCTGATTTTTCATTTGAGGATTATTTTTCCCGGATCGATTCCAGAGATATTCCCCCACTGTTAGCCAAAGATAAGCTCACCGATTGGGATTTTCTGGCATTGCTTTCACCCGCTGCCTTATCTCACCTGGAAGCTATGGCTCAAAAAGCCAGGAATTTGACCATTCAGTATTTTGGCCGGGTGATCCAGTTGTATATTCCTCTATATTTATCCAACTACTGCAGCAATGATTGTCTGTACTGCGGATTCAGCATCAACAATTCTATCAAACGCTCCCGATTAAACATGGAAGAAATTGAAAAAAATGCTATAAAACTGTCAGGTGAGGGTATGCGCCATATATTAGTATTGACAGGGGAATCACCGGAACAGACCCCCCTGGCTTATTTAGAACAGGCCTTATCTATTCTCAAAAAATATTTTTCCTCCATTGCTATTGAAATTTACCCCTTGGAAATGGAAGGGTATAAAAGATTGAAAGCGGCAGGTGCTGATAGTCTTACCATATACCAGGAAGTCTATGATCAGGACATCTATTCCAGGGTCCATACCAAAGGCCCTAAATCCAATTATGATTTCCGGTTGATGTGCCCGGAACGTGGTGCTCAGGCAGGGATGAGATCGGTCAATATTGGTGCGTTGTTTGGTCTGGCTGAACCGGTAAAAGAAGGTTTTCTGGCAGGACTGCACGCGCATTATCTTCAGCAACGTTTTCCCGAGACTGAGTTCTCCTTATCACTGCCCCGTTTAAATGCGGCTGAAGGTCAATATCAGTCTGGATTTCATCTGGACGACACCGGTCTGGTACAGTTAATTCTCGCTTACCGTTTGTTTCTGCCGCGTACCGGTATCACATTGTCAACCCGTGAAAACAGTACTCTCAGAGATCATCTGTTACCGCTGGGGATAACCCGGATGTCGGCTGGTTCGGACACCACGGTAGGAGGTTATTCTTTATCAAATTCCTGTGAGACTCCCCAATTTGAGATCAATGATAAAAGAAGTATCAACCAAATAGCCCAAACTATAGCCAGGCTGGGTTATGAGCCGGTATTCAAAGACTGGGAAATGCTATGAAAATAAAAAATGTTTTACCATCCGGTATATATGGAATACTCAGCAGAGAACTTTCATTAGGCCGCACGAATATTGAGGTAGCACGTGCTATGATTGAAGGGGGCATCCGTGTTATACAATACCGTGATAAAGACACACTTACTAAAAACGAACAACTCCGGGAGTGCCGCGAAATCCGTAAAATGACCAGTGACGCGGGCGTATTATTTTTGATCAATGATTTTGTGGATATTGCGCTCCTGATTGATGCTGATGGTGTCCATTTGGGACAGGACGATATCCCCCTGGATGATGCCAGGTCTTTGTTAGGCAACAAAATTATAGGTCTATCTACTCATTCCCCCCAGCAGGCTCTTACAGCACAAAAGTTAGGCGCGGATTACATCGGAGTCGGGCCGATTTATCACACTACTACCAAAATACATCCCGATGGCCCGGTAGGATTGGAGTATCTCGATTATGTCGTAAATCATGTCCAACTTTCCTTTGTCGCTATTGGAGGTATTAAAAAAGACAATTTGACTGAGGTCTTGAAACGAGGAGCTCAGTCGATATGTCTAGTCACCGCAATTACACAATCTCCGGATATTGCCAATGAAGTCAGGTTGCTGAACCGTATAATTGAGGAAAACCTGTCTTAATTGAGACCTTCTGAAATGAGGGCAGACCCCCGTGTAAAATCTTTGAGATAAATCACAAAACTAAGACTGTCCCCCGGGATCACCAGTTTAAAGGGGAGCCTGTCCTCATTCAGCAGGATGATGAACTGGTATCCCATACCATTAATTTCTTTTACCAGAACTGCCGGGACGTTATTTCCTTTATACCTGATGGTGGTAGCTGTACACTTAAAAACCGCGTGTTTCAGATAAATACCAAACAAATAATTAAACTCAATAGGCTTTTTTTTAGTCAAGTACCATTCATAATCCAGACTGCGCAAATAGGCAATCATAGTGTAAAAACTGTTCATCCGGCCCTGGTATTGAATTGTGTTTTTCTTATTACCACCCTTATTATGTATATATATTACCTGTTGCAGATCCGGGAAAAAATTAAACCACATACGGTCCACCCAGTCTCCCTGGTGCACCCATCTTTCATTGTACAACGGGTCCAGAGTCACCGGGTCAAAATAAGTCATTTCCTTATCATTGAGATAATATACTTTTCGTTTGGACACAGAAGTGCCCCACCCTTCCACCACTTTTTTCCCATTATAGTCTACGATTTTATCCACAGTAAGAGTCTGATCACCGATATATGCTCCCAGTACTTTCACACTAAACACCAGCTTTTCTCCCAGTCGAAGAGGAAGGGGGGAGATAAATCGTTCAGCAGCAAATAAATTGCTGCTCAAAAACAGAATCCAAAGGATAAGGCTGTATTTCATGCCAGGCTCCCCAAAACATTATTCTCAACAATACTATATCACAGGTTTAAATAATTTTAAATACCAAACTTATAAGGTTCATGAAGTGAAAAAAGATGCGTTATTTTAGCATCAAAGTATTGAGATTCATTCTGAAAAATGATATATTAATTTAAACCTGATAGGAGACTCTTATTAAAAAAATAATTCTTCAGCTTTTTATTATTCCCGTTTTCCTCTTTAGCCTGAATGTCCTGTGGGGCCAATCGCAGTTAGCCTGGCATCAGCCCTATCGGACTCTTACCTTGTATGGTCCGGATGAATCCAGAGTAGATCCTGCATTAGCTGTGACTTTATCAGCAATAAAACAGGCTGTCGAGACACGGGACTGGCAGGCCCTGCTCCCCTATCTGGATGACACTGTGGTACAGCCCCTGGCCGATTTTATGGAATACTGGAAACCAGAGGATCCTGATTCACGTCTTTGGCCCCTGTTCCATAAAGCCCTGTTGTCGGGGGGGTGCTTTGGACTGGACATGGAGGGGAAACCAGACCGGACACATTTTTATTGCCCGGTATTTTGTTATAAGTTTCCTTCTGATATGCTTAGAGTATATTATAGCTATGAGGAAGGACAGTTCTGGGAACCACTGGAGTTGAATTTTATATCCGTGACCAGGACTGATGTACCTGTGCGGGAATATCCTGAATTTAGCGCACCCATTATAGACCAGGTTTCCTACCAGATTCTTCTCTATATCAGTAATACAACCGCATTATCTTCACCTGACAATTATTGGTTTTATCCCTGGACTTTAGTACAGGCCCCCAATGGACAAATGGGATATATTTGGGCCCGGGATACCTTCCAGTTTCTGGATGATTACAGCATAGATTTCAGTCTGATCAATGGCCGTTGGGTAATTACCTGGTTCAGTAACGGCTAATTCACCCCTTTTCTATAAATCATCATCTTTATTTATCAATTTTGCCGGGCCTACTACATCCAGGAAAAGAGAAGAAAGCTCGTAAGCTTTCCATATGCCCCGGTTATTTTTCTTCAAAGTAACCGGCCGGGGATAGGATGTACCATAGCAGGAAACAAACACTTTGATCATATCTTCACTGATTTCACTGGATTTATTGCGGCTCATTTCAAATGAATAAGGCAGAGGGACTTCATAATTGTTTTCTGACGTCGCTCCCACTACATACGCCCAGGGAATATGTTTACGTTCCGGAATGGAAAACCGGTTGAGATGATACATAATCCCATTCCCGGGTGTAAATCCTTTATAGGTATTTCCAGAAGAAAGGCTGTTCTGATCCAGAGCAATGGTGATACACTGCATCCCCAGGGTCTTATTCTGCATGAATTCCATGAGAGCCACCAGCATCACAGCTGCTCCACCTTCAGGGGTTGTAGCCAGAGTGTCTCGTAATGCCAAAAATTCCTCGACACTGGCCGGGATCTGTTTTACTGATACTGTCATTTTGGTGTCCTTCGCGTAGGAATAGGAAAACGGTATAGATAGTACCGAAAAAAACATTAAATACAATAGCATCCTTTTCATCTCAGCCTCCTGAAAAAGTTTAAAAGTCTATTAATGTTATTCTACCCTTGAAAACGGGAAAAAGCAAAAGAAAGGGTGTAATTTTCCTGTTGATTTTATCGGATTCCCAGGTGTACACCCAGGTCTGTGGGAGCTCTGCCCAGATCCCTGAGCATACCTATGGTGGTCAGTATCTGATCCTGAATAGATTCATCCTGATGGGCACGTCCGGGATAGATGCTATAAGCACCCCTCATCTGTTCCGGTGTGACATTGAGCATCACACTATTAGCCCCTGCCATCAGACCGGTCTGCCGGGCACTGGGTGCCAGGGTCTCAAAGGCTGTAGTGACCAGAATCTTGGCGTTTTGGGGGTCGACCAGACGGGCCAGTGCTATGGTCCTGATCATGAGGTCTGCGTTACCGGCAGACATTCCGCCCATGGGAGTGTCAGGATGAGGGATAAAGGGTCCAAAACTATACATCTCAGCATGCAGTTCTTTAGTCAGCAGCAGGTCATCAACTATACTCTCCCGGCTCTGGCCGGGTATTCCGATCAGACTTCCAGTAATAATCAGATAGCCTGTCTCCCAGGCATGCCGGATATGAGAGAGCCGGTCTGCCAATTGGTATCCCGGGTGCAGTGCAGAATAGAGAACGGGGTCGGATGTTTCAAACCGTAGTAATAGTCCCCTGGCTCCCGCTTCATACAGGAGATCCAGACCGGGGAGACCCACTTCACCCACAGACACAAATACCAGAACCGCGTGTCGTTTTTTTATTTCACGGATTAGTCCGGCCAGTCTTTCAGGTGGAAAACCTGCGTCTTCACCTCCCTGCAGAACCAGGGCCTGAAATCCGTATTTTTCCACAGCAATAGCTACCGTTTCCAGAAACTGTTCATCCGACATGCGGTAACGCTCCAGATTGCGGTTATGGACAGAAAGCCCGCAATAATGACAGTTTCTTTTACAATGTGAGGTAAATTCCACAATCCCGTGGACACAGCAGGAATTATCCATATGTTTAGCTCTGAGGAAATTAGCAGCACGGGTCAGATATTGAATTTCAGAGTCTTCTTCTGAATTCATAAGAGTAAGCAGGTCTTCCCTGGAAAGCGGCCTGTCTTCCATAGCCCGATCTAGTATCCTAATAACTTCGGGGCGCAGACCCGTCTGAGACAGATCCATACGTGCCAGTCGCAAATCTGTCTCCTGGAGAGCAAAGAAACTTTCTCTCCAGGTATGGAGAATAGCTTCTGCTTCACGCTCCGGCAGGCTTTTGATCACAAATCCGCCCTGGGCGTAGACATAGTCACCTATGCCCACTTCATCCAGCTCCAGCCAGGCTTGTTTTTTTTCACCAAAGTACTCTATTGTAGCCAGTTTATCTTCAAGCTGAGTTATCCTGCCGGGTATAGCATAGCACATAACTTATCCTCTACTCACAGTCAAAAGACACCAGCCGTAATTCCCTGGTAGGAGAGGGTTCTATTTCAATCTGAGCGCCCTCGGCAATGGTACCCACGCTTTCCTGAGCAAAAAAATGTTTGAGTATTTCAGGGTTTATTTCAGTGAATTCACCCATTCTGAGATATACCTTCTGGATTTTAGTGGTTTTTTCCTCTTCCCCTTTTTTTAAAAGGTCATTGAGTAAATCTCTCAACAGATGTATTTCATGCATGTCAATTCTCCTTTGTACTGCAGGTCACTTGTTTCTGCATGTGTTGTATTATGCGGATAAGTTCATGAGCCGCTGTCCTGACTGCTTCACACATAGCATCCCCCAGGTGGGCAGATGCTAACTGGATACCGATATATTTAACTTCAACGGACTGGTCCTCTTTGATCAATGCTCCCAAAGTGGACAAGGGGAAAGTGTGGGTAGATATAGTCTGAAGGGGTATTAACTCTTCAGGAATCAGGCGAATATCCCCCGGTGTTCCTTCCCAATTGGCCGCATCGATAAATACCACTTTTCCAGGCTGGATCTGGTCACAAACTGCCAGACAGTTTTCCGGATTCATCCCGGCATCATATACGGTAAGCCCCTCCATTTCTTCCGAAAGAGCACCCGCAATATATGGTCCCACACCATCGTCGCCTCTCAGGCTATTTCCCACACAGATCAGCAGCAAGCCCTTTTCCGGTATATTAAAAACCTGGTTGAGCTCAGCGTCCCACAAACTTTACATCCAGGAAGTGAGCAGAGCAGGAAATACAGGGATCATAAGCCCGTACCAGCATCTCCAGTCCCAGTGTGATCTGTTCATCGGTTTTATCCTTGAGCATTTCCGGCACCAGCTTGAACATATCTTGCTCTATGTTGTTGAGATTCTGTCCGGTAGGGATGATACAATTTGCCGCTGTGATCTTTCCTGCTTCATCCACAGTATAATTGTGGAATAAGATACCCCGCGGTACTTCTACTGCGCCTACACCATTGCCAGGTTTAACCGGGATACGTTTATGCTCATTCAGACCTACCACGATTTCTTCATCCCTGTCTATTCCCTTCTTCAGGAGAGACTGGACAAGTTCTATGGCATGATAGAGACAGTGTACACTTTCCAGCAACTGAGCCACTGTATTGAGATAAGGATTTTTCACAGGAGCTTTAAAGCCGATAGCGTTGGCTACTTCCAGAGCCTTGGGATGCAGCTTTTTACTGTTGAGATTAAATCGGGCCAGAGCACCTACCATGTAGGAATCCCGGCTGAGTTTACAATGCTTGGCGCTGGAATGGGGTACAATAAATTCATTGGTGATTTTGTGATAGTCTTTCTTGTTCATACGGATACCATCACTGGAACCAACATCACCCATCAGCAAGGGATATTCAGAATCATCTGAAACCAGGGCCACGTATTCTGTATCTCTTTCAAATTCCGGGAATTTCAAGCCTGCCGCGAGCTCAATGGTTGCATTCATATCTGGGATCATGCCCGTGAGTAAATGCAGGAAAGTCTCCAGATCCGCAGGACTAGGCAATTTAGTGAAGCCGCCTACCACGGTAGTAATAGGATGGATGTGACGTCCTACGAACAAATCACAGATATCATTCACTGTCTTTTTCATTCTGAGCGCGCGCCGTACTACCTGATTATGTGAATCGATAAGGGGTACAAAACTCTTAACTCCTAACAGGTCCGGTGCCACTAAAAGGTAGATGTGCAGCAGATGGCTGTCCAGATTTTCCAGATCGAGGAGAAGTTTGCGCAGCTGAATCGTCTGCTGGCTGGGGGTAAACCCGATAGCGTCTTCTGCGGCTTGCAGGGAGGCCAGGGTATGTCCGCAGGCACAGATGCCGCAGATACGGGATGTAATATGCTGCGCTTCAAATATAGATCTGTCTTTCAGCATTCCCTCAAAAAAGCGGGGGGCTTCCACGATGTCCAGCCGGCAGTCTTCCAGCACACCTTCTTTTACATTCACAATTATATTGCCATGACCCTCAACACGAGTCAGATATTCTACATTAACACTGACATTCCTTCCCATTATTTTTCTCCCACTTTAGTTTCATCCTGGCGAAGTCGGATGGCATTGTACATATTCATTTTATTCATGACATGCTCCAGGGGTATGTCATATTTTTTAAGTACTGAAGTCATGGAGTCTTTGTTTGGATTAGTTACCAGACCACGGCATCCATAACAGATATTTCCATTATTGGTACACCAGGAATTACATCCAGCCCGGGTCACCGGACCCAGACAGGTCACCCCTTTTTCGTAAAGACAGACGTTTTCATTCAATTTGCATTCCACACAGACTGATTTATCAGGGACAGCATAGGTTGTACCACCCAGCACAGACTTTAGGACTGCTACCAGTTCAGGTGGATAGATAGGACATCCATAAATAAAGTAGTCTACATCCACCACTTCATGAACTGCCATGGTAGGAATAGTCTCAAAGAAATGCGCTTTGTCACCATATACTCTTTCCCGGATCTCTTCCAGGGGATAATTATTTTTCATACCGTTTACCCCGCCCAGGGTGGCACAGGAACCATAGGCAATCAGGATTCGTGATCTCTCTCTTATCTTTTTAATCTTTTCCACGGCATGAGTGGTAGTGATACTTCCTTCAATAATTGAAACATCATAGCTTTGATCCCAGGTTTCACTCATTACTTCCCGGAATTCCACTACATCTACTGCCCCCAGGATATCCAGCAGGGCTTCTCCAAAATTGGCTACCTGCAGCTGACATCCCTCACAGCAGGCGAAGTCAAAAAATGCTACTTTGGGTTTAGACATTAGATTGCCCCCTTGAGATCTTTTATTTCATGGTAACCGAATACCGGTCCATCCTGACAGCAATAGATATCGTGTATCTGACAGTGGCCACATTTGCCCAGTCCGCATTTCATATGTCTTTCCAGGCTTACCAGAATCTGATTTTCAGGAATGCCTTTGTTGAGTAATTCTTTGATAACAAAACGATACATAATAGGCGGCCCTACTACAATAGCATAGGTTTCCTGAGGGATAATATCCACGCCCGGTATCAGACTGGTTATCACTCCTACATTCCCCTTCCATTCGGGATCAGCACGGTCAACTGTACAGCTGAAATTAATGTCCATACGTTTGGTCCAGATATCCAATTCATCGGAAAACAGCATGCTTTTAGGGTCACGGCAGCCCAGCAGTATATCGGTCTTACCAAAATCCCGGCGGTTGTCAACTACATAATTGATAAGAGAGCGCATAGGAGCTATGCCCAATCCCCCGGCTATCATAAGCAGGTCAAAACCTTCCAGCATGGAGGTGCGGAATCCACGGCCGAAAGGCCCCCGTATCCCGATCTCATCTCCCGCATTCAGCTTGTGCAGGGCGTCAGTGAGTTTACCCACCGCTCTCACACACAACTCAAAACTACCCCGCTTGGTAGGTGAAGAGGTGATGGAAATGGGAGCTTCGCCCAGTCCCAGCAGACTGACTTCTACAAACTGCCCTGGATCATAATCCAGTTGTTCTCCATCTGCCAGCATGACCTCAAACAATTTTTCAGTTTCAGTCAGTTTACGGGTCTTTATGATTTTAGCTTCTTTGACCTGATAGTCAGATCTTTGTATGACTATTCTTTCCATTATCTCCCCCTGTTCACTTACTGACTGCGGCAGGCTGTTTTTTCACATCCTGATCCAGCTGAGCGATAGTATCTTTGAGATTGATTTCTGCCATACAGGTTCGGCTGCATCGGCCGCATCCAGTGCAGAAGAATCTCCCCCATCTTTTAAAAGGATAGTTAAATTTACGGTTAAAGCGGTGTCTCTTCCGGTCTTTTCTGTGTTCCCGGAAACTTTCCCCACCGGCTACCTTGGCAAAGGGTTCATTTTGACAACTGTCCCAAACCCGTATTCTTTTACCGGTTTTCAAATCCAGATTTGGTTCATCATTGACATCAAAACAATAACAGGTAGGACACACGTTAGTACAGTTTCCGCAAGAAAGACAGCGGTTGCCCAGATCATCCCATACCGCGGAATCAAATCCTTTCTGAAAAAGCTGGGCCAGAGTGGTACGTTCCACATCTACTTCCGGTTTAAATATAGAGTGTTTTCTCTGATGAAATGCCTCTAATTCATTAATATGATGGGGAGTGGCTTCAGAAAAAAAGGAACCATATCGTGTAACCAGGTCTTCACCAGTCTGAGTATTGATATGGAAGATATATTCACCACCCAGATCAGTCATGAACAGGTCATATCCCCCGTTGGGCAGGAAATTATGCATGAGCCCGCAGGAGGCATAACTGTCACAATAGTCATTACATTCAAATCCGATGATGGTAATATATTTCTTTCGGATAAGATAATTGAGGTCTCGGGGCCTGTCACTGAATACGATGTTGAGACACTGTATACCAGCCAGGTCACAGGTGTGTACTCCCATCAGTACGATTGGTTCTACTTCCACCACTGCTTCCATGGGCGGTTTTCTATTAATATCATATTCTACCAGTGTTTCATGTTGGGGCATGAAATATTTTTTGGGGGGCAGGATAGTGGGAATATGATCCAGTGAAAGCTCTTCGAAATTTCTGATCTCGTGAAAAGCATATTGACCCTGGCCTTTTGAAACCGGACCCACCAGCTTTTCCTGTTTGCATAATACCTTGATGAAATCATCCAGGCGGTTCTTCTGCATGACCGCGTACTTCATGTATCAGCCCCCTTATGTTTATTTTTTAAACAACAATGTGAAAATATTCACTAATCATCTTAAAAAATCACAGACCCAGAAATTTAATCCCCAGACCGCTTAACATAATTACAGCGCCGGCCAGGGCATGGGTGTACCTCTCCAGTTTTTGCATGGGAAGCAGCTTTAGACCCCAGGTCATCACAGCTACAATAACCATCATGGTGGAGATAGTTATTATGGAAAATACCAATGCGGTAAGCCCTGCTAATGCCCAGCTATGAGTCGCTGCCGGATACATTAAGATAGGGATTAAGGGTTCACAGGGGCCCAGGACAAACACAATAAAGAGTGTCCAGGTGGTAAGTGATCGTTTTTTATCATGGAGATGGCTGTGTTCTTCCTCATGGGCGTGATGATGTTCATGCACTTCTCCATCAGCATGTATATGAGTATGTGTATGTGGTTTGTTTTGTATGGCTTTAACAATTCCCCAGATCATGTAGGCCAGACCAAAACCAATCAGAGTCCAGGCTGCAATATCACCCCGTATCGATTCCAGTTTGGTAATATGTGAGATGGCTGTACCCAGAGCGATACCGATTAATCCGATAACTATGGAGCCCAGGACATGCCCCACCCCGCATAAAAATGTGATCCACATAGTCCGAGCTACTGACCACTTCCGAGACCGGGATAAGACAACAAAGGGGACGTAATGATCCGGTCCCAAGAGGGTATGGATAAATCCGATTGTCGCAGCAGTACCTAGCAGAATGGTGTGTTGTAAAACCATGATGGCTGCCCCGTTTTGATGTTTTTCAATCCAGAACTATGTTCACTGTTAAATATTAATATATTTCCCAGAAAATGCAACAAAATTCCTGATTTATTTAATACAAAACCGGATAATCATAGAAAAAAAGAGGATTTCAATAACAGAGAATGTAACAAACCCGGTTTATTTCCGGTCTCCCTTGGCCTTCATTAATTCCATACGGGCCATTTCTTCGACGACTTCATGGGCCTGATTGATCCGGTCTCTTTCAATGATCTCACGGCGCATTAGTTCTTCCACCATCTCATGAGCCATATTGATGGCATCTTTTTCAATTAATTCTTTTCTCTGGAATTCCTCGATGATCTGGTGAGCCTGATTGATTTTGTCCTCATCCATCAGTTCCTGACGGGAAAGATTATCCACCATTTCATGGGCATTGATGATTTTGTCGCGATCGATGATTTCCTGACGGGCCAGCATTTCCACTATCTCATGGGCCTGATTGACCGAACTGAGATTGATCATCTCGTGACGGGCGTATTCTTCCACTACTTCATGAGCCTGATTGACTGAATCAAAACCGATAAGCTGCTGACGGGCCAGTTCTTCCACTACTTCATGAGCTTCATTGATACGATCCAGCTCGATCAGTTCATGACGGGCCAGTTCTTCCACCTTTTGATAAGCTTCTTTGATCTGATCATCACTGATGCGTTGATCCCGGATAAAGTCCTGCAGCACCTCATAGGCCTTGATAATCTTCATCAGGTCTATCATCTGGTTTCTTTTCCAGTCGTCGATGATTTCATATGCCTTGAGCAATTTATCATCACTCATCTTTTCCTTGCGGTGCATATCTTCTATCTTTTCATAGGCATCCAGCAGAGTCAGAATATCTGAAATAGAAGTTTGTACCACTCCCGTTTCCAGACTGTCATCCACATGTTTACGGGCATCCATCAGCTCCTGCCGGGACATATCCTGCAGGATTTCATATGCCCGGGTAATATGATCCATATTGATAAGTTCCTGACGGGCCAGCTCTTCTATGATTTCTCTGGCTTTAATTTCCTGATCTGCCTGAATACGTTCACGGGATGCCAGGGCAAATGTTTTTTCAAAAGCAGTGATAGTTTTGTCTCTTTCAATATTTTCCCGGCGGGACAGATCTTCAGCAATCTCATGGGCCTGCAGCATTTTTTCCTTTTCGATCAGTTCATTGCGGGCCAGCTCTTCCACTACTTCGTGGGCCTGGAGGGCGTTGTCCATATTTACCTGTTCACTGCGTCCCAGTTCTTCAACTACTTCATGAGCCAGCAGAGTCTTTTCTTTGTCCAGGAGCTCCTGGCGGGCTAATTCTTCTACAACTTCATGGGCTTTGATGAGTTTATCTTTATCGATGTGCTCAATACGGGAGAGTTCTTCCACCTGCTCATGGGCATGCAGGGCGCGATCCTTCTCCATGAGCTCGACCCGCGATAAATCTTCAGCAATTTCATGAGCAGCCAGAGCATTATCCCGGTCAGTTATCTCTTTGCGGGTCAGATCGGATACTTTTTCATACATAACAATTATTTTTTCGGATTCAGCCAGTTGTTTACGCAGACGGCGGTTTTCTTCTTCCAGTTTGGTGTAGACCTGAGGATCTCCCCCCTGGAGCTTAAGAGCCTGATTTTCCAGCCTGAGTCTTTTCAGTTCTTTTTCTATATAGCTTTCCGCCATGGCATCCTCCAGAAAGATCACTTAACCTTATTTCCTATTATAATACAGGACAGATTTTAAGACAATAAAAATTTTATATGGTTTTAAGAAGATTTATACGGTGAATTAATCACCGATAAACATGGCATCGCCATAGGAGAAAAACCGGTAGGATTCCTGAATTGCAGTCTGATAGGCTTTTTTAAGCAATTCTACACCCCCAAAGGCATAAACCAGCAAAAGGAGTGTTGACCGGGGCATGTGAAAATTGGTAATCAAAGCATTGACAACTTTAAAATCATAGGGAGGTGTGATAAACAGCCTGCTGTGTCCGTTAAAAGGAGACAATTTCCCGCCATATGCCGCGGTTTCCAGGCTACGGACTACAGTGGTGCCCACTGCTACCACTCTCCCACCGCGTTGACGGCATTGCTGTATAGCTTCTACTGCCTGAGATGGTACTTCCACCCATTCCCGGTGAATCTGATAATCTTCAATACGCCCCTCGACCGGCTTAAATGTACCCGGCCCGATATGCAGAGTCAGCTCTGTGACAGAGACACCTTTCTCCCGCGCCTGGTCCAAAAGTTCAGGAGTGAAATGCAGCGAGGCAGTAGGCGCAGCTACAGATCCATCATAGCGGGCCAAAACGGATTGGTACCGTTGCGGGTCCTGTGTATCCAACAGGGGCATTCCGCTGTCTTTTCTTTTTTTAAGAATATAGGGAGGGAGTGGTGTAGTTCCCCATCGATCGATGTCTTCAAAGCTCACCGGCCGCTCAAACTCCACCATTCTCATTCCATCTTCGATTACATCCTGTACCCTCAGTGTCACTTCGGGCATAGTAAAGACATCTCCCTTGTGAAACTTACGGGAATGTTTGACCAGGGCTTTCCAGCGGGTGTCATCAATCTTTTCCACCAGCAACATCTCTGCCTGGTGTTCTCTCCGCTGGCCCAGCAGACGGGCTTTAATTACCCGGGAATTATTGAATACCAGGAGGTCTCCGTGGCGCAGCAAACTCAGAATGTCGGAAAAGGTCCGGTGTTCAATGGACTGATTGCGGGGAGATACATGCATGAGACGGGATTGGGTCCTTTGTTCAGTTGGATGGGTAGCTATGAGATGTTCGGGAAGAGGATAGTCGATATCATCAAAACTAAGAGGCATCTAGGATTCCAGGGCCAGGATTTCCTGAGCTTCCTGCTTGAAATCTGACAGCAGAAAGATGTCTTCATGGCCGGGATAGACCATCACGTCATCCGGAAACGTCAATATACGCTCAATACTTTTCCTCAGGGCCTGGACGTCACCACCCGGCATATCTGTCCGCCCCACACTGTGATTGAAGATAAAATCTCCGGAAAAAAGCACTTTGTCATTTTCAGAATAAAGTCCTATCCCTCCGGGAGTATGACCGGGTAGAAGCAGGGTCTCAAAATGGTGTTTTCCCAGATCAAACTGGAAATCCTCATCATGAATACGGAAATCGGGTGGAATCGATACAACCGGTTCTATAAAATAAGTGGATAAATTATTGGTGGGATCTGACAAAAGAGGAGCGTCTAATTCATGAACGATCAATGGGACATTGTCGAAAAGACCTTTCAGGCTGGTATTTCCTCCCACATGATCAAAATGTCCATGGGTATTGATAATATACTTAAGTTTTTTATCCTTCAGGCCTTCTTCCAGCTCTTCGGAGCGCAGACCGGGGTCGATAACCATGGCTTCCCGACTCTCCGTATCGTATACCAGGAAACAATTTACATCAAAGGGTCCCAGAACTATACGCATCACATCCAGCATTTATTTCTCCTGTGTAGCTTCATCTATATGTTATTGAATACAGGGTAAAATTTCAAGTTTAAGGGAGTGGACAGCCGAATTTAAGAAAAAAAACAGGCTATTTTTAATTATTTTTAGTGAAATACTTTAAATTTCCGTTGACATTGCCGATAATTAGGTGTAAATTGCAATTATAAGGCAGATTGAGATTCCCCTCCCAATTCTGCAAGACTCACTCTGTGAGGAGCGGGGCCTTTTCGGCCCCGCTTTTTTTATTAAAACAGTCTGTCTATCATATCTACCATCATATTCTCAAATTCATAATTTACCTGATTAATGACATGAGCGTTCATATTTGGTACATGGAACTGGATTTGATGACTACGGTCAAACCGGACCGGACTTTCACCTGCGACTTCCTGGGCTATATCATAGATATTCTGTAGAGAAAGTTCCATTCCTTCTATAACTATATGCCCTTTTTTCATGGTCTCCTGGTACTGTACCAGGGCAGTCAGTACATCCAAATCATAAATAAGTACAAACCTGGATAAAGCATCTACCCTGACAGTAGTACTTCGTCCCATACGCACCGCCTGAATAATATCTATCACAGGAGAATAAGATTTTTTCAATGAATAACGTGATACTATAGAAGGCATCAGTATGATATGGCAGGCAAAAAAATCGACCAGGATGTTTATAAACTGATTGATTATTTCCTGAGCCAGGATGATATGCTCCAGGTCTGTGGTGCAGGGATAAGACTGAATCACCGAAATACCAATATTTTTCAGACGGATACTGGCCAGTGTGATCTGCAAATGAGCGAAAAGATTGTATAAATATCCCGGAGTAACACTCAGATTGAACAGATCCAGGGACAGGTCCAGTATGACATGCCCCACTCTGTCTTCCAATTTGTCTCCGGCTTCCAGAAAGACAAAATCAGGAAGCATTTCCAGGTTACTCCTGATGGCCCAGAAGTCAGATAACTCCGGTGCGATAATAGCCAGACTTTCCATTAGAATCCTTTTTTTTCAGTCTGCTATAATCATACTTTGTGTGACCTGGCTTGTCAATGTCGTAATGAAGTGAGAATATTTAACATCCGGGGGGATTGTCACCCACCAATTGGAATTAACCCAGGCGCTTTTTGACTGCTTCAGTCAGGCGGTTAGGAAAATCCTCTAAAGAAGAAATTTCCTGGTGTGCGTTCAATTCTACGGCAGCTTTAGGCATCCCCCAAACAATGGAACTTTTTTCATCCTGAGCTATAGTCCAGGCGCCTTTTTCTTTTAGCTTTAGCAATCCCTGAGCACCGTCTTTGCCCATTCCGGTCAGAATGGCTGCCACACAGTTTTTTCCTACCTCTACTGCAATCGACATAAACATGACATCTACCGCAGGTTTCTGAAAATTGACTCTATTACCACCCTGGAGTTGTGTATACAACATGGCACCTTTACGGTAGAGTATAAGATGATAGCCCCCTGGTGCTATATAAACAGTCCCGGGCACCAGCAGTTCGTCTCCCTGCGCTTCTATTACATTCAGAGTTGATAATTCATTCAGTCTCTGAGCAAATTGTGTGGTAAATAGAGGAGGCATATGCTGAGTGATCAGTACGGGTGGGAAATTGGCAGGTAGCCTGGTTAAAATATATTCCAGCGCGACTGTACCTCCGGTTGAGGCACCAATGGCCACCAGCTGATCTGTAGTTGATATTTGGCTTAATACATTGGAGTCTATCCGAGTCACAGGCCGTGTTTGTAGGCTTTTCTGGACCAGCTCCCGGCGGGAAGTGTAGATATGGCGCACCTGAAAAGCCTGCCGGATCTTGAACAGAATATCTCCTATAACTTCTTCCACACTAATACTGCCGCCCGGTTTATTTACCACATCAAAGGCGCCAAACTCCAGGGCTTTTACCGCAGCGAAAGCATCTTTGCTGGTCACTGAACTTACAATAATAACTGGTATAGGATAGTACTCCATGAGTTTCTGTAAGAAATCCAGCCCATTCATACGCGGCATTTCAATATCCAGGGTTATTACATCAGGCTGATGCTGCAGTATTTTGCTGCGTGCCACATAAGGATCCGGTGCTGTTCCCACTACCTCGATATCAGATTCTTTTTCTAAAGTCTCCAGTAGTATTCCTCTGACTATGGCTGAATCATCTACAATGAGTACTTTTATCTTTTCAGCTGGCATCAGTCCCCCAACTTATTCATAACGGTATTTAACAATTTTCTTTTCGATTTCTTCCAGCATCAGATTCAGTTCATCCAGTTTTTCCTGGGGCATGGTCTTGAAATCCAGACGCAGTTTCTCCAATTCCTCTATTACCTTGATCTTCTGGTCCATTTCTCGGATGACCTGGTCCAGACGATTGACAGCTTCAGTCTTGTTTTTCTGAGAGGTACTGTGTTTTATCTGGTCTTCATATTGTTTGATAGATGTCTCCATATCACTTTTCTGCTGGTCCAATAGTTTTTGATATTTTTCCTGCTGTTCTTTCAGTTGTTTTTCATAATCCTGCTGCAATTCCACCACTTCAGTCTCGGGTACCATGTTTTCCGGGGGTTTTATGTAATTAGTAACTACCCGGGTCTCCACAGACTTCTGGTTGGAAAGGGTGCTGATTTTTTCCAGTATAGCGTTCATTTTTTCGATCAGCTGCAGCTGACTTTGGAGCAGGAGCTGTGCTTCTGAATGAGAGGCCTGATTTGTGGAAAAATCCGGAAGAGTCACAAAATTTGTAATGATCATTTTGCCCTCATTTTTTTGAACCAAGGCTGTAGATTTTTGATTAGTAGGAGATAGATTTGTAGTACTCACCTCTGCTTTGATTATTTTGTTCTGGTTGGTATTAGAAATCACATTCTGTACCTTGACCACCGGCTGGGTCAAATCTAACTGAGAGACCGCAGAGATCTCCTGGATGGCATTAGAGGGTTTAGGACTCCGTGAAATCAATATACCAAAAGTGACTTTTTCCCCTGATTTTACCGGTATTTTATCAAAAAACAAAGCTATGGCTGCATCTTTACTACCGTAGGTGGCGGATCGGAACTGGTCCGCAGGCCTGACTTTATAATCCAGTTCTATATCATCCAGTTTTTTCCAGTTTCCGATGATAATTGACTCCGGCTGCAGGGAGTTTACTTCTGGGAATATGTAGAGGCCGTTACCAAAACCGGAAGAACCCTGATCAAAGGGGCCGGTATAAATAAATTCCGGCAGGACATTATTAAGAATCAGTCTTTCCTGGCTCATCAGCTCTGTGGAGGATAAATAGATCTGGGGGGTACCTTTGGCTTCGTCATAAGTCGTATCCAGTAGAAAACGGCTCCCCACGGTAATAGCCTGGGGTGACCGGTTTTCCGCATCCACCAGCATCAGAATTGAATCAAAAGCAGCTTCAGGAGAAGAATTGGTGAGGATAAACCGGATGGTAAAAATAACTTTATCCAGCATATATTTCCCGCTGATTATCTGACCGGCCTGTTTAAAATAAGAGATATCTGTAAAGGCCCCTGAAATAAGCCGATAGGGATTACCGTTCATAATCAAAGTGATATAAGATGTGGGAGGATTATCACGGAAAGTATAAAAGCGCAGACCATCTTTTCCCGGATCCGGGTTTTCCAGATAGAAACGTCCGCTATCTTCATCCAGATGTAGGGCCAGGGACTTGGAACTGATTACCTGCTCCGCCCTGAGAATACCCGGCAGCGTCAAACCCATTATCAGGATCAATAGAATAGAATATGCTCTGTTTTTATTCATCCAGTAATACCACCCCATTGGTCTTCTGCAGTAGTTCTGTTTTTTGTTTTATGGCATCTTCTTTGAGATCCAGCAGGCGGGCTTTTATTTCCAGCAGACGTCTTAGCCTATCAATCTCTTCCTGCTGGAGCTGAATCTGAGATTTTTTATTGTCTATTTTAAGCTGTTCTGTATCCAGAACTTTTACTTTCTGGGTGAGCATAGTCATATTAGTAATATTTATCATATTGGTAGAAATGATTTTCTGCATATTGGTCAATATGACTATTTTGTTTTCAACCGGATTAACCGCCTGAGTCTGAATACTGACCTGTTGCTGAGGGATATCCAGTGTCTGTTTCTGTGATAACAGAAGCCCCTCGACTCTCCCGGTAATAGAGGGCAGCTTCTTCTGGGGTTTTTCTTCTGTTATTTGAATTTCTTTCTCTTCCGGGCTTTCCTGAATCACCTCCACTTTCACCGGTTTTACCTCTTCTTCCACTTCCTGGAGATCCAGGTCTATCTGTGGTTCCTGAATTTGATCCCATTCTGTGGATTTAGTGGTCTGTGTATCCTTTTTCGGGGCTATGCTCACATTATCCTGCAGGCGGGATGAGGCATAGGGTGCAAAGGGGCTATGCGGAAAATAGCTGACGACCTGCTGGTAATAAAGTTTAGCTTTGTCGTTTTCGCCCCGCTGGGCATAGGCCTGTGCCATCAGGAAAAAAGCACTATCCGCTTTGGATGAATTAGGGTATGCTGAAAGAAAATTCTGGAAAGAGTTGATAGTGTTAGCGTATTTCTTTTGCAGATAATAAGTCTTGGCAATACCATAGTAAGCCAGTTCTTTTTGGGCTGGATTTTTTGATATTTGATAGAGCCTTGTAAATAATGCCTGGGCCCGGTTGTAGTCACCTGTACTCTGCTGGCATAATCCCCCGTAGTATAAAGCAATCGTATAATAAGAAGATTCGGGATAGTTCCTGATGATGGTATCAAATTCAGAAGCGGCTTCACTATACCGCTGCTGATCATACAGCTTTTTAGCCAGTTTATAACTGGCTTCCTCTATCCGGACAGCAGACACCAGGAACAAACAGCTGAAGATAGTCAGGAGGGATATTTTTAACGGCATTTTTTTCTCCCGGGCATACTATAGTATAGTATTATTATTATCGTTATTCAAGGGGGGAAAAGTTAAACCATATAAAGAGTTAAAACTGGAAAGGATTACGGGAATAAGATATAATTTATTAATATCCAGAAACCAGGAGCATATTTATGATTGCACTGCCCTTTAAAGCCATCAGGCCCCGTCCTGAATTTGCAGCTGAAGTTAATGTTCCTCCTTATGACGTGGTCAGTCATGAAGAGGCTGTGGCATTCGTAAAAGATAAACCCCGCTCCTTTTTTCATGTAACCCGGGCTGATGTGGATATGCCCGGCCACGATGAACATGCTCAGGAAGTATACGATAAAGCCAGAGAGAATTTTGAGAAAATGATGAGTGAAGGCACTCTTCTGGCAGATAATGACGCGCATTATTATATTTATGCCCAGACCTGGAAAGGCCATACCCGGGTAGGGGTTTTTACCAGCCTTTCCGTGGATGAGTATGATAATAATAAAATAAAAAAACATGAACTAACCCGCCCGGATAAAGAAGAAGACCGTACTAAACTGCTTTTGACTCTGGAATTCAATATCGGACCGGTGTTTATGCTGTTTAAAGATCAGGATGGATATAACGAACTCATTGATGCCGTGATGAAGACTGAATCCGTCTATCATTTTACAGATGAGAATGAAGTGGAGAACCGTCTCTGGGTCAGTCCTGTAGAAATGAACTCACGTTTTGAAGAGTATTTTAAAAAAGTGGATGCTTTTTATATCGCGGACGGACATCATCGTGCCGCTGCTGCTTCCAACGGCCGTAAAAAACTAAAGGAAAAGAATCCCGGACATACCGGCAAAGAAGACTACAACTTTTTTATGGCTGTACTTTTCCCTGCATCCAGTCTGCGCATTCTGAGCTACAACCGCTTGGTGCATACTCTCCCCTACGAAAGTGAAAAAGATTTTCTAAAGCAGGTAAGCCATCATTTCCAGGTGGACACCACACAGGAATGGGAACCATCCAGGAAAGGGGAGATACTCATCTTCCTGAAGAGCGGACGTTATCTGATTTCCCCCTTACCGGGAAGCTATAATTCCAAGGATCCTGTTAAGAGCCTGGATGTATCCATTTTGCAGGAAAATTTACTGGATCCCATTCTTAAGATCAATGATGTCCGGACTTCCAAAAATATCAGCTTTATTGGCGGTATTAAAGGCACCAAAATCCTGGAAGAAAAAGTCCGTTCCGGAGAAGCCGCGGTGGCCTTTGCCCTCTATCCTGTGGACATCCAGGAACTCATTGCTATCTCTGATAACAACCAGATCATGCCTCCCAAGTCTACCTGGTTTGAGCCTAAACTTCGCTCGGGATTGTGCATCCACCGCATCTAAACCCGGGATAGTTTATCGTGTTTTCATGCTAGTCTTATAGTATCAGGCAGTAGCTTGCTATTGTATTTTAAAAAACAGAAAAAATCCTGTTTTCTGATTAATAAACAGACAAAAATGACCCATCTGATTAATATTTAATCACATTTTTTTTGGACGATGCTTATATTTTTTGCTATATTTTTACAGGTATTATACACTAATCCTACCTGAGATGTAGAAGAACCTTTCTCAGAGAAAATATCAATAAGGAGCTACGCAGATGGAACTCACAAAAATCTTCGGCATGAATGTCTTTAACGACAAAGTAATGAAAGAACGTCTTCCCAAGGATACCTATAAGGAACTCAAGAAGACTATCCGTGACGGACAGCCCCTCGAACCCAAAGTGGCTGATGTTGTAGCCAATGCTATGAAAGACTGGGCCATTGAAAAAGGCGCCACTCACTATACTCACTGGTTCCAGCCTCTGACCGGCCTTACAGCTGAAAAGCATGACTCTTTTATCAGTCCTACCAATGACGGCGGAATCGTAATGGAATTCTCCGGCAAACAGCTGATACAGGGTGAACCTGACGCTTCTTCTTTCCCCAGCGGCGGACTGCGCGCCACATTTGAAGCCCGCGGTTATACTGCCTGGGATGCTACCTCCCCTGCTTTCATCAAGGAAGACACCGAAGGCAACAGCACTCTTTATATACCAACTGCGTTTTACTCCTATACCGGTGAAGCACTGGATAAAAAGACTCCTCTACTCCGCTCCATGGAAGTAGTTTCCAAGCAGGCTCTGCGTGTCCTGAGAGCTCTGGGTAATACCACCTCCAAAAAAGTTACCGCAACAGTAGGACCTGAACAGGAATACTTCCTGGTTGACCAGGAATACTACGAACAGAGACTGGACTTGATCACATCAGGCCGCACCCTGTTCGGCGCTCCCGCTCCCAAGGGTCAGGAACTGGAAGACCAGTACTTCGGCTCCATTAAAGAGCGCGTATTCAAATTTATGAATGAACTGGATCTGGAACTGTGGAAACTGGGCATCACTTCCAAGACTCGTCACAATGAAGTAGCCCCCGCACAGTTTGAAATGGCACCTATCTTTTCCACCACCAATATTGCAGCTGACCACAACCAGCTGGTTATGGACACCATGGGTAAAGTAGCTCTGCGCAATGGGCTGGTTTGCCTGCTGCACGAAAAACCATTTGCCGGCATCAACGGATCCGGTAAACACAATAACTGGTCCCTGTCTACTGACGACGGCATGAATCTGCTGGAACCAGGCAGCACCCCTCATGAAAACGAACAGTTCCTGATCATTCTGGCCTCTCTGATAAAATCAGTGGATGAAAACGCTGAACTGCTGCGTGCTTCTGCTGCCAATGCCGGTAATGACCACCGCCTGGGTGCCAACGAAGCACCTCCGGCCATCATTTCTATCTTTATGGGTACTGAGTTGACCGATATCCTTATGAAGTTGGGTAAAGGCGAAGCCGCCAGCTCCAAAGGACAGGATTACCTGCGCGTGGGTGTGGATACCCTGCCCCCTCTGCCCAAAGACAACACTGACCGTAACCGTACTTCACCTTTCGCGTTTACCGGTAACAAGTTTGAGTTCCGTATGGTGGGAAGTTCCGCATCTGTGTCCGGACCCAACATCGTTCTCAACACTATCGTTGCTTCTACCTTGAGTGAATTCGCAGATCGTCTGGAAAAAGCATCTGACAAAAACAAAGAAGCTGCTGCCATCATCAAAGAAGTGATCAACAAGCACAGCAGAATAATTTTTAATGGTAACGGTTATTCTGATGATTGGGTCAAGGAAGCGGAAAAACGTGGTCTGCCCAATATCAAATCTACCGTGGCAGCCCTGGACCACCTGATCACACCCAAAACCATGAAGATTTTCACCAGTATGAATGTACTGAGCGAAAAAGAACTGCACTCCCGTTATGACATCTACCTGGAAACCTATTCCAAGCAGATCAATATCGAAGCCCTGACTTCTATTGACATGGTGAACAAGCAGTATCTCCCAGCCGGTATCATGTTCGCTACTGAACTGGCCGCTTCTGTGGAAAGAGTAGAAAAAGCCGGCGCAAAAGCCAGTGTACAAAAAGATCTGCTGGGTAAAGTCTCCGGGAAACTGGAAGCTATCTATAAAAATGTAGCTGCCCTGGAAAAAGCAACCTCAGAAGCCCAGGCTGAAGGAAAAGTTGCCAAACAGGCTGCCCTTTACCGCGATAAAGTGTTCACCGCTATGGCTGCTCTGCGTACTGAAGTGGATGCACTGGAACAGATGATGCCCTCTGATCTGTGGCCTGTACCTTCCTACGCTGATCTCCTGTTCCGCTGGTAAGAGTTTATTTTGATACAAGAGCACCTGGAAACAGGTGCTCTTTTTTTGTGGAAAAAATGGCTCTCACGGAGACACCAAGGGTACAGAGAGGGGAAGACATAGTTTGAGAACTTAAAATATTGCCATCCACTCCCCTATCGGCGCCGGCCCAGCCTCCCCCTTTTTCTTTGATATTTCCCCTCCCCTGTATTAATATCTCTAAAGCTGTAAAGAAGCAAATAAATCTTTTTAAGGAAGGCCCCACATGAAAAAACTCCCCGTACTTATCGCTGTCTTTTCCCTACTTTGCTTCTCCTTGTCATGGCCCCAGGCATCTTTAAAAAAACCGGTCAGTGAAAAGCTGCATGGTTTCAGTATGGACCATAATCGCCTGGTCTTCTCGGTTTTTAACAAAGGTTATACCACCAAGAATTCCTTTAAACTAAAAGTCACCGACAAAAAAGACTATTACGAGATCGAACTCTTGCGTGTTATGAGCGATGAGGGCAAGGCCCTGCTGGACCCGGAAGATATTATATACACCAAAGAAGAGCTTAGTAAAAAAATAAACTTCGGCAAACCGGTAGTGGTGAAAAACCCATTCTATTTCTTCGCCTATTAAATAAATACTTACTTAAACAAACTTTACTCCATATTTTCACGCCGCCCCCACCTTTCTACTTTTGACTTTTGACTAACTTGCCCTGATGTGCAATATTATGCCGGAATTAGAGGCAACACTTTTCCAAAAATATTCCAATTATTATACCAGGTATGCAATTAGCTTTGCATATATTGACATGGCACATTTATTGCATAATATATGTAAGCGCTATTAGTGATATTGCACACTGCAGGCGCGAATATAAAAAATGGCCAGACTGAATAAAAAAGTGAATACTGCCCCCGGGCAACCCTTTCGCAGCAGACCAACCCTAATTTTATTCAGTCCTATTTTACTAAAAAATACCTGTAAATAAAAAAAACAGAAGAGGAGTGTTGTGATGAAAAAATTGAGAGGAGTGTTGTTTACTGCCCTGCTGCTGCTCACAGCCGGACAAATCTTTGCGGTTCGTACCGTGGTGTTCATGTACAAACAGACTGTAACCGGCCAGGACATCTTTATCAAAGGCGGACATGACGCGGGTCTGGTACCCAGTGTCTATCCCAGCATGAGTGAACCAATCACTTATTTTAATACCCTTAATACCACCACTGCGGCTATTAAAGCCAATGACGCATCTCTGGATTGGGGTAGTGAATCTGCCCTGGACTGGACCACATCCCTATGGCCCGCTTCCTGGGGTGCCAAGAAGACCTATGCCGTAGACGGCTACGGTGAAGATCCTGAAAACACCATGGGTGACCACTGGTGGAAATTCGACGTGGATATGTTGGGTACTTCAGGGGACTGGTTCGAATTCAAAGCTTTTATGAGACAAGGTACTGCTGAATCCTGGGAAAACAATATCGCCCAGGCCGGCACTCCCTATGCAACCATCAACCACTGGGGTAAAAAAGGCTATATCACCAAAGTAACTTTTGGTGCTAATACAGTGACTTTCGTTCCCCTGAGCACACCGGTTAATCAGCCCCCCGTGGCCGCACTTACCGCTACTCCAGCTACTGCTGATACCGGCGTAGCCATTTCTTTCAGTGCAGCCGGATCGACCGATCCCGAAGGCGGTGCTCTGCAGTACCAGTTTGACTGGGAAAACGATGGCACTTATGATACCGCCTATAGTTCTACAGCCAGTGCCAGCCATTCTTACAGCACAGCCGGCACCTATACTGTAAAAGTCCAGGTCAAAGATGTAGGTGGACTGACTGCCACCAAGACTGTTTCAGTTACAGTTACAGCGCCTACAACTCAGACTCTGACAGTACATTACCGTAATTCTTCCGCCTGGTCTACTCCCAAAATGCACTGGGGTTATAACTATTATCTCTCAGTTGCTGATCTGGCTACTTCCGGCACAGATTCCTTTGGTGTAAAATTTACTCTAAACTGGAATAACGCTTATACCTACTTGACCACTTGTTTCAACAATGGCTCTACCACTTACGATGGTGTTGACCGCCGTATCGACAAACCGACCTCCTTCCCTAAAGAAGTCTGGATTCTCAATAACGACAGTGTAGTCTATGCCAGCAATCCTATAGATGCCGTTCCTCCCACTGTAGCTCTGTCTGCTCCAGCCAATGGTGCCAGCCTGACCGGCACAGTGACTATGAGCGCGACTGCCAGTGATAATGTTGCTGTGACCAAGGTAGAATTTTACTATGGTACTACCAAAATCGGTGAAGATACTTCTTCTCCTTATTCCATCTCCTGGAACACTACACTGGTCCCCAATGGTTCCTATACCATTACCGCAAAAGCTTTTGACGCAGCAGGAAATAACACTACTTCCGCTTCCCGCACCGTGACCACCGCCAATGCCAATGTGCCTCCTGTAGCCAATGCCGGTGCCGATATCACAATAGTCAAAGGCGGAACCGCTCAGTTTAACGGGACCGGGTCTTATGATCCCAATGGCAGTATCGTGTCCTACCAGTGGTCCAATGGACTGACAGGAGCCACACCTACCAAAGTATACGCTACTACCGGTGACTATACGGTTACCCTGACTGTGACCGATAATAATGGAGCTACAGCCACTGACACGGTTATCGTACATGTAGTCGATCAGCTGGCCAGCGATTTCCGTGAAGAAACAGTGTACTTTATCATGACCGATCGTTTTGCTGATGGAAATCCCAATAACAATACTATCTGGGGTGGAGAATATACTTCCGATATCTATAATATCTGGGATCAATCCAAGAGCGGTGTGCTTTCTTATTACCATGGCGGAGACTTCCAGGGTATTATCAACAACCTGGATTATATCCAGAGTCTGGGCTTTACCGCAATCTGGATCACCCCTGTTGTCAAACAGCCTGAAGGGCGTCATGTCTATGACCCCAATGACCCCATTACCGGAGGCGGTGGCGACTGGTATTCTGCGTCCGCTTACCACGGCTACTGGGGTTACGACTTTGATAAAATTGATCCCCACCTGCACAATAGCGGCAAGACCAGCGATGGATGGACCGATTTTGACGCTCTGGTCAATGCTCTGCATAGTCGCGGTATGAAACTGATGCTGGACATCGTGGTTAACCATGGTCACCCCACTGCGGTATCTCAGACTTCATCTACATTCTCTACTCGTCAGACCATCAAGATGGATGGACAGACCTGGACCTGGATCACCGGAGATCCCTATTATAACGCTGCACAAAGTCCTCATACCGACGGTTTCTTTAGTTATGCCAATGGTACCTGGCTCATTGACCTGATCGACTTTAATGAAAACGGCACCTATAATGCACGCGCTCACCTGAAAAATGTTTACAAAAGATTTATTGATCACGGTGTAGACGCTTTCCGCATTGACACTGTTGCCTATATGACAGCCGGTTTCTGGAAAGATTTCACCGATACCATGAAATCCTATGCTGCCAGCAAAGGCAAACCTAATTTCTATATGTGCGGTGAAGCCTGGACTGGTGACCGTACTGCCGCTGTGGGTCTCATCTACAATGGCGGACTCAATAAATCCTTCAATATGCTGGACCTGCATGGATCTTCCATGGACTTCCCCGGTTGGATGGGAAATGCCTTTAAAGGGGAACGCGGTTTTGATGACTCCAACGGATGGCTGCGTATATCCGGACAATACGGTGACCAGTCCGGCCTATATGACCCGACCTTCCTGGCTACCTTTGTGGATAACCATGACGTGACTCGCGCCAATGGTATTCTGAACCAGACCCAGTACATGAACAATCTGAACTTTATTTATCTGTTCCGTGGTATACCTATTGTATACTATGGTACTGAAATCCTGTACAGCTCCTGGCCCAATTACATCCAGACCACTGACAAAAACGACATCGTGGCACGCTGGATGTTGGGCACAGAAGGTATTAATTATGTAAAGAATAATTCTCCTATGATGTCCCGCCATATCAAGATGCTCAACAGCCTGCGAAAATCTTCTGTGGCACTGCAGAAGGGACAGCAGACTGACCTGTATGTGCTGGGTGACGGGATTGTTTCCAAGCGTGATGCCGGTGCCAACGTTGCTTTCGTGGGCTTGTCCAAGGGCGGTGGATTCTCCTACACAGTGACAGGCATCCCCAGCGGCACTTATCGTAAGATTACTCCTGATACCGCTAATGCTTCTTATACGGTGCAGACTGTTTCCATCACCAGCGGCTCTTATACTCTGACCGTTCCTGCCAATTCCTTCGTTATGCTGGACAAATAACTCCATACCGGTACATTTCAGGGACACCCCCACAAGGGTGTCCCTTTTTTTATGGCAATACAGTTTTTTGTGCAATCTTCTGGTACATTTTATAATAATATAGTTTTTCAATTTATCGAAAATCACTGTTACCGGGAGATTATTATCAAAAATATATCTGTAACCCTGTTACTTATCATGTCTATAGCCTTCAGTACCACTGTTCTGGCTTTCGGCTTCACCAACAGTTCGAACACTAATATTTTACAGCAGATTAAAACCAATGCAAAACCTGTGGTAACACCAACGGACCCCAAAGACAGACCCGGCTACAAAGAGATGTTGGCCATTAAAAAAGCCTATCCTTCTGTAGTAAAAAAAATCCAATACCGCAGGGGGGATTGGGCTCTGCTGGTAAAGGATACCTGGTTTTACTGGGCAGGGGGCAGACTACTCCAGAAAAAGCACCTGGAGGAAATACAAAAATATGACCCCCAGCAATTCTATAGTTACTATGCCGGGCCGGTACAGCCCCGGAATGTCACTCCTGAACAGGTCAGCCAGATTCTGGAATACCAGAGCAAAGAGACAAATCACCCTGACACTCGTCTTCCCAATTTTTATAATACCTTATGGGGTTCCTGGGATAGTAAATCCTCTTATAAAATGACAGCACGCATGAAATTGTGGGGTAAAAAAGTCACCGTTCACAAAGCCCTGGTGCCTACTCTGAACCGTATAGAAAAGGAAATCAATATTAAGGCTAAAAAGGACAAAATCCTGGCCGCTTTTTTGAAAGAAATCCGGGTGGTGGGCGGCTGGCATTATAGAGTAATTCTGGGTACCCAGTCCCGTAGTCTGCATTCCTATGGGGTCGCTATAGATTTTGAACCACTACGCCTGGAAAGCTACAATACCTACTGGAGATGGACCAGAAAAAAAATGGATGACTGGTACCGGCTGACCTATGCAGATCTATGGATCCCGCCGGACAGTTTTATCCAGGTGTTTGAAAAATACGGTTTTGTTTGGGGAGGGAAATGGCTGTATTTTGATACAATCCATTTTGAATACAGGCCGGAGATTCTCTTCCTGAATGGAATTACACCTCTTCCCATGGTAAAAAAGAAAAAATAATCAGGCCATTTCCAGGTCACGAATGAGCTTGTCTACTATGAAAAGTGTGATGTACCACTCCATATAGACCTTTAAATCATCGCGTTTAAGCATCGCCGCAAAATCAGCATAACCGCAGATTTCTCTGGCTTTTCCAATGATCTCTGCTTCAGCATCGGATGGATTGAGATTGAACCTGGTTTTATGTAGTATTTCATTTAATCTCTTTTTTACAGTCTTAAGCCGTTTTTCTTTTTCAGCCTTGATCATATCAGGTACAGCTATAACCATAGGATCATTCCACTCATCCTGGAGCCTTTCCATTGCTTCATCCAGGGGCAGTTTGGATAGACCACAATTATCCAGAACATTGGCCCCAATGACTTTCAAGATTTCTTTAGCATTGAGAGCTCTGCCTTTTACACTACTGCTTGACTTTGTCCCTTTTTCCGAGGTGAGAGGTTTACCGCCTGTCAGGAAATCTTTCATTTTCTGGGCTTTATGTTTTTTACTTTGCAGGTCTTTATCCATAGCTTTGGTAAAAGATTTTCCCAGTTCCTCTCTCCAGGATTTCTTTTTTTCTACTGGTGTATTATCATTTTCATCTCTATGCACCGGTTTTTTTCTGGCATTCTTGGGTTTAAAGATATTTGCCAGCCAGGTAAAAAATCCCATGATCCACTGTCCAAAAGAGCTCTTTTTTTTATTTTTAAGCCCTTTATTTTTCACACTGGATGATACTGCATTTTCCTGGTCATCACTATTATCTGACTGAAACTCAGCCTGATAGCCTGCCTGATGAATTTCTTCTTCCTGAAATTGATTAGTTGTATCATCAGATGATCCTGATATTCCAGTGTCTTCTGTGGGGCGCATACTGATCAGATCTTTAAAATCCAAATCCAGAATTTGTGCTAAACTTCGCGGAGCATCAGATTTGCGGTTAACGAACAATTTTTCAATTTTATTCAGATCCTGGGCGCCGGCCAGCTGGGCAAAGATATCTCTGAGATAGAAACTATATACCTTATAAAATAGTGCTTCACGACTGGCTGTGAATTCTTCTACATGGCGGATAAAGCTGTCTTCATCCTGAATAGGGTTGTCGGGGTAAGAGAATATCTCGGAGTAATACAACCCAAAATCCGCGGCTATAACATCCCTTTTGTGGAAAAAAGCTCCAGCCAGGTCAGCAGTTACCACATAAAAGTTAAATTCATCTGTCTCATTTCTGACGGGGATGGCCATCAAATGCGGCTGATTAGTAGTTTTTGATATCATGGTAGTGGTCTTTTCAATAAACTGCTGAATAAATTTCACATAGCCATCGGGTTCGGGGGCATCATATTTTTCCTTGAACCCCATAGAGGCTCCCAGTTTTTGCAGGCTATCTACTGAATAGAAATCCATAATCTCATGCATTTTGTTCAGAAGTTTATTAAAATCGGCGATAGTTTCAGAAACGCTGATTGGTTCAGCTTTGGGGGTAGTTTTCACATCCTTTTTTTCATCCAGATCTTCGCCGAAATTATCGATATGTTGGGCACGATTATGCAGAAAACATTGGAAAAAATAAGCGGCCTGGTAATACTTCTTCATATTATCTTTCATAGATATCTGTTTACTCAGTTTCTCACTAATGATTTTTGACCAGTAGTACCAGGGTAGAACCGATTCCTCGTCCAACCGTTCTTCCTGAAACAGTTTATAAAGTTCTTCCTGAGTATAGACTTTACCGCTGGTACTGAAGGAATTGATTTCTTTAAAAATTCCATCCATCATCTTTTGTATATGAGCTTCCACAGAGCGGCGCATGAAATAATAGCGGTATACCTCTAATATTTTCTTACGGGCTAAGTCTGGCAGTAATAGTAAAGCCTGAGGATGCACATACAGATAACTGTTATTAGGGAAAATAAAACGATATACCTTATCATCTTCCTGAAAGAGATCCATAAGCTTGACCAGGTTGAGATTGGTATCTACAGGTATATCCCTGACATATTCAATGAGTAATTCGCGCTGATCGGGATCCAGATGAATGTCTGAATCCAGGTTGGGGAACTCTCGTTGATACCTGTCTTTCATTTCACGATAATATTTTTGAAGTTGGAGTACCAGGGTAACATACAAGCTGCCGGTTGTCTCAAAGAAACGTATTTTTTTAAGATTTTTCTCAGTATCCGTCCTATAAGTAATAAAGCCGCAGTAAACCAACCGGTTTTCTACCAGGTCAGTCAATGATCGGTTAAAGACCTCTCCTGACTGCAGATTTTTCATCTGGTTGAAAAATTGTTCGGATTTCATACTTTCAGCCAGGATCACTTCATCAATATAATATTTGAAAAAACTATAGAAAGCATCGATGTTCTCAATCTCTTTGACTACCCCTTCTTTTTGACCGGCAGTAAAATTAAACAGGCAGAATAATAGATGAAGATCAGTCTCATTGAAAGTCTGCTGCTGACTTTTAATAGAAAGTTCCAGTTGATGAACCCGTGCTTCAAATTTGCCGTCATGGATGTCTTTAAACAGCCAGTTCCTGCTGTCATATACTGACCTTTCCTGAGCAGCAGATCGGTCGATATCCGGTGATTGGTCCTGATTCAAGCCTCTCTCCTTATTTGGGAGGATAGTGCATTATTTTAGCCAGGGCTTATAGTTAACCCTTCAGACAACTCATTGTAATGACCAAATGAAAAAAAAACAAATCTTATTTTATTTGCGAGGTTATTTCCTTGTGGTTTTCTATGAATTAAACTTGGAAAATATAAGTTAACAAGGCCGGCAGAGGTAAAAAAAGTGTTATTTCTTGTTTTTTACCTGGGAAACTGCAATATATTTTTCCCGATCAGCGTAAGGAACCAAAATAGCATTGGTGAGTTTATCCTGTAATCTTTTCAGGTAACTGGGAAAGAGATGCTCCTGAATTTCCTGTTTATAGCCCTGAAGTTTCAGAATATTTTGGAAATCTGTGACCTTCTTATCTTCCCCTCTTTTTTCATCCAGCAGACAGTAATAAGGTCCGTCCAGAAGAATCAATTCAGGCCCCAAATGCCGGTAAGGATTATTCCTGTATCTGACAGTAGAAGGTGGGACCAAAGGTACAAGGTCATTTTCGTCTACTATCCGGAGAAGATTCAGCTTCTGATATTTTTGTACACCCTGCCAGTCCGTTACTTTGGGTTGCCCAAAATCTATTACTTTTACCACATCATAGCCATCTTCAATGAGATAAAAAGCCAGAATCAACGCTTCCGCTGCGCCCAGTGATTGTCCGGAAATATATATTTTATAACCCGGTTTCAAATACTGCTGAATGTCACGGTATACGGCCCAGGCTGTTTTTCTAAAGCCTTTATGAAGATTAATGCCCAGCTTTTTATCATAGACTTTAGTATACTCCAGGTCCTGCAGGGCGTTTCTAAAGTTAGCTGTGCCTCTGATCAGTATTTCCTGACTTTGAGAATCAGGAGATGTCCCTATCAAATACCTGTTTCGAGTGGCTTTTATTTCTATTACCTTAAATTCCCTATAGTAGTTTGAAAGCAATAAAGGTATATTCTGCATTTTTTCAAAACGAAGTATCCTGTAGATCTGGGCATAATGCCAAATTTCCGGAAAGGAAAAAGCAGGAATAGAATTGGTTGTGATGTCATTATTTCCCCAATCATCCTCTTTGTTAGTTTTAATATTTTCCGGTTCCAGACTATTAGTGTTTGTAGAAGTCATCGGCATGATTTTTATAGTGTTAGTGCCCGAACTTCTCACTGCACCTACTATTCCCAGGAGCATTGTTATAAACAGAGCTCCCCACCAGATAATCCTATGTTGTTTAGGCACGTTCCCTCCCCGGTAGTCACTTGTTTTAACCTGAAATCATTTTACTTATGAGTATAAGATTACTCCATAATTAAGCAGGTTTTATTCATATATAAAAATGACAGGATACATTATCTCTTCAGCTTACTTTAATCAAGCGGGATATATTGGTGGAAATATTCACCTGGATTTATACTCATAGTATCACTTCTATTTAAACTGTCTGTAAAAGGAGAAGATATGGAAATTAAATGCAATTTTTGTGGCAGTACCCATGTAGAAGAAGGCGTGTCCATTGGACAGGATACAGAAACCGGAAATATCGGCCCTAACTATATGCACGGTATCCTGATAAATACCCTGCAGATGTACGCTGACCTGTGCCTGGATTGCGGTACACTATCCCGTCTCTATATCAAGGACCTCACTCCCCGGACCTGGCACAAAAAACCCGGATCTTTTGGATCCAAATAATTTATTCTAACCAAGTAGTAGTGGGGGAAAAATAATATTTTGATTGTAGATTTTTTTGTTGTCTGATCCTAAAATGAGTGGTCAGAAATAACCTTTTTTTAAAAGGAGCAGATATGAACAAACGTTTTTTAATTCCATTGATGTTGTCCTGTATTTTTACTTTCAACTCACAGGTTTACCCCCAGGACCCTCATTCTGTCAATCTGGATATACTGGGGGACTTTCAGGGAACGCTGCGCAGTTCCGGTCAATCCTTACAAGTTCAGACTTCCTTTTTCCAGGAAGACAGTGGACAGGTTTCCGGTACCTATGTTATGTATGAAGAGGACGGTGAAATAGAGGGTACTTTGAGTGAATTTCAGTGGGAAGACCGATTCGTGGTACTGTGCCGCTGGACTGATAAATATGGTACAGGCTGGCTGAGGATGCTATTTTCCGGGTATTATGACAGTTTTTCAGGTTACTGGGGGCTGGAGGAAGACACCACGGACCAGGAATGGTCAGGCATCAGACTGAACCAAAATGAAGATTCAGGACAGTAACATCTTCTCATTTTATTACTAAAAGTAAAAAGGCAGTCTCCATGGGAGACCGCCTTTTTTTATACAAAAAACGTGTGGGTTAGCTTAGCGAATGGTTTCACTGCCATTGATTACATAGTCAGCTTTGAAGTTGTTGTCCCAGCTATTGTTGACCGGAGTAGTGTAATGGACCGCAAACTTGATGCTGCTGGCTTTGTAGGGCAGAATAGTTGAAAACCACCATACTTCTCCATCCAGACCTTCTTCTGACTGATAGTTGCCATTCAGTACCAGAGTGTCCTTCCAGTTATTGGTGGTATAGGTCACCTGCAGGACTTTGTCATAGGCCAGATCCTTGACATAGACATAGCCGGTGAACTGGGGAGGATAAGGGTTGTAGCTGGGTCCAACTGTATAGTAGGCATAGTCCAGAGCCACATTGCTCTTACCAAAAGCGATCTGGTCGGCAAAGCTCAGCCAGTAATCATAACCGCCGTTATTGTCCCAGTAATTCACACCATTGACCGCGTATTTCACCGCAAAGCGGGCATAGCCCTGAGGATCGACAGAAGAATCCATACCCTCGATGACAAAAGCCCAGATTTCTTTGGTGGGGTCTTCCGCATCCTTGAGGTAGGTAGCCTGAACATCGTGCCAATTCTGATCACCGCTCACACCGGGCGCCACATAGTGCACTACTACCTGACGGTTGCCTGCAGCCTTTTTTACTTCCACATAGCCTTTGATTTCAAAGCTCTGGAATCCGGTACCGACTACCTTGGCGTAGTACAGCTTGACCTGTGTACCTTCTCCATATCCTTTTACACCGGATACTTCCCCGCCCAGCTGGGGGGTTTCCATCCCGCTTTCCAGACTACCGCAGGCAGCCAGAGCGGCCAAGACTACTATACTCATCAGCTTAAATACATTTTTCATGGTTTACTCCTTGTTAAAGGTTTTTTTTACGCTAATAGTATAACCGATGTAAGCGCTTCCGTCAACTTTTTTAGTGCATATTGCACTATTTTAGTGTTTTTTTAAAATTAATTGTGATTTTTTAATAGGGTCACCAGGGATAAACCAACTCAGACTGTCTCAATTAAATCCCCTGTCCCGGGCCGGGGCTTTTTCCTCTGTGTATACTGAGTGCCTTAAATCTGTTTTTCCCAGCGATTCCTGGGGCGGGCGGCGGTAGGACGGGATTTACTCCGACCTATATTATTTTCTGCCGGAGTGATAGGCTATACCTTTTATATTTGTTTTGGGTGCCGTTATTATTAAGGCTACGCCGACGCACACATGCCGGGTGATGCTGATTTCTACCCACTGTATTTAACAGGCTTTTCCCTACGGGTGTATCACACATAAAAAAAGCCCCCGGCTAGCGGGGGCTGTATTACATAATACTTTATTAAGGGATCAACATGTGATGATCTTCGTCAAAGTTATCATCCCAGGAAGTATAACCATCATGGTCAAAACTGAACACATACACCACTTCATTCACTTCCCCAGGGAACTGGACGTAATAGGACCATTCATTGGGGTTGTAGGAATTGGAAGTAAGAGGCTGGACTTTAACAGTCTGCCAGTTGTCAGTAGAGTACACCAGGTTTACCTGGCCGCCCTGAATATTCTGGGAAGTATATACCATTCCATTGAACAGGGTGTAAGGCTCAGTAGCATTTACATGGTACATCTGGGCGCTCAGCTCAGCCACTTCACTCTTTCCCATAGTCATACGGTCGACCGTCCAAAAATAGCTGACGCCGACTCTGTAGTCTGCACCGTTATTATTATCCCAGTATTCCACGCCATTCACTTTATATTTGATGGCATAGCGAATCATGACAGAGCCGCGGAAGGGTACGGAAATGCCGTCTTTGGACCATCTCCATAGTTCCTTATTGTTACCCAGATTCTTGCAATAAGCGGCAGGAGTGTCGTACCACTGACTGGTGGGTGTGCCATCATATTCAACATAGGCCCAGTGTACAGTCACTTCTTTACTGTACGCCACATTTTCGATTTCAATTGCGCCATTGAAATTTACATAGTATTGGGGAGCAGTACCATAAGCTTCCAGCTCTCCAAAAAAGGCTTTCACCTTGGTGCCTTCACCATAGCCATTGACTACAGCCTGGCTGTTCAGATCTGCAAAACTTTCCTGCACTGAACAGGAAAAAATGGTTAATAAAGAAAATACGGCAAGAATACTCAATACCTTTCTCATAGTATGTCTCCTAATTGTTTATTATTACATATATATTTTACCAGAACACCCGGTTCCTGTCAAGTAAGCGCTTACATAAACATCTCATTTTTTTAGCCTCGCTCATAAATAAAGCAATTTACGGTTGTATTTTAGCGGCTTCCGTAGTATATTTATATAGAAGATAAATATCGGAGGTCGCTATGAAACGCCAAATATTTGCAGCCGGGATTATTCTCAGCACTCTCCTCCTGGCTTCCTGTTTTAATATATTTGCTATTCTGGGCCATGGAGATCCAGATGCTTTTCAGGATGATACCAGGCTGGTTAAAATGGGTCAGGCTTATTTAAACAATATGGAATACGAGCTGGCTTATAACTCTTTTGAGCAGGCTCTCATCATTAATCCCGCCAACTCAGTAGCGCGTGAAGGTATCTCAACCGCTTACCTGTTCTGGAAAGTCCCCCTGACCAATATCATCCAGGCTGTTATTGATGGAGATTATTCCCGCATAGGTATGAACAATCTCTATGCCGCCAGCCGGGTTGTCAGCACCAATCTCTGGCACATAATAAATTCTGATGGAGACAGGGTGATACCAGCCCAGGATAACAGCATCAACCTGAACTTTTTCCTGTTTAATACCGTATACGCGGCATTTTCGTTGATTGACAGTGATAACGACGGCAACATCCTGTCAGACACCAATGATATCTACACCGTCAACCCTGACTTTACTTTCTCAGACAATCTGCCTAATTTATCTAATTTTGTAGAAGTGGTCCACCTGGTCTACAATTTGTCTCTCAAGACCAATCAGTTTGAAATCCTGTATGGACGAAGTATGCTGAGCTTATCTAATGTGCAGAACGGATTGACCTCTTCAGAAGCTTTAAACATCGTTACCGGATTAAGGACACCCATTGAGGGTATAAAAACCGAACTGGACGGTATGTTAAGTCAGTTCAGTTCCTATGACACTTTGGGTCAATTCGGACTGTCCAATACCAGTGATGTTACAAATATAATCTTTAATCAGGGTTACACCAATTACAATGACCTGATCGCGGATTTACAATCCGTGGGTATCACCAATCTGGATTCAGTCAGTAATATTTTCCCTGATCTTACCAATTTTGGGTCCCTGATCAGTAATATGTATGGATTATAGGCCCTGGAGGAATAACATGAAAAGAAATATTAATACCCTTTCCCTCATAGCCTTGATTGCAGGGTTTTTAGTCAGTACAGCCTATCCGGTTGAGTACGAAACTGATATCCACAAACCGGCTGATATTATGGGTCGCGGCGGTGCATCAGTGGCTATCACCGGGGGCTGGAACAGTATGTTTTACAATCCCGCCCTATTGGGTACCCGGGATTACAAAGCCTTTTCCATCTTACAGGCTGGCGTCACCGCCAACTGGGACCTTTATGAGTTCTATCAGATTTATAATACCCTGGGGCCCAGCACAGACACTTCCGCTTTAACCCCGGCACAGTGGCAAACCCTGGTCAATCTGAAAGCACATGTGGCTTTAGGCGGACCTTTAGCCCTGGGTTACGTGGGAAATGGACTGGGAATCATGCTCTATGATGATTTTGATACCTCAATGGTCTTCCACCAGAGCGCGGGTCTTCCTTATGTGGATTTCGCTACGATCGTCGATATCGGCTTTAAAGCAGGTTATGGATTTGAACTCCCCTTCCCATTATTCCTGGGAAAATTCGGACGTTTTTATGGCGGATTTACAGTCACCTACCTGAATCGCGTCAAATATGAAGATCCCCGTATGAGTATTGCAGAGGCCTTTGATTTGGGCATGAACATCGGAAATTTCAGCCAGGGTCTTTATATGGGACAGAATATCAGCTCAGACCTGGGCTTTCTGGTCAAATTGCAGTATATCAATATAGGCGTCACTGTAAAGAACTGGCTCTCAACTGGATTCAAATGGTCGGAATACGATGCTAATTTCCAGAAAATAACAGGTGGTGCCTCTATATCCAACAGTTATTTCAAACCCAGTCTGGATCTGGGTATGAGTTTCAATCTGGGAAAAAGAGCTAAATCACTTATGGAGTTGACACTTAGTGCCGATGTCATCAACGCGCTTGACTTTTCCGAGAACTACTTCTTAAAATTAAGAATGGGAGCGGAAATGCGCTTACTCCGGATTCTGGTAGCCCGTGCTGGATTTTACAAAGGCTACCCCACCCTGGGACTCAGTCTGGATTTACCTCTGATTAAAGTTAATGCTGCCTATTATACTGAAGAGTTGGGGGCTTTACCCGGCAGTCTGCCTGAACAAAACCTGACCCTGGAGATAGGGCTGGTAATTTAGCCACTTTCTGCTTTTTAATCATCACCGGACCAGATATAATTCAAGGAGATATAGATGCCTAGTTTTAACCTAAACAGCAGTATGGCTAACGGGATTGCGGTACTAAACGTCCAGGGCAGTGTGGATGCTCATGTAGCTCCGCAGTTTGACAAAGGTCTGAAGGATTTATTGTCACAGACAAAAAAAATTATAGTTGAATTGAGCGGATTGGATTATATAGCCACAGCAGGCCTGGGTGTCCTTATGGCAGCCTTCAATGAGGCTCATTCCAAAGGCGGCAATGTTATTATCTGCGGGATAACCGATAAGATTAGAAAAGTATTTGATACCATGGGGTTTTCCAAGGTATTAAAACTGAGCGCAACCCTGGACGAAGCCAAAAAAGCCTTTTAACTTTTTTAAGGATGAAAAAATTAAAACTCACTCTGCCTGGTCAGACTGATTATCTCCAGGAAATCCGAACCTTTAGCATCAACTATGCCCGCACCCTGGGATTTAAAGAAGAGGAACTTTCCCAGATTGAAATGGCTGTGGATGAAGCTGCTACCAACATCATTAGACATGCCTATCAGGAAGATCCGGGCCTGCCGGATAGCAGAAAATTCATCGAGATTGAATTGAGAAAGATAGACCAGGGAATGGAAATCATTCTTCGGGATCAGGGCAGGCCCTATGACCCCACACAGCGCCCTATGCCCGATATTGATAAACATGTAAAAGAAGGGCGAACCACTGGTTTAGGTGTTTTTACTATGAAGACTTTTATGGATAATTTGGAATATCATTATATCCAGGGCACAGGCAATGAGATCATCATGACTAAATACTTATCCTCCTGAATCATAGTAAAATTGATTTCTTTGCTCTTTCAAGGTAATATATTGTCATTGAATCGGGGAGTATCACATGAAGGCAAAAATAGAAGTAATATTAAAAGACGGGGTGTTTGATCCCCAGGGGAAAGTCCTGGTAAATGCCCTCCACCATCTGGATTACCAGAACGTCCAGGCTGTCCGCGCCGGAAAGCTTTTCTATGTGGATCTGGATGAATCCAACCCTCAAAAAGCAGAAAAGCAATTAGCGGAAATGGCCGATCAGATGTTTGCCAACCCGGTCATTGAAAATTTCAAAATAGAAATCGTTAAATAACTTTTTCACTCATTTTCTTATCCTGCCATACTTTCAATTCATATCTGTTTTAGTAGGCATATTTTTACTACTATTTATTGTTTTCAGTTGACAAAAGATGACTTATGTGAAATAATGTATAGTGCAGAAAATCTCTTTCCGGGAGATTTTTTGTTACCTTAAATGGTGAGGGGAATATGCAGAGTTCTGCGCAAAAATACGCCGATAAGCGCATTGCCGTTCTTATGGGTGGAATGAGTTCTGAGCGTGAGATCAGTCTCCGTTCCGGGCGAAATATCCACCAGGCTTTGACAAACCTTGGGCTTAACAGTTTTACCATTGATGTTCAAAAAGATATCCCCTCTGTCCTTTCCAGAGAAAAGATTGATATTGCTGTAATTGCACTGCATGGCCGCTATGGTGAAGATGGCTGCATCCAGGGACTGCTGGAGATTATGGGTATTCCCTACTCTGGATCCGGAGTAAGAGCCAGTGCCATAGCCATGAACAAAATAGTTACAAAAAAAGTCCTTCAGCAATCAGGTATTCCCGTACCGTCACATATAGAATTAGCTGTTTTACCTACTGAAAGTAGGATTGATGCAGTAAAAAAAGAAATCGGTTTTCCAGTTGTGTTAAAAGCACTCAGTGAAGGCTCCAGTGTGGGAGTAGAGCTGATTCGAGATCAGGAAAGCCTGGTAAAGCGTCTTCCCTCATTTCTAAAGGAATTCCCGGGAGCATTTGCGGAACAATATATTAAAGGCAGAGAAATGACCATCGGAGTCCTGGGCAACCGTGAATTCCAGGAAGTCTTTCCTATCCTGGAACTCAAGCCTAAAAATGCTTTTTATGACTTTGAGGCTAAATACACCAAGGATATGACTGAATTCATCATACCTGCCGCTGTAAACACAGAACTAACTAAAAAACTGCAGGAACTGGCTGCTCGCGCCTACCGTGCTCTGGATCTGGCAGGGGTAGCACGACTGGATCTTATCCTGGACAGCCAGGATCGCCCTTACTTCCTTGAAGCCAATACCATCCCCGGCTTTACTGAAACCAGTGATGTCCCGGCTATGGCAAGGGCTTTAAATATGAGTTATGAAGAATTAATGATCCGAATGCTGGATACAATTGTAGAGCTGCAATGAATAAGACACTGCAGGGTGTCGTGATCAGCCTGTTTTTTGCAGGCCTGGTAATAGGACTACATTATCTGATTTTTTTTCTCCTTCGCAATAATGGAAGTTTTGACCTCAAGGAAATCAGGATTGAAGGAAATAAAAACATTTCCCGAAATGAGATAATTCATGCCAGTGGACTACAATCGGGTATGTATATCTTTTCCATCAATCTGCCCCAGACTGCAAACAACATTACACGTCTGGAGATGATAAAATCGGCTTCGGTCAGACGTTTACCACCCGATTCTGTCTCCATTTCAGTCACTGAAAGAGAGATCAGCGCTTTAGTACAGAGTCCTGGGCGTACCGTTTATTGTGACGCCGATGGATTTATTGTCACTCAGGGAGCAGTACCGGAGGCCACCAGGATCACAGCCGATTTTACTATACAGGTTGAACGAGGTCGCATTCAGGAAGAAACCGTCAGGGTAACTTTAGCAAACCTGTCCCGTTTTGAACACAAGGATCTGGTATCCCAGATCGTATTGCGGCAAAAAGAAGGTGTGTATATATTTTTAAAAGGACAGGATACCACTTTTTTCCTGGGTAATAAACTGCCCAGCCTGGATCTGCTGAACCTGGTCTACAGTCTGGGTAAAACTATTAAAGAAAGGCGATTGAAAATCAAATATGTAGACGTTAATAAGGAAAATCCTATTGGCTACTAAAACAAAACATGAGGAGTCATTTGACTCCCGGATCGTTGTAGGTCTTGATATCGGTACAACCAAAGTCTGCAGCGTTATTGCCAAAATAAATGACACTAACGATCTGGAGATCCTGGGTGTTGGGTTGGTACCTTCGCGCGGCCTGCGCAAAGGTGTTGTGATCAACATCGAAGCCACTGCCAGCTCTATTGCCCAAGCTATGGAAAAAGCAGAGATTCAAGCCGGTATGGAAGTCAGAGCCTTGTTTATGGGTATTTCCGGCGGTCATATCGAAGGGATTAACAGCAAAGGGGTTATCGCTATCTCGGATAAAAACCGTGAGATCGGTGATGCTGAAGTCCGCAGGGTCATAGATGCCGCTACAGCCATCGTTATTCCTGTGGACAGGGATGTAATACATATAATACCCCAGGAGTTCATTGTAGATGACCAGGACGGGATAAAAGACCCTACAGGAATGTCCGGTATCCGTCTGGAAGCCATTGTCCATATCATAACTGCGGCTTCTACCTCTATCAATAATATTATAAAAAGTGTCCACAAATCCGGATTTGAAGCATCCGATATCGTTCTGGAGCCTTTGGCCAGCGCACAGGCTGTACTCTCTGAAGAAGAGAAGGAACTTGGTGTCGCCCTGGTGGATATCGGTGGCGGGACTACAGATTATGTTGTTTTTGGTGAGGGCAGTCTGCGTCATACCGGTATTATCAGCATCGGCGGCAACCACATTACCAACGATATTGCTTATGGTTTGAAAACGCCCACTCAGAGCGCTGAAGAGATTAAAAGGATGTACGGCGCCGCAGTGGCAGATTTTATTGATGAACAGGAAGAGATCGAGGTTCCGGGACTGGGAGGCAGGAGCCCCCGCCGTGAACCACGCCGTAATCTGGCTGAGATCATGCAGCCCCGCATCGAAGAAATCCTGTATCTGGTCAATGAAGAAATTGAGAAGACCGGCGAAAAAGACTATATGGCTGGAGGCGTCGTTTTGACCGGCGGTGTGGCTTTGACCCCCTATATTGCAGATCTGGCTTCTGAAATCTTCGGACTCCCGGTTCGCATCGGGAAGCCGCTGGGTATCAAGGGATTACAGGATATTGTAGACAGTCCTATTTTTTCTACTGCGGTGGGATTAGCCCTGTATGCTCAGAACAATATTCCTAAACTGGGCCCAACCAATAATAAAGACGAAGAAAAGAATTTTACATCTATCATAGACAGAATGAGACAATGGTTTGACGAGTTCTTTTAGATCCCGTCAGTTTTGTATGGTATATTGAGGAGGGGAAACCATGTACCAGAGACCAAGTAGCAGCAGCAGTACAGAAAGTACTGCCGTATCAGACCTCAGCGTCACCACCATGAAGGTGATCGGGGTAGGTGGAGCAGGTTGTAATGCCATTAACCGCATGATCAACGAAGGCATCCGTAATGTAGATTTTATTGCCGTAAACACTGACATCCAGGCATTAAACAAAAATCTCGCACCCAACAAGCTGGACATCGGCTCAAGACTGACCAGAGGACTGGGAGCCGGAGCAAAACCTGAGATCGGGGAAAAAGCGGCTCAGGAAGATATAGAAGAAATCAGAGCTCTTTTGGAAGGTGCTGATATGGTGTTTATCACCGCGGGCATGGGTGGGGGTACCGGTACCGGTGCGGCACCCATTTTCGCGCAAGTTGCCAAAGAAGTAGGCGCGCTTACTGTGGCGGTTGTCACCCTGCCTTTTGATTTTGAAGGACGAAAACGTCATGATGTAGCCCTTCAGGGTATAGAAAGATTAAAAGAACATGTAGATACCATGTTGGTTATATCCAACTCCCGCATTTTCAAAGTTATTGAAAGAAGAGCCGGGGTTAAAGATGCCTTTAACAAGATTGATGAAGTCCTGAAACAAGCTGTTCAGGGTATTTCCAGTATCATTTCCGAGACCGGTGAAATCAATGTCGACTTTGCCGATGTGAAAACCGTCTTGTCCAATAAAGGAGAAGCTATTATGGGCATCGGTATCGCACATGGTGAAAGCCGTGCGGTAGAAGCTGCAAAAATGGCTCTGGAAAACCCCCTGATTGAAAACACTTCTTTTACCAATTCAGGTGCTATGCTGGTCAATATTATCGGTGGTTCTGACTTTGCCATGCATGAATATGAAGAAGCAGCCAGTACCATCTCTGATTATTGCCGTGAAGACGCAGAGATAATCATCGGTCTACGTATTGATGAAAACCTGAAAGATAAAGTCCGTATCATTATTGTTGCTACCGATTTCGTACAGGGACGCTCATTAGCCCCTGAAGACGATCTCATTCCCGCAGAAGATATATTTGAACCCCGTAAAGTCATTCAGCTTAATGAAAAACCATCACTTAAAGGTAAATTCCGCACCTACCACTCAGAGCAAGGCAGCGGTTTTGTCCGAAAAGAATCCCATTCCGAAGATGTCGACAGAGATATCCCGGCTTTTATTCGTAAGCGTAGAATGGGCTAAAACCACTCTCATTTTATTTTTTGACCCCCGGTCTGTGCTTCCTCCTCAGGCACATCACCGGGGGTTTTTTATATTAAGAGAGCAGGGAATGAGCTGTCATAAAATTGCCAATAGCCGTCAAATAGCATAAAATATATCCAGCCTTAATGTGCGAGGAAACTATGATATCAGAACGTGTTAAAAAAGTAGATGCTTCCGGAATACGCAAGGTATTTGAACTGGCTGCGACATTAGAAGACCCGGTAAATCTGAGCATAGGTCAGCCTGACTTTGATGTCCCCCAGCCGATCAAGCAGGCGGCTATCGATAGTATTGAAAAAGGTTTAAATCAATATACCCTGACCCAGGGCATTCCACAGCTCAGAGAAAAACTAGCTGATCATCTTTTGAAAACCAGAAACGCAAAATTCAGTCCCAACGATATCCTGATCAGTTCCGGAGTTTCCGGTGGCCTGTATCTGGCTTTAATTTCCATTATTAATCCAGGTGATGAAATAATCTTTTTTGATCCCTATTTTGTGATGTATAAGCATCTGGTCAATCTTTTGGACGGTAAGCCAGTAAGTCTTTCTACCTATCCTGACTTCCGCATCAAACCTGATCTCCTGGAAAAAGCTGTAACCCCCCGCACTAAAGCTATTATTATCAACAGCCCCTGTAATCCCACTGGATTTGTTTATCCTCAGGAAGATATACAGGCGGTTATTGCTGTGGCCCGCAAACACAATCTGCTGATCATTTCAGATGAGATTTACGATGGTTTTGTATACGACGGAAAAGTTTACAGTCCGGCCACCCAATATGATAAAGTCCTGCTCCTGGGTGGTTTTTCCAAAACTTATGCCATGACCGGCTGGCGTATGGGCTATGCCGCAGGCCCGGCTGAAATACTGGACCAGATGAAAAAGGTTCAACAATACACTTTTGTGTGCGCTCCAGCACCTTTCCAATACGCCGCCCTTACTGCTATGGATACTGATATGGAAGCATACCGGATTGCGTATACCCGTAAACGTGACCTAATTTTTCAGGGTCTCAGGGACAGTTTTAATATAGTAAAACCGGGAGGAGCATTTTATATCTTCCCCGGACTGAAAAATACTGAAAAAGGGGATGCTTCCCGGTTTGTAGAAACCAGTATCAAGCATTCCACATTGATTATTCCCGGAAATGTGTTTTCAGAAAAAAACACCCATTTCCGTATTTCTTTTGCTGCCAGTGATGAAACACTGAAAAGAGGGATAGAAGTACTGAATACCCTCGCCAAGGATTTCCAATGAACAAAGCAAAGTATTTTCTTTTGACTCTGGGGATTTTTACCCTGGGTCTGTCAGCCTGTGGTAACAAACCGAGATTTATGCATTATGAAGCTGTATTTAATGCTCCTCTGGGCAGTGAGCCCGGGCAGATAGGTAACAATCTGCTGGAGCTGCAAAAATCTGTATCCGGTGATGAAGCCTTTTTGGTAAGAGAGCTTTTGGATGTGCCTAATAGTATTCAGATCTACCGCAACAAAATATATATCGCAGATAAATATAATCGTGTAGTATCTGTCTACCAAATGAATCCGCCCTATACTACCAATCTTATCATCCCTGCCAGTGGCGAAGGATACAGTTTCGGTACTCCCTTTCAGGTAATTTTGAATAAATTCGGAGATATCTACGTAGTCGCTTCAGAAACGCTGACCAACAGTGAAGATAATCCATTTCAATATTATATTTATAAATTTTCCTACGATGGCGATTTTTTATATAGGATCGGTAAAGGGGGGCAGAATACCGGCCCCATGGCTTATCCTGACAGAGTAGACACTGATCTTTTTGATAACCTTTATATCTACCAGAAAAATGTTGATGAAGATCAGGAAACCTGGAATGTAACCCGTTTTTCGGGTTCAGGAGAGCTTAATTTTGCCTTTGATACCCGATATCTTTCTCTCACCAATGTAAAGAAGAATAAAACTTATGTCAGTACCATTCAGGGAATCTATAACATGAAGAACGATGAGCAGCTCCTGGTCTATAATAATCATGCTATTATTAAACGTGGAGATCAGGAAGTTTCCACACCCAATGAGTTTTATCATTCCCTGAGCCTCTACTCTGTCCTGCAAAACAGTATCGTGAAATCTCTCCTGGAATCCAAGACAGATATTGAAGGTGTACTGGCTGTTACAGAAGATGATACCCTGGTACTTTACAGTTACCGTGAACAGGCCAAAGGGGTAAGGTTGCGCTACGTCAGCTTCTATGGAGATAAAATAAAGCAGGAGTCCTATTTCGCCCCTATATTGCCCCCGGAATGGAACCAAAACGGTTTTTATATTGATCCCAAAGGGGATATTTACAGTATAATAGTGAAAGATATGAAACATTTTGTTGTCCTGAGATGGAAAAAGAGAAAAAGCGCTCAGCTTTAAATAAAAAGAGAGGCTGACATGAAGATACTTCTGGGAATCACCGGCGGCATTGCGGCTTATAAAATGCTCACTGTAATTCGTCTGCTTACCAAAGCCGGTCATGATGTCCGCTGTGTACTGACACCACATGCCGCAGAATTTATCACACCGCTTTCTGTGAAAAGCCTGTCCCATTCTGAAGTGTACATCAAAGATTTTGAAATGGAAAACCCGATCGCTCATATTGACCTGGCAGACTGGGCAGATGTTTTAGCCATAGCTCCGGCTACTGCCAATACCATCGCTAAAATAGCCCATGGTTTGGCTGACAATCTACTAACCTCAATAATTCTGGCAGCTACCTGCCGCAAGGTCATTTTTCCCGCCATGAATGTACATATGCTGCACAATCTGCAGACCCAAGAAAATATTCGGCACCTGGAAGAACTTGGTTTTGAAGTTATTGAACCGGAAAAGGGTGATCTGGCTTGCGGATACACTGGGGATGGCCGACTACCAGCCGAAGAGCTGGTAGCCGCTGTGATAGACCGTGACCCGGATAGACCTATGAGCGGTATTAGATTCGTGGTAACTGCCGGCGCGACTCGTGAGCCACTTGATCCTGTCAGATTTATTTCTAATCATTCCAGCGGCCGTATGGGAATAGCCCTGGCCCGTGAACTTTACAGAAGAGGCGCTGATGTGACACTCATACATGGAGCAATGGAAGTCTCCCCTCCTCCTCACCTGGATACTGTAAAAGTCAGCAATACCGAAGAGATGCTGGTAGCCATTCGTCATCATATGCCTGACTCTCAGGGTTTAATTATGGCAGCTGCGCCGGCTGATTTTAAGAGCTCTTCCTACCAGGAGCAGAAGATAAAAAAACAGTCTCATCTGGATCTAAAACTCATTCCTACAACAGACATCCTATCGCTAGTCACAGAGGAGTTTCCCGACCGTCTCTATATCGGTTTTGCTCTGGAAAGTGAAAATGGACTGGGAAATGCCAAAAAAAAGCAGATGAGTAAAAACCTGGATTATATAGTTCTTAATCAGGTGACAGATGATTTTAACCCCATGGGGTCAGAAAACAACCAGGTTATTATTATTGATAAAAATGGTAATACTAACGAGAGTGACCTCCTTTCAAAAGATCAGATTGCAGGATTTATCCTGGATCATGTATGGCAGAGAGATATTTCTGAATGATTGTACTGGGTCTGGATCCAGGAATCGAAAGGTTGGGGTATGCGGTACTCCAGCTGGAAGGACAAAATATCACTGTACTGTCTTATGGTCTTATTTCTACAACCGCGCAAACTCCCAAACCTATGCGTCTTTCACAAATCTGGCACGACCTTATTACACTTATTTCCAGATTCCAGCCTGAAATAATGGCAATCGAATCCCTTATTTTCGCAAAAAATGTCAAGACCGCACTCACAATATCTGAAGTCAGAGGAATCCTTCAACTGGCTGCAGCAGAAAACAATCTTAAACTTCTGGAATTTACACCTCTTCAGGTAAAAACGCGCCTTACTGGTTACGGCAAAGCTGACAAAAAACAAATGCAGAATGCTATACGAGTGATACTTTCTCTACAGGAAACTCCCAAACCTGATGATGTGGCTGATGCTCTGGCCATTGCTCTATGTGGAGCTTATCACCACACTTATCCTATATGATTCACATCTAACTTAAGCGAATATCAGCAACTCTAATCATATAAATCCTCAGGAATATTTGATGTTCCTGGATAATGTTATTAAATTTATCATCAATCTGTATATGGAGGATACCAAATGAAAACAGGAAAAGGTTTTCTGTCTTTCGGAATTATCACTTTGGCCCTGGTAGCAACACTAATCTCCGGGTCCTGTAATCAGAGTTACTCTAATTCTGTGAACTTCAAAACTGAAAATAAAGAAGTTCAAAAAGTGGAAGGTTTTACGGAAGTTTTAAATATGCAGAAAGTATTCCGTAAAATCGCTGAAACTGTGATGCCTGCCACGGTAAATATCTATGTAGAAAGTGAAGTCACAGTACAAAACCCTTATGGTCAGAACCCGTTTTTTAATGACCCCTTCTTCCGTAAATTTTTTGAAATGCCGGAAATGGGAGAAGATCAGAAAAGGAAAATGCAGGCCCAGGGTTCTGGTGTGATTATCAGTCCTGATGGTTATATTTTTTCTAATCATCATGTGGTAAAAGATGCCACCAAGATCACAGTCATGCTGGCTGATAATCGTGAATTTAAAGCTAAACTGGTCGGAGTAGATCCGGAAACTGATGTAGCCATTCTTAAGATAGATGGAAAAGACTTGCCTTATGCAGCTATCGGAAATTCGGATGATGTGCAGGTCGGTGACTGGGCTATCGCTATAGGAAATCCCTTCGGACTGGCTGGTAGTTTTACGGTAGGTTTTGTTTCAGCTTTAGGCAGACCTGGAATGAATTCAGGTTTTCAAAGTTTTATCCAGTCAGATACCGCAGTCAACCCAGGTAATTCCGGAGGACCACTGGTTAATATCCAGGGACAGGTAATAGGCATTAATACTGCTATTCAATCTCAGAGCGGCGGATATCAAGGTATCAGTTTTGCAGTGCCCATCAATACTGTAATCACTGTAGCCAAGCAGATACTTGAAAAGGGTACAGTGGAACGAGGCTTTTTGGGGATTTATCCGGACAATTTGGATGAAACCACCCGAAAACATTTTAAACTTTCTAATAAAGAGGGAATTATTATCTCCAGGGTTATAGAAAATTCTCCTGCCCAGAAAGCCGGTTTGCAGCAAGGTGATATTATTACCAAGATCAATGGTAAGGAAATCAATGATCCTGCAGCCCTGCAGCGTATGGTGGGAAGTCTGGAACCCAATAGCAAGATCAGCATTGAATATCTGAGAAATAATACCAGAAAAGAAGTCTCAGTGATCCTGGCAAAAAGAGGAGATAAAGTTGCAGATAACGATGATACTAATGCCAATCCTGGAACAGACCAGGACCAGAGCAGCTTTGAATTTAAAGGAGCCACTTTCAGGGCACCCAGCAGTCAGGAATTGAGTCAAAATGGTGCTCAGTATGGAGTAATAGTCACGGATATAACCGGGAAAAGTATATTTTCCGGAAGCTTGAGACCAGGAGAAATCGTAGTTGGTATAAATAATACCCGGATTAAAAACATGGCAGATCTTAAACTGTTTGCCGACTCTAATAAATCTACTTCTTCTTTCACCATAGCCATCATCTATAAAGGCTATCTGTACTACAGAGGAGTAGAAAGATAACAACGCCTCTTTCCTCACTCATCCAGAATGAGTGCCTGACAGAAAAGCCTGCTTCACGCGAAGCAGGCTTTTCCTTTAGTACAAATCTTATTCAAGTATTTTTACAAATTAAACTGGATACCGGCAATTATTTTATAGATATCTCTTCTGTCGTTTGAACCGGCCAGAAATGCATCAGAATTTTCTCTCCAGAAATAACCGGTATTTAATAAGAGGGAGATATTAGGATCAAATCTCCAGACTGCCCCCAGTGAAACTTCAGTACCTATGTAACTTCCTGTTCCTGTATAAAAACCGTTCAGAGAATCTGAGGTGGAAGGGCGGTTCAGATAAAGTAGATTCAGTCCTAAATTCAGCTTTTCATTTAAAAGCGATGCATTAAGAGCAAGATGAGTCAGGATCAGATTAGCAAAATCCGGTACAAGAATCTGTCCTGTATTGTAGATGCCTAGTGCATTATATCGTTCATAGGAATTAGTAGTTGTGCTATTGGTATTCTCCCCGCTGGCATACGCAAAGCGTACCAGCATGGATAGCATGGGATTAAATTTGACTTTTAACTGTACATCAAAAGCTAAAGCTGAAATATTGACATTAGAGCCGAAAGTACCTAAACCATAAGTAAAACTACCGGAATAAGACACAATTTTTCCAGCGTCCCCGTTGAGATTCAGACTCAGGAAATGGGGGCTATATAGTTGAGTGTTGGTACTAATATCAGCTGAATACAAATACCCCAGACTCATGGATCTAACCAGTATTCCGTATTTTTCCAGATATAAGCCTGTCTGTAACCGTTTAGAGCCTTCTGTTCTATCCATGGCAGTCACATTAAACTGGTTGACATCCTGGGGCAACAAACCGGAATACATAACATAGGCTCTTTCTTCCAGTCCCAGTAGACGTCCTGAAAGCTGTAAACCATCGGACAGATTGCCCAGCACCATTCCATCTGCTTCAGAAAATATTTCTCTTCCTAATGTAAATTTAAATTTATCTGATGTAAATTTTAAAAAGAGCCTGTCTACATATATTTTATTAGTAAAAACCGAAGCAGTTGAATTTGACACATAACTATTGGTATACATGGAAAAAGTATCAGTCAAACGAAACCGAATAGAAAAATTGTCATTGAAATTCAAACTAGCTCTGAATTGGGCATAATTGAAGAAAAAATAGGTTACATTATTCAATCTATCCCTTCCGCCAATCAGCATGGGAGTATCAGATATTCCAAAGTCGAAATATGCCGCACGTAATTGTGTAAATCCAGCTGTAATCAGAATAAGGAGGATGAGTACTTTTTTCATTATTTCTCTCCCTAGAGTCTTTCCGGTTCGTTGGATAAGCCGGGAATATCATCAAATTTAAATACATCGTCTAGGATATCATTGATAATGCGCCATTGCAGCTTATCATTTTCAGACCAGTTATCCTGATTAAGCTCAAATCTTTCTCTCATTTCATCAATCTTATCTTTGAAATCACTGTCAAATGTGATTTGTATGCCCTGGCCTTCACGGGTCGGTACAACAGTTCCGAAGTTATTGAGGACATCCACCACACCTTCCAGCACTGTCACATCCATACCTGAAGCAGGATAATAGGTCACAATCTTTTCTGTACCGCGCACACTAGCTGTACCTTTGGGAGTCTTGACTTTGAAGTTGGCGTCAATTCCTTTTATCTTTTTGAACTTGACCTGGACTTTTCCCATCTCCATATCCAGGCTCTGATCCACGGTTTTTCCGGAGGTCTTTTCGTTATAGGTCACCATGGATAATTCTTTTACAGAAAAAGTACCGTGATCAGACTCCACTTTCATGAAGCCCTTTACCCCGGTCATAATCTTAGTCCCATCACTTATTTTCATACCTGTTTTCGCGGATTGCCACTTCCCACCGGACATTACATCAACTTTTCCGGAGACTGAGATCACAGTACCCGCAAAAAGGGGAGCTGTCATAATCACCATTAACATACTGAAAGATATTTTTTTCATTAGATTCCTCCTATTCCTCTACTTCTACTGACGGTTGTGTTGATGCAAAAAATTCTATCAACTCCACTCCGCTTACTTTCCTGTTCCAGGAATATTCCGACAAAACTATTTTATTATATTTAAGACTATGTGAAGCATATCTGCCAAAATGTGTGATTTTATATAATATACCACCTTTCACTAATCCTGCTTCAATCATCACTTTTCCCATATCACCAATGGTGAGCTGCTTATTGCTGTTCATTTTCTTAATTACAGCATTATCCTGCAATTTTACTTCACTCACTTCATTTACCAGGGCGATTGCATCTCCTATTGAAGCCTGCTTTTTTTCCATGATAGATCGTAATTCTTCATTAGAAAGTGCAAAAAGTGGAACACTAAGAATAATCATCAATAAAATGACACTTATTTTTTTCATAAACTCCTCTCCTTTTATTTTTATTATACTATGCACCGGTAAAATTAGTAAAATTATGGTTAGTTAAATATTCATCAAATGGGTAAAAGTCTAATATACCACTGATGCTATCAACATTATATCTATATAGGTCAAAATCACCCGAGCGGTCTGAAGAAAAATATACTTTTGCTTTTTCTTGCGGATCATTCCAATCCACGAAAGGCCAGCGATCATTGACACCGGATTTATAAGCTTCCGGAACTTTTGACATACTATCTAAAATTATTAATGCCTGTCCATTCAAACTTGCCGTGGCATCAACAAATAATTGCTTATTTCCCTGTTGGAGGATTTCCTGCACATATATATTAGCCGCATATGGATAGGTCCCTCCGGATGAATAAAACACTGATTCTGAATAGATATCGTTACCCGTAGCAGTAGAATTGGTACCAGAGAATATCCAGCTGTTATAACCGTCAAAATAGTAAATTAATTTATTTGTGTTTCCATACAGGAGGGTTAATTGGCCTGAATTTTCACCCATACCGGTAATTCCCTGCGGAAGAGCTAAACTGGAAGCCGGTCCGGAAAGATTAAATGTGAGATCATCTTCCGAATTTAATGTGGTGGTAATTAGATTAGTAGAATTATTAGACTCCCGGATAAACATGAGGTACAGACGGTACAATGTACCCTGTCCATCGTATTGCGAAATTAAAATGGGGCAAATCTCGCTAGACGAAGTATTGATATTTGTGTCCAGTGAAATACCATCACTGAATCTGCCGTCTGCTTCCATCCGTGCATAGTAAATATCAAAATTCCCCGTGTGCCCCTGATCTGAAGCGTAAAACAGAATCGGTTTTCCTACATTTGTCTGGTTCCTATAGAGATAAGGTGTGATTTCATCTGACCCAGATTGCGATAACGACTTACCACTTATCGTTGCAAGTACAATGGCCTGATTATCCAAATTACTATTTTCAGAGTAATAAGTTGAGCAGGAGGATATATACAACAACCCCATTATTATTATATTATTCCATTTCATAATTTCCTCCATTCTGCATCAAAATGAACCTATCAACAATTTAAAACTCAGCCCATTTAGATAAAGGATATCTGGCGGATACAACATTATATGTGTACTCATTATACCTGTATAAGTCAAAATCTCCCTGTCTGTCTGAGCTGAAATACACTTTGACTGTATAGTTTGTATTTGGATCTATAAAATCCACAAAAGGATCCTTGTCTTTAAAAATTGAGCTATACTGTGGAGGTACAAATTCATTAGTAACAACATAGTTACTGGAAAGACCATAAAAATCCAGGTATTCATATAATAGTAACTGATTTTTACCTAGGATTTCTGTGTTCAACAGATAAAATTCAGCAGTACCTTCTACACTTTGTTTTAAACCTGATCCCCCTGTCACGTATTGGGATCCAAAATATTTTACACTTGGGTATGACCAGCCTATGCTTGGAGGATAGAGGTCAAATTGAAAATTTGTTGAATATCCATTACTAAAATTTACAGCTAATTGTCCTGCCATACCGTTTGCTTGATTAATTGTCACTATTCCGCTTATTCCGGAATTTGTTATCCCTTGTTGTAAAAATTTGTTGGAAAACACAGAATCCAGAGCTACAGTCATCAGAATTTTATTGGTTGAATCATTTCTGATAAAACTAATAAATAACTTATTGGTAAAATTGAAATAATCATAATACCAGAAAACGTAAGGGTGAGTTTCCTGAGCGCCACTATTTACTATATTTCCTAAGGGATGCGGGGTATGAAATTGACCGGTGGTTTCATCCATTAAGCTATAGAAAATGTCAAAGTTACCATTCTGATCCGAAGCATAAAAGAGTACAGGATTGGAGAAATTGGTGTCCCTAAAAAGAAAGGGACTGATCTGGTCTGACCCTTTTAGAGACAGTGTGCCGCCTTCAATTACAGCTAGTTTCTGTGCGGATACATCTGTATCATTGTCAAATGTAATATAGCCTGAACAATTACTCAAAGCTATTATCAGAAACATTAATAAAATCTTTTTCAAACTCTTCCCCCTTGAGTTAGTTTAATTAAAAGGGTTTTTCGGCATTACTTGATAAAAACCCACATCATTATACCGAAAGAGATCATAATCTCCATTGACTCCCCGGTCACTGGAAAAATAGACCTGGCCATTACCACCGAAATCCACAAAAGGCCAGCGATCGTTATAACCTGATTTATATGTATCAATAAATCTGAATTCATTCACGTATTCCAGTGTGGTAAGATTTGTAATGTGTACACTATATGCTAATTGACTCAAACCGCCATTAACTTCTAATACTCTCTGTTGTATTACATCGTTGGCATTGGAAATGGTTTTTTCAATAGCTGAATACACCCCGGTTATTTCAAATTTGGTGTACTGAAAAGCAGACCAGTTTCCAGTTGAAAAAGAGCCGCCACCATTGGTATTATTTAAACCACCTATAATCCATATCTTTTTATAGATAGTGTCTCCTCTTAAGGAAAGTGCGGTAATATAAAAAGTACTGGTATTAAAACTGATAGCATAGGGTACAAAATTATTCAACAATTTACAAGAATAGATCCGGTGGTTGCTGCCGAAATCTCTGACATAGGACATACGAAGATTAGTGGAAGGATAACTATTTGTAACATCATAAGAATCGAACCAATATCCTACTACAGGAGAGTACTCATTGGAGACATCAGTGTTGATAGGAAAACCCATTTTAATGGGTGCCTGAAAAGTACCGTTATCATTCATGACTGCATAGTATATATCATATGTTCCATCCCTGTCGCTGGAAAAAAATAAGACAGGATTATTTCCATTGGTATCCCTATACAGGAAGGGAGTGATATCATTGGATGGGCCGGACAAATACCCCCCTCCATTTTCTATAGCCAGAGTATTCATCAAAGTTCCGCTGCTCTGTTGATCATCCAGATATCCGGAACATCCCATGATTAATAATGCCAGACTCAAAATACACATGTTTTTTTTCATTTTTTACCTCTGAACCTGATTGGTTGTTTCATAGGGGTTTACTGGAATAATATTAGATAAAGTAATGGTATTATACCTATAAAGATCGTAATCTCCGTTTTCACCTCGCTGAGACGAAAAATATACCTTGGCATCATCCGGGAAATCCACATAGGGCCATCTGTCGTTATAAGAAGATTTATATTGTAAAACAGGATAAGTCTGAGTCCAGATAGCAGGAGGTGAATTTCTGCGATAGTCGAAATTCAGGAATAATTGGTGATGATTTCCATCGCTCGCTTCAAATAAAATAACTTTACTGGTAAAAGCATTATTCCCTTCCTGGTGAATATTCATGGAGTAAATGCCTGATAAAGGTAAAGTCAAGGCATTTGTATAGCTTAAATTCCATGACTCTCCCGCATAGGGATCATAATAATGTGATCTGATTTCAGGCCCATAGCTATCCAGCATACACAAATAAGTGTAACTGTTCTGATAATACAGAGCCAGAGAAGTCAGAATATATGGGTGATATACACTTGAGTTAAAAATGGCATTGCTGAAATTATTATCTATGCGGTAAGTATACACATAGGAGGTAAAACTGATTTCTCTGACAAAAGATATATAAAGAAAATTAGTAGTATAATTACTATCCCAACCATAAAATAGTACAGGATACATTTCCGGATCGGAGGTATTAATCTGATTGATATCCATTTTTACGGGAGTCTGAAAACTGCCATCCGGGTTCATCCGGGCAAACCAGATATCGTAACTTCCATCTCTGTCGCTGGAGAAAAACATAACCGGATTTTTAGCGTTTGTATCCCTGAGGATAAAAGGAGATATATCATTGGACGGACCGGATACGTACCCTCCTCCATCCTGGATGGCTAAATTTTGTGCGTTTTTATTACCGGAAAAATCAGATTCACTGAAATATCCGGAACATGCAGAAATAAAAAGTGTCAATAATACTGAAACCACTCCCTTTTTCATTTTCATCTCCCCGAAATACTTTCTAAGTTCCCCAAGATTAATTTATCACTTCCTGGCACAAAATTCAAGCAAAAAGCCT
>CAYRWR010000011.1:0-85813 GCA_964428015.1 uncultured Brevinematales bacterium | reverse complement strand
GGAGATAATGGACCAGTCCCCCGAATTTTTTTACCTTATCATATAGTACTACCCCTACACAGGAGCCCAGTACAGTACGGATGATGACCGGTTTTTTGGAAAAGATCAGTTCACCGGGGTTGATAAAATACGTGTTGAGTTCCATTTCTTCTCCTATTTCTGATAGAGTGAGTTTTTCATATGACGGTAGGGATGCTTTAGCCCTACCATGCTTTCTGATAAACCCAGAATCAGATATCCGCCGGGCTTTATGTGCTCATAAATCTTATTAATAATCTGCTCCTTCTCCTGATTGTCAAAGTAGATCAGGACATTTCGCAGGAAGACTACGTCAAAATCCTTTTTGAAAGGATAGGGGTCAAATAAATTCAGGTAACGGAACGATATCAGATTTCTGACCGCGGGCTTGACAATAAAGTCATTGTGCTCCCGGTCAAAATCAAAATAATTCCTTAGTTCAGAGTCTTCCAGATGTCCCCGTACTTTAGTATAATGATAACGCCCTTCATTGGCAATATTCAGGACCCGGGTGGAAATGTCAGAAGCGAGTATTTTGATATCTTTATTCCAGGTGTTCTTTAAAGTCTGGAGAATGCTGATGGCCATGGAATAACTCTCTTCCCCGGTGGAACAAGCCGCGCTCCACAACCGGATGAAGTCCTGACTTTGCCCCTGCTGCAGCAGATAATCCTTCAAAAAATCGAAATGAACTTCTTCCCGGAAAAAAAAACTGTAATTGGTAGTCAGGATATTGACAAAGCCCTTGATCAGATCGCCCTTTTTATCCTGGATCAGGGCATGGTAATAGTGTTCATAGTCCGGGAATTCCCGTCCTGTTCCCACCATTTTAGATAAACGGTGAATGAGCAGATATTTTTTGTGGTCCTTGAGAGTGATCCCGCTTTCCCGGAAAAGCAGCTGGGTAAATTTCTGGAACATATCCGGGGTCAGTTGGGTATCGTAGAGCTCTTCCATTGCTTCCGGTCCTAAAATATTATAATATTTTCCTGTTCCTGTTCAGCGATCTGTTGTGAAAAGTACAGAATCTCAGTGGTCTCCAGACTGACATCGTAAATTTCTTCATATTCTTCCAGGATCTTTCTTTCATTACTGGTAGTTATAATGCTGTCAATGGATTTCAATATTTCTGAGCGGATTTCCTGGCGTTTTTCAGGCTCCAGAGTGGTGACAACGCGTGACTCCTGTATTTCCTGATTAGCCATCTCGAAAATATCTCGGATAAACTGGGCGATATGGTCCACTTCCTGGTTGGTAATATCCTGGTACTGGAGTTTGCCGATGATATTTTTCACATTTTGCCCCAGATTTGCGGAAAACTCTTTGAGGGTCTGGGTGATGGCCTGTATATGAGTAAAGGAATGCTGGATAATAGTCTCAAAGGAAATGATGGAATTTTTCAGGCTTTCTACATATTTATAAAAAGCACTCATGCTTTCCTGGTAATTGCCTTTCAGGTCCGTGGTAGTGGTAATGGTGTCCTGCACCTGGGTCTTCACATCTCCCGCGAATTTGAGGGTCTTTTGGGCAAATTCCCTGAGATCTCTGGCCAGTACCTGGAAGCCTCGCGCCGAGGTTCCGGTATTGGCGGCCTCAATACTAACATTGAGACTGAGGACTTTGATGGTTTCTGAGATATCTTCTATGGAGAGGGCGATTTCAGAAATATGGGAAAGTTTATCTATACTGATGCTTACAAAATTATCAGATACACTTTTCAACTGCTCCATGCGCTTGAAGAATTCTTCAAAATCCAGTACCACCTGATGAGCCTGCTGTACGATATAGGCCAGTGAATCTTCCCGGTTGGCATCCATGAGGTTTTGCATGGACTTCTGAATATCATCGGTTATACGTGTGGAAAAGTCGGCGATATGTTCAAAATTGGTTATCACATCCACTATGATATCTCGGGAAAAGGAATTAGTGGATTGAGAGAAATCATTGATGATGGGGATAAGGTTTGCCATATGATAAATATATACCGCCATGGAATGATAAATCTGATGGCTTTCTGTGAAATTGGCCTGGTACTTTCTTTTAAATTCATAATTTATTTCCATGATCTGAGCCAGTAATAAGTTGATATTAAGATGGTTTTTAAATTTTAACTGAGAAACAGTAGGGGTAGTGGAGTTGGCTTCCGGGTTTTCCTTTAGAATTTTTTCAATAGTTACCAGACCCTGTTTAAATTCATCCAGTTTAGTCTGAAGATGGTCCAGCAGTTCATCAAAATATATATCTACTGACAGGTCTGCCAGTTCCCGGGTAATCTGCTGGTGAGAATGTAGGTAATCATACATCTCCTGATGGGTCTTGAGGGTCTGGCCCAGGCATTCCCGGCAGTAATGGGTGGAGATAACATCTTTTTGACGGGCAAATCCCAGCAGTATGAGGTAGCATAGGCTTATAGTCAGCACTAATAATGCCAGAATAAGGTAGAAAAAGAAATCCCGGACAGGATACTTTATAAACAGCAAGAATACGGCAGAAAGAAAAGACAGCAGGGTCAGAATAAATAACAGTGGATGGTTGGGGTTGTTTTTCCCGGCCGTTTTTCCCGCAGGACTCATAAAAGCCTCGCCAAATCGAATTTATACGATTGTATCATTGTAGATTTGATGCCAGGAAATCACAAGAGAAATATAGATATAAAAAAATTCCAAAAATAAACTAATTTTAAATTGTGGAAAACTTTTTTTTGAGTTAGTATATAATTAAGGTGAGGAGTATAGTAAAATGGATTTTAAAGAACTTCTCGATCTGCTGAAAAACACAGTCAAGACTTTAGACACTTTTGAAAGCGGAGATCTCATGAGTGTCCTGGAAATCAAAGATGATTTTCTGGAATTATCCCGCCATCTGTCTCAGTTCCCCGCGCTTCTGGATCTTTCCCGGTTCAGCAAATTAATGGCTGAATTATCCATGAAACTATCTGTCCTGGACGTGGAAGAAAGGGCAGTAGGTTATCTGAAGCAGGCGGCACATTGTCTCATGCGTCTCTTCACTAAGGAAATCACCGGCCAGGAAGCCGCCACGTGTCTTAATGTGATCATCAAGGATTCCAGGGATATTTTGGTCACACCGGAAGAGGAATCCCAGGCGGAAGCTTCTCAACCCACTTCATCTGAAGAAGCTAAGCAAGTACCTGAGGTAAAACACTACTCCGATACCTACTTCAGCCATATCGTCAATGATAAAAAAATGCTGAACCAGCTCAGTGATGAAATCAAGGAGCATATGGATACTGCTCAGTACACACTGTTGGAGCTGGAGCATAACCCTACCGATCAGGATAATATCAATAAAGTATTCCGCAGTTTTCATACCATCAAAGGATCATCCGCTTTTCTGGGGCTTAAGAATTTTGAGGAATTGGCCCATGAAATGGAGGAACTGCTGGTACTGATTCGTGACGGCAAGATGCGCATATCCAAAGAACTGATCGATCTGATATTCTTTGGCTTGGAGCTGCTGCGTACTTTAGTCACTATTATGGATACCTATAATTTTGAAATAGAACCTATGGTCCGGTCTTTTAAAGAAGTGGATATCTTCGGCTATATTGAGCTCATCCGCAGGATTTTGTCGGAATACCAGTTCAAAAAGATAGGCGAAATCCTGGAAGAAGAAGGTAAGCTGACCGGCCAGGATATCCAGCATATCCTCCAACAGCAGCAGCAAAGTGACGGGGTGAAAAAATTCGGTACCATCGCTATCGAAGAAAAAATACTCACCACTGAGGATGTCAAAGATGCCATGCGTAAGCAGGCTAATTTCTCCCGGCGCATCTCCTATGTCAAGGTATCCAATGAGCGCCTCAACACCCTGATCGACATTGTGGGAGAGCTGGTGATAAACCAGTCCATGCTGCGCCAGATTATCGATAATGACGGAGACCAGGCAGTAGACAACGCGGAACGTATCATCTCCCAGCTGGAGGGCATTACTACCTCCATCAAAAACCTGGTGCTCAGCATGGGTATGGTACCCATTGCCGAAGTCTTCAATAAACTGCGTGTCGTGATCCGTAACACTGCCACAGATTTAAACAAAGCTGTGATAGTCAATATCAAAGGGGAAGAGACGGAACTGGACCGGAATGTAGTGGAATCTATCTATGACCCTCTGGTACACATCGTACGCAATGCTATCGACCACGGCCTGGAGTCTCCTGAAGAAAGAGTGGCTCTGGGCAAGGATAAAATCGGGAAGATCAATATTACAGCCGAACACCGCGGTAATGGAATCGATATTGTAGTCTCAGATGACGGAAAAGGTATAAATAAAGAAGCCGTGCTGAAAAAAGCCATACAGAAAGGTCTGGTCAAAAAAGATGAGGCAGACAAACTGTCAGAAAAAGACCTGTTTGCCCTGCTCTTTCTGCCCGGATTTTCCACCAAAGTCCAGGCTACTGAAGTCTCGGGTCGGGGTGTAGGTCTGGATGTGGTAAAGAAAAATATAGAAGAAATTCACGGTAAAGTGGAAATCAGTTCTGAACCGGGAGAATTCACCCGGTTTATCATTAGACTGCCTCTGACCCTGGCTATTATAGAAGGTTTTGTGTTTGAGATCGCGGATAACAAATATGTCTTCCCCTTCTCCTCAATAGATGAGATCATAGTCCCCGATGCTTCGCAGATACGGGTCATGGATGACGGCAGCAAGATGCTGTTCAACCGGGGCTTATATATCCCGCTGATCTACTCCAGCTTCATTCTTAGTGATACTATCCGGGAAAAAGAAGATACCGCACAATTGGCGGTGATCATTTCGCACGAAGATAAACATTACGGGATTCTGGTAGACCGTATTATAGGTAAACAGGAGATCGTGATCAAAAATCTGGGCGAAAGTCTTTCCGCCCTGTCGGTCTTTTCCGGGGGGACTATCTTCGGAGACGGTACCATAGGGTTTGTGGTAGATATCGAAGGCTTTTTACACGCGGCTAAGGATAATTAACAAGAGATATTGAAAGGAGTGCTTATGTCCATAATGATAGTAGACGATTCGGGTGTGGTGAGAAGTGTGGTCAAAAAATCTCTAGAACTCTACGGCTTCACTGATACCATTGAGGCTGAGGATGGACAGGCTGCTCTGGAGATGCTGACCCCGCGCTACCAGGACATTGAGCTGTATGTACTGGATGTCAATATGCCCCGTATGGACGGGATTACCCTGGTAGGAGAGATTCGCAAGCTTTCAGCCGGGACCCCTATAGTCATGCTCACCACCGAGTCTGATAAAGCCAAAATGATGAGAGCTAAAGAACTGGGTGCTACAGGCTGGGTCATCAAACCTTTTGACGCGGAAAAGTTTATCAAAATAGTACAGATGTTCCTGAAGAAATAGGAGGCTCACTATGGCGGAAGATACCAAGAAATACATCATCTTCAATATTAATCAGGAAGATTACGGTGTACCTATTTCCAAGATTCGTGAAGTACTGCGCTTTGTTAATATCACTCCCATACATGAGGCATCGGAATTTCTCAAGGGCGTTATCAATCTGCGCGGTAAGATCGTCCCCATCATCGACATGAGGACTAAATTTGGTATCGAGCAGAAAGAATACAACGACCGTACTGTCTTCATAATCGTCGATATCCTGGGGAATAAAGAAGTCTATAATATCGGCATCACGGTGGACGCGGTGCAGGATGTAGCCGATATACCTGACAAGGATCTGGAAAAGACCCCAGATATCGGACTTCGTCTCAAGAGTCAGTACCTGGAAGGTATCGCCAAAGTAGATGACCGCATGATAATGATCCTCAATATGGACAAGATACTTTCTTCTAATGAAATCGTGGATATCAATCAGGTAAAGGAAAAAGTCCTGGAGCCCCAGGAAGTAAAATAAACAGGTTTTTACTTTTTTAAATGACCATAAAAAAAAACAGATGCAATCCTACTAAAAAAGAGGATTATGATAGGGTTCATGTTTTTTTATTAGGAGGCTCTATATGTTTAAAAAACTCAGTCTGACAGTCAAGCTCATCTCTGGCTTTGTGGTGGTGGCTTTGATTACTGCTATTGTGGGCTTTATGGGTTGGTTTGGGATTAATAATACAGACTCGGCCCTCATGGACCTGGGAGAGGTAGATCTACCAAGAATTGTAAGTTTGATGAACATGAATGATGAGCAGGGAAAAGTCAAGACTTCCATCCGTACCCTGATGGACCCTACCCTCTCCTCTGAAAGAATCCAAGGAGAATTGGATCATATAGAAGAAGCCCGGAAATTGTATAAAGAAAACCTTGACATCTACGATCCCATACCCCGCACCGAAGAAGAAGATAAAATTTATAAAGATTATATAGCCAAGATAGATTTGGCGATACAGGCAAATAACCAGATGATTGATACAGCTAAAAAGCTGATGACTGCCTCAGATCGTGCTCCCCTCTACCGCGAGATAAAAAATCTGGAAACAGAAGGAAAACAGAGAGAGAAGCTCAATGATGCCCTGACTGCCCTGGAAAATCTCACTCATTATGCAATTAAATACTATGGAAAGGAACAGGTGAAAATAGCCACTGATGCTTCGGACAGGATGATAATCCTGATTCTGGTAGCTGCTGTGATAGGATTCGTGGCGGCCCTGCTCTTAGGTATCTTCCTGTCCGGGTCTATCTCCCGTCCTATCAACCAAATGACCGGGGATCTGTTCAGTGCATCTAACAGCCTGGAGGGAGCGGCCGGCCAGGTATCCTCCTCCAGTCAGGAGCTGTCCAGCGGAGCCAGTGAGCTGGCCTCCTCGGTAGAGGAGATGACCTCCTCCCTGGAAGAACTGCAGAGCATTATCGAGTCCAATACCAAGACAGTGACCGAAGCCAAGGGTATGATGGGCGATGCCAACAAAGGCTCTAAAGAAAGTGTAGAGATGATGGACAAGCTCTCTATAGCCATACAGGATATCACCAATAACAGCCGTCAGATCGAACGCATCATCAAAGTGATCGATGATATCGCCTTTCAAACCAATATCCTGGCGCTCAATGCCGCAGTAGAAGCGGCTCGGGCTGGAGACGCGGGACGTGGATTTGCTGTAGTAGCCGACCAGGTCAAGAACCTGGCCCAGAAGAGCGCTGAGGCTGCCAAGGAGACTGCTGGACTGATCGCCACCGCTATAGATAGTGTACAAAAAGGCCAGGACCTGGGAGAACTGGTCACCCAGAATACCCGCAAAGCAGGAGAATTGACAGATAAAGTCAATCAGCTCATGGATGAAGTGGCCCGGGCCAGCCAGGAACAGCTCAAAGGAGCCAACCAGGTGACTAAGGCGGTGAGTCAGATCAATACAGTGACCCAGGCCACCGCTTCTACCTCGGAAGAAAGTGCCGCCGCCGGGGAAGAGATTCTGGGGCAGGCGGGAATGATGAAGCAGGTAGTGGAAGGATTGAATAAGCTGGTCAAGGGAGCGGCGGCAGGAGAAGCCGATAATCTGGTACATGACAAGCAGCTGGTCCATCTGGATACCCGCAAAAAAGAACCGCGCCAGGTTCAGTCCATGACCCTGCACCCCCAGGATGAGGAAGGTATTCACATCATCAAAGCTGAAGACCAGATTCCCCTGGATGATTTCAAGGATTTTTAGCACAATAGAATCAATTCTGATTTTAAGAGAGGCCTGCCAGGCCTCTCTTTTTTTTAAATATTGGTTGACAAAAACATGGCAAAATGTTATAAATTATAATCCTCTTATTAACTAGGAATATAATACTACGAATTTGCTTCCTTAAAAAAAAACCAGTCATTCATACAGTGAACATAGGAATAAAAACTGTATGAAGACCAGGGAATGGGAGGCAAATGATGTTTAAACACTGGAGTATAGGGGTAAAGCTGATTGTCAGTTTTTTACTGCTGGCCATACTTCTTTTAGCAGTAGGGGCCATAGGCTTTTTTGGCAATGAGAGCACCATTAAAACCATGAATCATATGGAGGAGCTGGACGATCTCACGGAAGCGCTCCTCATGCGCGAAGTGGAGCATCTCAACTGGGCTGCCATAGTACAGAACGATCTCATAGACCAGTCTGCCAAAATCGAGGTGCAGACAGACTACCATAAGTGTAATTTCGGAAAGTGGTATTACAGTCAGGAGTTGAGTAACGCCGTCAAACTGGTGCCCCAGCTGGCTCAGGACCTCAAAGAAATAGAAGAACCTCATCAGAAACTACATGCTTCTGTTATTGAAATTGAAAAGTATCTGGGACAGTCCGCCTGGGCAAATGCCGCCGATTACTTCAAGACGGTTACAAAAGCCAACTTGAGCGATGTGCAGAGTCATCTGAAAAGTATGCGGGATATTCTCAAAATAAATAATGAAGATGCTATGAAAAAAAGTACCCAGGCCAGCGCCTCCCTGACTATCATGGTCCTGGCATCAGTTATCATCGGATTTATTCTGGCCCTGGCTCTGGGAATTCTGATCAGCCGTAGCCTGTCACGCAGTCTGACCTCGGTATCGGAAGAGCTGGGCAAAGGCTCGGTACAGCTCACCAATGCCAGCCTCCAGGTATCCTCCTCCAGCCAGGAGCTGTCCAGCGGAGCCAGCGAGCTGGCCTCCTCGGTAGAGGAGATGACCTCCTCCCTGGAAGAACTGCAGAGCATCATAGAGTCCAATACCAAGACCGTGACCGAAGCCAAGGGCATGATGGGCGATGCCAACAAAGGTTCTAAAGAAAGCGTGGAGATGATGGACAAGCTCTCCATAGCCATACAGGATATCACCAATAACAGCCGTCAGATCGAACGCATCATCAAGGTGATCGATGATATCGCCTTTCAAACCAATATCCTGGCGCTCAATGCCGCTGTAGAAGCAGCCCGAGCCGGCGATGCGGGACGTGGATTTGCCGTAGTAGCCGACCAGGTCAAGAACCTGGCCCAGAAGAGCGCTGAGGCTGCCAAGGAGACCGCTGGACTGATTGCCACCGCTATCGACAGCGTCAAAAAAGGCCAGGACCTGGGAGAGCTGGTCACCCAAAATACTAAAAAGGCTGGAGATCTCACTGATAAAGTCAATCAGCTCATGGATGAAGTGGCCCGGGCCAGTCAGGAACAACTCAAAGGAGCCAACCAGGTGACTAAGGCGGTGAGTCAGATTAATTCTGTGGTCCAGAATACCGCGTCTACTTCCGAAGAAACGGCTGCTTCCGGTGAAGAAATGCTGTCACAGGCTGAATCCTTAAAAGGGATAGTGGTCGATCTCAATAATGTGATCAATGGCGATAAAGAAGATAAAAAACAATCCGGCCAAAATGCGCTACTGCAGGCAGGTCCCGTTCAGCCCAAACCCCGGCAGGTCCAGAGTGTCACCCTTCATCCCCATGATGAAGATGAAGTCCACATTATCAAACCTGAAGACAGAATCCCCCTGGATGATTTCAAAGATTTCTAGGCAAAAAAAAGTACAGAAAAAGGGCTGTCTGACCAACAGCCCTTTTTTTTTCAAAAAATTAAAAGGAAATTCTGATTGAAATAACAGGATTAATCCTGTATAATAAGTCCTGAAATAGGGAGGTTTGAATATGAGCAGACACAACTTCGACCAAAAGACGATGCTGCAGAATATAGAGCAGGGCCAACCTGTTGAACTGATTTTCCCAGTGATCAATCAAAGTATACAGTCGGTCATTCATACTGTAATCGACGCCCTGCTGGAAAAATATAACAAAGCAGAGCTCACCGACGCGTTTTACAGCTCCATAAAAGAGATGATCATTAACGGTATAAAAGCCAATGTGAAGCATTATTATTTTCTGAAAAACAATATTCAAGCCGATTCCGAAGAAGATCTTAAAAAGGGATTTGAACAAATCAGATATCTCATGGATGAAAAAGGACTGGAAGAATTTGAATCCATTGCCCGTAAACATAATCTTCATATTAATGTGTCTATCCTGCACAACGAAGAACGTATAATGGTGATCGTGGAAAATAGCAGTCCCCTCAGTGAATATGAAGACCTGAGAATCCGTGATAAATTTAATAAAGCCTTGAGGTATGACAGTATCGTAGACTATTATATGGAAAACGCGGACGATACCGAAGGAAGCGGTCTGGGTATAACCATGATTGTTCTGATGTTGAAAGGCTATGGCATAGATCCGCATGCATTTACTGTAGATTCCAAGAATAGAAAATCCACTATAGCTAAAATTGAATTCCCCATTTCAGAACCGAATATATTGAGAAATCAGAATAGTTGATAAGTATTTCAAGATAAGATTGGTTTACATGTGAGGGTAACGAAAGGCTTTGTAGGATTGTGATTTATTTTCAGACGGTTTGTGATTTAAAAGATAGTTCTCCCCTTCCTCCCGGTTGGTAAAAACCGGAAACAGGGTATCAATATCAGTCAGTTTAAACAGCTGCAGGATTTTGGGGCTGATATTATAAAAAGCAAAGGCAATGCCCGCCTTTTCGCAGAGCGTTTTAAGACTCAATAACACCCCAATTCCGGAACTATCCAGGTATTCCAGGTTTGTAAAATCCACGAAAAGCGGTAAAACAGCTTTGTCTTCAGCCAGGGTGTGCTGCATCTGATGTATCCACTCTCTGAACACTGTCACCTGAGGTAATTCGAACTTTTGACTGATGAGAACCTGTATGAAACCCTCTTTTTCCCTTATAGAAAAGGACACGGGCACCCCCTATAGTTGTCCTGTATATAATACCATCTCGGTAGAGTAAAAAGTGAAATAATTATTAAATAAATCAGCTGTTTTCTTTGAGGTACTGGATGGCATCCATAGTATCCTCGAATAGAGGAAAAGCGGTGGAGACCTGAGCGGATTCAAACTGATTTTTGACCTGCCCTCTCAGGTTGGTAAAGGCGTAGAGAATTTTATTTTTTGTGCAGAGCTGTTTCCATCTTAACAGTATTCCCAACCCGTAGGAGTCAATATAGCTAAGATCGGTAAAATCAAATAAAATAGGTGGTGCAGCTTCACTGGATATGATTTCGCTGATTAGGTCTTCCAGGGATTTTTCCAGTTCATGAGCCTTTAAAAACTCTATGCTGCCTTCCAGTCGTATCATATTTACACCATTTTCAATCTGAAACTGAAACGACATTGCTTCTCCTCTTGCATATCCATGATTCTAAAAGATAGCTGAAAAAATGCAAGCAGTATTTGTTATATTTTTATTTGTAAAAATAAAGAGGAGACTTTAGTCTCCTCTGACGATGTCCTTTACTTTCATCAGGCGGGAGAGGTTGGATCTTTCCATCTCATCCAGCTTCATTTTAATGAAGCGGATAATCTCTTCTGTCTGGGGTATTAAACGGTATTCCAGAGCGTTGACCCTACGGCGGGTTTTTTCTATTTCAATAGCCATGAGTTCTACCATTTTTTCCAGTTCACTGAGCTTGACCATTTTTTCCAGGACACCGGAAAAAATTTCCAGGGCTGTGTCCAGCTCTCCCGAAGTCCCTACCAGAGAATAGGAGTGGAGATTACCCTGCTGAGTAAACTGATAGACCGGGCTGCGTACACCCAGATGGTTCTGTACCATGGCATTGAGCTGTACCTGGACGTTGGATGAAGAGAAAATAGAGTCAGCAGTGGATTTCTCCATGCCCCCTTTGGCTATTAAAAAACTGGCATAGGCATCCTGTAGTTCGGCATCGATTTCCTTGCGGAGAGCGATAGCCTGTTTTACCTTTTCCATAAACAACTGGATCAAAGCATCCTGTTTATCCTTGAGAAGTTTATGACCGCGTCGGGCTACCCCCAGTTTTTTCTTCTGGAGGGACAGCTCCATACGGTTAGGATTAATCCTTTGCATCAACTACTCCCAGTTTTTCCATCACCGGCTGTAAGTATTTCTGTTTGTATTCTTCCCGGATACGTTTCAATTCGGCTACCGGGAGGTGTGCTACCAGGTCCCAGCCTATGGCCAGGGTCTTTTCTATGGTGCGGTTCTCATGGTCGGGCTGTTTCACGAATTCATTTTCATATCTGTCCACGAATTGGCTGAATTTCAGGTCAACCGGGGTCAGAGCGCCTTCACCCAGGATGGCTTCCAGTTCTTTTGCTTCCTTGCCGCGGGCGTAAGCCGCAAACAGCTGGTTAGCCAGATCGGCATGGTCTTCACGGGTACGATTTTTACCGATACCCTTGTCTCTCAGACGGGACAGGCTGGGCAGCACATCAATGGGAGGATAGATACCCTTACCATTCAGGGGCCGTGACAGAATGATCTGGCCTTCGGTAATATAGCCGGTAAGGTCAGGTATAGGGTGGGTCTTGTCATCTTCCGGCATGGACAGGATGGGGATCATGGTGATAGATCCGGAATTCCCTTTAATTTTCCCCGCTCTTTCGTAAAGAGTGGACAGGTCAGTATACAGATATCCGGGATATCCGCGGCGTCCGGGTACTTCTTTGCGGGCGGCGGAGATTTCACGCAGAGCTTCGCAGTAGTTTGTCATGTCGGTGAGGATCACCAGCACGTGCATATTCTGTTCAAAGGCCAGGTATTCCGCGGTAGTCAGGGCCATACGAGGGGTGGTGATACGCTCGATGGCAGGGTCATCCGCCAGGTTGATATACATCACAGTACGCTCAATGGCACCGGTTTTTTTGAGGTCTTCCATGAAATAATGGCTTTCTTCATAGGTGATACCCATGGCGGCAAATACCACCGCGAAGGAGTCATGAGCTTTGAGGGTCTGGGCCTGACGGGCGATCTGAGCCGCCATACGGGAGTGGGGCAGACCGGATCCGGAGAATATAGGCAGCTTCTGTCCTCTTACCAGAGGGTTCATCCCGTCGATAGCGGAAATACCGGTCTGAATAAACTCAGCCGGGAAGTCGCGGTTAAAGGGATTAATAGGCGCGCCGTTGATATCCAGGTAGTTTTCCGCGATCAGTTCAGGGCCCCCGTCGATGGGTTTACCTGAACCGTTAAAGATGCGCCCCAGGATATCCGGAGCTACAGGGATACGCACAACCTTTCCCAGGAAAGTCACTTTGGTATCCCGTACATCGATACCGGTGGAGCCTTCAAATACCTGGATGAGAGCCTTATCGGAGTAGGCTTCCAGCACCTTGCCCCGGCGTCTTTCACCGTTGCCCAGTTCGATCTCGACCAGTTCGTCAAATTTACAGTCATGCTGGATCTGCACCACAACCAGGGGGCCTTCTACACTGGAAATAGTCTTATATTCTCTTAACATGGCTTACCCCTCGATCCCTGTGGTTAATGCGGCAAATTCCTGCCTCATATTTTTTTCTATGGTTTCAAATTCTTTTTGAATTTTGGCTTCTTCTATGAATTTCATGGTGGAAAAACTTTCGGTACAGGCCATCAGTTCAATGCGGTCATACTCTACGCCCTTGTGTACTGCTTCCATGGCCAGGTGATGGAAATTGATGATGGTATTGACCATTTTCATCTGTTTCTGTATAGAAGTATAAGTATCTACTTCATGGGTGGCATTCTGATGCAGGAAGTCTTCGCGAATAGCTTTAGCAGTCAGCAGGGTCACTCTCTGCTCACGGGTCAGGGAGTCAATACCCACCAGACGGACAATTTCCTTGAGTTCTGCTTCTTCTTCCAGAATCTTCATGCCTTCCGTCTTGACTTCATACCATTCTTCACCCAGGGTCTCTCTCCAGAAATCCACCAGCGAATCATTGTAAAGAGAGTAACTCACCAGCCAGTTGATAGCGGGGAAGTGTCTCTGGTAGGCCAGATTGGAGTCCAGGGCCCAGAAGACCTTGACCACACGCAGAGTGTTCTGGGTCACAGGTTCGGAAAAGTCTCCACCCGGAGGAGATACCGCACCGATCACAGAGATAGAGGCGGTGATGTCCTGGGAAGAATTCAGCACGTTGACGATACCGGCGCGCTCATAAAAAGTAGCCAGACGGCTGCCCAGATAGGCGGGATAGCCTTCTTCACCGGGCATTTCTTCCAAACGACCCGACATTTCACGCAGAGCTTCTGCCCAGCGGCTGGTGGAGTCGGCCATGAGAGCCACGCTGTATCCCATATCACGGAAGTACTCCGCCAGGGTAATACCGGTATAAATAGAAGCTTCACGGGCGGCTACCGGCATATTGGAAGTATTGGCAATGAGGACAGTGCGGTCCATGAGAGGCTTGCCGCTTTTAGGGTCGATCAGCTCGGGGAATTCAGCCAGCACGTCTGTCATTTCATTACCTCGTTCACCGCATCCGATATAGACCACGATTTCCGCTTCTGACCATTTAGCCAGCTGGTGCTGGGTTACGGTCTTTCCGGAGCCGAAAGGTCCGGGGATGGCTGCTGTACCGCCTTTGACCAGGGGGAAGAAAGTGTCGATGATGCGCTGTCCGGTGTACATCTGGCTGCGGGGAGGCAGTTTGCGCTTTACAGGACGGGGAATACGCACCGGCCATTTTTGGGTCATAGTCAGGTTGTGTTCTTTGCCCTCTTCATCGGTCAGGACCACTATAGTCTCATCCACGGTAAAATTACCGGGTTTGATTTTGGAAACTGTTCCGGTTATGCCTACCGGAGTAAGGATGCGATGGATGACCAGGGATGTTTCAGGGACTTCCCCCAGAATATCTCCCTGGGAGACTTTATCGCCTGCCTTTACTTTGGGGATAAATTCCCACTTTTTATCTTTGTCCAGAGGGCGTACGTCAATACCCCGGGCAATAAAAGCGGAACCGGAAGCCTTGGCAATACCTTCCAGAGGGCGCTGAATCCCGTCAAAGAAATTTCCTATCAGCCCCGGACCCAGTTCCACAGAGAGGGGAGCTCCTGTAGATATCACAGGCTCGCCCGGTCCGATACCTGAAGTATCTTCATAGACCTGGATATAGGCGCTATTGCCTTTCAGCTGTATGATTTCACCGATAAGACCTTCATTTGACACTTTGACCATGTCAAACATCTTAGCTCCGTTCATGCCTGAGGCGATGACCAGAGGTCCGGTTACTTTAGTTATGGTTCCTTGGACCATGTTGTACTCCTTGCCTTGGGTTGAGGGTCTGCCCTCTAAAATCTATAATCACTAGTTGTCAGAAAATAAATCCAGGCCTATAGCCTTTTTTACCTGGTTGCGTATCTTTTCCACTGCCACATTGGAGCCGCCCCGGCTGCCCGAAATTACAGTGATACTCATCTCCCGGTGGGAATTGTTCAGCTTTTCAATCTTTTCCGTAAAATTGCGGGCGTAGGCTTCTTCCAGGTATATTATGCCGTAATCCTTTAAAACTATTTCATCCAGGATGGTTTCCGCGCTTTCGCTATCCAGAGCATCATAGGCATCAGCACCGATAGCGGAAAAAGGCAGGATGGTATCAGGTGCGCCGATCACGGCGATTTTTTTAGACAGCATTAGTACGCAACCTCGCTTTTATCTGGTCGGCAGCCAGGTTATTCAGTTTTCCAATAAACAAAATAGTCAGATTTTTAATCTCCAGGCGCTTAAGCTCCAGGAATTCCACCAGCACCAGGGGGCCGCCGGCAGCGTACTGGTAACTGCTGATCTGTTCCAGGAGATACAGGTCAATCTGTTTTTCCAGCAGGGAAAAACCTTTTTTATCCAGCATAGCATCCAGCCCGGTGGTGATGATCTTACCATACTGGGTGTCGCGTAGATGTTCGGTCAGATCTTCCAGGTTTTCAGCATAATACATCTCAAAACGGTCGGCAGGTATAGTGCCGTGCGGCAGCAGGACATAAGGAAACATAAGACGTTCTATGCCCATCTTTTTGGCCCGCAAAGTGTTTTTAATATTTTCCAGATCAGCCTGGACAGTCAGATAGGGGAGTACTTCTCGGTATTCCTCTGTTTCAGATAACAGGCTGTAGCGGTAATCCATAGCCGCCTGATCCAGTCTAAAGTCTACTATCTGATCATCAGGAAAATTGTGCAGGATTTCGTCCAGTTCCCTGAATGCAATATCAAAAGGCTGGGGTAATTTAAAATATAGTTTATCTTCTATAATAGTATAAAGCTCTTCCGGTACAATGGTGCCATTTTCATTCAGGCTTTCCCACTTCATGGAATCACCCCGGGCTTTAGTCTTATAGACTATCTTCATATTGGATATATCATAATTGAGATGCTGCAGCAGCAGGATGGGGTTTTCCGGGAGCAGTTTTTCCAGGCTTTCATACAGGTCCAGCAGATATTTTTCAAAAATCAGATCATAGTGGGCAATATTTCCGGCAGTAAACCAGGCTCCATAGGAGCTGTCTTCTACTGCTTTGAGAAAGGCCATGTCATTGCCCGCGTCTATCAGCCGGAATAACGCGGGTCCATCCAGCAGGTCCTTTTTCAGACTGCGCAGCTGTCCCGCAACGAATCCCCAATCAGCCATACTTTCCTCTTAAAACAAGATCTCAGCCAGATTCTTCTCGGCTTCTTCTTTAATTGAATTGAACAGGGCTTCTACGGTGATATTCACGAAATAATCGCCCTGTTTTACGGTCACACCACCCAGGAATTTCCCTTTTTCGTCTGCAATTTTTAGTTTCACTTTGGCAGATTTGGCAGTTTTTTCTATCCAGGCGGCATTCAGCTTTTTTTCTTTAGCAGACAGTATGATTTCACTGTCTTTACCGTCAACCGCGGTTTCCACCAGGTGAGTCATAAGGGTAGGGTAGTCGGCAGAGTCCAGAAAAGCCTGCATGGCCTTCTGGAAGGAAGCAGACAGTATGTCACGCTTTTTACCCAGGATCTCATTGTTAAATCTCTGGCGGGCATCAATAACAATACCGCGTTGTACGGATTCGCCTTCTGCCTGGGCGGATTCTTTCAATGATTCATCATATTCTTTTATCTTTTTATCATAATCCTTCAGGATCTCTTTTTTACGGAGGTTAGCCTGTTCCAGGAGTTTATCCCTTTCCGTATGGGCGTCCTTGAGGATTTTCTTCTTGATATCTTCGAGACTCATGTCTGTCTCCTTGTACTATTCTGTATCTGGTAAAAATCTAAAAAACAATAAAGACATTCAGGAGCAAACGCCCCTGAAAAATTTTTATTTTACAGCACCTAACATCAGGATAGACACCAGCAGGCCGAATACGGCGAAAGTCTCCACCATGGCCGGCAGGATGATAGCCTGTCCCATCTGTTTGGGTTTACGGGCGATCAGCTGCATGGAGGCGGCTGACACTTTTCCCTGCCACACTCCGGAAATATACCCGGTCACAGCTATGGGCAGAGCTGCAAAAAGGATACCCAACCCTTTATCTACAGTCAGATCTCCTGTCAACTTAGGCAGGATCATAAAAGCGATCAGCATACCATAAATAGACTGGGTCATTGGGAGCGCTTGCAGCACTAGTACGCTACCGAATTTACCCCCATCTTCGCTGAGGACGCCGTTACCGACTTGTCCGGCGATACCCACACCGACGCTGGAACCAAAGCCCCCGCCCAAAGTGGACAGAGCCGCTCCCAGTATAGCCAAAGCTGTCCCCCAGAATCCGGGACTGACAGGCGCCGCTCCTGTTACTTCCTGAGCGAAAGAAGGGACTACTGCGGCCAATAGGGCCAGTCCGGTTATTCCTAAGAGTTTTGCTGTTTTGTTACCTTTCCACATGGATATATCCTCCGTAGTTTTTCTTTATCTAGCGTCTTTTTGAATATTCTGTACATTATAATAGCTGCCTTCCTGTTTAAGGGGTTGAAATTCCCGTCCGCCTGCCTCCATAAACTTGGAGAAAAACTCCACGAACTGGAGACGCAGGGAGTGGACAAAAGCCCCGAAGGCACTCAGGACCAGGTTAAACATGTGCCCGATAAGAAGCAGGATAATACCCAGAGGTATGCCCAGGGCAGGCCCCATACCTTTCATGACCATATCAAAAGACAGAAAATTAAATACATTGGCGATAACACCGGTGGCCAGACCTAATGCCAACAGACGGGCATAGCTCAACAGATCACTTAAGAAACCGGTGGCCTCATACAGTTCCCACAGACCTCCCAGGAACCCTGTGATAATTCCCAGGGGACCTTTAGCCAGCGCTTTGCGAATAGAATTCAGCACGATCAATCCCGCGCCTATTAGCATGAGGGTTGTAAAAATGCCTGCGGTAGCGGCATTAGGTACATACATAGCAGGCAGAGTTATCTGTACCAGTTCACCGATACGTACCAAGACCAGCCAGGTAAAGAATCCGCTCAGGAATACCATCCAGGAAAGGTTATCAAAGATAGCGTCCAGGGCATTTTTGCGCATCTGGCTGAACATGTTTACCACTAATCCATAGAGAAGGTGAACCGCTCCCAAAATAAGGGCAATGTATAATACCAGCATGGGTTTATCCAGGGTGTTAATCAATCCCGGGTTAGCAAGTAGCGGTACTTTGATATATTCAGTAAAAAGATTGCCGAAATAAGATCCAAAAACCACTCCAAAAGCAGCGGAAGACAATCCTGCCAATGCCAGCATACTCATAAAGGCGGATGTCCCGGCATTTTTCCTACTTTTGATAGCCAAAAAACCAAAAAGGAACATCATAATCAGGCCGTAGAAAAAATCACCCAGGCAGAATCCGTAAAATAGAAAATAAAAGGGTGAAAGGTGAGGTGTAGGATCCAGACTGGTGCCATACATGGGCAGACCGTACATTCGGGTCAACGGTTCAAAAGGTTTAAAAATCTTTTTATTTTCTAAAAGAATTGGGACATCTTCATATTCTGCCTCTACCGGGTCTGTCAAGCTGTATTCCAGCTCCTGATGTCGCCCCAGGATTGCCACAATTTTTTCGATCTGGGGTACTGGTACCCAGCCCTGGAAAAAGCTGACGGTCTGAGTCTGCACTCCCTGACCCTGTGCTTCCTGGCCCTGCTGATGGATGAGTAAGAGGTCATGGAGCAGCTTGAGGCTGTCCAGGTGTTCCGCGGAGTCTATGATCAGTACCCGAAATACTTCCAGGCGGCTGCGCAGCCGCTTGAGCTGAGCGGTAATATCCTCCAGTACGGCACGAAGGTCACCCTTGCGGTCGGATACTGCCATGCCGGCAAAACCCAGATCCTTAATCTTTTCACGTACCGCTTCCTCTTCACTTTTAGCATATATAATGTAAAGATACACTTCATTGGGGGTAGTGTCCGCCACCAGAATATCCAGGTAGGGACTGGCCTGCTGCAGCTCCTGGCTGAAACGGCTCAGTGTGTCCCTGGGGATATAGCCGGCCATACCGCCGGTATAGGGGTTGTTGCCATGGATACTGTCCAGATCCAGACCTACATTTTTCCAGATGCTGAGGTCAGCCTCTTCTTTGGACAGAGCCGCGATGCGGGCTTCGGTATCTTTGTATTCCTGCTCCAGGCTGCGGATGTCTTTGAGAACTTCTTCCAGGGGGAAGGAGTTATAGAGCTCCTGCATCTCCTGAAGGGAACGGGAAGGCGGGACAGCAGACATGCTTTCCAGCATGCCGGCTTTGACCACTGGTATGTGAGACTGGAGAAAATCTATACTGTCCTCAAGGGAAGAGAGCATCTCTTCGGTCTCCAGATCATCCAGCTCTATATTGACATAACTCGCGTCAGCCACATCCTGAGAAGAAGTGACATTTTGAAGATGAACACAGCCTGCTTCCTGCAGTTCCTGAAAAACCCGGGCCCGGATGGTGGATACCAGGCTGAGCTCGAGTTTTTTCATCTTAACGATTGCCATATTTTTCCTTCACTGCTTTTAGAAGATATTCAGATGCGGATTTTTCTTTGAGTTCAGCGCTTTTCTGGATCTTTTTCAGTTCGGTGTCCAGACCTTCCAGAATGGAAGCGGCTTCTTTTTCGCCCTTTTTGCGGAACTCCTGCAGAGTGGACTGATAGGCGGCACGGGTTTTCTGCTTGGCTGATTCCACGTTATTTAGTCCTTCTTCGCCGGCCTCGTTCAGGATGCGGGCAAAATCCGCTTTGGCTTTGGTCAGGATCTCTGCCGCCTGATTTTCTACGGCTTTGATCTCCAAGATCTTTGATTCATCCATGTTCTATCCTTGGATTGAAGAATGTAGATACGTACCTATTATAAACGTGTCTGAAGGTTATGTCTACTTTTTTTTTGAATAGGCTTGTTAAATACTTGAATTTATTTATTGGAAGTGATATTATTCGGTTAGGTTTAACTAATTGGAGGTTTTGTATGAAAAAGATCCTGATGATGGTGTTATTGGGTATGGGCTTTATGAGCAGTTGTGCTCTGTCTTCTCTGCAAAGTGCCAACACAGTGCGGCCGGGACATGTCAGTGCGTATGGAGCCGGGGGAGGATTTGGATCTCAAAATGTACAGATTCCTATACCCAATGTAGATTTTGGTGTGAGAGTGGGATTAAACAATAATATGGATTTTGGACTGAGGCCGTTTTTGCTAGGTGCATATGGCGACCTGAAGTTTGCATTTTTCCAGAGCCAGAAATTCGGTCCCAGCCTAGCGGTTGACCTGGGATTCGGTTATTCTTCCTGGCAGGGAGTTAGTCTCTATGCAATTGATTTAGGCCCCATTTTCAGCTTTAAACTGGGTAAACTGGTCAATCCTTATATACTGGCTAAATACCGCTATATGGGCGGATCAGCGTCAGGAAGTGGTATTTCATTAAGTGATAGTCCTGTGGCATTTGGTCTAGGGAGCTTTATTACCGCTACTGTGGGCCTGGAACTCTTCCCCGATTTTCTGCTTTCACCCGTCATAGAAGTAAGTCAATTCTTCAATACTTCTGGTGCTAGCCTGGGTGATTTTTACATGTATAACTTTGGGCTGAAAATAAACATATAATTACCCTATCTTTTAAAAAAAACCGCGTCCAAAGGCGCGGTTTTTTTTATTGACTGATACAAAGAATAATTCTGTATTATAGAAAGCAGACTGTCTATAAAAGAAATAATATATATGATACGGGTTTTAAAAGCAGACTTTATCCTATATGCGAATTGTCAGCGTAACACGGAGTGTTCAAGTGCGGGGATGGGCAGCGTACAGACAGGTCAGGAGGACTAAAGGGGCATGAAAAGAGCGAGCAGATGGTACCTCCCGGTGCAACTATACAAAAAGTCCATGGCACTCATAGGTATGAAGGGGCTCTGTGAGTCAAAGTCCCCCTACCCAACAGACAGGGGCACATCGGTGCAGGACCTGGCCCGGGGTCAGGCTCAAACCAAAAGGGAAATCACATAGATTTGCTATTAATATAGAAGGAAGTTGAGTTTTTTTCAGAGTATGCGTGGGGATTTTCTACACCCCGACAGGGTTTTTACTTGCTAATTGGCAGTGTTGTGTTAATATTTCGATAGAGAAATCAATCATGGGAGGTTGATATGAAGAAGGTGCTTTTTGTCCTGGCGGTGGCAGCTCTGTCCTTGTGGGGGAGCCAGGCTTACGGTTTGAAGATGTTTTCCATAGGTATTGAAAGTCTGGGGAATTATTCCCTGAATTCACAGGTGATACATTCCGCTGTGACTCTCAATGCTTACAGCGTTAATGTGGGTGCTTCCACAATGGGAAATGGTAAGTTATTTCTGATAGGAGATTTACGGTTGAAGGTAGGTTCACTTCAGACCAATAATTTCACTCAGTCCCAATCTGACGGCAGCTTTTTCGCGGGTGATGTCTTTCTGGGTCTGGGTTACCGTATCCTGGCGCCCAAGGGTTTCGGCATAGACCTGGCGCCGACGTTGAGCGCCTTTCTGGATATGCAGTTCGACAATGTGCTGGGCTTCAGTTATCACTATGGTCCCGCGCTGGGAGTGAACGCTTTTCTTAAGCTGGGTCCGAATTTCGGCTTGGGGATAAGAGGTTTTGCCAAATACAGTATCACCGCGCAGCGCATACAGCCCAGTGTCCAGGCGGGGATCGTGATCAAGTAAGACATACCTTTTTAAAAAATATATACGTCAGCCGTCCTGAAAGATCAGGGCGGCTGTTTTTATTAATTTTTTCATAAAAATTGCGCCTATCTGTTTATAGATAAATCAATTAATGCCACGCATGTCAGGAATTTCAGTTTTTTCGATTAAAAAATCTGTTGCAAAATGAAATATTTGTATATAAAATAAGAGTAATAGTCAAAAACTTGGGTGTGGGGGTGTGTGAATGAGAAAAGTTTTCGGTCTGGCCATATTGGCATCTTTTTTGTCAGTGTTTGCATGTCAGAAACTGGATGAATTAAATGTGCCTGATTTCGGCAATGATACATCAGGGCTGTATAGCGGGGATTCAACCCAGTGTCGAATAGTTGAGACTGAGGCAGTATCTCCCTATGAAATCAGGCTGTATTTTGATAACGGCCAATTTATCAGTGATCTGACCAACATCGATCTGTATCAGGTTGCACAGGGTAGTATGATAGTCCAGAGTGCTTTGGCCAATGGGGATTACATCAGCCTGCAGGTCAGCAACCAGATACCCTTCCAGAATGTATCTCTTACCGTACCTCAGTATGATTTTCAACGGTTTTCCGGTTTCAATATTTCGACTAATGGTACGACTGTCACCACTAATTCCAATTACACCACCTTTACCTTACGTTCCGGGAATTATTCCATCCAGACCTATGGCAGTTTGGATTCTAAAAACCCCACTTTAAATATCATGTTCCCCCCCAATGGCTACGTCTTCAACCTGGCGGTGACGGGAAATAAAATTCTGGTGAAAACCTGGGCCGACGATGATTATAGTTTTCTTAAGCTTGAATACCGGGTAGATAGCCAGGACTACCAGTATCTGGGAGATTCCAGCTATTTGGACGGCCAGATTCCGGCATTGTATTATAATGAAGGTGTCCACACCTTGTTTATCCGGGTCACGGACGGGGCGGGCCACTCTGTGGTACAGTCCCGCTCTATCGTACTGGGTTATGATGTGCCTGAGATTAACATAGATTATCCGCAGAATAATATGAAATTTCATCCTGGGAATAGCATCCCGGTACAGGCCAGTTGCGCTGATGTTACCGTGATCCAGGGCTACATAAGGATACACAATAGTATCTCTAATACACCTTGGCTGGCAATGACCGGTGGTCCAACTAACTGGAGTTATAATTACCATCCCAGCCTCCAGGAAGCTGGGTCCACCACCTTTGAGTTCAGGACGGTCAATGCCGGAAACCAAACCAACTCCTATTCCAATACCCTGTTGCTGTATGATGACCGGGCAATCTATGTGTCAGACACGGGGCTAGACCAGCCGGGCAGAGGGCACATCAATGCTCCGCTGAGAAATTATAATATGGCCAGATCCATAGCAACCTCAGTGGGGATCACCAACGTATATTTCACTTCGGGCAGTTTTGCTGATGCAAGTATACAGAATGGCATTAATATCCGGGGTGGGTATTCCGAGGATTTTTCAACCCATGACCCAGCACAGTATCATTCAGTCTTTCATTATATAAACGGAGTGCAATTGTACAGGATGTCGTTAAAAGATTTTTATGCTACAGCTATAACTGTGAGTACCTCATTTAAGTTATCATTGAGCAACATTATCATACAGGGGGATATCTATAACAATGGGCTAAATTTAAATTGGGCTACTTCAAACAGGATCTCCGATTGTGTTATTTCAAATTCACTTAGAGGTTTTGCTTTACAAATGTTGAAAGACTGTGTGGTTGAAAACTGCACCGTTACTTCCTGCGGGAGAAATTTTGTTGTAAGTGGAATAGGCGGATATTTAAACGGGAATATTTCGGGAAATACAGGCACCATATTGAGCAACGTGAAGATAATCAATAATAATGTCACTACTTCTGCGGCGAATGTCAGTGACTATGGCGGGGGGCTTTATATATATAATATGGATGTGAATATCATTGATTCCGTGATTTCCAATAATAGGATTATTTTGAATTCTACCTATTACAATAACTATGCTTCTACAGTGTGTCAAAATGCCCGTGGGGGAGGTATTTATTTTGACCATGGGCACCTGAATCTCCAAAATACCCTTATCAAAAATAATCAGGTATATTCTCATTATAACTATACAGAGCCACATGAAGAATGTGATTATTGGGGAGATTGTAGACACTGGTATAGTTATTGGTCGGGTTGGTCAGCATATGGTGGCGGGATTTATTTGCAGACTAGTGCAGACAGTTATATCAACTTTAATAATACGACCGTCACCGATAACAATCCGCAAAATGTTTATCCTCCAAATATATACCCCTAGAGTGGAAATATGAATCAAAATGCGATCAATCGCCTGAATAACAGGCTGGACACTGTTCCGCTCAAAGGTATAATGCTTTCTCTTGTCGCGGTAAGTATTGTCAGGACTTTTCTGGAGGTGTTTTCCGACCTCTTTTCACCAGCGTTTCCACAATATATCCATTACCTTTTGTTTTATTTGGTCACTATCCCCGCCATTATTTTGATATTTTGGCTGTTTTTACGTAAGGATATGATCAGAATAGTGAAACTAGTCTCTATCGGTTTTATTGTTGTTATGCTTCCACCTATACTGGACTTGATTATCAGCGGAGGTAAAGGTTTTGATATAGGATATATACAGCCCCAATCCTGGGCAGACCTCTTCCACCAGTATTTAACTTTCTGGAATGGACTGGCCACCCGCTACGCTACACCTGGGATCAAGATAGAAATACTGATCATAATGTTATTCTCAGGATGGTATATCGGCACGGTAAAACGTTCTCTGTTGCTTGGAGTTTTATCCGCTTTTTTAATTTATACGGTGATGTTCTGCCTCTCGGCTTTTCCTTACCTGATGTGGCAGCTCTATAACCTGCTGGGCATTAAAATTTCAGCGGGACCCAGAGGTTTTATTGTTAGCTTTTTGCTTGTTTTTATACCTTTGTTTGCCGCATTGGCAATGGCATGGAATAAAAAAAGGGCATTAACATTTCTGAGAGACATCCCTCTTATGAGGGTAACACATTTCCTGTTGATGCCTCTAGTGGGAGTTTTAATCCATTTTTCTCTCTATAAAAAATGCGGGATCTGTGGAGGGGGTATTGAGAATTTTATCCTGTTGCTGTTTAGTGTGTTTTCGGCTTGCATTTATTCTCTTATATCCAATAATATAGCAGATGTATCCATTGATAAAATCAACAATCCGGATAAATCCCTTTTTAGTGGGTGGGATCCAGAATTATATAGAAGGATCGGTAATGTCTTCTTAATAATCAGTTTGGTATTGTCAGCTATTATCCCTTTCACATCCTCTTTTTATATACTGGTATTTTTGTCAGGGTATTATCTGTATTCACAACCCCCCTTCCGGCTTAAAAGAGTGCCGGTGTTTTCCAAGATCATAATTGCTTTCAATACCTGGGCCCTGGTTCTGGCGGGCTTTACCTTTGGGGGCAGGAGCCCTCTGGATTTCCCCGGAAAGTATACCTGGTTATTTCTCCTCTGTTTCGGACTGGCTCTGAATTTTATAGACCTCAAGGATTATAAGGGGGATAAAGCGGCAGGTATAAAGACACTGCCTGTCCTGCTGGGCGAAGAAAAAGGCAGGCTGGTGATAGGATTGTTGATGTTGGCTGGTTATGTGACTGCCGGATTATTAATAAATTATCTGGGTGTACTTATAGTTTGTTTTTTAGGCGGAATTATCACATTTATAATTATCATGAAAATCCGCAAAGCCGACCCCTGGATTCTGACTACCTATCTTATCAGTTTAGTGGCAGTTTTACTGATAGTTAAATGGGCTCAACCCGGAATTTTAAAATTGTCTGTAATAGGATAGTAAATGATATAAAAAAGGAACTAAGAAATATTATAAAAAATAAAAAAAATCGCGGAGGTGCATGGTGTTGAGTATGAAAAAATGGTGGCTGGCCGGTCTGGCAGTATTTATAGCCTGGGGCACGGCACGGGCTGATATCGTAGTGGACAAGGATGGAAAGGTACAGCAGGGTACCATACTCAAAGTAGATGGAGACGCCCTGATCCTGTCCTCTACCCAACAAAAATTGTACGCTCTGAAAGACCTGAGGGGTTTTTGCCGGGAAGATGAAGAGGTCTACCTGACCCTATCCAGCGGTGAAAAATTCACGGGACGTTTTGAAGGCGCGGACTCAGAGTCTGTAATAATCCGGGGCCCCCAGGGGCTAAAGAGCTACAAAGGCTCAGAAATAAACACCCTGGTATCCTATCATTCCAGACTGTTTGCAGATACTGAAGCCGGGTTGTTCAATGGGGTAATGCTGATGGGTTACAACCCTCTAAAGAACAAGGTGGCGGAGATCAGTACTTCTTCCAATCTCCCCGCCCTGGGGTATGTCACTGGTGCTTATCTGGAATCCCGGTATTTTCTCAATCCGGGGCTGGGACTGAAGATTGGAGCGGCATTTTTTTATCTGCCTACTCAATCCACCAGACTGATGAACAGCGGAGGAGCTGCTTACGGTGACCTGTATGCCGATACACTAAAAGTAGAGGTCAGAGGCGGAGTCTTTCTGGCTCTTAATAGTAAACTGGATATTGGACTGACCTTGGCACCGGCTGTCAATGTGACCAGTGTATATCAGACTACGTCAACCAACTCAACCGGCACCTATATAACCCATACCACTTTTGGCCTCAAACCATCACTGGAAATCAGGTACAGATTGCTGAACCGGCTGGTGATCGGTCTGTCCGCGGGGTATGAACTGATGTCCACGCCGGACGGGGTCTATGTGGGCCTGACCACCGGACTCAGGTATTAGGAGGAAACCTATGAAAAAAATAATTCTGTTTATTTTCACAATCAGTGCCATCCTGACCGCGTCCTGCGGCAGGACCTTTCCCTCGCTGCCTAATGAAGGCAGTCTGGACGCGGCTCCCATAGTGATATCGGCAACGGCTATCGCTCTCAACAAAGTACGGGTGAGTTTTTCTGAAGTGATGGACCCGGTATATACCCTTAGCATGGCTAACTTCGCCATATCCAATGACAGCCTGGGCCTGGTCTCAGCCGCGGCTGACCCTACCAATGGAGCTACAGTAGTACTGACCACCTCTAATATGAGTGCCGCCTCCAACTATATTCTGGTGGTCCAGGGGGCCCGCGACATGACCGGCAACACCAACATAGTAGCCGCGGTCAACTTTAACGGTTACGGGGCCAGCGATACCACCCCGCCGGGATTGTCTATCACTGAGCCTCTGCCTGATCAGCTCATCGGGAAATCCTTCCTGGTGTACGGCACCGCTTCGGACAACAGCGGGATCGCCAGGGTTGAGATCAGAGTAGACTCAGGCTCTTACCAGCAGGCCAGCAACACCGTGAACTGGTCCTATCTGCTGGATACCTCTATATACAGCGAAGCCTATGACCACCTGGTCTATGTCAAGGCTACAGATCTCAAGGGCAACAGTACCGTACAGGTGGTGACCGTCAGCATCGACCGCACAGCACCGACTCTCAGTGTGACTTCCGCACCCTCAGGGGTCAAGGTCATCAATCCCGGACAGACCATTACACTGACCGGTACAGCCAGCGACAATGTACAGTTCAGCACCGTGGGGGCCTACCTCACCAACTACCATGGAGCCTTTAAATACGGCGGTACCTGGACCAGCGGCACGGACTGGCAGATTGTCATCTCCGATACCGGCATGCTGGACGAAAGCACCAACAAACTGTATATCGTGGCTCAGGACCTGGCTGGGAATACCCGGACCAGTAATGTACAGTACATCCTATACCGCAATATTATTTATATCAAGACCAATGGATCGGCTACCGGGGATGGTACCTATTGGGGTCCAAGAAATAATTTTATTGTTGCAGGTTTAATTAGTGGCTCTTATTATAATGAAGTTTGGGTAGCTGACGGGCTATATGATGGAAATGGCACTATAGCCAGTGCAAATTATGCCAATTCAGTGATACGGGGTGGATACAGCCAGGATTTTATGACCAGAAATATTACCGGATATAAAACAGAATTTTCAGGTTCATTAACATTTCCAAATCCATCCGTAACTCTTGAAGGGTTTAAAACAAAAGCGGTATATACTGGAGATCATACAATAACTCTGGTCAGCAACTATATTGTCGGCAGCTATAATTATTCACTTACTAGCTGGCCTAATGGAAGTAAACAAGTGTTTTACGGGAATACGTTCACTAATTCTTCAATAACTTTTTTTAACACATTTCAAAAAACTTCAACATATGCTTCAGGTATTTATATGACAAATAATAAAATATATGGGCATATAGACTCTTCAACTGGTGCATCAATGCAGCTCAACCCATACAGATTAAACTCTTTTTATATCTCAAATACGTTTATTGGGGTGGGTAGTTTGACCAATTATGGATTAAAGCTGACCCCGCTTAACCTGATGTTTAATGGCACCCCCAGTGCAATTAACTACACCATGGTCAGAGGTAATACTTTCTCCAATTATTATATCGGTGTATGGCTAAACGACAGCTCAGGGTTGACCAACCAGATTTTTATCCGAAATAATGTGTTTTATACAAAATTGTACGCTTTTAAAGAAGAAAATGCGGCTTCTGATCCGGATAAATTTTTCTCTAATCATATCGTCCCGCTCAGCGGGTATTATTATTATGACTTTGACCGCACCCCTAAAGAAGTGGGAACCATCTCGGACCTGAACGCCCTGGATGAAGGCGGATTTAACCCGGCCGGTTCAACCTATAGTAACTGGTAAACGCAGAAATAAATCAGGGGCGGTGTAAACACCGCCCCATACTTTTTTGCAATAAAAATACCGCTGTGTTATAATCTACTCCTATTCAAAAGCCCGGGTGGCGGAATAGGTAGACGCGCTAGATTCAGGTTCTAGTGATCGTTGAGGTCGTGCAGGTTCGATTCCTGTCCCGGGCAAGCAGGGCGGCTAGTGATAGCCGCCCTGTTCTTTTTTGGGTCGATATCCTGATCAGTCTGCCATCCTGAATGAAATGAAGGGTCTCATGGGTGACAGAGGAGATTCTTCGCTGTTGCTCAGAATGACAATGCGGGAAAAGAAAAAATTCTTCACCTAGGTGCGCTACCGCTTACTCAGCACAAGCGCTGTCGCTCAGAATGACAAATCTGCCTTTTCTAAAATAAATCATCAAAAAACTTGCAAACAAATTTCTCATGGTGTAACATAAATCGTTAATAATGTGCCATATATTAAAAACGGGAACCAATTGAAAATTGAAAAAAGCGTGCTATCTTATCATTATTACCTGTTCCGTTCCCGACTCAAGTCTGCTCGATAAGAAAAAGAAGAAGTTTTTCTATTGACAAATAGAAAAACCATATTAACATTAGTACAAAAATCGTGTTTGGAGGTTAGAATGGGTAAAAGGTTTTTGCTTCTTTTAGCATTTCTTTTTGTTTTCGGCGGGGCGGCCCTGTATGCTGCTCCTGAAACCGCGCCGGCCGGAGTGGATGCCGCGCTGGATACCGACGGTGACGGGATGCCTGACTGGTGGGAAGTCAAGTATTTCGGCCAAGGTGCCAAGTTTAATAAATTCAACGGCAAGATGGACCTGGATGGGGACAAGGTCGGAGCCGCTGATGAGTACAAGATGGGAACCAATCCCAATGATAAAAATATAGACAAGAACAATGACGGCGTGGCTGATGACTGGATGACTTTTTACGGTCAGAAAGACGTAAATGCCGATACTGACGGTGACGGTTTTTCCGCTCTGCAGGAATACGAAGCCGGTACAGACCCTAATGATAAAGAATCCGCCCCCAAAGAAGAAGGGAAGATCTCTCAGGTCCACCCTAATCCCAGTATGGCGGGAGTCAAAGAAAACCTGGATAATTCTATCCCGGATAACCATGAAATCAGAACAGGCGTGTTTAAATATAATGACCCTATCGGTGATGACAAAGGTCCCGGATATTATACTTATCCGACCAACCCTGTATATGTATCAGGAGCTTTTGATATCGTGTCTTTTGAAGTAGACGCTTCCGGAAAGGAAAATGTCATCTTTAAAATCACTGTCAATGCTGACCTGAAACAGGACTGGGGTATGGCTGCTGACTTTGACGTACAGCATTTCCAGATCTATATCGACCAGGACCGTGTGCCGGGATCCGGAAATATCCAGTGTGTACCCGGTCTTAATGTCCTGTTTGCCCCTGATTTTGCCTGGGACAAGGTAGTCATGATTACTCCTCAACCCAGCGCACGTGTACAGATCGAAGTGGACGTAAAAGCCAAAGACCTGGCTGAATATGTAGCCATCCCTACTAAAATATCGGGACAGGGACGTACTATTACAGCAGTGGTCAAAAAATCAGCCCTGGGTCTGGGTAAAGATGATTCTATTGCTAACTGGGCCTGGCAGCTGGTAGCTCAGTCCAACGAAGGCTTTCCTGACCCTGATGATGTGCTGACCAGAAATGTCAATGAGTACCGCGGTCTGCACCGTATCGGCGGCGGATCTGACTACTGGGGTGACCCTGAACTGGTGGATATTATCGTATGGCCTGCTAAGGGTAGCCTGCAGGAAGCAACCGACCAGTATTCCATCCTGAACATATGGGAATCCTACCCCGATCCTAAACTGGATATCCGTGCAGTACTGCCTATGGTCAAGAATGACCCCAATCAGAAAGAACAATGGGTACCTAAAGGCGGATATACCGCGTATGCTAAAGAATTAGCCGCCAAGATCAAACCTCCTGCCCAGAAAGATAAATATGTAAGTGATAACTTCAATCTGTCTACTTCTGTATTTACACGCTGGAACTGGAATCTTGATCCTCTGCGCCCCAACAATATTAAAAATTCTCTGGAAGTACAGTTCTTCGGAAAAGCCTTTACTGATAAAGTGGGATATTATATGCGCTGGGAAATCGCTAACTGGGACGGGACTGTATGGACCTCCTGGGAAAACTCTACTCCCGCGCAGGAAGCAATTGCTCTGCAGTCTTTCAGAGGTATCCTGGTAAATCCATTTCCTACTGTAGACACTATCTCTATTGGTAACTACGAACTGGATTATGACCCCTGGGTCATGGGTGCCCCCTGGTATCCCGACAGAGACAAACTTAAAGGTCTATTTGTAGACGGGACTATCGAAGGCCTGCTGGATTATCATGCTACCGTACACTATCCCCTGAACTGGATAGGTATTGACTGGAATCATGGTAAATTTACTCCCTATGACCTGGCTTATGGTCTCAAATTGAACAGCTCTTCACTGATTAAAGGCCTGCGCGTCAGTACTACTCTGGCGTACTATCCCGACCTGGAAATCAGCCCTATTGCTACCACCAACGGTGAACCCCGTGCCTTGATACTGCGCGGATATGATATCGCTGCTGTAATTAATGCCAAATACAAACTGAGCCTGCCTTTTGCTGATGTGTCTCTGGCTGGTGTTTTTGCCTACTCCGGATTATGGATGGGTGAATCCTTCAGAAATATTGAAAAGACCCTAGGCTCTGACCTGGACGGAAACGGCAGAATCGGATCCTTTAAAGGGGATAAAGCCCTGAACTCAGCTACTGAAGGCAAGGACTTTGCCGGTGTGGCCACCTTTAAACTGGAAAATCTGCTGGGAGCTATTAACTTCACCGCTCAGGGATTCTATATCGGCAACAACTACCAGGCAATTGGCGCCGCCCGCGGAGATACCTCCGTACTGGCCAGCGGATTTGGGGGCAGCCCTACCGCTGATATCCTGATCATGTCAGGTAGTCAGAGTGCCAGCCGTGCCCCTCAGGCAGCTGACTTTGTCAACGATATTCCTATTCCTGCTGTACCCAAAGAATTTCTCATACCAGACCCTGTTACCGGTATCAAGGGTATCGGTTGGGTAAATGATAACTGGGAAGGCGTGTCCGCTATGGGCTGGCAGGGTCTTACCGGTATACTGAATTTCGGCAGCGGTATCTTTAAAGCTACCGGTGAATTCTCCCTGATTACCTATAACAATCTGAAATTCACCAATTATACCCAGATGAGAGCGGAAGCTACCCTGGAATATAACCTGGTAGCCCTCAATGCCCGCTTTATCCTGTCCGGAAAAATGATGACCTTTACTGATAATGCTGATATCACTAAAGTAATAACACCTCTCATAATCAGCCCCAAGCTGAGCTATGAACAGCAGCTGACCAAATACTCCTCGTCCCTGATCTCCTATAAGATCGATATGGGTAGTATTACAGAAACAGGTATAAATGCGACTTATACCAACGGCAACCAAATGAAGTTTACCCGCCATAGAATCGGGCTGACACTGAATTATTCCATGCCTGTCGGTACTATACGCTGTATAGGTGAATACTGGTTTGAACCTCAGGGTGCAGGCAATACCTTTAACGGCCGTCAGTCCTATGGCGCTTATACCATCACCGAATGGCAATTTGCCTACTAATACAAGGAGAAAAGCATGAAAAGAATATTATTTTTACTTTCAGCAGCCCTCATCGCCGTCAGCGGATGCGGTGCCCTGAATATAGGAAATAAACAATACATAGACTGGTTCCTGGCTAACGCTGACCCTGTGCTGGTGAATGTGAACAGCGACTACTATACCGGATCCATATATTTTTCAGGCGACCTGGAAAATGACTTCGGTCCTAACCGAGTACTGGTCAAAGATGGGGTCAAGGATGCCAAGTCCGGAAACGGTACTGCTACCAAGCAGTACCATGACATCACCAATGTCTATATCGCTTATGACTTTTTCTACCTGTATCTGGGGATGAGATCACCCGGACTGCCTGAAGATGACGGTGTGGATGTCCGGTTTGCCGGTGCCAGTTACATATTTATCAATAACGGCTGGACCACCAATGATACCTGGAATAGTTATTCCAACAGCATCTGGGTGCTGGACAATACCGGTATCGCTGATAGGGGTATCACAGGGACTGTGGGTTCATTTGAAGAAATGGGCATCATCACCACCAATGGCAACACCTCTACTGCCTATCTGGCTACCAATCAGGGTATTTCCCTGTTTGTGAAACATTACCGTCCGGTTGAAAGGGACGCCCATGTCTATAATTTTGCCTCAGGTACAGTTGAACACACGACCTTTACCGCTTCAGGAGACAGTGAGTCCTGGCCCTTCTATGGACAGAACTCCGTGACCGAGGTAGCCATACCCCTGCGCAGCATCTTCGGACCCAATATTACCAATATACCGGCTACCTTTTATATAGCATTCAGAGTAGATGATGCTACTACTGCCGACGCTATGGGACTGCTGAGTGACGCCAATGCCACAGCGGTGGATTGGGTTCCCGACCAGGGAAAAGGTGCCGCGGCCTATGACATCTACCTGACTAACTGGATAGCGGTATCCGGTTTTTAAATGTAATAAAATAAAAACAAATTTTTTTAGGAGGTTTCTATATGAGAAACATGGTTAAAGCCTTTGTTGCTGTAGTAATGTTTGCTTCTGTACTAGCCCTGACCGCTTGTCCCCCCCCTGTTGTACCTGAAGTCCGGACTGACTATTCTGTTACCCTGCCTGCTGCTGTCTATACTGCCATTACCAACCAGCTGGAAACAGCCGGCGCTATCGTTGATATCAACGAAACTGACGCGTCAGACTGGGGATTAATCGCCGGCACCAAGATTTACGGCGTAGCTGTAGTAGCTGACGCTACTTCTGTTTACTTTGCATTGGTACCTGCTATGATGCAGACCAATACTAATGCTCTGACCAACAGACTGGCTAAAGCTACCTGGGTACCTGGTTGGCCTATGGAAGCTGTAAACGGCGCTTCAAAATCTATCAATGCCGGTTGGTGGTCATCTTATGTCCCCTTCATTATTGGTGAACCCGGTGTAGATGGAAATGCTAACCAGATCGGAGGATTCTACGGTCGTAGAGCAATCCAGTTGGGCCTGGCTACTCAGAAAGTAGGATCAGATGACCTCTATGTTGTCAAAATCGACAAAGTCACTCTGAAAAATGATGACGAAAGATGGGGTTTTGCTAATAGTATCGAATTCAAATTCGGTTTTGTAGCTAAAGCTGATACAGCTGATACAGCAGACACTTCAACAAAATCTTATGTGTTCATCCCCTTCAAAAACCTTCAGGCTGCTGAAGCAGATATCCCTGAATGGGGAACCACTGCTTCCTTTATTCTGCTGTCCACTTCTCCTGCTGAAGGTGGAAAAATTCTGCCTACAGATAAGATTAGTGTAAAGGCTTTGGGTGGAATCAATGCTTCTATGATTTCCGGCGGAAACCTGGTTTCAGGTGTAACATTTATTCTCTCTGGAGATGCTGTTCTCACCAATAACGGTGGAAACGTACCTGCAGCCTTGAATGGTGATTCTATCGAATTTGATCTGAGTGCTGTTCTGAATTTTGGTCAATCATACACTCTTACAATCAATGGTCTGGTAGATGCATCTGGAAACACTAACACAACTGCAATCGTGATTAACTTTGCATCTGACACCTTGACTTCTGTTACTTACTGGTATACTGGAATCCAGAAAGCTACTGTAAACTATGATGGTGCTGCTGCTCTGCTCAGCCCTGAATGGTATGGTACCTGGGCTCTGGCTGTAGGCGCTCCTCAGATTATTACTCTGGTGGGTGGATTCTACAGTAACAGTGTGTCAATTCCTTCTTCCTATGTGGCTAACATCACTAACCATGACGGAACCGGCAATTTCAACACCCAGCTGTCCTTCAAAGCTGATGAAGTTGGTGGAGCATGGTGGAGTGACAGAGCCGACAACCTGGGTGATGGACACACCACACCTAAAGCCGGATTTACCTCTTTCAATACCACAACTCAGGGTATTAAGATCGATGGTTCTACCGGTACTGTTTCTCTGTACACAAAATAATTAACTTCGGTTGATTTTAAACCTCCCCTTCGGGGGAGGTTTTTTTTTGCTTGACAGAAAATCTTATTCTCACTAAAGTATTACCACAATAAAAGGAATAGGTATGTATAGATATTTACTGGTATTTTTAAGCCTGGCTGTTATACCCTGTCTCAGTCATGCCACTACTATCGTCCCTCTGAACATGAGCTCCGGGAGAATGATAACCGGACAACAATATCAGGTGGAAATCAAAGTACCGGAACAGGTGAAAGTAGTAAAAACCCCTTCTGATAAGAACATTCTGGTCCAATTAGCCGGTATGGGGCCCTATACTTCTACCAGCATAGATCTGAACACCGGACAAAAAGTCACGGAAAGAGCTATTATTTACAGTTATATTATTATTCCCAGAAAAACCGGCAACCTTACACTGGGTGAATTTATTTTTCAGGGAAAAAAAGACGAATACAGGACGCAACCGGTCAGTATTCAGGTGTTTGATCAGCAGCAGGTTCAGTCCATGAGCAGACGCATCGAATATTCCATGGTCATGCAGATACTGACACCGGTCATTAAAAAAAACCAGCCCGTAGTAGTAGAAGCCAGGGTCTATGCCCAGACCCAGGATGATTTGAATATAGGCTTTCAGGAAAGTGAAAAACTCGTAGCACATCAGTGTATGTATTATGATATATCAGAAACATTGACCAACAGCCCGGTGTTTTCCGCCAGAGCCAATGGGGTGGAGCTATTTTACCGGATAGTGAAGCGCTATGTGTTTTTTCCCACGGATACGGGAAATATCCTGGTACAATCTCCTATCATAAACGCCTATTCCGCCTTTGGGATTTACCGACTGCCTGTGGATAATTTCTATATACCAGTACCTCCTGATAATAGCACCGGGCTGGTATATCGGGGTGATATGAAACTGGAATCAGAGTACACTAAGCTTCCACTGCGCGCCGGAGATAGTATGGATATTCACATCACTATGCAGGGCAATGGAAATTTAAAAGTATTATCAAACCCCTATGCGGAAATTAATATACCAGGATTGAACATTTTCCTGGTAGAAAGTTCCATCAAACCTCTACATTGGGATGGACAGGAAATGCAGTTTGAGCAGTTCCTGACCTACAGAATCAGTGCATCCAAACCGGGGGATTATATTATCCCGGAATTGAAAATACGTTATCAGGATTTACAGGGGCGCCCCAGAGAACAAGTACTTAAGGAAATCAAGCTGACATTCCTGCCCGGAACAGGATCAACACTCTCAAAAAACATGAAATGGAACTCCTTGAACAGATCTGAAAAAGTACCGGTTAGAAAAAGGCTCCCCGCCTGGATATGGGTCCTGAGCTGCATTCTACTGCTTCTCCCCCTGGCAGGCTGGTTTTGGGGCAGACACAGTCAAAGATTGAAACAGGATCCGCTCTATGCCCGCAAGACCGGCTGGGAAAAAGAAATGGAGTCCAGATTGAAAATCTGTGATGAACTATACAGTCAAGGAAAGATAAAACAGGCAGCGTCTGAAGCCTATAAATTAATCAGAGATTTTCTTATTTTAAAATTTGGCATGGATCAATCCTGGAAGGATGAAACAATACTGGAAAGAATTTCAGGTATGGTAAACAATCAGGAATTAATGGAAAGTACCAGAAAGCTGATGTCTTCATGGAAAATGACTGCTTATTCAGGAGTAGAAAAAGACGAGGGAGCAGGGAACGCTCTTTCGATCAGGAATCTATTGGAAAATTGGAAGAAAATCGGGTAAAAACAGGGCTAGTCTGAATCACTACTTAGACACACAAGACCCTTAAGAAAAGGGTGAAAGTTGTTAACCCAATGATTAATCAATGTAACCTTTACTCTTATCAGAGAAGTGTAAAACACCTGTCCTACAATCTCAGTGCACTCAGTGTCTCAGACGTGATTATTCAAAGCCCTAATACCGTTTGAACCATTTATCAAAGCGGATCTTCCAGCATTTAAACAGAGCTTCATTAACTATACCGCCGCTCATCTTGGTGGTGCCTTCCTGGCGGTCACGGAAGATGATAGGTACTTCGATTACTTTGAGTCCGTTATAGGTAGTTTTAGACTTCATTTCGATCTGGAAAGAGTAGCCATTGGATTTGATCTGATCCAGGTCTACTGTCTCCAGAGCATGTCGGGTATAGAGATTGAAGCCCCCGGTAAGGTCGGTCAGCTTGACCCCGGTGGCAAAACGGGCGTAGTAGTTGCCCCCTATGCTGAGCAGCAGGCGGTGCAGATCCCAGTTCAGTACACGAACGCCGTGTATATAGCGGGAGCCGAACACCCCGTCATAGCCTTCCTGCATGGCTTTTAAAAACAGAGGAATCTCTTCAGGGTCATGAGAAAAGTCTGCGTCCATCTCCAGGACGAAATCAAAGCTGTTTTCCAGGGCCCATTTAAATCCCGCGATATAAGCCCGGCCCAGGCCGTTCTTTTCAGCCCGTTCCAGGATGTGGATACGCTTGTTTTCTTTTATCATCTCTTTTACTATTGAGGCGGTACCGTCGGGGCTACCGTCATCCACGATCAGGACATGCAGGCTTTTATCCACAGCCAAAACAGCCGGAATGATCTTTGGCGCATTTTCTGCTTCATTATATGTGGGGATAATGACTAAACCTTTCATGGGCAACTCCTGAATAGTGGAATATTTTAGCATGAGGGGTATATTTTAGCAAAAAACAGGAAACCTAATATATTAATTTAAAATCTAAATACATTAAAATATATGGAGATATAACAACAAATGTAATATTATAATTGCGAATCAATATATTACACTATAAAACTTGTGTTATTTCCTATATGAAAGTAGAATAATCAAAAACTTTCAGGGGCAGTGATATGAAAAGAATAGCTCTTTCCTTACTCTTTTTTACAACTTTATTAGGGGCATGCAGTATTGAAGATATCAATAATGCTCTTAATAGCCTGAGTACCAATATCATAATAGTACCTATGGTAGCATATGTACAGCCCGTGGCAGTGGATAAAGTTAAAGTAGTATTCACTACCATCATGGAAAGATCCAGCGCTGAAAATATCAGTAATTATATAATCCTGGATGGGGCACTGGACATCAATTCGGCGGTTAGGGATAAGATATCCAATTATATAGTCTATCTATATACTTCTCCCATGGAAGCTAATTCTAATTATCAGCTGACCTATAGCAATATACAGAGCTTCCAGAGTTCCAATATTATCGTGGAGACCAATGGATTCTATGGATACGGCAGTGATGACACTGTACCCCCGGTGATACAGATTACTGAACCGGTGGAAAACCAGCTGATGGGTAAATCATTTGACATATATGGCAGTGCTTCTGATGACAAGGGTATTCAATATGTTCAGATAAAGATTGATGGGGATGTTTATAAAAAAGTAAATGGAAAAGTTAACTGGTATTCTAATATTAACACCTCAGTAATCAATGAAAATTATGCTCATGTCATCTATGCCAAAGCTGTTGACCTCAAAGGTAATGCTACAGTCACTTATGTGGTGGTAAATGTGGACAGGACAGACCCTGTTTTTACAGTTGTTAATACTAATGGAAATTTTATATGTAACCCGGGACAGCCCATTACTTTTAATGGAACAGCCTGGGATGAAAGAAACATCAGTTATATCTCGATTTTTGTCTCAAACTATTATTCCAATTATCTCTATACAGCCAATTGGACAGGCCTCTCCAACTGGACTTTCAATTTTACCAACACTACTCTACCAGAAGAGCAGAGTACCAACCACTTCTATTTTAAAGCCATCGATACTGCCGGAAACGAAAAGCAGTATTATCGATATAAGGTGATATATAATGAACATTCAATCTATGTATCTACAAATGGTAACAATAATGGGGACGGAAGTTGGGTGTTTCCCAAGAGGACTATTGATAATGGAAGACTTCGAGCAATAACAATAGGTGCTCAAAAATTAAAAGTTACTAGTGGGACCTATAATGAAATGCTTTGGGCAGTCAATGCATATCCACAAGTCTATGGGAGTTATTCCAGTGATTTTAAAAGCATCTCACCTATTCCGAATACAATAATACCAAAGAATCTGCTTACAATGATTGGTAATTATGGAAAAATTCATAATTTCATGATAAAAGGGCCAATAAATCTGTATAGTTCAGGTAACCTTTCTTCCATTTCAAATTGTACCATTTTATCTAATATTGTCATTCAAGATACTGCGTCTATTTATATAAAAATAATAAACTCTACAATTTCAATGAATGGGACCTTATTCAGGACATATGCTAATTACAACTATCATATCGAATTTAATGATTGTGTGTTATCAAATATGAATGTGGGTAACAACGGCCTGTTCTGGTCAGAAACTGGTACAGGGAGTGCATCACATTATTTATACTTTAATAACAATATGTTTACAGGAATTTCCGGCAGCCGATTGTTTTATGAAAAACATTTATTATCTACAACTGGACCGGTTAATACAGGAGGGCTCACAATTAGGAACAATATCTTTACTAATATAAATGCAGATATCGCTGTAATAGATATTAACTCTCAAACTTCTGCAATTAATGGATACAACTTTGTATTAAATTTTGAAGATAATTCTATCTGGGGAACCGCTAAAAGTAATGTGATCCGCACCTCTGTCTTCCAGAATGGATGGACAGGTACTGGAAATTTGCGTGCTGAATTTTATGTAAACAGGAACCTTGTCTACATAAATGCACTAAGATTTTTAGATGTGAATAATGGCTATTCTACTTCAAAAGCTATTGGTTATATATTAGGAGTAAAACAAAATATTTTCACCACAAACCAGACCATACATATATATGAACGTACAACCAATGCCAGTCCTACCTCTGTGGTCTCAAATACTTTCCCTCAATTTCCCAAAGTAGGCGGAGCATACTATTATGACGCCAATGGCGGGGGTAATCTGATAACAGTAAATGCCATAAATAGTCTGTCAGGAGCGTATTTTGATAATACCAACATCTAGTGATACTAGCTGGTACTATCTGAAATAATACGCTGGAGGCAGATATGAGTATGAAAAGGCTGGGTTTAGTATGGATACTGGCAGCATGGCTGGCTGTGGAGGGGTGTAATCTTGTCCCACCCAGCGATGGACAGCAGCATGTCTACCATGGGCAAGGTATCACAATTTATTACCCGGTCTCAATCCGGGCGGTATCTCCCTATGAGATTCGCCTGAGTATGGCTGACGGTCAGTATCAGCCGCAGATGATGGATATTTCCAATTTTCAGGTAGCTATGGGTGGAATGAAGCTCCTGGGGATCAGCCCGGATATGGGCTATGAGGTCGCTCTCTATGTGTCCAACCAGGTGGTGGGACAGGACTATGGTATCACTATCAAAGACATAGGTTTTACCAATATTACCAATTATCATTTTATCGAAATCACCAATATTATCTCTAATAAGAATAAACCGGGTACTAAAAAAATCACCAATACGGTGACCAATGATTACTATCTCACTAACCAAACGGTGTGGTATCTGCAGGGTGATACCCTGTACTTCCCTTCCTGGGGATCGGATGATAAACAGATACCCAGCCTCAGGTTACTCTATCCTGCCACTAATCATATCAAACACAATATCTATGTTCAGGGCCCAAGCTTACACTTTAGAGCCTTTGCCTCTGATGATGTAGGCATAGACCGCATTGAGTATAAAGTGGACAGCAAGCCCTACCATCTGGCAGCTCAAGATGATTTTGCTGCGGTGAATGTGGCACTGGAGTCTTTTGCCGAAGGCACTCATTCTCTGGTGGTCAGAGCCTCGGATCTCATGGGTAATACCACTTCTTGCATGTTTAAGTTTGACCTGGACCGTACTGTCCCTACTATCTGGGTCAGGGCTAAAAACGACCCCTATGTATTTAACACAAATAATTCCATTGAGCTGCAGGCATATTCCTCAGATAGCTCGCTGGTTAATTTTGATTTAGCAATAAATACCCCTACTACAAATTATAACTGGCAGGCAATGACCAGGCTGGACGCTAATAATTATAAATTGTTATTTGCTCCACGATTGAGGGATAGCGGCAGGGTGGAAGTGATCTTCCGGAGTGAAAACGGGGTAGGTTTTATTCAATATATAACAAATACTTTCCTGTTGTACGAAGGCACGGCAATCTATGTCTCTCAGAATGGAAGTGATGAAAATAATGGGACTATTAATGATCCATTGGCAAATATTAATCCAGCAATGGGTTTAGCAATTTCTTTAGGAATTACTAATTTATTTGTTTCTGAAGGGATTTATTCAGCATTTACCCTGAAAAGTAATATTAAAATCGAGGGAGGGTACTCAACAGATTTTAGCATTCATACACCTTTAAATTTTAATGATCAATACAATATGATGAAAACGGTTATAGTTGAAAAACCGGAGATCAACGCGCTTCCGGTAACTTCAATGTTTTTAAAGGATTTATATTTCAATCAAGGTTTGGAAATTTATAATTCCCGTTCATCTTGTCTTGAAAATCTAGATTGCATAAATAGTTCAGGAGATGCACTATTTTTAAATATTAGTAGAAATAACATTATAAAAAACTCATATTTTCACAATTCATTGAGAGGAATAGAGATAATTGGTGATAGTAATCAAATTATTAGTTCTCAAATAAAATTTAATATAAGAGAATTAAATTACAAAAAGGACTTTTTTACTACAACATCATTTCTTGATACAGAAACACATGGCGGTGGTGCTTTAATTAATGGAAACTATTGTCAAATCAGTAATTGTATAATATCTGACAATACAATAAAGTATTATATTGAAAAACCAGGATTAATTCCAGCATTTTTTGTTTTTCTAACTTATAGTGAATATCTTCCTTTTTTGTATACTGGTGCATATGGGGCGGGGTTATCTATAGGTGCACATAATACAATTACGATATATGATACTGTTATCTGTAATAATGTTTCTCAAGCATACGGGGTTTATTACAGAGGAGTAAGTATTCTAATAGGAGTGGCTTGGCCAAAACTTTTTTTAGGTGATTACACTAAAATTTTATGTATACCAGGTATTGAAAGAGGATATAAACCAAATGTTTATTATCAAGTAACTACTTGGAATTATCATGAAACTGCAACTGTACATTTATACAATGTAGTAGAGCAGCCTAATTATATACGGACAATAAATGAGGACCTATGGAAATAATTTAACCCAGATTCAATCGAATTATGCAACAAGGTTTTAATATATTTTAGAATGTCTTAAAATTATAATTCAGTTTACATTTAAAAAATATTTATTTGTGAGTTATTAACCACTGAAACCGGTTTTTGTGTTTGTTTAGTTGGAAAAAACCTTGCCACCAACACAAATTTAAAGTAATATATATGTTCAACAGGAGGAAATAATGAGACAAATATATATATTGCTTTTTATTATATTGTACAACTTTTCTTTCGCGGTATCTACCCGATATATCAATGAATTTCCTTTTGACAAACTTTCCTCCTATCAGCTGTCCAATGTCAGCCTGACTGAGCAGGGCGGGCTGGAGCTGGCCCGGAGCTACCAGGAGCTGTACCGTTCCTCTGCTTTATTATGGAGTCTGGAATTTTGGCAGGACAGAATGCTGGCCGGTACCGGGGACACCGCCCGTATACTGGAGATTCAGGGAAAACAGGAAAAAGAAGTCTTCCATTCGGAAGGTGACCTGATCATCTCAGATATGGCAGGAGCCGGGGATACTCTCTATGTGTCCACCCTCCCCAAATCCCGCATCCTGGCCCTGGGCCGGGACTATAAGATCAAACAGGAATGGTCAGTGACCAATAAATACATCTGGGATCTCATCCCGGTCGAAGATACCCTCTATATCCTATGCGGTAACCCCGCCGCTCTCTACAGCATCGATCATGGTATACTGAGCTCTCTGGCGGAAGTGTCTCTGGAAGACAACCTGCTTACCGGCCTGTGGTACCAGAAGACTCTGTATTTCAGCGGTGAGCGATATCTGTACCGTTACCAGGGGGGAAAGGTCACCGCTATGGCCGGCTTTGATAACCCCATCACAGGCCTGCTGCAGTATCAGGGGGCTATCTACCTGGTTACAGCTACCCATGACCCCTCCGTATCCGCCAATCCCAACAGCAGCGGGGGAAGTTCAGGAGACCAGAACAGCGGCAGTGACAACAGCAAACCCTTCTTTGGGGAAAGCGCGCTGTATAAAGTCAGCCTGCAGGGTAATGTGGAAATACTCTATAAAAAGAAAAATATTCAGTTTGTAAGTCTGACCCTGAATGGAGACAATCTGCTCATAGGTACCGGAAAAGATGCCGGCTACATGGAATACAGCCTGGATGGTAAGCGAAAAGTGTTCAGCTCCCTGGGACAAGGGAAATTCATGACTACCATTCAGGAAAAAGGGGAGACCTACGGAGTATTGTTGTCACCTACCCGTATTGTCCGTATAGACAAAACATTCAGTACTTCCGGGACTTTTTATTCCGACCTCATAGACACGGATAATATTTCGCGCTGGGGTACACCCGCTATTAATCAGGAGCTGATGCCGGGCACCAGTGTACAGTTTTTTACCCGCACCAGTCTGATTACTGATCTGAGCAGTTGGCAGCCCTGGAAAATGATGCAGGACAGCATCCTATCTCAACCCGGACGGTATTTCCAGTATAAAGTGATACTAAGTTCAGATGGAAAAAACACCCCACGGGTTAAAGGCTTGAGTATTCCCTTCCTGCAGGAAAACCTGGCTCCCCGTATTGATAAAGTATCCCTGAAGTATGAAAAAGACGGGCTTCAGCTTAGCTGGAATGGACAGGATGATAATAAAGACAAACTGAATTATGATGTCTTTCTGGCCCTGGTAGAGGGGCCCTGGGTGAAGCTCAATCTCTATCCACTGAGTGAAGAGTCCTACACTCTGGATTATAAAAGTTATCCCCAGGGGATATATAGGGTGAAAGTATTAGCCCGCGACAATTGGTCCAACCCGGATAATTCCTCTCTGACCAATTATCAGGTCTCAGACAGCTTTGCCATTGACAATCAGGCGCCTCAGCTGAACAGTCTGGAATTTAAGAGACAGGGAGATCTGGTGACCTTTTCCTTCAGCGCGGAAGACAGTCTGACACCTCTGGGATGGGCTGGTTATTCTCTCAATGGTTCTCCCTGGAAAAACCTCACCTCTGTGGATGGCATTCTGGATCAGAAGAAAGAAAATTTCAAATTTACACTACCGATTGTTGGCCCAGGTTTTTTGCAGATTCTTATCAAAGACAGCCTGGGTAATGATGTTTCAAAAGGGGTGGCTATTCCATAATTCTACTAAAAAAGTAGATATATGTTGACAAAATCTCCAGGCCAATGTAAACTATTAGTGAAATAATTCACAAGCGGAGAATTTCATGGAAAGCACTGCCTGGAAAGATACAGTCATCCGGCAGGATGAGATTGATAAGTATCTAATCAATGGTAAAGATTTCATCGATGAAGATAAAATAGCTACAGAACTTTCGAAGAATTCAAGACCGGAAAAATCTTATATCAGGGAGCTGATCCAGAAATCCCTGGATATCCAGCTGCTCACACCGTCTGAGACTGCAGCTCTCATCCATGTACAGGACCCGGAACTCCTGGAAGAGATGAAGCAGGCTGGTGCTGAAGTCAAGAGAAGAGTATATGATAACCGTATAGTAACTTTTGCTCCACTATATTGTTCCAACCGCTGTGTAAACGGCTGCGTGTACTGCGGGTTCAGAGATGAAAACACCAACGAAGTCCGTAAAGTGCTCAGTCAGGAGGAAGTCCGTCAGGAGACAGAAGCTCTGGTGAGAGGCGGACATAAACGGCTTATCATGGTATACGGGGAGCATCCTTCTTCCAGTGCCGACTATATCGCTGATACCCTGCGTACGGCTTATTCAGTAAAATTGCCCACCCGCCGCGGACATGGACAGATCCGCCGGATTAATATCAATGCCGCCCCCATGAGTACAGATGATCTCAAAAAGCTCTGGAAAGAGGGTATTGGTACTTACCAGGTGTTTCAGGAGACCTATCACCACGGGCGCTATTCAGAAGTCCACCCCCGGGGTATAAAAGCCAATTATCAATGGAGGCTTTACGCCCTGCACCGTGCCCTGGATGCCGGTATTGATGATGTAGCTGTAGGAGCGCTGTTTGGAGTCTATGACTGGAAATTTGAGGTCATGGGACTGCTCTATCACGCCTGGGATCTGGAGAACCGCTTCCAGGTAGGGCCGCACACTATTTCCTTTCCCCGCATCACCCCTTCTGACGGCAATGATTTTTATCAGACTACCCCCTGGAAAGTAAACGACCAGGATTTTAAAAAGCTGGTCACAGTGCTGCGTCTGGCTGTGCCCTATGCCGGAATGATCATCACTGCCCGGGAAAAGCCGGAGATCCGTCAGGAAGTTATCCCTCTGGGCTGTACCCAGACAGATGCTTCTACCCGTATCGGAGTAGGTTCTTATGCTCAGGAATATGATACCCAGGAAATGGATCGCCAGCAGTTTGAGATCGGAGATTCAAGAGGACTGGATGAAGTGGTACGTGATCTTGCCGGTCTGGGTATGATCACCTCTTTCTGTACCGCTGGATACCGCTGCGGACGTACCGGGGATAAGATCATGGGTCTGCTTAAAAGTGGTGTAGAAGGAAAATTCTGTAAGATGAATGCCATCCTGACATTCAGGGAGTGGCTGGATGATTTTGCCACGCCGCAGACCAAAGAGATAGGGGAAGCCCTGATAAAAAAAGAAATCAACGAAATGCGTCAGGATAGCTTTTTCCAGAATAAAAACCTGCAGAAGACATTCGATGAATTCTATCAAAGGATTTCTCAGGGTGAAAGAGACCTCTATATCTGATCAGATACAGCAGCTTTGGGATAGCAGCAAACTAGCACAATCCATGAGTTCAGTAGCTGCATATCTGATGAAGCAGTTTCAATTCAAACTACAATTCTGTTCTATTCATGGTAAGCGCTGGTCGCATGAGATCAGCAATGCTCCTTTTATACCCCCTCTATTTCGTGTACAGTTTAATGAAGAATGGGGCATCATCTACGAAGATGAGGGCCTATCTGTCTACATACCGGTATTACAGGAGCTTTTCAACCTGACATTTAAATAAACGTGTACTTACACTTCCATTTTATTGACATTTATATTCCTACTCCTCATAATATACGCAAAAGTTAGCATGTGGAGTAGATCAATGAAACAATATATATCTATAGATTCTACCCGCTGCAAGGCCTGTTATCTCTGCGTAAACACCTGTCCCAAGAAGGTCATAGAAGCGGGAACAGAATTCAACCCTAATGGTTACCAGTTTGCGGTACCGGTCAGAAATGAAGACTGCATTGGTTGCCGCCAATGCGCCTTTTTATGTCCTGATCTGTGCATTACCGTGTACAAGGAGGACTAAATGGCCAAAAAAGTATTAATGAAGGGAAATATCGCTATGGCTGAAGCGGCGATTATGGCGGGGTGCAAGTTTTATGCCGGGTATCCTATCACCCCTCAAAACGAAGTCCCTACTTATATGGCACAGTCCCTGCCGCAGGCGGGTGGCACCTTTGTTCAGGCTGAGAGTGAGACCTCAGCTATTAATATGATCTTCGGTGCGGCTGCTGCCGGCGTTCGGGCTATGACCACCACATCCTCCCCAGGCTATAGTTTGATGCAGGAAGGTGTTTCCTATCTGGCGGGAGCGCGTATGCCCTGTGTGCTGGCCAATGTACAAAGAGGCGGCCCTGGTTTAGGGAATATCGCTGGGGCTCAGTCTGATTATTTCCAGGCTACCAAAGGGGGTGGGCATGGAGATTATCATGTGATCGTACTGGCGCCCTCTGACCCACAGGAGATGATGGATCTCACACTGGAAGCTTTCGACCTGGCGGATAAATACCTAACACCGGTACTGATACTGACGGACGGTACAGTAGGCCAGATGATGGAAGCAGTAGAAGTGCCTGTAAATTACAAGCCTAAAACTTTTGATAAACCCTGGGCGCTTACCGGTTCAGCGGGTAGAGAAAAAAACGTGGTCAGGTCACTGTGGCTGGATGATACCGGGGTTTTACTTAATAATATTTATCTTCAGAAAAAATATCTGGAAATTCAAAAGAATGAAATTCGTTTTAAATCATATCAGACAGAAGACGCGGAAGTAGTTATTGTTGCCTATGGGCTGCCTTCCCGAATCTGCCGCAAAGTAGTACAGGATTTTCGCAAGGCCGGAAAAAAAGTGGGAATGTTGGTCCCCATCACTCTCTATCCTTATCCTTATCCTGAACTGAAAAATCTGATCAAAAAAGGTGTCAAAGCTTTCTTTGTGGTTGAACAGTCAGCCGGGCAGATGGTCGAAGATGTACAGCTGGGTGTCAATGGCGCCGTCCCCGTGAGTTTTTACGGCACTCTGGGCGGCCGTACACCGGAAGAAGCGGTAGTAGTGAAACATCTCCAGGATATCCTGGATGGCAAGGAGGTCTGGCATGTCCTTGACTAAGACATTTGAAAAAACCCGTTCCATGATAGATACCCCCTCCCACTATTGCCCGGGTTGCGGACATGGGGCGGTACATCGTCTGATCTGTGAAGTGATCGATGAAATGGGTCTGAGAGAGAAGACCATTGCTGTGGCACCGGTAGGATGCGCAGTAAATGCGTATAATTACTGGGACTTTGACTGTAGTGAAAGCGCGCATGGAAGGGCACATGCAGTAGCTACCGGGATTAAAAGGGTCCATCCGGACAAACTGGTCTTTACTTACCAGGGGGATGGCGATCTGGCTGCTATCGGAATGGCTGAGACCATGCATGGCGCCAACCGGGGCGAGAATTTCACTGTTATCTTTATCAATAATACCAACTATGGAATGACCAGCGGCCAGCTGGCCCCTACCTCCATGGTAGGCCAAAAAACCCTCACTACACCTCAGGGAAGAAATCCTCAGACAGAAGGATATCCTCTGCAGATGGCAGAATTACTGGCCATGCTGCCGGGAGTAAAATATTCAGTGCGTACCACAGTAGCGGATTTCAAAGGGGTAGTCAGTACCAAAAAAGCCATACGTAAAGCTTTTACCATGCAGATGGAAGGCAAAGGTTATACTTTTATTGAAGTGCTCACTAACTGTAATACCAACTGGGGTATGACACCAGTGGATGCCAATCAGTATATCCTGGATCATGTGAGTAAAGTTTTTCCTCTGGGTACTTTTAAAGATGAAGGGGAAGAAAAATGAAAGAAAAGATCATTATCTCCGGATTCGGTGGGCAAGGTGTACTGACTGCAGGACTCATCCTGGCAGAAGCTGCTGTACTCCAGGGTTTGGAAGCAACTTTTATCCCCTCTTATGGTGCCGAAATGCGGGGCGGTACGGCTAACTGTAATGTCAAGATACAGACTGAGAAAATAGCTACCCCTGTTATTGAACGCCCTAATAACCTGATTGCCTTAAACGAACCCTCTATAGATAAATTTCTGCCCAAAATGACAGAGGACGCTTTTATCCTATTAAACGGCGACAGGATAAAAAAGAAGTTTGAAAAAGGAAACCGTATTGTAAAACAGGCAGAAATGGATACGCTGGCCAATGAGCAGATACATGACTTGAGAGCGGTTAATATGATAGCACTGGGTATTTTTATCCATCACAAACCTATTCTCAAGCCGGAAATGGTAAAACAAGCCATACAGGAAAAATTCCAGTCCAAGGGAAGTAAGGTGGTGGATATGAATATCAAAGCTTTTGACTTTGGTCTGGGACTAAGAATCTGAGAGTACTTCAGCCGTCTTTGAAAAAAGACGGTTTTTTTACAAAAAAAGCTAAGAGGAGCTGGCCATGAATATCTCAGCTAACATCAAAAAGCTTCTGGATGAGATGGAATCATTAAAAAATAGACTGGGTCTGAAATATGATATTGATATAGTTGCTGTCACCAAGACACGTACAGTGGAAGAAATGAGGGAAGCTATCCAGGCGGGCATGGACCGGATAGGTGAGAACCGGGTACAGGAAGCAGAAAGTAAATTTCCTCTGCTGGATCTGCCCGTGGAAAAAAGGCTGATCGGCCATCTCCAGGAAAACAAAGCTAATAAAGCTGCGGTTCTTTTTGACTGTGTTGACTCTCTGGACAGTATAAAGACAGCCCGACGACTGAATAACCGCTGTAGTGAGCTAGGTAAAGTCATGCCGGTTCTGATAGAAATAAACACATCAGGTGAAGCTACTAAAAACGGCCTGGAAGCAGAACAGACGGAAGAGTTTGTACATGAGATTCTAAATCTTAAGTCTCTTTCACTTCAGGGGCTCATGACTATAGGACCACTGACAGATGATGAGGCCCGTGTCCGACAGGCTTTTCAGGACCTATATAGGCTCCGGGAAAAGCTGAGATCACAATTCCCCTCTCTGAGTCTGCACACTCTTTCCATGGGAATGAGCGGGGACTACCAACTCGCAATAGAGGAAGGGTCCACTATGATACGGCCGGGGACCTTATTATTCGGTCATCGGGACTACAATGTTTGACTTATACCCCTGGATGTTGTAAATTAAAGCTGGATATTCAAAAAGGGAGGCTGGAGTGAGACTGGGTGTGATCGGCTGTGGAAATATGGGGTTTGCGCTCCTGAATGGAGTCATGAAGTCAGGAATGGCAATGCCCGGTGAAGTTTGGATTTATGATGTGGACGAACACCGTATGAGCGATATTGCCGCGCAATTGGGTGCCAATAAGAGTCAGGATATCACTGAATTGGTAAACAATTGTGATTTGATATTACTGGCAGTCAAACCTCAGAATATGAAAGAATTGCTTCAGACAGAACATGAAAATCTGGATAAAAAAGACAAGATAATCGTTTCCATCGCTGCAGGATATCAGATCAGCAGTTTCAGAGAGTTTTTGCGTCAGGCCAGACTGGTCAGAGTCATGCCCAATACACCGGCACTGATTGGACAGGGTGCCAGCGCCCTGTATTTTGATGGTGAGTTTCAGGACCAGGAAAAACGGGCTGTCACCAAAATATTTGAATCCTGTGGTCTGGCAGAGGTAGTCAAATCAGAAAATCTCATGGATGTAGTTACCGGTTTATCCGGTTCAGGACCAGCCTATGTTTTTCTGTTTATCAATAGCCTGACAGATGCCGGGGTAAGGGAGGGTCTGAGCAGGGATGTTGCCAAAAAATTGGCCATTCAGACTGTCCTGGGTTCAGCCCATCTGGCTCTGAGTTCAGTGGATGACGACATCCATCTGGAAGACCTCAAGGATAGAGTCACATCTCCCGGAGGGACGACCGCGGCAGGTCTTTATGCCCTGGAATCAGGTAAATTCAGGGCCGTAATCATGGATGCTGTCCACGCTGCTACTCTGAGATCCAAAGAATTGGGAGAAAAAAAATGAGCATCGGCTTAACTATATTGTTATATTTTCTTCTGTTTTTAAGATTTGTACTGTGGGCTTATAGTATTGTGATTCTGGTCTATGCTATACTTAGCTGGTTTCCGGTAGACGCGGACAATTTCCTGGTTAAATTTATCCGGGGTCTGGTGGACCCTATTTATGAATGGCTGCTGAGTTTTCTGCCCCCCCTACGTCTGGGGATGATAGATTTTTCCCTGCTCTATCTGATTGGTATCAATTATCTGCTGCTCAAACTGATAGAAGGAATACTCAAAGGGATGATTAAGGTCATTTCCTGAAAATGGAAAGTCTACTCCATATAAAAGTCAAAACCCGCTGTCCCCGCAATAGTATGGAAAGACAGGGTGATATCTGGATGCTGCGTATCCAGGCCTCCCCTGTGGAAGGACAAGCCAATAAAGCTGTGATCGAATACCTGGCTGAGTGCCTGGGCATACCCAAATCAGAAATTGAGATAATTAAAGGACAGACAAATCCCTTTAAAACTCTTAAAATAAACCACTTGACACCACAGGAAATAGTAGACAGGTTAAATAAAGTCTAATCTATGAGCCGACGGTGCAGTCTGCGAATCGCGATCCAACCCACTACTGCAATAAAGACAAAAATATACACTATGCTCAGGAAATGAGTCAACGTAAAATCCTTCTGGATGAGAACCCGGACCAGGCGTACAGCATGAGTGAGGGGAAAAACTTCAGCCAGAGCACGGAGAGCGGGCAGCGGCAGCTCTTCTATGGGAAAGACCACCCCGGTAAAGAAAAACATGGGAGAAAGGAAACCGGTAAAATAAAAGTTAAAGTGATTGATATTTTTGACCAGGGAAGTGACAAACAGAGACAGCACCCCGAACATCACCCCGGTAAAAAAACCTACGATGGGACTGAGCAGGAGCAGAGGGGTGAAAGGCAGCATGCCGAATACAAATACCATGATCAGCACTGCCAGTGAAAAGAATAATCCCTTGGTCCCTGCCCACAGGATCTCTCCCAGTAAAAGGTCAGTGGCTGAAATCGGTGAACCCAGCATGCCGTCATAGACCTTGTCAAATTCCAGGCGGATGAAGGTCCCGTAGGAACATTCAAAAGCCGCGGTATACATGGAGCTGGTGACCAAAAGTCCCGCAGCCAGAAATTGTTCATAGGGGATGCCCTGGATAGCACCAATTCGACCCCCTAAGCCCAAACCAATACCGAACAAAAAGATCAACGGCTCCAGAAAGGGGGGCAGAGCATTAGAGATCAGAGAAGAGGAATAGACTCTAAAGTGCCGGTACCAGATACTGAATATCCGGGCTAAAAAGGGCGGATGCATGGTTTTATTGTCCTTCAACGAGGGTCCTCCCGGTAGTTTTCAGGAAGAGGTCTTCCAGGTTGGATTGGCGCAGGTAGTGTTCTCCCGGCAGCAGGGTTTCAGTGATCTTTTCCAGGACATCCATCTGGTCACAGTAGAGGAGCAGTATTTCATGGGTTTCATCCATTCGAATGGACTTGCCTTTAATAGCTTTCTTTAATTTAGGCAGGTGCTCTTTGTTCATCACTTCCAGCACATAGCGCTCTATATTCTCTTTGAGCAGAGTACTGGGTACTCCTTCCATAACTTTTTCGCCTTTATGCATGATGATCAGTCTGTCGCAAATCTGGTAGGCTTCTTCCATATAATGGGTGGTCAGCAGGATAGTGACCCCCTGTTTTTTCAGTTTGCGTAATTTATCCCAGATGAGGTGACGGACCTGCGGGTCCAGCCCAGTGGTGGGTTCGTCCAGGATCAGGAGCCGGGGATTATTGATCAACGCCCGTGCGATGATGAGACGCCGTTTCATGCCACCGGATAATTCCATTATCTTGGCGTCTTTCTTGTCGGCTATTTCCATGAATTCCAGTAGTTCCTTGATTCTTCTGTCAGCCTCTTTTTTAGGAAGATTATAAAATTTACTGTACAGATAGAGATTTTGCCAGACGTTTAGTTCTGTATCCAGGTTGTTATCCTGGGGAACAACTCCGGAGATATATTTGATATCCAGTTCTTCGTGCCGGGGATCCATACCGAATACGGAAATTTTACCGCTATTTACCTTATCCTGTACCGCTTTTGAATATACCATTTTCATCATGGTGGTCTTTCCAGCGCCATTGGGCCCGAGCAGGCCAAAGCATATCGAGGACTCTACCTCAAAGGACAGGTTTTTAACTGCATGGAGGTCATCATAACTCTTGTTCACATTTTCTGCTTTGAGTACAATTTCTTTCATTACTATTCCTTACAACTATGTGTAATAATTATAGTGTTTTACAGGGAATTCGGCAACTTAATCCCGATTTAATCCTTTAACATAGAGGATAAATAGAGCTGGAATGGTTGATAACAGGGGTATGAGAATTCCCAGCTGCAGAATTTTACGTGATGCTTTTTGACCCAGGTAGGGGTTTATGGTAAAACCGGGCAAACTGAGGAAATCACTGATATTGCCCAGATACTGGGAGGCCATCCCGGGCAGGCGGTTTACCAGAAAAAGCCCCAATCCAGCCCCGGCAAGACCGATTAAGGCAGCCTTTATAAAAATGGTGAAAGTCAGGAATAAATTGGAAGCTCCAATGACCCTCAGGATTCGGAAGTAATCGACCCTTTGTAATGTGGCAATAACGGAGGAGAAAGCGATGGCAATGATGGCCAGTATCAGTACTATAGTGGTAATCACTGCCACGAACTGATTGACAGCTCCCTGCATTTGCAGGAGACGTTTGCTCTCACCCGTGCCTACTTCGGTATTATAACCTAGTTTACGTATAGCTGTATTCACTTCCAGAAGGGTGAGGTGTGATTCTACTTCCACTATTACATGACTATATTGGGAGGCTTTTTCTTCTCCCAGAAATCGTTTATTGTACTCTTTCACTACGCTCAGAGGAAGAATAAGAGCGGTATCCTCCACCGCGTCAGAGAAAGCCACCAGACGTGCCGGAAGAGTCTGATAGTTCGGCAGTTGTTTGAAGCTGGAAATACCAAAAAGCAGAGTGCCTTTGTAGCCAATAAATAAATTGGGATTGATACTGGGCATATTATTGGATCTCAGCATCAGCTCCACTACATCAGATACCAGTTTCCGGGGGACCATCAGGGGTACTTCCTGGTTGGTAGTCCAGCCCAGCCATTTTTTTCTCTCTGCCGGTTCCAGATCAGACTTGATCAGGGAAAAAGGTACACCAATGGCAACCAGATCGCTGCGGTAGCCGGCATTTTTACCGAATAACAATGGGGGTAGTGAAATACGGACTTGAATGGGTATGTTGAGGTCCATAAAGGGGTGGGTGATTTTAACTCCGGGAAGCCGGTTGATTTTTACCAGATCTTTTTCTGAAATGGGGGTATCCGGTTTACCGGTTTTCTTGCCTGGGGTCACTACGATGCTGTTGGGAGGAAATTTTTCCAGGGTCTTTTTGAAATAAGTATTATAATTGGTACCTATGACTTGTAAGATACCCGAGCCCAGCACCCCTGCGGATACAACCAGCAGGACAATCAGGGTAGTAAAAGGGCTGGAACGCAGTTCTTTGAGTACTAATAAGGTTCTCTGCCATATCCATTGCAGGAATTGAATAATAAGCTTCATTTCCCTGCCTCCAAACGGCCGTCAATCATATGGTAAACCCGGTCAGCTTTTTTCAGCATATAGTCCTTGTGGGTCACAATCAGTATAGCTTTTCCTTCTTTTCTCAGGGTTTCCAGTATTTTAAAGATTTCGATGGAGGTATCTTTGTCCAGATTGGCGGTGGGTTCATCCGCCAGGATCAGGTCGGGATCATTGATCAGAGCCCGGGCTATGGCTACGCGCTGTTTTTGCCCCCCCGACAGGAGGCCGACCCTGGTGTGCAGATATTCAGGTATACCCAGGCGTTCCAGTAGATTCACCATACGCTCATGTATGGCTTTGTCCACTCTACCCCGGATACGGGCGGCTAGCAGGATGTTGTTCTGAACTGTGTGATTATCCAGCAGTTTAAAAGTTTGGAAGATAAAACCCAGATGCCGGTTGCGGAATCGGGAAATCAGGCTGTCAAAAGCATAGATCATATTTCGTCCCTGAAAAGTCAGGGTGCCATGACTGGGTACGGTAAGCCCTGCGATAATATTGAGCAGAGTGGTCTTGCCGCAGCCGGATTTGCCGGTGATGGCTACGATCTCACCCGGTTGTATATCCAGATCCAGAGTATGCAGAACGGGCCGTTTCTTTCCGGCGATACGGTAGGATTTGTCCAACTGCCTGATTTGAAGCATAGTCTTTCCTTAATGCATGATAGAATATTTTATAGCAGACAATGCGGTTACGCAAGTCCGGGGGGTGATGGCTGCACATTAAACCTTTTTAATCAGATTGAATAACGGTTTTTTAAAAAGAACACTTCTTTTTTTAAATAAACTCCTGTGGATATGGAACATAGAATAATTTTCACTCTCAGAAACCACTTTGAGGCCATTGGTACCAAAGTACTATTGCAACTCCGGTATTTTACCATTAACCTTGTAGCACATTAATCAACGCAGGTGAAGGATTTGATTAAAAAAAGGAGGATTATTTTATGAAAAAATTTGCATGGTCGGTGCTGGCAGTGACATTAGTGATCTTAGGGGCTTGTTCCGCTTTGCCTGAAAACTCCACTCAGGAGTATAACAGTGAAGTTATTTCTGAGCCTTCCGCTTCCGGCGAGGGGTTATCTCTCACAACCAGCTTTATAGACAAGGTTGATTGGTCTAAAGTGGGCTATTATATACCATCCAGTTGGCTAAAAGCCCCGGTTCGACTTGTCGATGCCGTCCCCTACATTTATTACACATCAGGTACCACTTTTCAGATTCATGTTCGCAATCTGGGAAAAGCTTCCACCCGTATTGTGGGCATCTGGTACAACGATGGCAGCACCTGGAAATTCAAAGCGGCTACCTTATTAATGGACAATGGAGTATTTTCTACCTATCAGGCTAGTCTGAGTAAGACAAGCGTGGAATTTGTGGTTAAATACGTTAATGATTTTGGGACTTTCTGGGATAAATTAAGTGATACTCAAAACTACAAAGTTCAGGCCTACAGCTCAAGTACAGGCTGGTCCAGAGGAGCCGTGGGAGGAAAAGTCGGTCTGATCTCGGCAGAAAATAAAAACTACAACTATTCCTACTATGGAGCCTCTCTGACTACCTATCACATTACGGCTAAAATCGCTGTAGAAAATCTGGGCCCCACCAAAAAAGTGGGACTGCACATTTCCTTTGATGGCGGGGTGAATTGGTATGATTATGACGGTACGTATAGTTATACTTCTTCTATGGGTGCGGATTTGGTGGAATACTGGAATGTCAATATCGATTCTGAGAGGACATATACAGGAAAAGATATCAAATTCGCCGTATATTATAAGGATCTCAACCACAATGCCCAATACTGGGATAATAACTTTACGTCAGATTACACTTTAAAATTTACCAGTGGTTCATTTATAAAGTAGATAAAAAGCCCTGCGTTGAAAGAAGAAAAACCGTCTTTCGGATAATCCGGGAGACGGTTTTTTTATGGAAAGATTTTATATAAAGGAGCATGACTGCTTTCTTGACATAGAGGAATAACATAAACTATAATTTTTTATAATTAATATTTATGGTGAGTGTATGGATCAGGAATTATTCCTCAAAATCATGTATTTCTTCTATATTCTGTCATTTGCGGCGGGATACCCAGCCATAATATTACTGGCTGTGTATTTTGTGCGGCAGAAAAAAGCCCTGATCTTATATATTCTTCTTTACATGCTGGCTTTTTTTACAGTCATCCTGTTTCAATCTTTGATGTTGTTTAAAGCAACTTCTCTGTCGCCCCTGTTTCAGGAGATGTTTATTTTTATCATTAAATTAGCCGTGGCATCCCAGGTTTTATCCGGATGCTTTTTTGTGTTTAGGATACTGGAAAAACGATTAAAAGCCCCAACTATTTTATTATATAGTTCTGTCCTGATACTGGTCTTTGCCTTTAAAATTATTCAGATGGCCTGGGGGTGGACTCTCTCCTGGGAGACCTACCTTTTAAAAGGTATAGCCTATGCCTTAGCCCTTTCCTTATGGATATTGCTGGCAGTGCATAAAAAAAACATAGAATACCCGGAATTGAGAGCCTATGCAAACGGGATTTTTATCGTATTGGGACTATCCATACCACTTTGGATATTACGGGATTTACTGTATGCCTTTGTTATTGATCTCAAAAATCCTGCCGGCTGCGCCCCAGTATACCTGATAAACATCTTAAACATTGTCTTTACTATCAAATTTATTTCCAGAATTCATAAAGATAAGCCTGTAAAACTGACGGATGCCTTTAGAGTCACTGATTTTACCGATAAAGAAAGAGAGATAATCCGGTTTCTTTACCGGTATCTTTCCAATAAAGATATTGCTGACAAAGCAGGTATATCTACTCAAACCGTGAAAAATCATCTTTACAATATCTATCGCAAAGCTGGAGTGCAATCCAGAATGGAGTTTATACAATGGATCAAGCAGCAGGCTCGTTATGCCTGTGATATAGAGTCAGGTTAAAGGTTTTCATGCAGCCCTGCTCAGGGTCTCGAAAGATTTAATAATAAGTTCATCTATTTTATGGCACCCGGTACTAAAGTACTATTGTCTAACGTCTATGTTTTCAATAAAATTATCTGTTATTTACTGTATTATGCACTGCGGTGAATCAGTAAGTTTTATTTTTATTTAGAAATATCTATTTCTAAGAGGAGAATTAACATGTCAGGAAAAACAGTTTTTATCAAAAGAGTACTACTTTTTAGCTTAGGAGTATACAGTGTTGTGGGGGTGGGGTGTAGCCCCTTGTCAGAGTCTGACCAGGCACCCTCTATAGTAAAAGTAGCACCAGCCCGAAATCACAGCCTGGTACTGAAAAATGATGGTAGTCTCTGGGCTACCGGACAAAATGATGTGGGTGAATTTGGAGATGGAGATGACATAAACACCAGCAACTGGATACTGGTGCTGACCGGGGTGAAGGATATCTCGGCAGGCTTTAAGCATAGTCTGGCTCTCAAGACGGACGGAAGTTTATGGGCTACAGGATACAATCAAAACGCGGAGCTGGGAAACGGCAACCGGGCCGGCATCAGTAACTGGTCTGTGGTATTGACCGGGGTCAAGGGGATAGCCGCGGGCTATATGCATAGCCTGGCTCTCAAGACAGACGGTACCCTATGGGCTACGGGGTACAATGGCGGGGGCGGATTTGGCAACGGCACTCTCCAGGATTCAGTGATCTGGATACAGGTATTAAGTGATGTGCGCAGTATGGCTGCCGGCCAATATCACAGTCTGGCCTTGAAAAACGATGACTCTCTGTTTGCTACCGGCTACAACGAATTCGGGCAGCTGGGTACCGGTACAGGACAGGATAGGAGCAACTGGACTCAGGTATTGAATGCGGTAAAAAGCATTGACTGCGGGGCATATTTTAGTATGGCCATGAAATATGACGGCACCCTATGGGCCGCGGGTAGAAACGAAAACGGACAACTGGGGACAGGTGACAACACCGACCTCTCCAATTGGACCCAGGTTCTAAATAGTATCCGGAGTTTTTCTGTAGGTGCCGCGCATAGTTTGGCTGTAAAAAATGACGGCACCCTATGGGCCACTGGTTTGAATGATGTAGGAGAATTGGGCAACGGGACTACTCAGACTACCAATTCCTGGATAGAAGTGGGTTCCGGGGTTAAAGACATTTTTATAAATTTTTACCATAGTTTTATATTGAAAGATAACGGCACATTATGGGCAACAGGATACAATTTAAATGGACAGCTGGGGAGTGGAACTCTCTATAATGCCAGCAACTGGATTCAGATTAATCCTTGAATCCAGCGCAACAGGAACTGTCGGCCTGAAATTATAAATATTTCATTAGTTTGTTTTAGAAGAGTTAATGGGGTTTTCTCCCTTGTAACTATTAGCAGAGGTAAATAATTCAGCCAGATACTCAGGGTTGCACCAGCCGGATAGAAGCTATCCTTCCCTGGAAATCTGCACTTATTTCAGCTTTTCTATGAACCATATCTGTTTCCTGATTGTACCAGTTCCAGTGCTTTTTAGATACAGCCAGGGTGACTGAAAAATTAGTTTCAAGCTTTATTATATTCACCTGGGTAGGTTCGGCCCACCATGCGGTAGAGAAACGGCTCCTGTCCTGGAAGAACATATTGAATACCAGAGCAAAGTATTCTTTTTGTAATTTGCTGCTGAAAGCCCAGTTTTCTTTTTCCAGCATACCGTTCCAGTCATTAAAACTGAATATGCTATATGAGTTTTTTTTTCGGTGCACAAAATACATATTTTTATAGGGGCAGTCATCTCTGCAAGCCAGGAGCAGTCCCTGTGCCCACATCGTCTGGAAATCATCTCCCATAACCTTCTGAAATAAAGCCGCCAAATCCTGGGACTCAATAGTTTCCTCAATGGGAAGAATAGACAACTGAGAATAAGACAATCTGTAATTTTCCATAGGATTGTAAAACAACGGAATTTGATCGGCTGCATACTTTTGCAGAGAAAGATTCAGATCAGGACAATAACTGATAATATCCTGGTAGGTATTGGCAAAAATTGGATTACCGGAAATAATCAGAGTGCAACTCCACAACAATACCAGAATGATTAGAAATACATTTTTGCGTATATTCATTTTTTCTCCCACATACCGGTATACCTAGTTTGAGTATATGCATATAGATCAGAATTCTATTGAGGAAAAAATTAAGAACATTAAAAAGGCTATGCCTCCTATCATTGTACCTGTAGAAAGGATCTGATTAGCCAATATATAGCCTATTATACCTATTATGGACATGAAACCACTCGAAATCAGAAAAATACCTGCCAGTTTTTTCTTTTCTCTAAATATAAGTGTTCCAAAAATAATAGATGGGATACCTAATATGGCATAGGCCAAACCGTTCAGAAATCCAATTAATGATTGATTATTGGCTTGTATCAATTGTGAAGCAATAAATAACATGTCTGGGTTATTTAAGGCATTCAGAGAGACCGCTGGGACAATATTAATTTGAAGGGAATAACACACAATATTCAGTAAACCATAAATGGGAACAAATACAAAAGACAACATTACTGGATTTTTATGATTCTGATAAAAGTAATTAAACATTAAAGTGAATAAAATAATCGCTACAAGAGTTAGTAAAGTGGCATTAATATAGTTGATGGTAAAAAAAAAGTCGGGATGAGAGGCCCAACGCACAAAATCAGCATTTTTCCAATCTGATTTTACTCCGGACATTGAAATAATAGTAAAAATCAGCCAGATGACTGTTTGAATTAACAGAGCTATGGAAACCATTTTTATACTTTTTTGTGTCTTTTCCATTACGTTAAACTCCATAAGGACTGATTTTCGTGTACAAATACCTGCCACCGGTTCACTGGTGTCAATAAATTAACAACAATTAATTAAGTAGATGTGCCGGCTTTTTGGTCCCCCAGGCACCTGATATTCTAGTTCTTTTCCCATTATCTGGCAAATAAAGCCTTTAGTTACCTTCAGCGAAAAGGATGAATAATTGACTGATGATAAAAGTACTAGTGGCTTCATAGGGCATAACTTGTTAACCTGTTTTCTTATTAGCTCCCCTTTTTCATGTAAACCAGGGCTATCTGTTTTTGATTTTTTTGTAGAAATATTTCGGATTTTGAGATAACATTAATGCCGGCATGATTTTGAAGAATACTGGGCTGCATACAGGCCAGGAGAAAAAATGAAAACTAAAATCGTATTATTTATTTCACTTTTTATCATGGTGGCTATGATCATACTGGCTCTGCTTTTCCCCATGGCTCTCCAGGAAATGATGCTGAAACCCGCTCTCTATAGCCATGTTTTCTTTGTTCATATTATTACGGTCACTTTGTTTTTTGCCAATGCCGTTATCGGTATTCTTTGGGAGGCCAGAAGCCTGGCTTCAGGACGGAATAATGTCATCCTGCATACTTATGAGACCGTTTCCTGGCTTGATGCTCATTTTTCTTCTCCCCTGATTATTCTCTCTGTTACAGCGGGAATTATGCTGACCTTTGGGATGGGGGAGATTTGGCAGATTGGCTGGTTGTCTCTGTCATTCCTGCTGTTTCTGTTTTCCGGAGCGGTGTGGGTGATCAGTGATATACCTACCCAGTATAAGATCAAGAGCCTCATGTCTCAGGTAGATCCTGCCGCTGCTTCTCTTCCTGCGGAACTGATGCGGCTTCTCCGTATGCGTTTATGGATATCTCTGGGAGGGGTTATTCCCCTGCTGGTGGTTTTCATCCTCATGGTATATAAACCAATCATAGTTCCGGTTGCACAATGGTTCAGATAAGGCAGGGGCGACCTTAAAAAGTCTGGTGCTTTTTGGGTTAGATTGGTCTTGTAGTAAAAAACCGTTAGCCTAAGTCTGATTACAGTTTATTCTTCATTCTTCAATGGACAAAAACGCCGCTTTCCTTTATAATAATATAATTTACCACTCAGGGGAGAGGACATGCCGAAGCGAACCGATATCCACAAGATCTTAATCATCGGAGCCGGGCCTATTGTCATAGGTCAGGCCTGCGAATTCGATTATTCGGGCTCTCAGGCCTGTAAAGCCCTCAAGGAAGAAGGCTTCGAAGTAGTTTTGGTGAATTCCAATCCGGCTACCATCATGACCGACCCTGAGATTGCCGACCACACTTATATCGAGCCCATCACCCCGGAATACGTGGAAAAGATCATCGAGAAAGAGCGTCCCGATGCCCTGCTGCCTACTCTGGGAGGACAGACTGCCCTCAATACCGCGGTACAGCTCTATGAGAGCGGTGTACTTAAAAAGTATAATGTGGAGATGATCGGGGCCAAATACGAGGCCATCCTCAAAGGCGAGGACCGTGAGCTTTTCAATCAGGCTATGGCCAGCATCGGGCTCAAGGTTCCCGACAGTATGGTGGTTCACTCCTATGAAGAAGCTCTGGGCGCGGTAGAAAGATTCGGCTATCCTCTGATCGTACGCCCGGCCTACACCCTGGGCGGTACCGGGGGCGGCATAGCCTATAATATTGAAGAATACGAAATGATCGTCAAGCGGGGTCTGGACCTGTCCATTAAAAACGAAGTTCAGATCGACAAATCCCTGCTGGGCTGGAAAGAATACGAGCTGGAAGTCATGCGGGACACCCGTGACAATGTGGTCATCGTCTGTTCCATCGAGAACTTTGATCCTATGGGGGTCCATACCGGGGACTCCATCACTGTGGCTCCCGCTCAGACCCTGACCGATAAGGAATACCAGCGCCTGCGGGACTACTCTATAGCCATCATCCGTGAGATCGGTGTGGATACCGGCGGTTCCAATATCCAGTTTGCCATCAACCCCGCGGACGGCGAAGTAGTAGTGATCGAGATGAACCCCCGTGTGTCGCGCTCCTCGGCCCTGGCCTCCAAAGCTACCGGTTTCCCTATTGCCAAATTCGCGGCCAAGCTCTCTGTGGGCTATACCCTGGATGAGATCTCCAACGATATCACCCGGGAGACTCCTGCCTCCTTTGAACCCACCCTGGACTATGTGGTGGTCAAGATTCCCCGCTTTACCTTTGAAAAATTTAAAGAAGCCGCTCCGGTGCTGGGCACCCAGATGAAGAGTGTAGGTGAGACCATGGCCATAGGCCGTACCTTTAAAGAAGCCCTGCAGAAGGGCCTGCGCAGTCTGGAGAGAGGCTATCACGGCTTCCAGAACGGACCCGCCCTCAAAGGCGCCTCTCTGGTGGAGAAGCTGCGTATCCCTAACCCTGAACGCATACTCTATCTCAAAGATGCCCTGGAACAGGGTATGACTATTGACGAAATCTATGCCATCAATCAGATAGACCACTGGTATCTTCAGAATCTGAAAGAGATCGTGGATATGGAAAAGACCATCCGGGGAAGAAAACTGTCCAGTCTTCAGGCCTGGGAGCTCAAAGTCTGGAAGCAGAACGGATTCTCCGACGCTCAGCTGTCTCTCCTTCTGGAAGGCCAGCCCTCCATCCCCCAGATCATGCAGCACAGAAAAGCCCTGGGAGTAGAAGTCACCTACAAGCTGGTGGACACCTGTGCCGCCGAATTCCAGGCCTATACCCCCTATTTTTACTCCACCTGGGAGGATGAAGACGAGTCCAATCCCGATGACAGGAAGAAAGTCATGATCCTGGGCAGCGGTCCCAACCGTATCGGCCAGGGTATCGAGTTTGATTATGCCTGTGTGCATTGTTCCATGGCCCTGCGGGAAGACGGCTATGAGACCATCATGGTTAATTCCAATCCCGAAACCGTGTCCACCGACTATGATATTTCCGACAAATTATATTTTGAACCCCTGACTTTTGAAGATGTGATGAATATTTACGAAAAAGAAAAACCCCTGGGTGTAGTCCTGCAGTTCGGCGGGCAGACCCCTCTCAAACTGGCTCTTTCCCTCAAAGAAGCCGGGGTCAACATCCTGGGGACCAGTCCTGATGCTATCGATCTGGCGGAAGACCGGGATCGCTTCCATGCTCTGATCGAAGAGCTGGGCTTTAAACAGCCTCCCTCGGCTACCGCGCGTACCCTGGAAAAAGCCCTGGAAATTGCCGACAAGATCGGCTATCCCGTACTGGCCCGGCCTTCCTACGTGCTGGGGGGACGCGCCATGCTCATCGTATACAATGCCCAGGAGCTGGAAAACTACATGGTGGAAGAAGCCGACACCCTGTCCGGCGGGCCTATTCTCATAGACAAATTTCTGGAAGACGCGCAGGAAGTGGACGTGGACGCGGTAGGTGACGGTGTGGATGTGGTAGTATCCGGTATCATGCAGCATATCGAGCAAGCCGGTATCCATTCCGGTGACTCGGCTATGATCCTGCCTCCCCTTACCCTGGATCCTAAGATTGTCAAAGAAATAGAACGCCAGACTGTCCTAATGGGCAAGCGTCTGGATGTACGGGGCCTCATGAATGTGCAATACGCGGTCAAGGACGGCGAGATTTACTTCATCGAAGTCAATCCCCGGGCCAGCCGCACCGTACCCTTTGTGAGTAAGGCTACCGGTATTCCCTGGGCCAAAGTCGCCAGCCGGGTCATGATGGGTGTCAAGCTCCGGGATCTGGGTATTACCGGCTACCGTGAGCCTAAGCATATCAGTGTCAAAGAAGTAGTTCTGCCCTTTAATAAATTTCCGGAAGTGGACACTGTACTGTCTCCTGAGATGAAATCCACCGGGGAAGTGATGGGTATCGACCACGATTTCGGCCGGGCTTTTCTCAAGTCTCAGGTAGGAGCGGGTATGAAGCTGCCTGAAACCGGAAATATTCTGGTCACACTCAACGATGTAGATAAAAAACGCAGTCTGGATGCCCTGCGCAAGATGGCTGGTCTGGGCTATAAAATCATTGCCACCCAGGGTACCAGCCGCTTCCTGAGTGAAGCCGGTGTGGCTAATGAGATGGTCTACAAGCTCAATGAAGGCCGTCCCAACCTGATAGACGAAATGAAGAACGGCAATATACACCTGATACTGAACACACCGGCGGGAGCCAAAGCCCATATGGATGATACTTATATCCGTAAACTGGCAACCCAGCTCCGGATACCCCTGGTGACAACCAGCCAGGCTATCATGGCCATGGCTGAAGCTCTGGCTTCCATGCACCAGGAGCCGATCCAGGTCTGTTCCCTGCAGGAGTATTTTAAAAGCTGATCGCTTCCGGGGGGAAGAGGAGTTACTATGGAGATCCGGAGTCCCAGACCTGATGAGACAGAGCTGGTCAAATCACTGGACAGTTACTGCTTTGATCACGACAATCGCCCCGATAAGACTGAGCTTTTCTTTAAACTGGCTTACCAGCCCGAAAACACTCTGGCCGTGTTTTATGATGACAGGCTGGCCTCCTGTCTGCAGGTCATACCTTACCGGGTTCGTATCCGGGATACCTGGATGAATTGCGGAGGTATTTCTTCGGTCAGTACCTGGCCGGAATACCGGGGCCGGAGCCTGGTCCGCAAGCTGATGTTCCACAGCCTGGGACTGATGCGCCAGAAAAAACAATACATATCCATTCTGGGACCTTTTTCCTATGCCTATTACCGGCGTATGGGCTGGGGTCTGCTCTATGAAAATATGGCTCTGGAATTTTCTCAGTCTGTGCTGGAATCTTTTCCCTCCCACGACTATTCCCTGCGTCCGCTCACTGCCGATGATGTGGCTGGGATGCGCCAGGTCTATGAAGCCCACATCCGGAAATATGAAGCGGTCTTTGACCGCAGTATAAAGGAATGGCTGTCCAAGCTGGAGTGGGATGTTTTACTGGGACAGAAGCGCTACGGGGTCTTCAATTCCCAGGGCGAGATGGAAGGCTATATCCACTATCACATCGGCGGCAAAATTTTTGAAATCTATGAATTGCATTATACTAACATTCCCGCCCGCCAGGCTCTGCTGCACTTTGTTTACGCCCACCGTTCCGAAGCAGACCAGGTCAAATGGTGGAGTCTGCCCCTGGACGATGTGTTTACCCTGGAAATTGACAATCCTGCCATTAAAAGAACTATCTACACTTCGATGATGGGCCGTATCAGTGATGTAAGCGGCTTTTTCACCTCTCTGAAGCTGGATGCCGCCCTCGAGGGGAGTGTCGTCATTACGGTTGAGGATAGTCTGGCCGCCTGGAATAAAGGCACCTGGTCTATTTCAGTGGATCAGGGGCAGGTCAGCGCTCGCAAGACCGATGCCCCGGCACAGCTGTCCTGTGATATAGCCGTGCTGAGCCAGATGGCTCTGGGCTGGCTGAGCGCGGGCCGGGCGGTACAAGCGGGGCTGCTGTCAGTTGACTTTCCCGCAGCGGTGGAGATCTGGGACAGATTGTTCCCGGCCAGCCTGACCTGGATGAATGAACATTTTTAATAAAGAATAAATACAAGGGGAAAACCATGAAAAAAGTTCTTATTTTAATTCTTTTTCTGTGCCTGGGTCTGGGTGCCTGGGCGGTACAGAACGGCAGCCAATGGATGTACCTGGGTACCGGCCCTAATATCAACGGCATGGGCTATTCCGGCATAGCCGGGCTGGAATACAGCGGATCTTTCTTTATCAATCCAGCTAACCCTGCTTTTGTGCACCGCTTCCGTACCTTTGGACAGCTGGGCATCGGGTCCACTTATTCCGTGTTTGACCTGGGTATTACCGCACCTCTGCAGGTGGGAAATCTCAGCGCCGCCTTTCAGAGTATCAATGTGGCCGGCGGTATCGGCGGTGTGATGAGCCTGCAGGTAGGGCATTCCAAGATGATCAAGGATAATTTTGCCTTCGGTTTCAGCGGCTATTTTATCAATCAGATTAGCGGGGCCCAGAGTGCTACCGGTATAGGACTCAACCTGGGCGCTGTGTTCCGTCTGAATAAAGTCCTGACTAACCAGTGGGGACTGGGCTTTTCCGATACCAAGTGGGGAATAGCCCTGAGCGGCCTGGGGCTCAACGCGGTTCTGGATACCACCACTCCGCTTCCCGGGATCAAAGCCTCCACCGGACTGTCCTCAGATATCCTGAACATAGGCCTGCTCAAAATGGGCGGAAACCTGGATGTCCTGTTTCTCATCTACCCCTTCCAGGTCGCGGCTGATCTGGGCCTGAAGCTGACCCTGGCGGATCATTTCCACCTTATGGGCGGAGTGCTGTACGGTACCGGAGGGATCACCGGCACCACTAACGGGCTGGCTAATTTCACGCTGGGTGCTTCCTTCAGCTGGGAGTTCGGCGAGACCCCGGTGGAGATATTCTACTCCTACAATCCTCTCAATTTTACCACTGGCGGGGCGGTACATTTCCTGGGCGCGGAGATTGCCTTCGGTCTGCCTGATAAAAAGGGCCCCCAGACCGACCTCAAATTCAGCAATGCCAAAGATCAGGATCTGGTCTATTTCTCCCCCAATTATGACGGCAGCCAGGACAGAGTGTCCATGGATCTGGATATCAAAGACGCCAGCCTGGTCAAAGACTGGAAACTAAAAGTGTATAACCACCAGGGAGACCTGGTTAAAACCGTAAATGCGCAGGAGGAACGGGAAGTAGCCCTGACCCTGGGTGAATTCTGGAAAAGACTCTGGGCTAAAAAAGTAGCTGTAGCTGTACCGGACAAGCTGGAATGGGATGGTACCTCCGACAAAGGCCTGATATTAGGAGATGGTGAGTATACTGTACGTCTGGAATCTCTGGATGAACTGAAGAATCCTGGTGAAAGCCAGGCTAAAACCATCCGGCTGGACCTCACTCCTCCCACCGCAGAGCTGGGCATAGACTTCAAACTGTTTTCTCCCAATGGCGACGGCAATCAGGACTCGGTAGAGATCCGCCAGACTCTAAGCGCAGGAGATATGTGGCGGTCCGAGATCCGCAACAGCCAGGGTGAAATAGTACGCAAATGGGACCTGACCAATCAGCCCCCCGCGGTAGTCTTCTGGGATGGCAAGGACGCTAAAGGCACCCTTCTGCCTGACGGAAGTTATGACTATATAGTATACGGTTCTGACCTGGCCGGCAACCGCTCCATACTGGCTATTAACAGCATCATCCTCAATACCAAAAAGCAGTATATCGTACTCCTGCCCCAGGCCAGCGGCTTTTCACCCAATGCCGATAAACGCATGGACAGCATGGTATTCAAAGCCCAATTGTCTGACAAGGACGGCCTGACTGACTGGGATCTGGTGATAAAGGATGCCCAGGGCCGTGCCGTACGAACTATAAAAGGTACCACTCTGCCTGACAGTCTGGTGTGGGACGGAAAGGATGACTCCGGCGCCGCGGCCCCTGACGGCAGATACCAGGCTCAGCTCCAGGCCCGTTTTGCCAACGGAAACCGGCCTGTCAGTGATCCCGTGGAATTCCTCCTGGATACGCATGCTCCTGAGGTGCAATACCAGAGCCAGCCTGATCTGTTCTCACCGGACGGCGATGGTGAAAATGATATGCTGGAGCTCAAACTGGCCACCAGCGATAGTTCAAAGATCAAGGATTGGAGTCTGGAAATCATCGACCCCGATGGCAAAGTCTTTAAACGCTTCTCGGGCAATGGCACTCCTGCGCCTGTGATTCAGTGGGATGGCCGTTCTGACAAGGGTGAACCGGTAGAGAGCGCCCAGGATTACCGGGTACGCCTATCCATCTCAGATGAGTTAGGCAATCAGATCAAGGACAAAGAGATGCCCTCTATTGCGGTGGACGTCCTGGTCGAAGCTACCCCCCGGGGACTGAAGATACGCATATCCAATATTGAGTTTGAATTTGGAAAATCAGCCATCAAGGGCAAGGGTTATCTCATCCTCAACCGCGTAGCTCAGATTCTGAAGAAATATAAGACCTACCAGGTGGAAATATCGGGGCATACTGATAATGTGGGGACTGAAGATGCCAATTTGAAGCTGTCCAAAGCACGGGCTGAAGCAGTGATGGAGTACCTCATATCCAAGGGTGTGAGTTCTAAGCGCCTCACAACAGTGGGCCTGGGCTACCAGTTCCCCGTGGAGGATAATGCCACCGAAGCCGGGCGCCGTAAAAACCGCCGTGTGGAATTTATTCTGATTAAGGATTAACAGTGGGCGGATGGAGCTGTCCTCACGAACTGCAGGGTCAGTGTCAACTGCGCCGTCAGCCCTGTGTGCCGGGTGAAAAGGGCTGTGTACTGACTAAAAAGGGGCTAAAATGGGAAACCCCACCTCCTCCGCAGGCTGAAAAAAAAACCAAAAAGCGGTGAGTTTTATTTGACGTACCCGTTTGTTAACTTAAAATAAAGTCAGGAGGTGCCCCATGAGTGGAAAATTTGAAGTGTACAAAGACGCCAAAGGTGAATACCGCTTTCGTCTCAAAGCTGGAAACGGCGAGATCATTGCCAACAGTGAAGGGTATACCAGTAAGGATGCTTGCCTTAAAGGTATCGAAAGCGTACGCAAAAATGCCCCTGATGCTGAAGTAGTAGAAAAATAAGACGCGGACTACCCGCTTAACACCAGGTAAAGTTTTGATACGCCGCCCTTCCTCAGGGCGGCGTCTTTTTTTTTACCGGGTCAGACCAGTGGCGGCGGTAGGGGCTCTCGCCCTGCAGAAGAGGGCTCAACAGAATTAAAAACTGATAGGTTAACAGGATTTCTCCTGGCTGCTCCTGTGCCGTTATTCAAAAAGGCCTCCGGCCGGTGTTGACTGATATTCTGCGGAAATAATAAATCTCAAGAAAGAAAAGATGACATAGATATCACTGATAGATGAAGTTGATGGAAGCCTCTTTCAGTCGCTGGTATTTGCGTGTCTCTTTGCGGGTTTCGCTGTTCTTAAAGCCGATCTGTACAAATGCCTCCCACAAAAATACCCAACCCCCTATAGACAGTCCTTCTTTGAGAGTACCCAGCAGGATTCCCTCAGACGCCTTTAGAGAATTCATATAGAAATATCCGGTCACGAATACCAGGAAAAATCCCAGGTACATCAGACTTTTTTTCCAGGTAGCCCGGATGTCCCGGCGCAGCTGCAGGATCAGATAGTTAAAATAGGCTTTAAGGCCGGTACGCACACGGTTTTCCTGATCGGGGTGGGGAGTCTCTTCAGAATACACGACCTGCAGTAGTACCTTGTGTTTTTCAGGGATATCATCGGAACATTCATCAATGTAGCTCAGGATGTCGTCATCAATATCCCTGCGGTTGAGCGGGTAGGGGTCCAGATTATTGAAAAGGTCTGAGTAGTGTTTGACTTTGATCTTGATGATATAAGCACCGGACCTTATATCCCGGTCGTAAATGGTGTCGAGTAGTTCATTTTCTCTATACATGGTTGTCCCCCTCCCGGAGGATTTTCAAACTGAATCAGCAGAGAAATTCATTTCTTTTATTCTATTAGGTTAATCATGTTTTGTAAATAAATCCGGGGTATTATTAATTAATAAAATTTTCTACAAGATCAGCTAGTTGCCTGAGGTTATGAACCTGATAATCATGGGCAATTTTATAAGATGTTTGTGCTGAACGGTTCATCCACACAGTGGGAATACCCAGTGCATGGGCTCCCTCAATATCACTGGAATAGGAATCCCCCACATGCAGGGCTTCAGCAGGCCGGATATGAAAATACTCCAGTCCAGCCTGAAAGAGTTCCGGGCGGGGCTTGTAAGAGCGGACCGTCTCACTGGTCAGATAAGGCAGAGCTGACAGGCCTGTATGGGTCAGAGCCAGACCGATGTCATTGTTATCAATATTAGACAGGATGAGTAGGGGCAGCCTAAGACCAGACAATACAGACAGGGTCTCAGGATAGACCAGAGGTTTCTGCCAGTATGAGATAATCTCACTGCTGAGATCAGCTGCCTCAGCATTGGACTTAACATGTGCAATAGTATCCTGCAGAGACAGAGTCTCGATTTCTTTTTGTGACTTAAAGCTGTCTCCATTACAGGAGCGGCAAAGCGACAGGTATCTTTTTTGCCAGAGCTCTCCTACTTCCCGGGGAGATACACCCCCCTGGGCAGAAGCGGATACTTTCCGGCAGATATCCTGTATAAATATATCGTCATCTTCCACCAGTGTACCGTAAAAATCGAGAAAGATTGCTTTTAACATGAGTTTATCCTTTATGCCTAGAGAGCAATATCCAGGGTAATTCAATACTAAACAGAAAGAGAATTTGCCTCCCTTCAGCACTCGGCTTAGGCCGAAAGGCTGTAACCTGATTCCAGTTCAAGTTGGGATGGATCCGGTGAGTATAACAGTATCCAGTATAAGCGGGGGAGTTTTTTTCCTCGTCAAGTGATATTATAAGCCTCCAAAATTTTTAGCAAGCTTATTAACCTTTTTAAAAATAACATTTATTATGATATTGTGCTAATATAACACCTGATTTTCCAAAAAAGAGGCTTAATAAATGAAAAAAGAAATACTTTTGTTTTTTATCAGCTGTACCTCTCTCATGTGTATAGGATATTTATCAGCCCAAAATAATGATCCCAGAGAAATTTACTGCTCCAGTGTGGACGGCCTGCGGGTACGTCTCGCTCCGAATCTGGAAGTCTCCAATACCACCGTTCAATTCCTGGGGGAGGGAGAAACGGTCTACTACCTCGGTGTGAAGAGTACCAACCAGGTCAGCGTTACCCTAAGAAAAAAACTCATAACGGACAGTTTTTATCTGGTACGTACCATGAAAGGGGTAGAAGGCTGGGTCTTTGGGGGCGCTCTGGTACCGGGCCGGGTCAGCGGGCTCACCGACTGGGAAATGGATCAACTGCGGGGTAAAGTCAAGAAGAAAGTGAAACTGATGCAAGGGGAGGGTAAATATCTGTTAAGCCAGGTAGAAGAATATGACCTCCTGGGTAGAAAGATCAGCCAGAAAGGATCTAGCTGGAATTCACGCCCATCAATAACATATATCTATGATATAGAAGGAAAACGGAAGAATCAATCCTCTTATACCTGTACTTATGACCAACAGGGACGGCTGGCGACCTATCATGAAATCATGGAAAACTGGGATCTGGAATATCGGTACCAATATGACAGCCAGGGGCGGTTGTCACAGATTTCCAGCGAGGGGATGATGAGTTGGTGCCAGACCCGATATAGCTACGACGACCTGGGTGTTTTAAAGAAAAAAATCTGGTCCTGCACCAGTGATGTCCTGGGGGAGGAAGAAGAAAACACAGTGTATTATTATAACTCCGACGGCTATCTTTATAAAGCGCTATCCACTTACTTTACCTCCATGGGCGGAGGAGAGGAAACTTATAAAATACGCTATAAAGTGGATGTATGGGGTAATATTATTGAAATGACCAAAGAAAAAAATATCGGGGAATATTCAGAGAATTATCGCTTTGAATATGAGTATTGGGAGTAAAGTTTATTTAAATCCTGTGGTGAGGTGACAGCCCAGAAAAGAGGAGTAGGCTTCATATTCCGCGATCTCCAGGTAGGTCTCACCGCTGGTGGTGGAATAGTAGACTGCGATACGCTTTTCCCAGGGGCTCAGTGCATAGCCCTCAATGATAAAACGGGACACATCACTGTTATTGATCTTTTTTATCTTTCCGGAATTTTTATACTCAGCGATGAGCGAGTTTTCCTCTAACCGGACAGTTAAACTGTCGCCTTGGAATTCCAGAGGAAAAGGCTTGACCGGGGTCCTGTCTATGATAATGCTGTAGTTTCTGAAAGTGGTGCGTATTTTCTGGAGTATTTCTCCTGTCATGCCTGCGGAACCGTCAGCCAGAGGAGCCCGGAAAAGCTCCCGGTCGGTGATCAGATCCAGTATCACGATATCACTTAAATCACCCACCGGCTCCCGTGGTGAATAGCGATAGATAAAAGCGATTTTGCCGTTTCTGGACCATCCCAGCACAGGGGTGGAGTAAGTATCTTCCCAGCCGCCTTTTTCATACAGAGACTGTGCTTTTGTGTCGGAAATAGCGGTGTCCAATAAAAGAGAAAGTGGATCAGACTCGCTGTAAATTTTAGCTGTACTTAACCCTGTCAGAAGAAGAATACCGGTCAGAAGTCCCGGTAATCTATTCATAAGCGCCCCATCCTTCATAATTCAGGCCATGTTCCGCGCAGAATCCCCCCAGGATAGTCTCCAGCCGGATAATGATATCATAGTCCAGCATCATATCGATGGAGAGCAGGAGTTCATCCTCGTCCAGATCCAGGTCATCAAATTCGATACCGTTTTCCACCAGACAGCCTTCCAGCTTGGAAGCGTCTTTTTTTCCGGCACCGCTGATGTAGAATTCTACTTCATACAGATTTTCCAGTTCAGGGTCTTCCCTCTTAAAGCTGTTGATAGTATCCTGGGTAGCCGCTTTTTCTTCCGGACTGAGTTCGAATGGCATAATCACCTCCCGTGTCACGCGCATGAAATATGATAGCATCAACCGTAAAATTTTTCACTAAATTTAAGGGAAAATCCCCCAGGTCATTACATTGGGGAAATAGTATATAATTTTCTAAAAGCGGTTACAGTAATTATTCATAAAGTTGCATAAAAAGTCCAAATGCACTATAATAGTGCGTTAAAAAAACAAGTCACCCTTAGGGTGGTCTTTTAATAAAGGAGAAAATATGAAAAAGTTGTTGGTTTTCGCACTGCTGGCTACTATGATGGCCGCCTGTTCTGTGAATAGTTCTGAGATTGATGGTTTGGACGCTTCAGCTCAGACCCTGACCACCGGTCAGGCTAATACCCCTGTACAGCTGTTCCGCTCTTCCAGCTACATCCATACCAAGTATGGCCAGTCACAGCTGGGACTCACATGGGAAGTCCGGGTCAAAAACCTGGCTTATAACAAATCCGTATTTGTACGCCAGTTGCTGAAAAGCGGCCAGTGGACCAATATCGCGCTGACCTACAGCCGCAATGCCGACAGCGGCTACGAAATCTGGACCGGTTCAGTAAGCCAGCTCAATAACTACACCTATGACACCAAATTCGCGGTAGGCTATACCGTGAACGGTACCACCTACTGGGACAACAACAACGGCGCTAACTATACCATGCCCTATAACTGCGGTGAAATGCTGGGCCGGGGATATCAGGTAGCGGTCAAAAGTTATTCCTATGACCAGAAGTTCCTGTCCGTGTGGGTGGATGTACGCAATATCGCCTACACCAAGTCCGTGAAACTGGTGTATTCTATCGACAATTGGGCTACTTCTACTACTGTGCCTCTGTACTTCCAGTCCACTTATTCTTACGGCTATGCTACTGTGTCCTGTCCCACCGCTGCCGGTTTTGAACGCTGGGCTGCCTGGAATAACTACCTGGGACCTCTGTCTAACGGAAAGTTCTTCATCGAATATACCGTCAACGGCGTAAAGTACTATGACAATAACTGGGGCGCGAATTACAACATGTAAAGAAGAGTTTTTAATCATACAAAGCCGTCCCTCCGGGGGCGGCTTTTTTTTTGGGGTAGGGAATAAAGATGTATTTTTTCAAGTGTATTATGCCCGTTGAAAAATAGATTAATTTCGATTTATTACTTAGAATTACAATATCTATAGAGAAGATACTTTAAAATTATTTTTTAAGTGCAGTCGTGGCAAATAAGAGTAGCTATGAGAAATAACTTTGTAACTATTAGTAACAATGGAGAATAGATGTTGCCCTTCACCATTCCTCAAGCTGCTTTACCTCTCTCTTTAATTGAAGGTTTTCAACAGGGGCATCACATAGTTGATCCTGATGGCAGGTTTGAACTCCTCATACACAGAAATGCACAAGGGGTACTTTTAGGTGACCTTGAAAAACTTGACCTTGGGCAAGTTTTTTCAACAATAAATTTCGAAGATTTAGGATTTACAAACACAACCCTATATTTACAAATTCCAACTAAACCAGGAAAAATGCCGGAATTAAATGAAAATGAAAGCATCAAATTTGATCAATGGATTGGATATAATAGCTTTCATTTATCAGTGAATCCACCTGATGGTTCTCACATCCATGAAATCGATGAAAAATGTTTTAACTCAGAAGCCATTATGGATTTTTTCTGGCCTGATTTTTCTACTTTCAAAGATAACGGTATAGGTTATTATTATAGGCAGGGTGACAAGATCGCCAGTCTCTGTTTTAGTGCCTTTCGTTCCCAAAAATTTGTAGATATTCAGGTACTGACTCATCCGGAATTCATGCGTCAGGGATTAAGTTTCCATTTATGTAATTATTTTCTACATGAAATTTTCCAAAGGGGACTTACTCCTAAGTGGCACACTCAAACAGACAACCTGCCTTCCCAGGGGTTGGCCGGGAAACTGGGCTTTAGTCAACCTCAAGAGATCCCCTTTTTAGTGTATACTCGTTTTCCACAATCAATTTTATTTGATCCCGCTCAGGATGATGAAAATCTGGGCCGATATATCTTTGCTCATGATGATGAGTGTGTCATTCTCAAAGAATCAGAGAACTATTACGTAACGTGGAATAATGGGCCTAAAAGGCCTCTTTTTAAGGAAGAGGAAGGGCTGTATTTCGTAAAAAAAGTAGACGCGAAATTTAAGATAACTAAAGAGGGATTGATTCTGCAGCAGTTTAACCAGTCAATACCGGCATTAAAAAGTGAATAATGAAATTTTGATAAAAATATAAATTTCTAAGACTAACCCATACTTCCAGGCTAACCGTCAAATCATGGGTAATTCCGGTAAGAGCCACTGATGGGCAGAAATATAAAACAAGGTGATATTTATGATAGATACTCTTGGTGTGAGTTTACTTTATATAAACATAGTTCAATTTCTAATTCTAATAGTAATATCAATATATTTATCTATAAAAAAGAAGTGGAACATATTGAAAAGATTTTCTATACAGAGTATTGGGATCATTATATTCACTTTTCTGTTATGGTGGCCCATTACCCTTCGGGATAAATGGGGCCCAAATTCAATAAGTACTGATGGCATAGTTGCCTTGAGTGAGATACTTTCAAAATCATGGATTTATTTGATCACGGGATTTGTTGTATTAGTTCTTAGTATTTATATAAACATTCGTCTAAGACAAACAAAGAGTGATAGATAAATAAACCCATATTGCTCTACTATAGCACCTAGGCCAGATAAATACAGGAGACTTTAATAATGAATAATTGTAATCAAAACGCTCTTTCTTTATCCATCCTGGAAGGATATCAGAAAGGTTTTCAATTATCCGATCCGGAACATACCTATCAGCTTCTCATACATAAAGACGGTTCCAGTGTATTTTTATCAGACCCTGATTCTATTGATCTGAGAAAAGTGTTTTGCTCCCTTGATTTTAGAGGATTGGGTTTTATAAATAACTCCCTCATGATCAATAGCTCTTCCGAACCAAAAAATCTGCCCCAGGCTCAGGAAAACGAGATGATAAAAGTCACTCAAAGAATTCAATATGGAGATTTTCATTTGGCAGAACCTCCTGTACCTGACCCCCGCATCAGGATAATAGATGAAGAGTGCTTCGATATCATTAACCTGGAATATAATTTAAGCCCGGTTACATTATGGTGGCAGGATTATGCTTCTTTCCGGGAAAATGGCCTGGGTTTTTGTACTATTGATGAGGGGAGAATCGTCAGCACCTGCTTCACCGCGTTTCGATCCCGGAAATTTGCTGAACTTTCGATACAGACCTTACCGGGATATCGAAAGAAGGGATTCGCCTATAATCTTTGCCTCCATTTTATACAGGAGGTGCTCCGGCGGGGTATGACAGTAGAGTGGACTACGGACATCTGGAACACAGCTTCCCAAAATCTGGCCCAAAAACTTGGCTTCAGCAATCCTTCTAATTTCTTTATCCTAAATTATTATAGAATACCCGAGTCAATTGACTTCGACCCGGAAGTTGATCGAAAAATCGTCGGGATATATGAGTTTCCTGATGGGGATACTTTTGAGATCACTCAGGACATCGGCAGTAACCATGAGTATTTTGCCCGCTTCGGGGATGAAAAAACCAGGACCCCGCTTTTTAAAGAAAAAGAAAATCACTATTTTGTAAAAACCCTGGATGTCAATTATAAAATAGAGGGCAATAAGTTATATTTATACCAGCTCAATAGTGCTATAATCGCGGAAAAAAAAGTGTGAACGACTAAATCAGTGCAAAGTCCAAAACACCGCCCCTGTCTCGAATTGAATAGATCAAGGACCGGAAAACCAGGGTTGAAGCCGGAGTTTAGAGTTGATAAACAGCAGGGTGATATATGAAGATAAGAAAATATAGAAAAAATGACTGGAATTCTATTAAAACAGGCCATTTGGCCACTAAAGTAGCACTTGGCCGAACAGGCTTCCCGACGATTTATTAAAAATTAAATAAGGAGTTGAAAAATGAAAAAATTCTTAGTACTTCTATCTGCCTTTTTTTTATTTATGGGGTGCGCAAAAAATGAAAATCCCAAAAAGGTCTATGAAAATATTAACCTGATAAAACTACTTCCGGATGAAAAAAAACAGGATAATAAAGCTGAGATAATTGCTGAAACAAATATTTCCGGGTATTTTGTTAAATTTTCTGAAGGTGATTATCTTCATATGGAACTGATAAATGAATTTGGTTCAAATATTAATCTGTTTGTATCCGATCAAATTGAAGAAAAAACCCTTGAAAAACTGGCAAGTACAAATGAAATGGAAAGGAAAAAGATAGAAGCAGTCGTCAAGATGGTTAATATATATATTCCTGAGTCTGGAAAAAAAGAAGAAATCAAAGTAGTAATGAGTCTAATTTTTGAATAGGATTTTCATAATGGAAATAGTCTTAAAAAATAAACTAACTGCCCGGGAAATGAACAGTCTCAGAAAAGCAGTAGGCTGGGGCGAAGTGACTCCTCCCAGAGTCGCGCGTTCCGGCATCAGGCACTCCCTGTACTGTGTCTCCGCCTGGGATACCCGCAAGATCATCGGTATGGGCCGGGTCATCGGGGATAGGGGCAATGTGTTCTATATTCAGGATATCATCGTCCTGCCTGAGTACCAGGGCGTAGGAGTCGGCTCCGGTATCATGAAGGCCATCATGGCCTGGCTGGAGAAAAATACTCCCTCCACATCCAATGTAGGACTCTTATCCGCAGTGGGAAAAGAAGGGTTTTATGAGAAGTTCGGTTTTTTCACCCGTCCTACTGATACATACGGCTGCGGGATGAACCAGTTTGATCTTTCGGGCTGGCATAAAGTAAAAGCCTCAGTTCTGGAAAATGAACCTGAAGAAAACTAACAAAGTAAAATTCAAAGGGTTTTATATGTATAACTATTTAAATATAGTAAACTATTATATTCAGACCTGGAAACAATACAAGACCGGACATATTGAAAACAAAAGACATCTTTTCTATCTGGCTGGGTCGGTTTGATGACGCACCGGCAATCGCTTCGCTCCATGTAGATGGCAACTGTTCTACTTTCCAGGGGCTCGTGCCGGATGCCTGTCTGGACGGATTGTCTTATGTTAGATTCATGATACAAATTTCTCAGTGCCCTCCGCGTCCTTCGGGCTATCAAACAGGCTGAGTGAGCTTTTCAAAATGTTTCTGGGGAAATACACTCTCAGTACCACCGCGGAGCGTTAACGTGCCGGCACCGCTCTCCGCTTGGTATACCGCCTCCCTGTCGGTGATAAGCTCATAAGGTGGTCTCCTCAGCTCCTGTGAGAAGGCATAACCGCACCAGGGGCACTCTAGTGGGATACCCTGCCGCTACGGAAGGAGCGTCCACCTAAATTAATACTGAATTCAACAGAGGCTCGGACTGAATCATAAGTGTCATGGACAGGGATAGGCCAAAAAATACGAAATGTTTCTTTATTTTAAAAGTTACTGCTTCTTTTTCTTTTTCATAGCCCGGGCTACGAAAAACCACACGATCAGTCCCACACCGATCACATAGCCGATACGGGTGAAGATCATTTCGCTTTTGGATGCTTTTGCCAGGGCGTTTTCATCAGGCTGAAGATTGGTGTAGGTGTCGATATTGGAATAGGTGGACTGCTGGGCCTGCAGGGGGACGGAGAATCCCAGTACAGCGGCCAGGGCCAGGATGCTAAGGAATTTTTTCATTTTTACCTCCCTATGAAAGCCTTACGGCTTTAGACTATGATAGCTTATCCCTGAATTTCAGGCAAGCAGGAGAGTTATTGTTTTTTTATGACAGCAAAGTCGTTGGCGTAGAGGGTATAGGCCTTTTTACGCTTGAGAGGGTAATCTTTGGAAATGTCCAGGAACTCTCCATTGCCGGCGTAGAGGGTGATATCCACATTGACGTTTTCTTCGCTGTTATTGAACAGGATATAGAGGGTCTCCTGTTCATCAAAACGCTTCATGCCTACCACGCCCTTGTGTGCCAGGAAAAAGCTGAGATTGCCGTGACTCAATACGGGATTGGCGCGGCGCAGGCGGATCATATCCCGGTAGAACTGCAGCAGCTCCTCGTCCCACTTGTCCCTGTCCCAGGGCATCATTCGCCGGTTGTCGGGGTCTTTGGCTCCCTCCAGGCCGATCTCTTCACCGTAATAGACGGAGGGCACACCCAGATAAGTGAACTGGAAGGCTACCGCCAACCGGATGCGCTTACGGTCTCCCCCGGCAATAGTCAGAAAACGGGCTGTATCATGGCTGGACAGCAGGTTAAACATACTGAAATTAGCCTGCATGGGATAATCATATATCTGCCGGCCTAAGAGCTTCACAAAGTCCTCGGCATGGCTCTTGCGCTGAGCGAAAAACTCCACACAGGCGTCACGGAAGCGGTAATTCATGACTGAGTCAAATTCATCTCCCTGGAGCCATTCCTGAGCGGCCTGCCAGATTTCACCCAGGATGAAGGCCTGGGGATTGGCCTGTTTGACCACGGAGCGGAAGTCCTTCCAGAAGGGGTGTTCGATCTCATTGGGGACATCCAGACGCCAGCCGTCTGCCCCGGCCTCTATCCACTGGCGGGCTACCTTGAGCAGATAGTCCCATACCGCGCGGTTGTCTTCTACATTGAGCTCGGGCAGGCTGGGGAAATTCCACCAGCAGGCGTAATTGGGCTTTCCATCCTCCATCAGGGGGAATTTATGCACCCGGTACCAGTCCAGATATTCCGATTTGTCCTGTTTGGACACTATATCGCGCCAGGCCCAGAATTCGGTACCGGTGTGGTTAAATACCGCATCCAGGATATAGCGCCAGCCCCTGGTTTTGATAGCCTGGTTGAGCTTTTTAAAAGTCTGTTCGTTACCGAAGTGGGGATCTATCTTTTCATAGTCAGAAGTGTCATATTTATGGTTGGAGGGGGCCTGGAACAGCGGGTTGAAATAGAGAGCATTGATACCCAGATCCTCCAGGTGGTCCAGGTGCTGGATGACTCCCTCCAGGTCACCGCCGTAAAAGCTGTGGGGCCCGGGAAGGCTGTGGGGAGCAGCAAGTTTGTCAGGGTGGAGAGTGGGGTCTCCCTGGGCAAAACGCTCGGGGAAGATCTGATAGAAAACGGCGTCTCTGACCCACTGGGGGTTGTCCAGAGTGCCTTTGCCGGGATGGGTGGCTTCAAAATGCTCAATCTCCCACTCTGAAGCGCATAGACCATTGCGTCCAAAGTAAGCCAGGCTATGGTCCAGACGGGTCAGCTCGAAATAATAGAGGAAAGTCTGGGAGGGATAGTTTTCACTGCTGGAATGAAAATAATGCCAGGCATAGACTTCGTCACGATAGAGTTCATTACTGGTAAAAGTATAATTGACATCATTGATGACCATGAGTAGGCGTATTCCCAGGAACTGGGCGTGGTCAAAGCCTGCGTGCAGATAAAAGCACTGATGGCAATAATAATCGATGTCGGCTGTAGAGTGGAGAACTTCTCCCTGGAAACGGGCCCGGCCCACCACCAGTACGGAATTGTGGTGTCCGTCGCGTTCTTCCACCAGGGGATTGGTACTGTCAGTCTGGTAATGCTCACCATCGATAAGTACCTTGTAGTGATAACGTCCTGAGGGTAGATGGGTCTCACCCCACCAGGTATTGTCTCCGTCGTCATCTTCCAGCTGAAGATGACCGGGCTTCCAGTGGTTGAAATCGCCTACTATCTCTACGCTCTTGGTGTGATAATGGGCTGGAATCTTGAAACAGACTCGGTACTTCTCCATGGATCCTTCCTTCAGACTACTGGAATATTATAGTAGCTAAGAGTTTGAAAAGCAAATTTGCCCCCTTTTCAGCTTTTTTTATAAATTATGCCTTTCACCAAGCCTTGTTTCTTGATTTTAGGGATTATTAAAGTTATATTATTGTTGTGCAGATAATTATGTAAAATTACAGGAGACCCTGATGAAAATTAAACCAGTATTATTTATATTGACCCTCATGGTTATTGCATTTACAGGGTGTACTACTGCAGCGACTACATCCGCCGGAGAAATGCCTCTGGTTGAAAGTCTGGCGGGAAATAACACTGAAGTAATAAAATCATTGGATCTTGTTAACAGCTTTCTCTATGCTTCATCAGAATATAGGGGAATGAACATTTTCAACGTATCAGATAAATCCAATGTCACAATAATTGGGACAAACTACAACTATCCCACGCAGAATCCGGTAAATGATATTCAGATAGAAGGGGACTTTGCCTTTCTGGCCCTGGGTAATAATAATGCTCTGGGTGGTATGTCCATAGTGGATATACATGATACCAATATTATAACAGTATTGGTAACTCTGAATAATGTGGCCAGCGCCAACACAAAAGCCTTAACTGTGAGCGGAGCTGCACCCAATTTCATGGCATACGTAGCTGATGAAAACAGAGGGATGGTGGAATACACTATTGATACCGGGGTACCATCCATCACCCAGACAGACTTGTTAGCTTTGCCTAATGCGCAACCTGTGGATATTGTGGTTAATGGGACTACCGCGTTCATTGCAGCAAAAAGCGGGGGTGTTTTTGTGATTACTGGACTGGGAACTGCCCCTAAAATATCAGCGCAAATCTCTACAGAAATTTCAGATGCACGTGGTGTTGCACTTTCCGGAGATGGAAAGACTTTGTATGTGGCTGACCGAATGCTGGGAGTCTGGGCCTATGATGTCAGTACTCCTGCCAAACCCTCCTATCTGGGTAACTACGCCACACCGGGTGAAGCCAACGGTCTGGTAGTAAACGGGTCCGATGTCTATGTGGCTGACGGATCTAATGGTATACTATGGATCGATTTTACCACACCTTCTCAGCCTGTACTGAAAAAAGAAACCAGTCAGAAGACCGGAATAGCCTGGAATGTACTTCTGGCCAATTCATTTGTAATTGGTGCCTATGGACCGGACGGAATCAAAGTGTTTGCCAAATAATTCAGATGGTTTTTGCTGACAAATTATCAAGGAGATTAGTGAATGTGGAATAAAGTATTACGGGGATGCGGTTTAATATTGTTGATTTCAATAAGTGGTCTTGCAGCTAAAGAAAACCCCCAGGATTTTTTCAAAAAAATGCGCGCCGAGATGTTTAACCAGATTCCTTCTGAATTTACAGCTAATTTAACCGGAGTGACGATAGACAATAAACTAAAAGCTATACCCCGCTCATCTTATAAAGCTGCCGGACTGAAACCGGAAGTCGTTTTGACCTATGATAGAAAAAAAGCACTGGAACTCAAGGTAGCAAATGTTGATGAATTGTACGAGGATCTTTTTGCCCAATATGTCCGATTATTTACCCTGGGCCCCATTCTGAGCAATATGGCTGACTCTGTCTTGTTTGAACGATATGATTTTGAACTGGAATACACCTCTGCAGGACTGGTACAGCTGCGTATTCGTATGAAGGACGCGGAAAACTCCTTCCTGGCTTATGTGAATCCCGCGGATATGACAATTCTGCGTATGGATTATTTCATGGGGCAAAAATTAATGACATCTACTCTTATCAAGTATAGCAATAAGACCCGTCATGGAAAAAAGTATAACCTGCCCACCACTTTTATGGTAAAAACCTTCACTCCCAATGATGACGGTAAGCCTGAGAGTTTCAAGCTGGAAAATATCCTCATTCCTTAAGATATCTGTCTGAAAACGCTGAGTGTGATGGCTAAATATTGACAAATCAAGGAAAACTGTTAAAATAAATGACTGCGATATAAGTGCAAGAGGTAGCTATGGTGTCGAACAATCACGATGATATTTTTCTGCAGGCAATGCAGGCTGAAGAAAAAACATCAGAAGAAAATTACGGTCCTGTCAAAAAAGGTACAGTCGTTCAACTGACTGAGACCGACGCGTTCCTGGATCTGGGTGGAAAATCAGAAGCGGTTGTTCCCCTGGACGAATTCACAGAAAAACCTAAGATCGGGGATGTCATTCCCGTGATCCTGAAAGAAATGAAAGACGGGGTACACCAGGCTTCCTACAAAGCAGCTGAACGTTTTTCCAAACAGGATGATGTGTACCAGGCTTATAAAGAAGAATTGCCGGTCAAAGGTAAGATCGTGGAGATCGTCAAAAAAGATGATCAGCCTAAAGGTTTCAAAGTAGACCTGGGCATGAAGATCAATGCTTTTCTGCCTCTTTCTCATATCGACACTCGAAAGTTTGAAAAACTGGAAGAGATGATCGGACAGGAATACGAGTTTTCTGTCATTGAAATGAAACGCAATAATGTCACTGTATCACGCAGACAATATCTGCGCAAAACGGTGAAAAAAGTCTATACATCCTTCTTTGAAACTCACCAGGTAGGCCAGCGTCTTACCGGTGCGGTGGATGAAGTCGAACAGAATTATCTGATCATGAGTACAGAAGGTATAAAAGCCTTTTTGCACATTTCTGATTTTTCCTGGAAATATCTCAATGACCTCAAAAAAGTGGTCAAACGCGGTGATGAGTTGGAAGTAGAAATCATCAGCCTGGATCCTGCCAAGGACAGCGTGAAAGTTTCTAAAAAACTGCTCATGCCCAATCCCTGGGATACCATTGAGAGCCAATTGCACCTGGGTGATACCATTTCAGCAAAAGTTGTCCGCTTCCGCCGTGACGGAGCTGTAGTTGAAGTGGAAGATGGGGTGGAAGGTTTTCTGCCTACCGATGAGATGTCCTGGACTCAGAAGACTCGCGACCCCAAGAAGATCGTCAAGATCGGAGATATGGTCACTGTAAAAGTAAAGAATCTGGAAGCAGATAAAAAGAGACTGGATGTCAGTCTCAAGGAAATTCAGTCCAATCCCTGGGACAATGCGGAAGCAAACTATACCCATGGACGTAAGCTGACCGGTGTCATTTCCTCCATACTGGACTTTGGCGTTTTTGTACGTTTTGACGACGGTATTGAAGGTCTCCTGCGTAAAGAAGACGTAGACTGGATGGAAGCTGAAGTTGATCTGAAGCAGCGCTTTAAAAAAGGTGATACCCTAGACGTCGTGGTCCTGTCACTGGAAGCTGGTAAAGAAAAACTTCGTCTGGGTATTAAACAGATGTCGGATAATCCCTATAAGAGCTTCTCACTGAATTATCCTAAAGGCAGTGCCGTGGAAGCTACTGTAAAAGCTCTGGTGGATAATGGCGCTGAAGTGGATCTGGGCAATGACTTGACCGGGTTTATTCATATTTCCAATCTTTCCAAAAACAAAATTGATAAGGCCGAAGAAGCAGTTCAAGTCGGCGCTAAAATCAAAGCTTTGGTTAAATTCTGTGATGTAGCTAAACAGAAGATTGAATTATCCATTAAAGATTTTGAAATGCATGAAGAGCATAAAGAAGTCAAACAGTTTATTGTGGAAGATCATTCCAACGAAAGTCATTCTACCTCCATGGGAGCGCTTCTGGCTGAACAGTTTAAAAATCTCAAGGTAGGCGATGAAAAACCCAAAAAAGCAGCTAAACCTGCCAAAGAGACTGAAGTGAAAGAAGAAAAAGCCCCCAAAGCAGCCAAAGCCAAAAAGAAATCTGAAGAAACGGCAGAGGAAGCTTAAAAATGGCCAAAAGAATAAACCGCAACCGTGAACAAATAGTCAAGACCAAAGAGCATGGACATCCTGTAGTAGATTTTGTAAATAAATATTCCAATATCCTGACCTGGATTGTCGGCGGTTTTCTGGTGATTTTCACCGGTTTGACCCTGCTGCGCACCTATAATAAAAATCAGGAAGCCAAAGCTACTGCAATATATGATGCCAGCCTGGTAAATTTCCAAATGGCACAGTACTATACCAATGCTCAGGATCAGCAGAAATTTTTAAGTGAACAGTATAATAATCTGGATAAAATGATAAAAGACTTCCCCAAAACAACCGCGGCTGCCCGGGCCCGCTTGTTTTTCGGACAGGCTTATTATCAGCAGGCTAATCAATCCGGTGATGTCCAGATTCTGAAAAAAGCCGAAGAAACCTACCTGGATGCAATAGCTTCCACCCCCAGTCCTTTTTATAAAACAGTTGCTATCCTGGGATTGGCACAAACCTATGAGCAGGAACAGCAATTTGTGCAGGCTTTTGACCAGTACCAGAGGGTCACCACCCAGTATTCAGATCAAGGCTTTACAGCTACTGCTCTGATCGGAATGGCTCGCTGTAAAGAAATGACCCGTGATATTGCTAATGCCCGGAATCTATATGCTCAGGTGGCTGAACAATTCCCTGACAGTATGTGGGCTCAATATGCGCAGGGTAAAGTTTACTATTTTAATGAAGCCGGTATGAATCAGCCTCAGATGACCACTGGAGACACCAACATCAGTATTCTCCCAGTCAAATAAAAAGTTTAAATCATAAAAAAAATCCCTGGTATCTTGATACCAGGGATTTTTTATTTTCTAGTTGTGCAAATATACTCAATGAGTCATATTACCCCAGATAATACGTATCTCTACCCGGCGGTTCAAAGCCATGTTAGCCGAGCTGTCATTGGGAACTATAGGATTCTTCTCACCATATCCTTTATAAAAAATCCTTTCAGTCGGAAAGCCGTTGAGAATCAGTACATCGGAGACATTTCTGGCCCGGCTCTCAGATAATAATAGATTGTCTTTCTCCTTACCCTGATTATCCGTATAACCTTCTATCAAAATGTAAATACTGTCGTATTTCTGTAGAATCTCAGATACAACCTTAAACACAAAAAGATTTCCGGATTGTAATTGGGATTTACCGGTACCAAATAAAATGTCTCCCATGTTAAGTTTTATTTCATTATTACCTTTTTTAATCAACTCTACCGGAATGTGGTTTTCATCAAAAAGTTTTTGCAGTTCCGACTGGATTTCTCTTTGTTCCTGTGATTTACGATTAGGTACAAGATGAATATTACAATCAACACTAGCCACAAAACTAACTGCAGTAAATTGTCCATTAAAGTGCATTTTTGCTCCGAATCCCGGACCTAAAGAAATATTAGGACTCAAATGAAAAGGTATGGCCAATCTGGGTGTCATACCAAAGCCAATACTGACATCACCCCGTATGGTGTTAAATCGCTGATCAGCGGAGATTCCAATAAACAGGGAGGGCTCCAGGTTGAAAATATTTCCTGAAAACAGGGTATAACCTGTGGTCAATCCCAATTCATATGTCATGAAATTAAATCCCGGGGCGTAAACTCCGGACACCCCGATACCGATTCCGCTGAAAAAATGGTTGTCTTTTAGCCCGGGAAGAGCCTCTGAGGTTTTGAGACGCATTAAAACCTGGCTGGAGTATCCAGTCATGTCAGACCAGAAGTCCGGGCCGGCGTTGATCTGTATACTGAGTGAAGGGTAAGCATAGGAAAAAGTGAATATTATTGCTAAAGCAAGAATAATTGATTTCATCGATGACCCCTTTTTTATAATTTTTTTAGTAACTGTCTTATAAAAAGAGAGGTTTGCATAAGACAAGAAACTTTATTAAAGATATTTTTATTTTACACAGAATTATACAACTAAGAATTTAAGTAAGCAATAATAACACTAGCAATCGTGAAATTAGCAAAAG
>CAYRWR010000010.1:0-86009 GCA_964428015.1 uncultured Brevinematales bacterium | reverse complement strand
TATATTTATTTATCATATCCAGATTGTTTGTAGAAAAAATAATCTGATCAATAAATGCATCGTTATAAAACCTGAATGGTTCAAGAAGTACTCCATTTTCAAGCATAAAATATTCAATATCGAGATTCCTACCATCAAAAGTGATTTGATTCATTTCTTCATAATTACTGAAAATAAAACTGTAATAAAAAATAGCTTTACCTTGCAAGTAAACAACATCAATCAATTTTGGATAAATTTCTTGAGAGTACAATTGAATCACAGACATTTCTGTTAAGTTACGTTTTTTCCAGTAATCATATTGTATATCCCAGGGCACATAACCCTTTTTATTATATTCCTTTATAAATTTCTCGTCCTTCACATATTCTGAGGGAATGAAATTGTCAATAACTGCTATAAATCCAAAGAAATCATTTTTTATTAGTTTTGTTTTAATGTATTCTATACCATTTATATTTGTGTAAATGTAATCGTTGATCTGAATCATACCACTTCCCAAAATTGGATAAAGGTTTTGTTCGATACCATTATAAAATAAATAATCATGATGCACGTTTTTTCTATTAATATTTGTCACATTATACTTTGTCATTATGAGCAATACATTTGAAAAAGAATCACTGCTATTGATAAAATGTATAATATCATTTTCATTTATAAAATGATATTGTTCAAAATCTCCATTGTGATTTGTGTTTAATTTAGAATATGGGAATGCTATAAATCTTTCATTTTTCCAACTGATTTCTTTTGCCCGTAGTTTGCTTGTATTCACACTTTTAGTATCGATCCAGCCTTCTTTCCCCATCTTAGATACAACAAAGAAACGTTCACCGTTTCCCTTAAGCACGCGAAGAGTATCTCCTTTAGATATCTGATCTATGCCCTGACCCCCAAGACTGTCATCATATACAGTAATGGGTTCCGTAATTTTCTTAAAAACATTATCCTGTACATCAAAAAATTTCTCGGTTTGCCATTCCTCAACAGTACCCTTATCGACCCATCCTCCTATTATAAGATTTACTCCAGTCTTAACATCACGGGTATGTCCCTCTACGTAGCACCAATTTTTTCTGGTTTCATAAAGTGTGACTCTGTCATATTTCATAAATTGTTCAAGAGCATTTGTGTCTGAGATAATACCAGTCTTGATATCATTAGCACTTATGTCATAGATATATACATTATTGGAGTTAATATACATGCTTTTGGGTGATGATTTGTCTACTTTGATCTTCCGTGCCAGGATAGGAGCTTTTTGATCTGATTTCGACTTACTATTAGGTTTAGTATCTACACAACCTGTAAGAAAAAATGAAGAGAGCAGGAACAAGATGACTCTATTTGTAGTAGAAAAGTCCAATAAATACTCCTGATACTAACTGTCTTAAATCATAACGATTTCACTCCAGTCGTACAAAGTCCGCCACGGACGGCGGACCCATGGGGCGGGTCATACAATCCAAGATTTGTCATTCCCTACATGGCCCCAACTCTCAGCCTAGCATATAACCACTCCCCCCTTCCAATTAAAAACCAAAGTAACCTCTCCCTACACCAGTCCCGAGATGTTGCGGTTCAGGGGGTATTCCACCGAGAATTTGAGAGGTATCTCCTTTTTTTCACCCGGCTTGAGCTTGAGGTTCCACTCCAGGGTGTCGTAGTCCTTCTTCTTCAGGCTGTCGCTGTCCTGCTTCCAGAGGGGTTCCAAGAGCTTGACCTCGATGTCCTGGTGGCGCGACACCGGGATGTGGTCTTCCAGCCGGAGATCTTCAGTGGTCTGCTTATGATTTTCGATCTTGATGAGGTATTCATAGATCATGCGGTTTTTACGGTTGACCAGGCCTTCATTTTTCAGGTATTTTTTGAGGAGCTTGTGTTCTATTTTGATGGACTCATCCACTCCCAGCGAGGTCCAGAATTCCTCGCCCGGCGCTATGGTATCCAGCCTGGACTCAGCCACGTAGGCATTGTCCAGAAAGACCCGGGCGTTGCCCGGCAGGAGGGGGTACTCGGTACTGTTGGTGACCTTGGCCCGGAGGTAGGCAAAGGCCGAGACGCGGGGGGCGCTGGAGTAGCGGAATTCCGCGGACAGGGTCTGATTCATCACACTGACTTTGTGGGGCGCGCCGTCGCTCTCCACATTAGAGGTGCCCGGCAGTACAAATAATACCGAACCGGCTGCCGCTTCTACAGTGCTGCTACTGGCCTGTATCTCCGGCATAGGTTCTGGTGGGGCTTCATCATCTGCGGCAAAACCTTCCATGCGTTCTTCCATTTCTGCCATTTTCATGGCTCTCTTGGGGGCGGCACCGCCTGATCCCAGATTCCGGGCCGCGGGAGCCGGGGCAGCCAGAGGGACAGGCACATAGAAATCCAAAAACCAGGGATTGAGTTCGGGCTGGCGGCCGCTGACCTCGATCCGGGCTGTGGACAGGCTGAGATTCACGTTTTCCCAGTTCTCACCGGTATTCTGGGTAATGCGCGCCTGGTAGGAAAGAGCGATTTTCTTATCCGCAGAAGATACCCTGAGGTCATAGCCGGGCTGCCAGGAGGGCCCGCGTACGATATAGGACAGCTGCAGATCCATTACGCCTTTTTTATCCACCTGGAGGAGGAGCTCAGCCTGATAGCGGGCCCGGGACCTCTGCTGGGACAGGGACTGCAGAGTATTGGTCACCTGATCCAGCTCTTCCTGGGTACGGCGGCGTGTCAGGGCATTCTCCGCCAGGGCCTGGTCCAGGGCTTCCAGTTTACCCCGGTAAAACTCCAGTATTTCCATCCAGCGGCTGGGGCTGAGGTCATCCGGGTCGGCTTTTTTGGCGGGGCTGGTCACTTTCACCGCGATATTTTCCACAAAGGTCTTTTCCTGTTGGATACGCAGGGCTTTTTCATCCAGGCGGGCAATGGAGTCCTGCAGAGCCTGTTTATGATCCCATTTTTCTTTGATCTGGGCATCGGGGATAGTGGTGAAATACTCTTTTTTAACCTGTATGTCGGAAAGGGTCCCCGAGCCGCTGCCGCTGACCTGGATGCTGTCGGGGTCCAGCTGTTCGGGGAGGCCGGTGAATAATACCCTCTGCTCTCCCGCGGGCAGTTCCTGCGAGGCCTGTCTTTTGACCAGGGCCCGATCGGTATAGACAGTGACAGAGACTATTTTACTGTCCAGCTTATAGTTATTATCCTGTTGGGGCATGGCACATCTCCCTCATTTGGTTTATAAGCAGATTCTATCTATAAGAAGTGTTCCTGTCAACAGCAGGCTAAGATAAATTCGGTGAGAATGGGCGGGAGGCTTCTGTCAGGCTTTGACCCGGAGAGATTTGAGCCACTGCAGGGCGTCTTCCTCATTGCGGAAAGCACGCAGGTGCCCGGGAGTGATGCCGGGTATGTCGGTTATTTTTTCCACAAAGCGGGTGTCGGCATCGCGGGGGACGATGATGGCCCGGTAGCTCTGTGAGTGAAAGGGGGAAACCAGGGCGGCTTCTTTCAGGATGTCCAGGTTGATGCGGTTTTTGGTGATTTCGGAGAGGTCAATGATGTGCTGAAAGCCGGGATCAAAAGCCGGGTCTTTTTTTACCTTGTGGCCGTGCAGTACCAGATCATCATTTTCCATACTGCCGTAGGCTCGGGTCCATACGATTTGTTCCTGCATATCAATGTGATAACTGACTCCCATGGTTTTTTCCTTCATATTAAATTATATATTAAATATTATTACAGCTTTTTTTCCTGTCAATAGAAAAATCTTTATATCATCACCTCATACTGGAGAGTGTAAAACAGGGAGGTTTTGCCCCTGTTTTAGTTGATATTTTCCTTTACTTCCTTTAAAATTAATGACTTTTCGTGTAAAAGGATGAAGAATGAGCCTGAAACTGGGTAATGTTACTCTTGATTTTGCAGCCGGCAAGACTGTCCTGGATCTGGTAGAATACCTCAAGGAAAACCGCGAACTGGCCAAACAGGCCGGGTTTTCCGCTGTGGTCAATACCGCGCTGTTAGCCCGTATCAATGGCGAACTAAAAGACCTGTCATCTCCCATACCTTCCGGAGCCCAGATCGAAATCCTGGACGGCAGCAGCCCTGAAGGCCTGGATGTGATCCGTCACAGTACAGCTCATCTCCTGGCTCAGGCTGTACTGCGCCTCTATCCCGGCACTTTACTGGGTATTGGGCCTGTCATTAAGGACGGATTCTATTATGATATGGATCTCAGCGAGCCTCTGTCTGAAGAAGCTCTGGCAGCCATAGAAAAAGAGATGGAAAAGATTTCCCAGGAAAAGCTGGCCGTGAGCCGCGAAGAAATCAGCCGCAAGGAAGCCCTGGAACGCTACAAAAAAGCCCAAGATAACTACAAGATCGAACTGCTGGAAGATATGGAAAATGACACTGTCAGTATCTATCACCAGGGTGAATTTTCTGATCTGTGCCGCGGACCCCATGTCCCCAATACTTCCATGCTGAAAGCCTTTAAGCTGATGAGCCTGGCCGGTGCCTACTGGCGGGGCAGTGAAAAGAATAAAATGCTGACCCGTATCTACGGGACCGCCTTTGCCGACAAAAAAGAACTCAAAGACTATATCTACCAGCTGGAAGAAGCTAAAAAGCGTGACCACCGCAAGCTGGGTAAGGAACTGGGACTGTTTTCCTTCCATGAAGAAGGTCCCGGGCTGCCTTTTTACCTGCCCAAGGGTGTCATACTCAAGAATCAGCTGATCCAGTTTATGCGCGAAAAGATCGAGCCCCTGGGTTATGTGGAAATTGAGACCCCCACTATGCTCAAAGACCACCTGTGGGAGACCTCCGGGCATATGGCCAACTACAAAGAAAACATGTTTTTTACCAATACCGAGGAAGAAGAAGCCTACGCCATCAAGCCTATGAACTGCCCCGGCGGTATCCTGGTATATAAAGAAGAAAAGCATTCCTACCGGGAGCTTCCTCTCAAAGTGGCGGAATTCGGCAAGGTGCACCGCTTTGAGCGCAGCGGACAGCTCAACGGGCTGATCCGGGTACGCGGATTTACCCAGGATGACGCTCATGTTTTCCTCACCATGGAGCAGGTCGAAGACCAGATACTGGAGCTGATCCAGCTGATCGATGACATCTACTCTACTTTCGGATTTGAATACAAGCTGGAGCTTTCCACCAAGCCGGAAAACGCTATCGGCAATAAAGAATTCTGGGAGACTTCCACCCAGAGCCTGAAGAACGCCCTGGACCGCTTCGGTAAATCCTACGTGATCAATGAAGGCGACGGCGCGTTTTATGGTCCCAAGATCGACTATCATCTGCGTGATGCCATCGGCCGTACCCACCAGTGCGGTACCATACAGCTTGACCCCAATCTGCCCGAGAGATTCGGCCTGACCTATACCGGAGCTGACGGACAGGATCACCGGGTGATCATGCTGCACCGGGCAATTTTTGGAAGCGTGGACCGGTTTATGGCCATCCTGATCGAACACTTCGCGGGTAAATTCCCGGTCTGGCTCTCACCGGTACAGACAGTGCTGCTGCCGGTCTCGGATAAGTTTAACGATTACGCCCTGGATGTCAAAGCCCAGTTGAAAAAACAGGGCCTGCGTGTCGATGTGGATATGACCAGTGAGAAACTGGGCTACAAAATACGCAAAGCCACTATGGAAAAGGTCCCCTTTATCCTGGTAGTGGGTGAAAAAGAAGTGGAGACAGCCACCGTGACCGTCAGAGAAAGAGGCAAGGAAGAACAGACTGCCATGGATGTCCCTGCCTTCAGCAGTCATATACTTGAACAAATACGACAAAAGCTTTAAAATAAAGATTAAATAATCTGAGGAGGATTTCCATAGCACCGAAGAATGAAAAACTTAAGATCAATGATGAAATCACAGCAAAAGAACTGCGTGTGATAGGTGCCGAAGGCGAAGCCATAGGTGTAGTGAGCCTGGATGAGGCCCTCAAACTGGCGGAACAGGCGGGCATGGACCTGGTAGAAATGTCCCCCAATGCTGAACCACCTGTAGCCAGAATTATTGATTATGGAAAATTCCTTTATCAGAAAGAAAAAAAGCTGAAAGAAGCCAAAAAGAAGCAGAAAGTTGTCGAAATTAAGGAAATAAAATTTACACCCCGGATTGATGTACATGACTTTACCTACAGAGTAAAACGGGTGATAGAGTTTCTGGAAAAAGGCGATAAGGTAAAGATCACTATACGTTTCCGCGGCCGTGAAATGGCTCATACTGAGCTGGGCTTTCATGTAGTGGAGCGTGTGATGGAAGATGTAAAGAATGTCAGTACCATAGAAAAACCAGCAAAACTGGAAGGGAGAAACATCACCCTGGTACTGCAGCCCCTGAAAAAATAAAAACTAACTGTTTTGACAAACATGGAGGAATAAACTAATGCCCAAGATGAAAACCAACCGATCTGCTGCCAAAAGATTCCGTACTTCCGGCAGTGGCAAGATCATGCGTAGAAAATCAGGTCTGAGACATCAGCTGCACAATAAAGGCACCCGCCAGAAACGTGCCCTGGGTCAGCCCACTGAAGTATTTGAAGGTGATAAGGCTCGTATCCAGAGACTGATCCCGTATCTGTAGACCAGGAGGAATATAATGAGAGTAAGATATACTACACCCAGCCGCAAAAGAAGAAACAAAATCCTCCAGAGAACCAAAGGGTTCGGCGGAGCCAGAGGTACCCGTATCCGCGTAGCCAAAGAAGCTCTGCTTCACGCTATGTCCTATGAGTACCGCGATAGAAGAGCTAAAAAGCGTCTGATCCGCAGACTGTGGATCACCCGTATCAGCGCTTTTGTGCGTGCTCATGAGATGACCTATTCCCGCTTTATTGAGGGACTGACCAAGGCGCAGGTACGCATCAACCGTAAAGTCCTGTCCAACCTGGCCATCATTGATCCTGAAGCCATGCTGCAGTACGTAGAACTGGCCAGGAAAAGCCTGGGATGAGGAGAGCCTCTCTCTTAATCCTGGTACTGATTTTTGAATTTTTTATACACACAAATTTGGGAGCTAAGCTCCCAAATTTGCGTTTAATAGACCCCTATTTTTCCAAACCCAACCAGTCTTTTACCGGTATCAGCTGGAATTTGATCAATCTGGGAGCGGCTTCTATTCAGGTAGTGGCTCTGGATGTGGACTATGGTGTCAATGAACGGTTGATGGTGTCACTTTTTGCCCCCTATTTATTCGTACCGGGCAGTCCCGGAGCGGGAATTCTGGGCGACTTGGGTGCGGGCCTGAAAGCGGTACTTTTTCAGTCGGAAAGCCTGACCTGGCGCCTCATACTGGATATTTTTGTGCGTTTTCCCACCGGGGTTAAGGAAAGTGACGGACTCATCAATGTAGCGGGAGTGGTCTTTAAGTACTATCCCTTTTCCGTGGGTACCGGTATGTTTTCTCCCAGTCTGACCTTTTCCTATCTGTTACAGAACTGGATGTTCTGGACCACAGTCTCCTACCAGTCCGAAAACAACGAACAGGATACCCTCATTGCTTTTCAGGCGGATTACGACCGTCTGGATTTTCAGCTTTCCGCTGATTATTTCTTTAAAATTCCCCTCAGCAGTAAAGAAAACGACTTTTTCATCCTGCGTCCTGCTGCCATACTGGAGTATAAGCAGAACCTTTCCAGTCTGATACGTATACCTACAGGAATATATGGTTCTGTGGAACTAAATTGGAAATGGGCGTCCATACTCAAAGGTAAAATAGGAATAAATGTACCGATTTACACCCTCAGTTCTTTACATAACTTTCAGTTATATATACAATTAGGTAAGAATTTTTAGAAACAGAGCCGGTTTTCCGATAATAGAAGGAATACTGAGAGGAAAGGATGCCTATTAAAGACCTGAGTGATGCTGACCTCATATCCAAAGCCCGGGAACTGCAGAAAAGCAGTGAACAATACGACGATGTGGTGGCCCAGTATCTGAACGAGATTTTTAACCGCTATTATTCCCAGGGTTACAATATAGCCCGTTACTATGGTTTGTCCCGGGAAGATGCTTCTGACGCTGTCCAGGATGCCTTCATCAAGACTTTTAAAAGCCTGCAGAATTTTGATATCCATAAAGAATTTAAACCCTGGTTTTTTAAAATCGTACTCAACGCGGTAAGAGATCATTACCGTCTCAATCAGAAACACCGTTATACAGAAATTGAGAACGCTCAAAATATTTCTGAAGAAATTTTCAATGAATTTCACATTAGACAGCATATAAACGGTATTATTAGTAGCTTACCTTCCAAGTTGAAAGCCGTAGTAGTACTGCGGAATTACGGGGAACTCAGTTTTGAAGAGATTTCCGATACTCTGGGGGTGAGCGTGCGTCAGCTGCATAATCGTATCAATCAGGCCTATGAACTGATTAAGCAGCAGATGGAGGAGGCACAGCTGTGAAATTTAACAGCACTTCAGAACTAGAACAAGTTTTAAAACAATATGCATATTCTGATAGTCAACCTCATTTCACTGCTCTATGGCAGAAAATGATGCTGACTGACAGAAGGGAGGTCAATATGGCAGAGAAAAAAGGTGGATTCAAAGTCCTGGCATGGCTTATGAGCTTTATGGTCATTGTAGCTTTGGGTTGGTTCGGATTGACCAAGTTTGCCGCTATTCAAAAAATGGATAAGATCGACAAAGGTGAAAACATTGTGGTCACCCTGGTCGTGGGGGATGTGAACGTTAAAAAGCTGGGCTCCAGCGACTGGAGACCTCTGCAGGTGGAAGATGTGGTTGCCATGGGTGACAGTCTTCAGACCGGAAAAGACTCCTACTGTGAAATCCAGATGATTGGCCGCGGTGTCTTCCGTCTGGAAAATGAGACCGAACTGGAACTGGCTATGCTGGTCAACCAGGACGGCAATGTTAAATCCACCATGAAACTGGCCAAAGGTGAAATCGGACTGAAGCCTAAAAAGCTGAAAGACGGTGAAATCTTTGAAGTGGAAACCGATACTGCTGTGGCTGCTGTACGCGGTACCAAGTTCAGTGTTAAAGCTGACGGCAGCGGTAATACCATGATCGCGGTAGCTGAAGGTAAAGTGGACGTAGTTCCTAATATCAAAGCTTTTGACAAAGCGGAAGAACAGGGACTGGTCGACAAAAAGGCTTCTGAATACCTGAAGCAGCAGATGATACAGCCTGTGAGCGTCACAGCTAATGAAGAGCTGGCCATGGACAGCAAACAGATTGATATTATTGATAAAGCAATCAGCAAAGGTATCGAAGATGTCGCCAAAACTGAAGGCCCTATCACTGCTGAAAAGATGGGTATTGTAGAACCTGTAAAAACAGAAGATACTACCACATCTGACCAACAGAATGTTACTACAGATGACCAGAATAAAACTACCCCTGTAGTAGCAGCTCCTAAACTGGAAATGATGAATAAGATTCTGAAATCAGCCGAGCAGGAAGTCAAAGTTAAAGCTAAAGAAGCTGGTATCAAAGAAATCGCCATGTCCAATCCTGAACAGTTTGCTCAGTCTATGTCTGTGAAACAGGAGATTTCTGAAGAATCCAAGAAAAAACTGGAACAGATCACTGAAGATAAAATCATCACCAGCTCTGACCAGATTGTAAAACTGAATATTAAATCTACTCCTCTGGGTGCTAAAGTATTTATCGATGGTGAACTGGCCGGCGTGACTCCTCTGGATAAAGTTTACAGCAAAGGAAAAGAACTGGATATCCGTATTGAAATGGATGGATATACCGCTTTCTCCCAGAAAGTCAGCCTGAATAACCCCGATATGAATCTGGCTCCTCAGCTGAAATCGATTCAGGATCAGGTGGCTAAAGTGGAAGACACTCAGACTAAACCTGAAGATGTAAAAGCTGAAGACAAGACTGCTGATAAAAAGACTGAAACCAAAGTAGAAGAACCTCAAAAAGTCAGCGGTGACCTGGAATGGAAGAAAGGCGTCAGCTTTGTGACCGGAGTGGAAAATCCCGTGGTTTATCGCGGCAAGATTTATGCTACCAAGGGCAATGTGCTCTATATCCTGAACCTCAACGGCCAGGTAGAAAAGAAAGTCAATGTGGTTTCTGCTGATTCAGCTCTGGTTCGCCCCGTAGCCGGAAGCGGATTGATCTTCCTGGGCAGCAAGACCGGTGGACTCTATGCTTATAACCTGGATGGTTCTCTGGCCTGGAAAGATGACAGTGTAGGAAAGCAGATGTTTGGTGCTTCTCCCGCGGTGGATAATGGAATCGTAGTAGCTCCTTCAATCAGCACTGGTATTAAGATTTTCAGTACTGATGGATCTCTGCTGCAGAGTATCAGTGTTCCCAGCCCGGTGTATTCTACTCCCTATATTGGAAATGACGGGAAACTGATGGTGTACGGTACAGAAAGCAAACAGCTCATTGGTTATGATATTGAGAACAAGAAAGAACTGTGGAGAAAGACTCTGGATGACCGTGTCCTGTACCCTCTGTATGGTACCAAGGATGTCGTAGTCCTGGTGATGCGTAATACCGGCCAGGTCGTAGGTTATGATCCTATGACTGGTGATGAAAAGTGGAACAAGAGCGTAAGCGGACTGGAAAAGACCAAAGTCAATCCTGCAGCTTATGGCGAAATGCTGGTGCTGGTAACTGCCGAAAAGGACCGTGCCGTAGTGATCTATATGGGTAATGGTGGAATGGTTGCATCCAAAAAAGTGGATAATATCAGCTCTACTCCTTTCCTGAACGGTAACTGGCTCTATATCGGTACAGCTGATGGTAAAGTAGTGGGATATAACTACAGCAGCAAGAAAGAATTCTCTACCTCCACCGGTGAAGAAATCAGCATAGTGGCAGCCGACAAACAGGGTGTATACGCTATCAGTCAGGGAAAGATGTCTAAACTGATCAAGTAAACATTTTAAGTCTATTCGGAAAGCGCCCGTGCAGAACGGGCGCTTTTCTTTTTGCATATTCGGAAGAATTCACTTATTATAATGGAAAATCAGGAGGGGATACATGAAAAAACAGTTTCCATTGACAATCGTTATTTCTATTGTAGCTTTACTATTGGGGTTCATGTTAGGCCGATCCTATTGTCCTATCAATAGAGCTATTCGTCAGGCACAGAATCTGGTAAATAAAGGTATACCCGGTAAGAAAAACGCCCTGGAAATCCTGAATAAACAGAATGCCGCCATTGAATTAGCCTTGAAAAAAGTACAGCTGGAAGAGACCAGAAAAGTCATAGCCCTTTCTCTGGGAAAAGTGCTGATCGAGCATGAGATGTGGAATGAGGCGGAAAAGTACCTTCTGGAAGCCTATAGTTTACTCCCGGGAGATTTTTCAATAAACCTGAACCTGGGAATAGCGTATTCCTCTCTATACAGGCTGGAAAATGAAGGGGTAAAGAAGGCAGAATATCTGCGTAAAGCCTTTAAGCATCTGGAAGCTGCACTCACGGCTCGCCCGGATAACGCGGATGCTCATTATCTGTTGGGTATGCTGTATTATTATGATAATCAGGCAAGTCTGGCTTATTCCCATTTTAAAAAGGTGCTGGAAAAATATCCGGATGACGTCAACAGCCTGTTGGCGGCTGCACGTATTTTGTATGACAATGGAGATATGGAGTCTGCCCGTAAGATCTATATGAAACTGGAAAACCAGCTCCCGGCCAATCATCCCAAGATGAAACAAATTCAGGATAACCTGAGACAATTAGAACAAGGCGGCAATAATGGATGAAGAACTGTTCCACCTGGCAGCTGTAAGCACTACTGACTTTATCGGGCCAGCCCGCTATGAGAAAATACTCAAATCAATGGGGAATATTAAGACCTTTGTGGAAGCTGATACCGGGGAGCAAATGCGCCTTTTAGGCTTACAGGACCCTAAATTTGTCAACCCATTACGGGCTATGCCCAAGAAAACGGAAAAAGTGCTCCAGGTCTGTGAAAAGAAAGGAATACGATTGATTAAAAGACAGGATCCGGATTACCCGGTGTTGCTGAGAGACATACCACAAGCACCTTACCTGCTGTATGCCTGGGGACAATTTAACCATACCATACCCGGTGTGGCAATAGTGGGGACACGCTCAGTCACGCCAGAAGCGGAAGCTATAAATCGCTATTTCTCTCGGGAGCTGACCGAGTATCATATAGCCATCATCAGCGGATTAGCCAAAGGGCATGACGCTATTGCGGCTCGCTCCGCTTTGGATGCCAATGGATATACAATCGCTGTATTGGGGACAGGTATTGACGTACCCTTTCCCAGTACCAATTCCCGACTCTTTGATGAAATCAGGGACAGGGGATTGATCCTTTCAGAATATCCTCCCGGCGCTCCCGGTATGAAGTATCATTTCCCGCTGCGTAACCGGATTATCAGCGGACTAGCTCAGGCGGTATTGGTAATTCAGGCACCGCAACGTTCCGGTGCTTTGATCACCGCGAAGTATGCAGAAGAACAGGGCAGAGAGTTATTTGTAGTACCTGGTAACCCTCTGGATGAAAGAAACTCCGGTACCAACGATCTGATACAGAAAGGTGCTAAAGTAGCGTTACGTCCCGAAGACATAGTACGTGACATTTTAACACAGCTGCCCCCCAAGAAACCGTTAATGGATGTAGAAAGTATTGAGGGTATCTCTCCGGAAGAAAAAAAGCTTTTGAAATGCCTGGAAAAAGAGACTTATATTGAGGACCTGCAGGTTTTGACAGGTCTGGACGCAGGACGGCTCAGTTCAGTATTAACCCAATTAGAACTGAAAAGTTTGGTCAGGCAGTATCCAGGACGCTATTATTCCAGGGATCTCTCTGTATGATCTGGCTGGTCATTTCAGGGATACTGGTCATCTTTATTATTATCAATGAAACCATGTTGTTTTTCAGCAATAATCAGGGGAGTTGGACGGAATATACTGATAAAAAAATGATGAACGCTGAAAACGATAGATTAGCCATTTTAATCCATGAATATATGGCGAACCCTGATTCCATGGATTTTATAGCTCAGAAACTGCATCAACAAGGCTGGAATGTGGTGATTCCTGCCATGCCGGGTAGTGCAAAAAGCAGTGAAGAACTGGATAAAAACCCGCCTTCACTTTATCATCATTGGGTACAAAAAGCGGAAAATGTACTTAAAAAACAGTCTGACAAATACAGTGAAGTGGTATTAATTGGCGCTTCTCTGGGCGGTACTATTGCTCTGGATTTAGCCTCGCGAAATTTGAGTCCTGGTATCACCAAGATTATCTGTCTTTCCAGCCCTATCAAGCTCCTGGGACGGCACTACAGACGATTCTGGCTGAGAAATGCCATGGTAGCATTTTCAGGATTAGTAGCAATGATCAAACCAAGATGGCGTACCGGTATTCTAAAGGAGGAAGCCAGAAAGCTGGAACCTTTTTATGGTGTGGAAGGTGTCCTTTTAGCACAGAGTATCCATAGTCACCGGTTGGGTATGCGGCAGCTCAGACATAGATTACACCGGGTACATCAGGAGACTTTGTTGATCCATGCCAGAGGGGACAGGACGGTGGGTTTTGATAATATGGAACTCATTGGCCGTAAATGCGGGGCCAGACACCTGCGTATGGTGGCACTGGAACTGGATAAGGATCAGATCAGTCGCAAGCATCATATATGGAATCATATGTATTGCAGAGATAGGGTTTATAATGAGATTAACAGTTTTATAAACGGAAAATGATGAAACTAAAGATAGAGGGGTCTATAATGATCCTGAGGGATAAATGACAGCTTCATATATTGCTATGATCATTGCCGCAGCTCTGCTACTGGGTATGGCTGTGGATATTCTTCTGAACAGCACCACCATTCTGAATGTGGCTGCGTTTTTATTAATTGTTGTCATTGCAGTAGTATTAGGATTACAGGGCCTGTATAATTATCTTTATATAAACCAGTATTTTGAATTTGCCCGCCTCACCTTTCAGTTGAGAAATGCCATGTTGTTGATGGTTTCACCTGGTTTATTCTTCTTTGCTCTATATTATCCCAGAGGTATATTTCCGGACAAAGAAAAGCAACTTATATATGTGTATATTGCTGTTTTCAGTATAATGGCTGTATTAAGCGGTTTGGGATTAGATATAGATAAATTGTCTTTTCAGCCATCAGAAGCTGGTATAATGGGTGATGTATCCGTTCAATATAAGCCGGTACATATCCTGTTCCAGATAATCAATGGGTTGGGAATTGTGTCTGCATTGGGATACCTTATTTCCAAGTATCTTAAAGCAAAACTTATCTATCAGAGAAAACAAATTCGCTATTTTATTTTTGGAACAGTATCCATCCTCACGGTAATAGTGCTGATGCTGATTTTCAGGACAATGGCTCCCAGTTTATTAAAAAATCTGATTCAGGCCTCTTTAGCTGTAGGTTTCGCGGCCTATGTATTGTTTTCAGTTACCAGATTTAAGATTATTAATATCCGTCAGGGTTTTTTAAAAGTTCTCAGGGTATTTTTAATCCACTTAATACTAGCCATCCCCCTGGTTCTTCTCCTGCTGCTTTTACGCACCTGGATTTCAAAACTTCCTATAATTTACTTTTTTCTGATCGTAACACCTGTGATGGTAATCATGTTCAGAGTTTATGATACTCTGATACAATTAAGTTCACGGCTGCTTATCAAACAAAAGGAGATAAAAGACATCACGGAAAGTCTTCTGGATGAGATAGGTACATCACGCAATCTGCAGGAACTCTCCGCGGTTTCCATTGAAGAAATACTCTCTCTTATTAATTCTTCCGGGGCTACCTTCCTGATATTCAATGAGAAATCTGAAAATTATGAGACTTTGTATTCTTCAACCGGGACGGAAATTCAGGTGCCCGCTTTTGAACCTTTATACCGCCATTTGGAAAAAGGTAAATCCGTTTATGACCGGGAAGTAATCTCTCTGGATCCCCGTTTTGCGGGTATGAAAGAGATGGCATTGCGGTACTGTGAGACCTATCAGTGTCAGTTAATCATACCTTTATTTATTGAAAAACAGTTGTATGGGTTGATTCATATAATGGATAAATATGATAACTCAGCCTATTCCCGGGATGACAAGCTCATGATTAGTAAATTTACCAAAGTAATAGAAGTCATCCTGAATAATATGATTTTGTCCTTTAAAGAACAGGAAGCTAAACTTACCAATAAAGACCTAAGCCTGGCTTCACAGATTCAGGAATCCATTTTCCAGAAAGAAATTCCGCTTTTTCCTCAGATGGATGTTTTTGCCTATCAGAAACCGGCTAAATGGGTAAACGGGGATTATTACCTGGTTGAAAAAGTAGATGATAACAAAATGGGCCTGATCATTGCTGATGTCTCCGGGAAAGGTGTGCCGGCGGCTTTGATTTCTATGGTAATCCATTCTGTGTCGCGCAGTCAGAATTTTTCTTCCACTACTACCAATGCCATAGTCAGTAAGATAAATGAAGTAATGACGTCCCACATGTCCGAGACGGGATATTCCAAAATAATGAGCTTTGCGACCCTGTTCTGTGGTTTTATAGACAGAAAAAACCGCACCTTGTTTTATACTAATGCTGCCCATTTTCCTATGATTATCCACGACCGGGATACCGATTCCATTGTTGAACTCAAAGCCAATGCCAAACCGTTGGGTATTTTTTCCGACCAGGAATTCTATACTGAGACTTATGATCTCCAACCCCATCAAACCCTTATATTGTATTCCGACGGGATTACTGAAGCCAATGATGAAAAGGGGGAAGAATTCTCCCTGGAAAGATTAATTGAAATAATTAAAACTCATAAAGCCAGTACAGCAAGGGAATTAAGCGAAATCATACTGGAAGCAGTAGAAGATTTTGCCTATGGACAGGAACAATTTGATGACATCACTCTCATTATCGTCAAACTCTGATCCCGGTGATTTCAGCCAAAATTTACTTCAGCTCTATCAACACATAAAAGACAAAATTCAGGTTCGTATCAGGGATTTCATTCACATAGGTAAAACCGGGACTTCTTCTCAGTTATTTCAGGAATTGTGTTTTTGCCTGTTTACACCTCAAAGTAGTGCCCGGGCATGCTGGGCCGCGGTGAGCAAACTGGAACAGAACAATTTGCTCCTACAAGGTACTGCGGAAGAAATGTACCCCTGGATGAAAGGGGTCAGGTTTCATATCACAAAAGCCAAAAGGGTAGTGGAAGTGAGGAGCTGGTATCAATCCCTTGATCTTAGGGCAGCTCTCCTGCCGCTGGATCAATTAGCCCGAAGAAATTATATTCTGAATAATGTGAAAGGCCTGGGTATGAAGGAAGCTTCTCATTTTCTCAGAAATATCGGAATGGGGCTGGATTTGGCTATCCTGGACAGGCACATTTTCAGAAGGATGCAGCAATACCAGGTCATTAACAAAATACCCGAAACAATTTCAACTAGTTTATACCTGGAATTTGAGTCTAAACTTCAAAAATTTTCTTCTGAAATTGAAATTCCCATTTCAGATTTGGATCTTCTGTTCTGGTTTGAAAGTAAGCAGGAAATTTTTAAGTGAAGGTAGACTTACTTTTTTTAAAAATTGACTTATTGAGTGTAAATGACTAAAATATATGGTGTTTTTCTGGGATTAACAATTATTATATCAAGGAGCCACCATGACCAAGTATATCTGTGAAGTATGCGGCTGGATATACGATCCTGCACAGGGAGATTCTGAAGGCGGTATAGCAGCCGGAACATCTTTTGAAAAGATACCTGATGACTGGGTATGCCCCGTCTGTGGAGCTGACAAAAGTTCTTTCAGCGTAGTTGAAGATTAATACAGGGGAAAATAATGACTAAATATCAATGTGATATCTGCGGATGGATTTATGACCCTGAGTTGGGTGATAGTGAAGGCGGAATCGCGGCTGGTACTGATTTTGCAGCAATTCCTGATGAATGGGTTTGTCCTGTTTGTGGAGCAGGTAAAGACAGTTTCAGCCCCCTGGATTAACAATTATTGGAGGTTGAAATGTCCGCTAGGAAGATAATAGATAAAGTATATGCTATGGGTGCTATACATTGGGACAGGACTCATTTTGAGGATCTGGCTCCTTTACGGCACGGTACTACCTATAACTGCTATTATATAGAAGGCAGTGAAAAAAATGTTCTGATTGATACAGTCGATCCTGATAAATTAAAAGACTTGTTATCCAATCTCAAAGAAAAAGGCATCACTAAACTGGACTATGTGATTTCCAATCATGCTGAACAGGACCACTCCGGCTCTATACCGGTAATAGTAAAAGAATTCGGCGCAAAAATAGTCACCAATAAAAAATGTAAAGAACTCCTGCTTATGCATCTGGAAGGGATATCTGACAAAGATTTTATGGTTATTGAAGATGGTGATACACTATCTTTGGGTAATAAAACCATAGAATTTATTTTTGCCCCCTGGGTACATTGGCCAGAGACTATGTTCAGCTATCTGAAGGAAGATAAAATTCTATTTTCCTGTGACTTTTTAGGACAACATGTGACCTCCGGTGAATTGTTTGTGGATGATGAAGTACATGTTCTCCAGGAAGCCAAGATATATTATGCCGATATTATGATGCCTTTCAGAAAGAATATCAAAAAACACCTGGAACGTCTGGAACCTTATGAAATACGTTATGTCTGTCCCTCACATGGACAGGTTCTGAATAAACCTGCTCTCCTCATCGATGCCTATAAAGAATGGATAGATGACAAACCCAAAAACCTTTGTATTATTCCTTTTGCGTCTACTCATGGCAGTATTTCCATCATGGCCGAATATCTTCTCAATGCCTTGGTGGAAAGAGGAGTCAATGCTAAACTGTATCGAGTCAGTCAAAACGATATCAATCTGTTGGCCGCAGATCTGGTAGATGCCGCCACAGTTGTACTGGGGTCCTCGACTTATGTCATGGGGCCTCACCCTGAGATTGCTACCACTGCTTTTCTGGTAAATATTCTGCGTCCTAAATTCCAGTTTATGTCTATTATCGGTTCTTATGCCTGGGCTACCCGGGTCACAGATGTTCTCACAGAGATGATCAATACCATCAAACCGGAAATCCTGGAGCCTGTTTTTGCCAAAGGGTTACCCAGAAAAGACGATTTTAAAAATCTGGAACGTCTGGCTGATGATATCGCCCAGCGTCATCGTTCACTGGGCCTGATAAAATAACAAAAAGGGGGGGATGATATCCCCCTTTATTTCATAAATAAATTTAAGGAGTATCACAATGGATAAAAAGATTGTTGACGCGTTAAATAAACAGATAAAACTGGAATTTGATTCCGCTTATCTTTACCTGGCTATGTCAGCCTGGTTTGAGACACAGAATTTGGGTGGTTTTGCCAAGTGGCTGAAAATACAGCATCAGGAAGAGCTAGGCCATGCGCATAAATTATTTCACCATCTCTTTGAAAGAGCGGAAGTAGCAATTGTGCCGGCAATTGAGCAACCCAAGGCCAGCTGGCCTTCTGCTCTGGCAGTTTTTGAAGAAATCTATAAACATGAGCAGAAAGTCACAGCCAGTATCCATGCTTTGGTTAAAATGGCGCGTTCGGCTGATGATTATGCTACTGAAAATTTCCTGCAGTGGTTTGTGTCGGAACAGGTAGAGGAAGAAAAATCGGCTCTGGAGATACTGGATTATCTTAAGATGATCGGCGACTCTGTTTCTGCCGTTTTCCAGTTGAATGCTCATATGTATAAACGAGGCGAAAAATAATTCAACCTTACTGAAAAAGCCCCCTGTCCGGGGGCTTTTTTTATTTGACAAACATCCTGAAATATTATATATTAATATATCATAATATGATGGAGTAATAATATGGATAAAGAGCCTAAGATTGTAATATTTACATCTTCTACCTGTCCCTGGTGTACCCGAGCCAAAGATTATTTCAAAAACAAACGTTTCCGCTTTAAAGAAATGAATGTCTCCACTTCATCCTCTGCAGCTAAAGATCTGCAAAGGCTGACTGGTGCTTTGAGTGTACCGGTTATCCTCATCAATAACAGGCCTATCATTGGTTTTGATATTCAAAAAATCAACCGCATGCTGGGTATCCGATAAGGTAATTTTTGTTTTTTTCTGGTCTGCCTTATAATTATTGCAAAAAAAGGGGCAGGAGTGGACAAGATAGAGAGCATCACCTGGCTGGATAGTCTCATCAATCATGAAAAAGGTCCCCTGAAATATAAATGGGAGCAATACGATGTCAGCCGATTATACAATCTCCTTCGGGATATTTTTCCAGGTATCCAGAATTTAAAAATAATACATGTGGCTGGTACCAAAGGTAAGGGCAGTACCTCACGATACTTTTACAAAGCACTCCGCCAAAAAGGTTATAAGACAGGCCTGTTTACCTCCCCCCATCTCTTCCGTTTTAATGAACGTATCCGCATACAGCAGGATATCACAGATGATGAACTGACCCAACTTATAATGAAATTTAAAAAAGTGATAGAGGCTGAAGGTCTAACCTATTTTGAGGCATTGACCTTTCTGGCTATGGCACATTTTCTGGAAAATGGCTGCGAGTGGGTGGTACTGGAGACCGGATTGGGGGGGAGACTGGATTCTACTAATTTTCATCCACAACCGGCACTATGTGTCATAACCCCTATATCCTTTGACCACACAGCAATATTGGGAAAGACAATTCCAGAAATTGCTGCAGAGAAAGCAGGTATTATAAAGTCTGGTTGTCCTGTTCTTTCTCTAACCCAGGACAATTCCGCTCTGGAGATCATCCGGAAAACAGCGCAATCAAAACAAGCATCTTTTTATTACCTTCCTGAACAGGTTTCCTGGAATATTCAAAAAAGAAGCGCTCAGGGCGCACATCTAAGTGTTTCCTTGAAGGATCAGGAATATATCATTCAATTAAGACAGATTGGAGATGCCTATGTGGAAAGTTTTCTTGCAGCGTTACAGGGCCTGGCAATTCTAGGGATTAGACTGAATAATCAGGAACTGCAGCAACTGGCTGAAGTGAGATTCCCCTATCATATACAGATTGAGGGAAATAAGGTGATAGACGTGAGTCATAATGACAGCTCTATACGTCTGCTGCTGGATACCCTTCATGAATACCTGGGCGCTGAAAAATATGACTTGTGCATAGGGATTCTAAAAGATAAAGAGCTTCAAAGAGTAGCGGAGTTGTTAACAGAATACCGTTCCAGAATTAATAGTCTGCAGATTTTTGATTTTGAAAGTGACCGTCCTTCCGGTGGGAAGGCTTTTTATGAATTATTGGATTTTCCTGGAAGCCTATACCGGCCTTCATTTTCACAGGTTCTGATCAATGAAAATATTTGGACTGTTTTTACCGGCTCTTTTTACAGCATCCCTGTGATAGCCTCTCGGTTAGGACTCCCCGCGGATGCTGCCTTCTGAGATGTGAAGGGTGGTATCTGCCTTCAACAATTCGGTCACAGCATTTTTTTCCGTGGCAGTAAAGACCAAAGGAAATTGGTCGCGAATCTGCTCCAGAAATAATTCCCGTCTATCTCTATCGATTTCCAGGAGCACATCATCCAACAGTATAAGAGGACTCTGCTCCAATTGACGATAAGTATACAGCAGCGTCCCCAGCTTTAAAGCAATACTCATAGCCCGGGTCTGTCCCTGGCTGGCAAACACTTTGGAACTTTTTTCTTCCAGCTGAATAAGAAAATTATCCCGGTGCGGTCCCACTAAAGTGTGCCCCCGCAGTAATTCCAGTTTTGCCTGTAGTCCCAGTGCAGTTTGAAAAGAGGAAGGTATATCTTTTTCGATACGAAAAGTATTGAGGTAACGCAGTTCTATTTCTTCTCCATAGAGGAGTTTATAGATGGATTTTAGCTCCTGATTGAGGGAACGTACAAACAGCAGCCGTTTTTCTATTACCTGACTGCCCCAGCGGATTAGTTCCTGGTTCCAGATGGAGACCTGCGAGGGGTCCTGTTTAAATTGTGCGTTTCTCTGGCGCAGCGCGCGGTTGTAAAAACGCAGAGCGTCAGGATAAGAGGGGTCACTTAAGACTATTGATTGATCCAAAAAGACCCGTCTGTCTTCAGGGCGGCCGGTGATGATATTGATATCCTGGGGAAGGAAAGCCACTACGGGGTTAATACGGGGCAAAAGGGAAGCTTTCACCCTATCGTTATTGTGCCGGATTACTTTTTTCCCGGCCTGGAAGCCGCATTCTATCCTGTCTTCTCCAAAAGACGCTGCCAGGTAGAAATGGTCCTGTTTCCATTTGATCAGGTCCTGGGGCTGTACCGGCCGCATAGCCTGTGAATAGGAAAGAAAAAACAAAGACTCCAGAAAATTACTTTTGCCGCTGCCATTTAGACCATAGACTAATGTGGCGTGCCCCAGGACAGGAATCTGCATGTCTGTCAAATTGCGAAAATTTCTGCATCGATAATCTGTAATCATAATCGGCCTTAATATAAAAAAATCCTGTGTCCGGAAAGACACAGGATTTTGTTTGGTAAATTTCAGACGGTTATTTCATTAAGGAAGGAGGTATGGCAAATTCCTGTCCGGGATAGATCAGGTCAGGATCAGCGATCTTGAACTTGTTCGCTCTCCAAATGATTGGCCACATCCAGTATTCCTTATCGTACATTTTTCCAGCTATCTTCCACAGACAATCTTCATCGCCGGGTTTATCGATAACTACATATGTATTCATCTTTTTCTTACTGAGGTAGATCTCCCCCAGACGTATGGCTTCACGGGAATAATCCACGCTATCCAGATATTCACCTCTTTCATAAGCATCTGCAGCCAGTTGATAGTATTTTTCAACCAATTCCTTGGTGACCTGTTCATCGGTGATGTCTGTTTCAATTGGCTGGACAGCTTCTTCTTCATTTTCATCGATTATTTCCAGAGTCTGACCCAGTACGGTATAACTGATACGTACTGCACCAAATTTGTTTTCCAAAGTAGGTGCCATGGAAGACTCATTTTTAATTTTATCCATCATCTCTTTGGCTTTTTTCAGGTAATCATCAGCTTTTTTCTTTTCTTTTTCTTTCTGTTTCTGCTGGTCTAGCTGAAGCTGGAGCTGTTCCTGACGCTTTTGTTCCAGATATTTTTCATATTCTGCCTGAGCTTTATCATTGGCTTTTTGCACCTGAGATTTGGCTTCATCTGCTTTGGCCATAGCTGTTTCCAGATCGCCTTTGTCATACGCCGCGCGGGCTTCTTCCAGCAGAGGTACGGCCAGTTTGAGCTCGTCCATAGCGAACTCACGTACTATGTCATTGTTTTCAGCCTGGTCATATTTGTCCTGGGCATCAGCGATAGCATTACGGGCCTGGTCTGTTTTTTCCTTAAGATACTTGACCAGGTCAGTCAACTGCTTAAACAGGGTCATACCGTTGGAATAGGTCTGGGTATAGTTACTGGTGCTATACACAGTGGTCAGAGAAGCAAAATCAGCCTGGGCTTTTTTGAAATCTTCAGGCTTGAGGATGCTGCCGAAATTCTGATCGGCTTCCTGAAGCAGATTTTTATCTTTGTTGTAGATATCTTCTGCACGTTTCATATTGGCCAGATCGTAAGCCTTGACAGCCTGCTCTTTGGAAGTAATAGCTTTAGCTTTGGCATCCTTGTTCTTTTTATCGGTGACCAGCTGATTGGCAGCATCATAGTCATCTTTTGCGGATTTGTATTCGCCGGCGGCATAGAAGGGGGCTTCTACTGATTCGGCTTTTTCAATAGCGGACTTAGCCTGTTCCAACTCTTTGGTAGGTACAGGATTACAGGAGAACATCATTAGAGCCAGGACAGTAGCGGAAGCGGCTAATAATAACTTTTTCATTTATTCCTCCACATTGGAAATAATCTTTATTTATATTATTTTAATGTATCGCATGCAAATAGCAAGAAAATAGCCAGTTAATAAACGGCCTACCAGCGGATATCACCATCCTGCCAGGCCTGATGCAGGGCTTCCTTTAACTCTGCCAGGGTGTACTGACTGAACTCACTGGGAATAACCGCCAGGAGTTCGGGGAGTTTGCGGTTCAGTACCATAGGCCGGAACATACCGGGTATACGGTTTACTACGCCTTTCACTCCTTCGACCAGGTTTCTTTTATGCTCGGGATGCAGAGCCATATAATGCCTCCTGTTTTTTTACAAAAAAAAACCCGTTAATCCGGGGATTAACGGGAGATTCGGGCTGAGAAGATTTGAACTTCCGACCCCTACCACCCCAAGGTAGTGCGCTAGACCAAACTGCGCTACAGCCCGATATCAAAGATCAGCATTACTGCTGATAGGGATATAAATTTTAATTTCAGACGCCTGAACTGTCAAGTTTTGTAAGGGTAAAGGGCTTTTCAGGAACTGGTCTTAATTCCAGTTCAGTTAATAATTAATTTACAGGAAATCTCTTATTTTTTCGCTGTCAGCATGTCAGCAAGTGTGACCCGGGGATGGTGATAGTCCTTCCCTCTGGTTTTACTCCAATGCCGGATGGCCCTCTGCGGGCACCATTCATCACAGGCCAGGCACATCTCACAGTGGTGCTGCCACAACGGCCTGTTTTCCATGATTTTGATATTGTCCACCGGACAGACCCGGGCACAGGTACCGCAGCCGTTACAATTACTCTCTACTGTAATACTGCGGTCAGTAAGGGGGATGAGTTCCCGAAAAGTCAGGGTTGAATCCGATGGGACCCCGGCAGTTTTTTTTAAAGCATTCACTATAATTTTAGACAAGGCAGAATACAGTGGTCTCAGCATCAGACTGAGCAGGGCTTTGGATATTTTGTTGCGCGTACCCTTGCCGGATAAAATCCGGCTGCAAATGTCCTGGATTTTAGCATGGCTTTTCACGAACATTTTTTCCTGATCACGGCTGACGGGTATGGGGATGTGGTCATAATCTAGATTGTTCAGAGGCAGTCTTACGGAATATCCGCCAGCCAGTCTGCCTCCCAGGGACTTTAATAACCGGGAAAAATTATGCAAAGCAGGCAGGGCGTTTACGGGGCCAAAACCTCCATAAGTACACACAGCCTGAATAATTTTAGCAGCAGGGCTATCCAGCTTTTTGAGGAACTCCTCTACTATCAGGGGTATACCATAGAGCTGGGACAGATAACAGGGAAAAACCACCACCAGATTATCCGTGGGAGGTATGATGCTTTTCTGTCTGATAGCAGATGCTATGGATATCCAGTCGCAGTACAACAGTTCAGCTAATTCACGGGCTGTCACCAGGGAATTGCCTGTTCCGGAAAAGTAATATACGGTATACTGCTTCATAAGATTCCCCTTCCCCCAAATTATTCAGTCTTATCCATTCTGGTACAATGTATCTGGAACCAGTCTGTACCCATGGAAGAATCCCGGGGGTCAATGTTTCCGGCCTGGATGTTAAAAGTCCAGTGAGAGGAGCAGGCAGGACATTTCCAGGGTCTCTGCTCAAAGTACCCCTGTATATCGGGAAACCAGGTGCGGATATACTCTTCCAGCAGGGTCATTTCTTCTCCCCGGGGCGTATCCCCGGGGATATCCAGCCTCAGGTCCACTACTGTCTTACTTTGTTCACAAAAAGGGCAGGGCATAGACCTTCTCCGGATTTTTTATATTTTCTATGGAATATAATAGTGTCTGCTGATTGTAGCACACAAAGTTTTCTATTTCAAATTCAGATTCGGAAGTGTTTCAAGGTAAATTGGTTGTCCGGTGCACCCAGGCCCTCCCTGAAGGGTAGACTTAACAGAAGAAGGAAATACACCGGAGGTTTAAAATATCAGGCCCGCCCTATAGTAGTGTCAACGCCCTTTGATTGGAAAAATCTGGGCTGTCTGAAATAACTCTCCCTGTGAGAAGGGACAAAGAGCCAGGAAGATGTGCCGGGATAGACAGATACGGCGGGAGCCGCACCACCAGGGTTCGGCCGGGGAATAAGGCCGGAACTCGGCGCTATCTATCGAACGTTCGTTCGAGTAATTTATACACACATCCCCAAAACTTCTTTCCTCCTCCCGCCCCATGCCGGCTAAGTACTTCGTTGACATTCTCATATTCCTTATGTAAATTAAAATCATGCCGATATTTACAGGGGAGAAACCCTTTAAGGAGACCGGTGATGAAAAAATTCAGCGTATTATTCTTAATCATAGCCTGGGCTGGTTCGCTCCAGGCGCAGGCCCCCAAATACTTCTACGGGATGGCTTCCTGGTACGGGGAGGAAATGGCCGGTAAAAAGACCGCCTCCGGCCAGATATTTGACCCTAACGCTCTCACCGCAGCCCACAAAACTCTGCCCTTCGGCACGCTGGTGGAAGTGGAGAGCCTGGAAAACGGCAACAAAGTCCAGGTGGTCATCAATGACCGCGGCCCGGTAACCGGCAGCAGAGTCATCGATGTGTCCAAAAAAGCCGCCGAACAGCTGGGGCATCTGGAAAGCGGGACCTTTTATGTGCGTGTCACCATCATCAAGGAAGGTACCGGAGTAGTCACCAATAGTTCTACCCAGCAGGTCACCACCAATACCGTTTCAACAGATACCTCCACCACACCCCTGATCGATGAAGATGTGGTGGGCGATGAAGACACTAATACTGTTGACAACAGCACCAATTCCGGCTACCAGGACAAAGTCATAGAACGGGAAGTGACCGACAAAGTCATCGATCTGGATATGAGCGACAACCCTGATCTGGATAAGGAATTTATCACCGATGAACCCGAAGACAGCGACCGTAATCCCATCAATGACCTGGATAAACCGGTGGTAGTGGTGGATGATAAGAATGTAGTGGACCTGGACCAGATACCTGACAATAAAGGCACCGACACCAGTAAAAAGGTTACCCCTACCAACACTACCCAGACAGTCAACAAAACTGTAAATACTGATAATTCCCTGATTGTAGATAAAACTCTGGTCACCCCCGACATCCTGCTCACCAATGACAGTGTCATAAAGGTAGAAAAAGACGAGATAAACAAAGAATTGGACATTGAAATTGAAACTCCTTTTGAAGATGAGGATATCAAAAAAGTAGATACTACCCAGAAAGTAACCAACACCACTAAAAACACCCAGAAAGTGGTACAGGTAAACGAAGACTGGAATACCAAAACCGAACCGCAATACGATTCAGATGCCCAGGGCTATAGCTACGCGGTCCAGGTAGGCGCCTTTAAAAAAGAAGCCAATGCCCTGAAGCTGTATGACCGCCTCCTCCAGAAAAAACTGCCCGTGTTTACCACAGAAGTTTTTGTAAAAGGGGCGCGCTACATTAGAGTCCGTGTGGGCTACTTCGGCTCTCTGTCCCAGGCTCAAAGTGTCCAGAAACAGATGCAGTCCTTGAATCTCCCCGGTATCATCATCAAGGTTAAACTTTCAGAAAAGTAAACAACTCTCAAGGGAAACCCAAGAGGCTGTCTAACCAGGCAGCCTCTTTTTTTAGTCTCCCCAAAATGGCGACTCATGATTGATGACTATACGCGACTTCCGCCGCGGCTGGTGAGGAGACAGTCTGGCCCCTGGTGCGGTTATCCCTTCTCACACCAGCTCTGAAAATCACTGGTCTCATTATCCCTGGTCCTGGGCGGGATTCCGACTTTTGGGCGGTGCCGTTTTCTTAACACTCCGTGTCGTACAGGTTGTCGATGGGGTTGATTGAGGGTGTCCCGTAAGGGGTGTTTATCCCGGGCGGGATGTTAATAGAGGATTGGGAGAGGGGTGAGGGCGCTACACTTCCCAGTCTAACGAACGTTCGATAGAGAGAAAGCTATCTGCTGGATCAGGCCATAACAAACTTTCCCGATTATTGCCTTCACCCCATAAAGCCCCTATAATAATGCCAGGAGTAATCATGAAAAAAACAATCCTCATTATTGATGGAATGGGCCTGATCTTCCGGGCCTTTTATTCCTTTATACAACGTCCCCTGCGTACCAGCCAGGGCAAGAACACCTCCGCTCTGTTCGGCTTTTTTAAGATGATCAATCGACTCATCAAAGACTATCAGCCCTACTCTCTGGTGGTGACTTATGATGTGGGGCGGAAAACCTTCAGAAACGAAATGTACCCCGAGTATAAAGCCCACCGGCCCGAAGCTCCCGAAGAGCTTCGCGAGCAGATACCCGAAATCCAGTCTATGATCGAAGCCATGGGACTGCCCTTTTACTACAAAGAGGGCTATGAAGCTGACGATGTCATAGGCACCCTGGCTGAGATATGGAAAGATGAATATGATGTACGCATAGTGAGCGGTGACAAGGACCTCTTCCAACTGGTGGATGACAAAGTCCGGGTGCTGGCTCTGATCAAAGGTGTGACTGAGATCAGAGACCTGGACCGGGAGGGAGTCAAGGAGCTAAAAGGGGTCTATCCCGAGCAGGTCATTGACTACCTGGCCATTACCGGTGACAGCAGTGATAATATCCCCGGGGTCAAAGGTATAGGCGACAAGGGCGCCGTAAAACTGCTGGAAGAATACTCTACTCTGGACGAGATCTACGCCCATCTGGACCGTATCAAGGGAGCCAACCAGACCAAACTTCAGGAAAGTAAAGAATCGGCATATCTGTCCCGGGAACTGGCTACCATACGCCGGGACGTCCCCCTGGAAAATATCCATCCTGCCCCTCTGGACCTGGAAAAGATGTACAATCCCTCGGTTAGACAGCTGCTGGCGCGCTATGAGATACAGGGCCTGGTCGAAGACATGACAACGGTATCCGCGGCAGCTCCCCCGGCTCAGGACGACAAAAAAGGGAAATATTTTCTGATACAGACCAGGGATGACTGGGATATACTCAAAAACCGTATCCGTTCCCTGAAAAGGGTGAGCTTTGACTTTGAAACGACTTCTACAGATACCCTGAGTGCTGAAGTCATAGGTGTAGCCTTTTCTGTCAAAGAAAAAGAAGGCTTCTATGTCCCACTGAAGCATAACGCGCCTCAGGAGATAGCGGAAGCTGGTTTCTGGCAGGATATGAAGGTGATCCTGGAGGATGCCTCCATCCTCAAGTGCGGCCAAAACCTCAAATACGAAATAGAAATCCTGGCCGGCAAGGGCATCCGTCTACGGGGCATGGAGATGGATTCCATGATAGGGGCCTATCTCCTGGATTCATCCCGCACCAGCTACTCCATGGATAATCTGGCGGAGCATTACCTGGACTATAAGACCCTGCACTATGATGAAGTAATCGATCCCAGGACGCAGACCCTGCTGGATGCCCCCCTGGAACGGGTGAGGGACTACGCTGCTGAGGACGCGGATATCACCCTCCGGCTCTGTAACTATATCCTGCCCCGCCTCCGGGAAATGGAACTGCTGGATACCTGGCAGACTATAGAGGCCCCTCTGATACAGGTCCTGGCGGATATGGAGCGTGCCGGCATCCTGCTGGATCAGCCCTATCTGGCTGCCATGTCTGAGGAGCTGGCCGGTATGATCAGCACCCTGGAAAGAAAGATCTATACCTTGTCCGGGCATGAATTCAATATCAATTCCCCCAAGCAGCTGGGGGTCGTACTGTATGAGGAGCTGGGCCTGCCCGTGCTGAAAAAGACCGGGAAGACTAAGCAGCCGGCCACAGATGAGTCTATTCTGCAGAAGCTGGCCTATCAGCATCCCCTGCCGGCCCAGCTTCTGGAATACCGCACCTGTGCCAAGCTCAAGAGCACCTATGTGGATGCCCTGCCTGCTATGGTGCATCCCCTGACCGGCAGGATTCACACCAATTACCAGCAGACTATAGCGGCTACGGGGAGGCTATCCTCTACCGAGCCCAATCTGCAGAATATACCCATCCGGGATGAACTGGGCCGCCGAATCCGTCAGGCTTTTGTGGCAGCGCCGGGCCAGGGGCTGCTGTCCATCGATTATTCCCAGATTGAGCTGAGGCTCTTTGCCCATCTCAGTGAAGACCCGGCTATGATCCAGGCATTCTTATCAGGAGTGGATATACATGTCCATACCGCTGCCGCCATGTACGGGATCAGGGTGGAAGATGTCACCTCAGACCAGCGGCGCGCTGCCAAGACCATCAACTATGGTATCAGCTACGGAATGGGCCCGTTCCGACTGTCCGGTGAACTGGGCATCTCCCTGACCGACGCCCGGCAATTTATCGAGACGTATTTTGAAAAATTCCCCGGTATGCGCAAATTCATGACCAGTATCCTGAAATACGCCGGTGAAAAGGGTGAAGTCAGGACTATGTTCGGGCGCCGCCGTCCGGTGGTTGAACTGATGGGCAAGGAAGCGGGAGATCTCCAGCATCTGTCCCATCCCCAGCGCTATGCTATAAACACTGTGGTGCAGGGCAGCGCGGCAGACATCATTAAACTGGCTATGATAAAGGTCCAGGAAGTGATTAAAGAGGAGTATCCGGAGGCCAAACTGCTCCTTCAGATCCATGATGAACTGGTATTTGAAGTACCGGAACAGATAAAACAGGAATTCACAAAAAGAATGAAACTGGAAATGGAAAAGGTGGTAGAGCTCAAAGTACCCTTATCGGTGGAAGCAGGCTGGGGAAAAAACTGGGGTGAAGCGCATTAAGAAGCTTTTAATACACCGTCTACCAGTAACTTGATGTAATTGCGGCGGAATTCCGGGTTGTGGAAGTCGACTCCGGAATTACCACTTGACTTGTGCTGCTGGGACACAATAGGGTGCAGGATAGAGGAATACAAGATGCCCGATTTCATACTGAGGATGGTGGGGTCACTCGTCCCGGTACAATGGGCCAGGAGTTTGAATACCCTTTCCTGCCGGGAAGCTTCGTTGTGGAATAAAGTATGTTTGTTACCATTCTTCTGCAGAGATGTGCTGAACATATAGTTGATCAGCCCTGGAAAATCAATCATAAATTCCATGATACCAAAACAAAATTCGTGCAGTCTCTTGTTACATTCCAGATCTTCCTGAAATAACACATCAAACTGAGAATCCAGTTTTTCAGATAGCTTTTTAAACACTTCTTCTATAAGATCTTCTTTTGAACCGAAATAATAGTTGATGGCAGCTACATTCACTTTGGCCTGAGAGGAGATGCGTCTTACAGTAATCTTGGATGGGCCCTCTTTTCCGATGATGGAGATGGTTGTATCCAGGATGCGGTCCCGGGTTTTCTTTTTAGCCATTGTTGACCCCTGTTTCAAACAAAATATAAATTGAATTTATTTTAATAGGTTTGTTTAAAAAACGCAAATCAATGACATTTGCCTTTTTCAGCATTTAAATATATTCTTTTAGTAGCATTACACAGGAGTGTTAAAATGAAAAAAGAACGTTTACGGGAAATTATCATCATAGCATCCAGTATTCTTCTGGCTTTCCTGTTTTCACTTTCCACTGTGGGTAAACTGTTTGATATGAAGATTTATGATTTATTATTTACAATAAAACCCAAACCCAAAGTCTGGGATAGGATACTCTATGTAGCTATTGACAATCAGAGTATTGATGAGCAGGGTCGCTGGCCCTGGCCCCGCTCCAAAGTAGCTCAGGGTGTGACCATGCTCAAGGAACTGGGAGCGGAAAAGATACTGTTCGATATCGAGTTTATAGATGCCACACCTAAGATTTTGAATAACGACAACCTGCAGCAGATAGAGCAGTATTATCAGAATCTGACTTTTAAGCAGCTGGCGCCATCCCTTATCATAGACGCGGATAAAGAATTGTATGAATCTTTTATCTATGATAATAATACTAATGTTTATCTGGCCGGCCGGGGAGTCTCTGAGACCAAAAAAGTACGTTCAGACATAGATAATGCCTACACCTGGGCCGGAAAATCATTTGAGTCGGTATTTTTTGTCAGTAACACCAGACCGGAGCTGGAAAAAAAGATGGATGTTAATCCCTTCATGGAGTATCCGGTCTATCCCCTGTACTATGGTGCACGGGGAATAGGTTCCACCGCAATTGATTATGATGCTGACGGGGTAGTACGCAAAGTGGTGCTCTTCCATCTGCATAAAGGTTTTCTGGTGCCCCAGCTGGTACTGCCGGTTCTGTTTGATGAGCTGGACATAGATAAAGAAAAGACTGTGATAGTTCCGGGTCGTCATGTGATTTTACAGAAAAGAAATGGAGAAAAAATAACCATACCAGTCACGATTTCCAATGAAATGTACATCAATTTCCCGGGGAAATGGGCTAAAATGCCTTTTGGTCCGGTAATTCCCTTTACCACTTTGTTACAGCTTAGTGATATGAAAAAAGACGTGGAAGACAATATGGAACTAGCACAGCAGTCCGGTATGAGTGCTGAGGCCCAGGAAATCCTGGCTGAAGGAATGAAGCAGCTTCAGGAGGGGTACACATTATTAAGCAATGTCCGGGGCAAGATTGTAATTATTGGTGCTTCCGCGGAATCAGCATCGGATATCGGGCCTATTCCCTTTGAAAGTTCAGCTCCTCTGATGATCGCGCACGGTAGTATTATGAATACAATTTATCAAAAGGCTTTTCTTACCCCCGCCAATGGTATCATCAACTGGTTGTTTGTGCTGGCTGTTTCCGGAATACTATTTCTCACTGGTATAAAAATCAAAGCCGCCCTACCGGAGATATTCCTGTCGCTGGGCTTACTGGTGACAATATTTATCGCCTATATCATCTTTATTTCAAACGGCCTCATCCTGGATTATTCTTTCCTGACTTTTTCCGCACTGTTGAGCTTTATGGCTATCATCGGCAGCAAATTTATACTCTACGATCAGCAGAAAAACCAGATTAAGAACACCTTTATGCAGTATCTCTCACCTGATGTAGTAAAACAGCTGGTAGAAAATCCTGAATTGGCTACTCTGGGGGGTGAACGTAAGGAAATCACAGCCTATTTCTCTGATGTACAGGGATTCACCAGTATCTCGGAAGGGCTGAGCCCGGAACAGCTGGTCCATCTATTGAATGAATACCTCACCGCTATGACGGATATTATTTTGAGTCACGGCGGTACGGTAGATAAATATGAAGGGGACGCTATTGTAGCCTTTTTTGGGGCGCCCATCCCTCACAAAGACCATGCCATCCGCTGCTGCCGGGCCGCGGTGGATATGCAGAAGAAGCTGGTAGAACTCAGAGAACATTGGAAGCAGGATGGTTTTCCCACTATACTTTCCCGTATGGGCATGAATACCGGGCAGGCCGTAGTAGGCAATATGGGCTCTCAGCAGCGCATGGACTATACCATGATGGGGGATACAGTCAATCTGGCCTCCCGTCTGGAAGGTGCCAACAAAGCCTACGGCAGCTTTACCATGATATCCCAGACGACTTATGAATATGTCAAAGATGATTTTCTGACCAGAAAACTGGACTTGCTCCAGGTGGTGGGCAAATCTGAGCCTATAGCCGTGTATGAGCTGATAGACAGACGGGGCCATGCCGACCAGCGCACCATTGACATCCTGAACGGCTATAATGAAGCTCTCCTGGAATACGAAAAGCGGAACTGGGAAGAAGCCATGAATAAATTTGACCGTATAGCTAAAGAATATGACGATGCTCCCTCAGCTACCTATGCACAGAGGTGTCTCAAGTTCAAGAGAAAGGCACCACCCACGGACTGGAATGGAGTCTATGTCCTCAAGTCAAAATAATATATCAGGTAACATAGAAAGAGGCAGCCGCATAGGCTGCCTCTTTCTTATCGTTTTGTTAAAGTCTTTTTAAAAATCGCCTTTGGAAAGGCCGGAAAGAGTTTTGGTCTTGAAAACATTCACTACACTTTGGGACACATCTTTCCATAAGAGATTGGCCTGGCAGTTATGCTGGTTTTCGCAGTAGTCTTCCGCGCGTACACAGCCCACAAAGGAAAAGTCTTCACCTACTGCTAATGCCACATCGTATATGGAGATATTGGCAGGGTCTTTGACCAGCTGATATCCGCCTCCCTTGCCCCGGCTGCCTTTGATGATACCGGCTTTGACGAAAGAAGAAATAATCTGCTCCAGATATTTGTTGGAAATGCCTTCTTCTTTGGATACCTGTGAAATGGGGATCAGATCCTGAGATCCGTAATGGGTAGCAACATTTATCAGAAAGCGGAGGCCATAACGCAGTTTTGTTGGGATTTTCATATCATTCTCCTAATGGTTTCCAAGCACTTTGATAGTATTATAGAAGATTTAGTTTGAAATTGCAACTCAAACGACTAATGCAGGTAAAAAAATAGGATTTATTAATATTTTTTTAAATCCGGTTATTACTGTCATCGAAGAGATGCAGACGTTCGGCAGAGAAAGAAAGCCCGACTTTATTATGCCCCGGATCATCGGTAGTCTTGATGACTACCTGACTGCCGTTTTTAAAGAATGAATACAGCAGATTCTCACTGCCTATATGCTCAATAACCTTGATATCCGTATCCATATTTCCTTTGCCAGGTTGGGTGACGGTGATATCTTCCGGGCGTATACCCAGGGAAAATGTTTTGCCGCCGTGATTTTTCAGAGTGGAAACCACAGGCTTGGGAAGAGTGATACTTATATCGTCCTGTACCAGGCGGTCATCTTTTAATTCACCCTGGAACATATTCATGGAAGGCGAGCCGATAAAACGGGCTACAAAGGCATTGGCCGGCTGGCGGTAGACATCCATAGGTGTACCCAGTTGCTGAATGATCCCGCCATTGAGAATGGCGATACGGTCACCCAGGGTCATGGCTTCCAGCTGGTCATGAGTCACATAAATGGTAGTAATCCCCAGCTCCTGCTGCAAAGACTTCAGTTGAGCCCGCATATCTGTGCGCAGCTGGGCGTCGAGGTTGGAGAGGGGTTCGTCCATCAGGAAAATACGGGGCTTACGGATAATGGCCCGGCCGATGGCCACGCGCTGACGCTGTCCTCCTGATAACTCAGAGGGCTTTCTGTCCAGGAGATTTTCTATCTGTAAGAGTTGAGCTACTTCATGGCACTGTTTTTTCATTTCTTCATCGGAAATACGGGGTTTGATATTGGTCAGAGGGAACATGATATTCTGTTCAATGGTCATATGAGGGTAGAGGGCATAACTCTGGAAGACCATAGCGATATCTCTTTCAAATGGTTCCAGATAGATTTTTTCTTCGTTGCAGGCTACGGTCTGGTCGCCGAACACCAGTTTACCCTGGGTGGGTTTTTCCAGTCCGGCGATGATATTAAGCAGAGTGCTTTTTCCGCAGCCGGAAGGGCCCAGAAGCACAAAGAATTCTCCTTCTTTGATTTCCAGGTCTATTTTTTTCAAGGCTGTGACTTTTCCCCTCAGGGTATTCCAGCTCTTTTCCAGATTTGTCAGGTGTATGCCTACCGTCTGCATTATCAGCTCCTCTTAACTCTTACTCAGGAAGTTTAACCTTTTACTGCTCCGCCTACCAGTCCCTGGACAATATAACGCTGGAAGATCAGCGTCAGGATCACCAGAGGGATGGAGGCCAGGGCGGATGTAGCCATTACCAGTCCCCAGGGGGTCTGTCCATGTGTACCGGTAAACAGGGCGATGCCTACCGGCAGGGTCATAGCATCAGGGGTATTGGTCAGCATTATAGCAAAAAGAAATTCATTAAAACAGGCAATAAATACCAGCAAAAAGGCGGAGAAAATCCCGGGCAAAGCGATGGGTAATATCACTTTAAACAGAATCTTGGCCCGGCTGGCGCCGTCGACCAGGGCAGCCTTGTCCAGGTCTATGGGTATTTGGGAAAAATAACTCATATTGATCCATAGTGCTATGGGGATTGTCCAGGCTATATAAGGCAGGATCAGGGATAGCTGAGTGTTGACCAGGCCCAGTGAAGCAAAAACATTGTATAAATAGCCGATCAAAGCGATCTGGGGAAACATACTCATGGCCAGAATCAGGATAGGCAGGAAGACTCTGCCCGGAAAACGCAGCCGTGAGACAGCGTAGCCGGCCAGGCTGGAAAACAGAGTCACGATCAAAGAAGTAATCACAGCCACCAGCATGGAATTCCTGAAATATTCGCCGAAATGGATAGAGGGATTTCCCAGGACTTGCTGATAATTTTTAAGTGTATATGCCACTTTTCCTGTAATAAGAAAGTCGTAATTGGAAGCAAAGGAGATCCAGATCATCCAGACAAAAGGAAGCAAAGCAAATCCTACCAGAAAAATACTTCCGGTGAAGATCAGTATACCTCGGGTGGTATTCTCTCGCATCTCAGCTCCTCTATTTAATGCTGTCTTTAAACTTTCCGGCTTTGATATACACCAGGGTCACGATCAGTGACACCAGGAAGGTCAGTACGGAAATAGCCATCCCACGCCCATAAGCCAGATTACTGGAATTATAGGCCTGGTAGCCCAGATAGGACAGGGTCTGAGTCCCGCCTCCCGGTCCGCCCCCGGTCAGTACAAATACCAGGTCGAAAATACGGATAGAATCTATAGTACGGAAAATCAGGGCTATCAGAAGAACCGGCTTTATCAAGGGCAGGGTAATATGAGTGAACCTTTTCCACATGGAGGCACCGTCTATACGAGCCTGTTTATAAATATCCTGAGGGATTGCCTGCAGACCGGCTAACAGGATGATTACAATAAACGGAGTGGTCTTCCAGACATCTGATATGACTATAGTTAAAAAGGCCGATGGTGTGGAAGCCATCCAGTTGATCTTATCGGTGATAAAACCCAGTTTTTCAAACACAAAATTAATCACACCATAAGTATAGTCATACATCAATTTCCAGGTCTTGGCTGAAACAATAGTAGGTATAGCCCAGGGGATCAGTATAATGGCACGCAGCCAGCCCCGTCCGGGAAAGGTCTCATTGAGCAGCAGGGCAAATAGAAGGCCTACCACTGCCTCCAGGGCTACAGCGGCAATGGTAAAGAGCAGGGTGAAACTGAAGGCTCTCCAGAATTCGGGAGAAGTCAGTATTCGGCCGTAGTTTTCAAAGAAAATGAATTTTTCTTTATCGCCGGTCACGCCGAATTTAAACAAGCTGCCCCAGATAGTACCTATAATAGGCACCAGGATGAATAAAAATGTAACTAAGACAATGGGGATGAGGAACAGGTAAGCGTTCCTCATCTCCCTTTTTTCGTATTGATTAAATGTATGCCTGAGACGTTCTTTTAAAGTTAAAGTAGGGGTTTCAGCGGGCATTTTCTTCTATTACCATTCCTGCTTCTTTATCAGCTTTGATCAGGGCTTCTTCCACGGTCAGATGTTGTGACAGTGCGGCATTGATACTGTTCTGCCAGATATGGGAAAGTTCAGCGTAGTAACTGACAGAAGGACGGGGGATGGCGTTTTCAAATACAGCCTTTAGGTGCTTCAGGTGGGGATTGGCTTTAATCACATCAGCATCATCATAGACGGCAGTACGGCCGGGGTTCCAGCCCAGATTCATACTGAGCTCTTTCTGTACAGCATAAGAAGTGATGAAATCCACCAGTTTAGCCGCTTCTTCCTTTTGGTCAGAAAATTTGGATATACCCACATGCCAGCCGCCCAGGGTAGAGGCAGATTTTCCGCCGGGGAAACTGGGCAGGGGAGCGATGTCAAACTTGCCTTTTACCGCGGAAGTATCTTTGTTGTGTTCAGCATAGGCATAAGGCCAGTTTCTTTCAAACAGGGCATTGCCGTTCTGGAACATCATGCGGACCTCTTCTTCTTTCATGTCGGTATAGGTGTTGGGGGGAGAAACTTTCTGCTTGTGGATCAGATCGACCATATATTGCAGAGCTTTTTTATTGGCGGGGCTATTGATGGCTGATTTGCCGCTCTGGTCCAGAAAAGCGCCGTTAGCGGAGGAGAACCATTCCAGGGCATCACACACCAGTCCTTCATACTGAGCTCCCTGCCATACATATCCCCAGAAATTCTCATTAGACTTTCTTTCTTCCTGCTGTACTGTGACTGCCATGGTGAGCAGTTGTTCCCAGGTGGCAGGAGGGGTCTTAAAGCCGTATTTATCCAACAGGTCTTTTCGGTAGTAGAGCATACCGCCGTCGACATATACAGGCAGAGCGATAAGTTGATTCTGGTAGGTATCTGCCAGATTTATCACGCTCTGGAAAAAGGCGGTTTTATCAATATCTTTGTAGATTTCCAGGGGTTCCAGCCACTGGGAATTGGCCATCTGGCCCACCCAGGCGACATCCATGATCATAACATCAGGATCGGATTTTTTTCCGCGCAGAGCCACCATGATACTTTGCTTCCGCTGATCAGAGTCACTGGTCTGACGGATAATTTCTGTCTGGATACCAGTCTTTTTACTGAAATCCTGGACGACTTTATCCCAGAACTCCAGTTCGTTGGAAGCACCGCCCACCATCAGGGTGAGTTTTTTACTGGTGCCGCAGCTGGTAAACACAGTGAGAAGTACCAGCATTAACACAAGGAATTTTTTCATTTTTTTCTCCCCAAAGATTATTATTCCATATATCTTAATTGAATAAGGGGATTTGTCAATAACAGGTATCACATATTTTGTGTTGTTTTATTGGTTTGGTATTATTCATTGCCGATTTTAAAACTGGAAATGTAATCCTTGTTTTCAGATTTGAACTGGCGGGCTAGTTCATAACATTTTTCCTGGTTCAGATAAACATGGACATAGAGACTGCCGCCTTTGTCACTGATACTCAGCATCCGGAAGCGGATGTTTTTGGACTTCATATAGTCCTGAAAAGCCAGATATGCTTTATGGAGCTCATCACAGTTGAGAGTCAGATAGGATTCTTCGAAACGCAGGACAGAAATATATCTGAGCAGAAACAAAATTGGGAACAAAACAATAGAACCCATAAAGGCTACCCGGAAAAGGCCTGAACCGCAGGCCATACCAGTAGTAACCGCGAACAGAAACACAGTGGTATCTTTGGTATCTTTGAGTGTAGCGCGGAAACGCACCAGGCTGAGAATACCGAAAAGTCCGAAAGCGGAGGCAACATTGTATCCGATAACCATGATAATGACAGAAGATATTACAGTAATGGCGATCTGAGAGTGTATGACCGCTTTATTCCAGCTTTCCGAGGTATGAGTAAAATAGGACACCAGACCTATGGCAAAACCAAAAACACTGGCGACCAGGATTCTCACCAGCATGACATCCCAGGGCAGACTCCCGACGTCGCTGATCTCGCGGAAAAAATCTATAATAGCTTCCAATTTATTGCTCCTTGTCTGGTTTAAAAATATCTTGATGAACAGATATTATATTACTATGGATGCTAAAAGTTCAAATAAATTACAAAAACCGACAGATTTAACTGATTTTGTATTGAAAAATCACGGGAAAAGAGGTATAGTTTTAGTGATTATTTGGCTTCATTCACGTATTTTAGGCTAAATAGTATTCAACATCGGGGAAGAAATGAAAAAAATTATCCAATATTCAAGCATTTTTCTGTATTTATTTCTCCTGAGCTGTGATCTGGCTACCGGAAACCAATTCAATTATCAGCAGGATATATTTGATCAAGCTGAAGTCTTTAATCTGGAAAGTACTGCTCAAATCACTATATTTATTTCCACCAATGAATGGAATACCCTTCTCACCAATTTTGATACACTGTCTAAAAACGAAGAGAATGTTCATGCTGATTTCCTTTTTGAAAAATATGGGAGATCAGTAAAAATAAACGATGTGGGTTTTCGCCTGCGCGGAAATTACAGTCGTAGACGGCCCGAGGGATTGTCCACATATGGCTCCGGGGCGGACTGGATGACCCTGCATGGCCAGACCGGGACCAATGTCTACCGGTCGGCTCATTTTCGCCTGGGTTTCGACGCCTGGCAAAAAGGGCAGGACCTGGGAGGATTGAAAAATCTAAATCTCAAGTGGTTCAAAGATGACCCCAATTATTCCCGGGAAATCTACTGTTATGACTTATTCCGGAGATTTGGAGTGACAGCAGCACCCCGGGCCAGCTATGCCTTCCTTACTATCCGATTTAAAGAAACCGGTGAAACCGTGTTTTTCGGCCCCTATGCTATGATAGAAAGCCTGGAAAAAGCCTGGGCCAAAGACAGATACCCCCTGGACAGTAACGGATATTTGTGGAAATGCCTGCACAAAAATGACAACCCTGCTGATCTGACCTATCCGGTACCGGCAAACAGTATTGGTATAGAGCAAACTTCTTTGACTAGTGTCTGGACGCCCACTTACGACCTCAAGACCAGAAAAGATGATTTTAATGCGGCAAAATACCAGCTGGAACAATTTATATATCAATTAAATACTCTATCCGGTTCTTCTTTGAAAAGCTGGCTGGACGCCACAGTGGATGTTGATAATGTGTTACGTACCCTGGCGGTGGGAATAGTGGTGGGCAGCTGGGATTCCTACTGGATGCTGGGTCAGAACTATTATCTCTATTTTCCGGAAAAAGGCAAACTGATCCTGATACCTTTTGATTATGACAACACCCTGGGGACAGCGCTTAATACTTTTGGCGGAAATACCGGGACTAATAACGTCATCAATATCTATAGCCAGCCCAGGCCTTTGATCGATAAAATCCTGTCCATACCTGAATACAGGAATCGGTATTATGCCTACCTGAAATTACTCATTAATCCTGAATATGATTTTTTTGACTATGAGGCCAGTACCAGCCGTATCCTGCAGTGGAGGAGCCTGATCAGTACCCGGATGCCGGAAATACAAGTGGCTCCCTCTGTCGAAAATTGGTTCAACACCATAGATGATTTTCCTGCCTTCTGGGCTGATTATGATAGTTATCGACTGTTTTCCGGGGATGACAGCGGCGACGGTGTCAATATGCCCGGAGCTAATTATTTTAAATCACGCGCTCAATCTATTGCCTATCAGCTGAAGATCCCCGGATTTACCTGGTCCAACTTTCTGCATAATTACAGCAAGATCTATCTCATTGGTTCTTTTACGGGTTGGACTAATGGTATCCCCATGCAGTTAGTGGCTGATCACACCTGGCAGCTCACAATATCCAATTTTACCGGCAATTGGTATAAATTTATAGCCCATCCTACCAACTGGAACTATCCCGATTGGGGAGATCCGGATCATAACGGCATAGCTGATCAGGACCAGGATCCCTCCATGGTAACGGTCAGTAATGGTTTGGTCACTTTTACCTTCAATGAGGTAACCCTGGAGTATAGTCCTGTAGATTAAGAGTACTTACTGATTGTGAAGTAAGAGTATACCCGGTATTTCTTTAATACTACCTGTAACTTATCACCGAAGATCTGACTCTATATCCTAAATACAGGAAGAGGTGAAAGTATGAAGTCATTTTTTCTGATTTTTTCTTTTATATTATTGATGAGCGCATGCGATCTGTCTAAAGACCAGACTTATAACGAAATACCACGTTCAGGTCAGAGTTTTCCCGACCTGGCCTATGTCTTTGATCTGTCTGCTGTACCGGTAGTAACCATCTCCTTAAGTGTGGATGAATGGAATACAATACTGACCAATTATGATACTCTTCCTGAAAATGAGGTGAGTGTCCATGCGGACTTTATTTTTGACAAACAGGGGCAGATTGAAACCAATCTGAATGTGGGTTTAAGGATACGCGGAAATTACAGCCGGAGACGCCCTGAGGGGGATAATCCGAATTATTCTATTGATTCCAATCCCGGAGTATTGCATAATTCCGGTACGACTTATTATCACTCCACACATTTCAGAATAGGGTTTACGGATTTTACCAATGGCACGAAATTCCACGGACTGCGTAATATCAATTTTAAGTGGTTCAAGGATGACCCTAATTATGCCCGGGAGATATATTGCTATGACCTCTTCCGGCGCTTCGGGGTGACTACTGCTCCCAAAGCAAGCTATGCCCGTCTCTATATCCATCTCAATGAGACTGATGAGACGCTGTATTTTGGTGTATATGCCATGATTGAAGCTCTGGATCAGAGCTATCTCAACGCGCATTTTACCAATAATAATAAAGGGTATCTGTGGAAGTGCCTGAGCGGAGATATGTCCTTTTCATCCGGCATGGGTATAGCGGAAAACACACTGACAACTGCTTATACCCCCCCTTATGATCTTAAGACCCAGAAAGAAGAATTTACCAACGCGCAAAATATTTTTGTGAACTTCATTAATCAGTTAAATGCCCTGGGTAATGGTACTACCGCGCTTCAGAGCTGGTTGTTAAATAATATGGATGTTGATGGGTTTTTAAAAACCCTGGCAGTTACCGCCATAGTAGGCAGTTGGGACAGTTACTGGTATACCGGGGGGAACTATTATTTTTATTTTGATGAAGACGGTAAAGGTCATTATATACCCTATGACTTTGATAATACGCTGGGGACTTCCAATGGAGTGAATAGCGGGACTTTTGACCTTACCCGCCTGCAGGATTACGGCCGCCCCCTGGTTCAAAAAGTGTTTTCCATTGCAGCCTTTCGTACCACATATAAAAATTATCTTACCCAACTGATTAAAAAATCCAATCCCTATTTTGATATCACCTATTCCACCAACCGGATCAAAGCCTGGCAGAATATGATCCAGCCCTATATGATAGGTCAGGACGTAGTGGGTGACGCTGAAAACTATTCCAATATGATTGCTGATTTTCCAGCCCGTGCCTGGGCGGGTACAGGCTGGGGGAATCAGGACTTCTACCGTTTATTTTCGGGTGACGATTCGGGGAATGGAAATACCCTTCCGGGGGCCAATTTCTTTAAGACCAGGTCTCAGTTTGCGGCCAGCCAGCTGGGACTGGCACATATGACCTGGTAAAAACTGTTTATAAAAGGGAGTACGATGAATAAATTACTGACAGCTATAGGAATACTGCTTTTACTTTTTGCTTTCAATGGATGCAAGACAGAAGGCGCGATTAAGACAGAAAAGTCTCCAAAAACAGCAAAAGCCAAAGTAAATCACCCGGTGACTACACTAAATGACCTGGAAAAAATCTTCGACCAGGAGAAACTGCCTGAGATTGTCATCAGTGTGACACCCCAGGAGTGGGACAAACTGCTGGGATATTTTGATGCTAATCCCCGGAATGAAAAGTATATCCGGGCTGATTTCACCTGGAAGAGAGAGGGTCAGATTCTCTCTCTGGGAGAAATTGCTTTTCGCCTTAGAGGCAATAGTTTTTCTCGTAAACGGCCCGAAGGGAGTCCCGGACAGAAACATGACAGTGATGCACCGGACTGGCATCATGCCCATTTCCGGATCGATTTCGATAGAATTATCGACCAGAGATTCATGGGATTAAAGGCGCTAAACCTGAAGTGGTTCAAGGACGATCCCAGCTATTCCAGAGAAATATACTGTTATGACCTGTTCCGCCGCTTTGGCGTGACCCCCGCTCTGCGTAATAGCTATGTCCGTCTCACCATCAAAGTCAAAGGTACAGAGGACGCCTATTTCGGCATCTATGAAATGCTGGAGCCGATAGATGCCGTTTATCTGGAAAAAAGATTTCCGGGGAATGATAAAGGCTTCCTGTGGAAATGCCTCTATCCCGCCACTCTGGAGTCGGGTAGTGCCAGGAGTAAAATGGGTGTGGAAGACCCTGATAAGGGAAAATTGTATGCCTATGACCTCAAAACCCGCAAGCAGGATCTCGACAAAGCCAAAGAACAGTTCATTGGCTTTATGGAAAACCTCAAGAATAAAGAAGGCCGGGAATTTGAAAAATGGATAGGCCAGGCCTTGGATGTGGATATGTTTCTGCGTACTCTGGCGGTTCATGTGCTGACCGGGATGTGGGATGACTACTGGAATCTGGGTAATAACTTTTATCTCTATTTTGATGAAAAAGGCAGAGCTACTTTTATCCCCTATGATTATGATAACAGTCTGGGAACCAGTGCCTGGGGTGATTATGGAAAAGCTGACCTTTTTGCCTATGGCCATATGGACGGCAGCCGTCCTCTGGTGGAAAAAATCCTGGAAGTAGAGAAATACAACCAAATGTACCGTGATTATCTGGCTCAGCTACTAGACGAAGAAAAGCATCTCTTTAATCCCCAGGACAGTATGGAAAGAATCGCACAATGGCATGAATTGATAGAAAAACATGTGGATAATGATACCGGTCAGGACACGGAGATTGCGGATGAACCGGCGGATTGGGGCAAGACTCCACATTACCGGCTGTGGGATGAAGACCCCGAGGCTAATTTCTTCATGGTACGCAGAAATACAGCCCTGCGCCAACTGGGACTGAGCGGACATGCCTTTATAACAGTCAGGTTTGAAGTCAACGCGGTCAAAGTGCGGCCCAATCAGCTGGTACTCAAAGGACAGCAGTCGCCCCTGAGCTTTTATGCTGACCTGTCTCTGCTGGACAATGGCCAGGAGGGAGATCAGAAGGCCAACGACCAGATTTTCACCCGGAATGTGACATTTACAAACACATACCGTCTCATGTACCGGCTGGTGGGTATGGATAAAGACCGCAGGATCATGGGACCACAGTCTAACTGGAAAATGCAGACTTTTGATATCGATCCTGAACAAGCCACCAATGTAATCAGGCTGACACTGGAGTGATCCGCCTTAATCAATAAAAAACAAGGTTCAAATCTAAATTCACTTGCGCTGGGAGGTTTCCTCTTTACAATATAGTAGGGAGGAAACATGTCCGGATTTCAGAAATATTTTTTTGTCATCAATCCTGCGTCCGGACATGTCCGTGATCACCTGGAAGAATATCAAAATACTATAAAATTGAGATACCAAGGAGCATCTCTGGGATTGACCCGCGAACCCGGTCATGCCACTCTCCTGGCCCGTGAAGCTCTGGCGCGGGGTCAGGACCATATCCTGGTAATGGGAGGGGATGGCACCTGTAATGAGGTGGTACAGGCCCTGGTGGATTACCCTGATGGAGTGCTAGGGGTGCTGCCCGGCGGAAGCGGCAATGATTTTGCCGCGGTACTGGGCCAGGGTGTAGAAATGAGCCGGTCCAGCTGGGATGTGCTGGATCAGTCCGAGGTCAGAAAAATAGACCTGGGGTTATGCAATGGACGTTACTTTGTCAACGGAGTGGGTGTGGGCTATGACGCCATGGTGGCGGAAGGGGTCAGAAAGCCTTCGCTGTTTACAGGTAAATTGCGCTATTGGAAAGAGATACTGAAGCACCTGCTGTTTTACCGCGAAAATGAAATACATGTATACTGGCCTGAGGGGGAATACCGGGGGCCGTCCTTTCTGGTGACCAGCGGCATCGGCCGGCACTATGGGGGCGGGTTTCCTCTGACCCCTCTGGCATATGCCGATGACGGTCTATTGGATGTGTGCCTGGTCAGGGATATACCTGTACTGTCCCGTTTTTCTAAAATGCTCAAACTGAAAAGAGGGCGGCATCTTCAGGAACCGGAAGTCACTTATTTTCAAACCAGTGAGCTCACCATTGACCTGGAGAAGGAAGTCCCTGCCCATATTGACGGTGAACTCCTCTACGCAAAAAAATTTTCGCTTAAAGTCTTGAAAAAACAGCTAAATGTCCTATACTATCCTGTGGGTGGACACTATTTCCAGGAATGAGGGGTAAAACGTGGATAATCATTACTTAAGGTTTCTGAGCGGTAAAAGCTATCTGGTCTCCAATGAGATTCCCAGAGACAGGGAAAAGCCCTTTTATTTCCTGTTCATGGATCAGGAGGCTATGCTATCTTATTTTATGCTGGATATACGTTCTGATTCTCTGGGGTGTCAGTGTCTGTCCCTGATGCCCTCCAAGCTGGGAATGAAAAAACTGGGCCTGGCAGATGGATACTATAATATCATCCTATGCGGTAAAAGTGAAGACAGCGACTGTAAAGCCGGCTGTGATGTACTGAATACCCTGGAAGAATTTAAAGACCGCAGTTTTGTGATTCTGCTGGAGGAAAAGCATCTGGAGGGAAATATCCATGATGTCCAGCTGGATATCTGTCAGACCTTTAAGAGTTATGCTCTGGACAGGATGATCCCCATTTCCTATACCCCCTTTTCCTACCATCATATCCCTCTTGATGTACCCATGAAATCACAGGCGCTTTCCTTCGGCTCTGAGAACCAGTTTACTATCGCTTTTCTGGAGGGAGAACACATTACCTCCACTCCAAACCTGGGGCATGTGGAAGACCTGGTGCGCATGGAGGAAATGGACCGAATGGTAAAAGCGGTCATGGGACACCTGCATCTGGCCGACATCAATATCCTGAGGGGCCTGAATAATTATTCTCTGGTAGCCGATTACCTGCGCACCCAGCGGCACGTCAAAAAGCTGTCTACACTGCAGGCCCATCTGGCGGCTACCATGTATGATAACCAGTGCACCCAAGAGCCCGGTATCGGAGTGGTCTATGATACCACTTCTTTTGACCCTGACGGCTCACTGCAGGGGGGTGAGATACTGTACGGCAGGATAGGCGCCTATGAGACTCTGGGACAATGGTCAGCTGTACCTCTGCCTGGCGGGATTATCGCCAATGTTGAACCCTGGCGTATCACCCTGGCTATTATCAAGGAGATCTTTCAGCAGGAATTTCACAAGCTCAGTATCCCTCTAGTACAGAAGATCAGAGACAATGAGCGGCAGAAATACCTGTTTGACGCTGTGGATTTCGGCCATATGAGCTATACTATGTCCACCTCTCTGCATCATATCATCTCAGCTCTGGGTGAACTCCTGTGGTATGAGGAGACAACTTTTGACATCCATTTCTTTGAATCCCTGCTCAATGAGATGGTCTCAGCCGATAATATGGAGCTGCCCTATACTCCTCAGCTCAGTCAGGTAGACAATATATGGAAAATCGACACTTATAGCCTGTTTAAAGACATCATTTCTGATATTCTGGCGGGAGAGACCAAGGAAGTCATCATGAATAAAGGGGTCCAGCACATGATCCATGCCACCGCTGACGTAGTGGATAAGATCTCCAAGGCCAAAAACTGTAAAAAAGTCTTTTTGTCCGGTGACTTTTTCCGCAATACCAATTTCCTGTCCATGGTATACCGTGAGCTGGAATCCAGGGGAAAGCAGGTGTTCATCAACAAAAACATTCCTTTTGATGACAGCTGCCTGGCGGTAGGCCAGCTCATACTAGACCAGTTTAGTGAAAATTAGCCTGCCTTTTTCTTGATTATAAAATCCTCTTGATGTAGAATGAGACAATTCATTGAGGAGGAATTTATGAAGAGGTTGTCCTTAATTGTTATGACTGCTCTGTTTACCCTCAGTCTGGGGTTTGGACAGGAAGTCTCAGAAAGAAAAGATGTCAGTATCTTTGGGGTGTACAGTTCCTATAACATGCCCAGCGCGGCGGTGATGTATTTTGATGATCAGATGGTAGGCATATTCAATGCCATGAAACGATTCCAGGTAATCGGTTATCAGTACCGCCTGGATGAAACCTCAGCCGTTAAGTTCATCGAGAATATCAAGAAGCTCAAAGAACAGAAAGCCCTGAAAGACCAGAAATACATGGATGAAGATCTGGGTGTGGTTGTCATCCCCGGCGCTGAGCTGGATAAGATGATCAAGTCTACTTTTATCATCATCCCTTCTATCTCCGGATGGAGAGTGGCACAGGTCAAAGTGGAAAAAAAGGTAGTGGATAAATACGGTAACGTATCTTCCAAGTGGGTAGTGGAATGGCAGGCTAATGTATCTGTTTCCATCAAAGTTTTGAATTCCGACGGAGATCTGATGGAAGTCTATAATCGGACCGTCGATGAAAAATCTGAAAAAGGCGACCAGGATGCCTATCAGAAAGCTATCAATAACGCAGTGAGTGGTTTAGGTCTCTTCCTGCGAAAGACCGATGAATTCAAACTCAAGACCAAAGTCCTGCAGAATCTGGGTGCCAAGGTCTATCTCCAGCTGGGAAATGACCTGGGTGTCAAGCCCGGCTATGAATTTGTCCTCAAGAAACAGCTCACCATCGGCGACGGTTTCACCACTTCCATTGATGCCGGATTGGTCCGTGTATCCAAGGTAGGGGACAACTATTCCGAAGCTGCCATCATTAAAGGCGCCCCTCAGGCTAACGATCAGCTGATCGAATCTGCCCTGGGTGGAGGCAGATTCAGCATCTATGGCGGAATTTCCACCTTCACTTCGTCTGTTAACTCGCTGGTATTTGATGCCGGTGCTGATTTCAGTGTAACGAAAAATTTTAATCCATCTGCAATGACCTTTGATCTTGGCCTGGCATCCGAATTTGAATTAGGGTATGCCGGCCTGGCACGTGCAGCTATAGGTATTCTGATCAACTCACCGTCTGCTTTTTACCTGGATATTGGAGGCGGATATGAAATCTACATGGGCAGTGTCAGCATTGTTCCCGAACTGGATTTATCTCTAGCTGCAACTTATATCAGTTTAGGGACAGGTTCAGTCATATACAGTTCAAGCTCATATGATGGTAGTTTCTCTTTACTTTCCTATTATTTAGGGGCAAAGCCGAAGATCTCCATTAATATCCAGGCCTCACAGAAATTTAAATTCCGAATTTATGCCGGGTATGCCTACTATTTTGGCTTAGGTGATTCATTCAGCTTTTCAGCCAATGACGGTACAGATATCGATATAAGTACTTATACCTATACTACAAAAGTTAATGGTTCACCTTACACTCAACCATTATCAAAATTATTTGATTTGAATGGAATATTTGCCGGAGCAGAACTGGTCTTCCGTTTCTAATAATAAAAATATTTGACTTCAGACCCCCGGTTACCGGGGGTCTTTTTTATTGCTAGAAAAACAGTAAATAACGGAAACAGGAAAGAACAGATAAAAAAGAGTATAATAAAGAAAAAAGGACTGATTATGAAAAAGAGATTATTTGTTCTGACTTTTCTAGTGATGAGTCTGGGGGTGAGGCTGTATGCTGAGGTAGAAGATCCCCGGCCCGACCGGTTCAGCTTTGAAGTGAATAACATGATCCAATGGGATAAAAAGAACAGCTATGCCACAAACGCGGTACTGTTCCTGGGGTCTTCCAGTATCCGTATGTGGGAGACAGGGGAGGCCTTTCCCGGCATCACTCTGCAGAACCGGGGCTTTGGCGGGGCGCATATTTCCGATGTGAATTTTTACTTTGAAGAGCTGGCGGTACATCTCAAACCCCGCCTGATCGTGTTTTACTGCGGGGATAATGATATAGACGCCGGCAAGGATATGAAACAGGTACTCAAGGACTACGTGGAATTCACCGCGCTGGTCAGGAAAAAGCTGCCCCGCTGCAGGATTATCTATTTGCCCATCAAACCCAGCGTAGCCCGCTGGTCTAAATGGCCGGAGATGGATAAACTCAATCAGGCCATCAAAAAATTCACTGAAAAGGACCCCTTGCAGGACTATGTGGATACCGCTACCATCATCCTGGATCTGGATAGTACTCCCAGGGCAGAGCTCTTTAAAAAAGACGGCCTGCACCTCAATGAGCAGGGTTATGCTCTGTGGAATAAGATACTGGAACCCTGGCTGAAATAGACAACAGAGCAATAAACGCGGAGCGTTAGGATAACGGCACCCCCACACTGTCGGTATCAGGCCTGTGATTCAAAGTTTTCAGAGGTGCTGGTTTCAGAGCTGCCACTGAGAAGGGACAACCGCCACCCCGGGAGCATGTGACATAAAGAGACGCGGCGCGCAGCCGCCTCCTGCCAGGGACGCGGGGGAGTATTGCCGGGACTGGGAATATATTGACGGGTCTGATTTTGACTCAGCTGCGGGCTTCAGCGGGACTTTCCTTTTCCATCTTCACCTGGCCCGACACCAGGCTCTGAAACTGCTCGCCGGCATGGTAGCTGGACCGAACCAGGGGCCCGGCTTCCACCGCTTCAAAGCCCTTGTCCAGAGCGGCGGATTTGAGGGCGGTAAATTCCTGAGGGGTCCAAAAACGCTGAACGGGGAGATGGGTGCGGCTGGGCTGGAGATACTGGCCCAGATTGAGCATAGTCACCCCATTGGCCAGCAGATCGTCCATAGCCTCCAGGACCTCGTGCTCCTGTTCACCCAGGCCCAGCATCAGAGAGGATTTGGTCACTATTTGGGGAGCCATGGCATGGGACAGGCGCAGAGTACGCAGACTGCGGTCATAATCAGAGCGGGAGCGTACCGCGGGGGTGAGGCGCCGCACTGTCTCCAGATTGTGACTCATGATGTCAGGCCGGCTGTCCAGGACCAGGCGGATGCTCTCCGAATCAGCCATAAAATCGGAAGTAAGGACCTCTATAGTACATTCCGGGGCCAGCCGGTGGATAGATTCCACAGTACGGGCCAGGACAGAGGCGCCTCCGTCCTTGAGATCATCCCGGTTGACCATAGTGATGACTACATGACGCAGGTGCAGAGAGGCCACTGATGAGGCTACCCGGACCGGCTCGCCCCAGTCTACCGCCCCGGGCATCCCGGTCTTGACGGCACAAAAACGGCAGCGTCGGGTGCAGGTATCGCCCAGGATCATAAAAGTAGCCACACGGTGCTGTCCCCAGCATTCGTGGATATTGGGGCAGCGTGCTTCTTCACAGACGGTATTCAGCCGTTCTGAATTAATCAGCTGCTTCAGCTCCCGGTATTTGGGAGTAGTATTCAGCTGTATTTTCAGCCACTCCGGTTTACGGTTGACTGCCGGGGTTTTCTCTATAGACATTGCTCCTCCTGAATTGTTTTTTAGAATCAGGAAATTATAGCTTAATAAAACAATATCCTACTGTCAAGATATGATATAGCCGGATTCTTGAAAATTTACAGAATTCGGCTTATTCTTTATCAATATAATTTAGGCTGGTTGGCTACTATGATCAATTTAATACGGTCCGGACGAAATATTCACAGAGTACTGGAAATAAGGTCACTCACGGATTCCACGTTTGTGATCCGTTTTACCCGGGAGGGGTTACAGTTTAAGCCCGGTCAGCATATCAGTGCCGGCCCTGCCGGTGATATCCATATGCGGGAATATTCCCTGTATTCCTCTGTACAGGATGATTTCCTGGAGATCCTGGTCAAAAAAATAGAAACAGGGTATGTATCGGGACGCTTAGGGGAGTTAAAACCCGGAGATGAGATAATGGTTGAAGGTCCCTTCGGCCGATTTATACTGGATGAATCCAAATATCGGCAACCTCTGGTTTTTGTCGCTACCGGCACCGGGATCAGCCCCTTTCATTGCTTTGTCAGATCTTACCCAGGGCTGGACTACACCCTGCTGCACGGTATCAGAAAAAAACAGGACCATTACGAGGGAGAAGCTTATCAATCCGGGAAGAGGGTACGCTGTGTGTCTGGTGAACCAGGCGGTGATTTCCAGGGCAGGGTCACCGATTATCTCCGCAATCACCCGGTAGACCCTGCCGGATTGGCGTATCTGTGCGGCAACTGCGATATGATATATGAAGCATATGACATACTGTCGGAGCAGGGACTGTCTCGTCAGAATATTTTCACTGAAGTCTATTTTTAAAAAAAGCCTCCCGGGTGGGGAGGCTTTATCAAAATTTCAACTCTTAGTGATAGCTGCGAATAAACAGCAGGCGCTGGGTATGGATACCCGCGATACCGTCCGGTGCTCCCAGCAGTACGGTCTCGGTATTCTGGAAAGTGGTAACGGCAGTCTTAGTGCCATTTCCGTAATAACCGTCAGCTGTGATTTTGGCTTTGCCATTTAATCCGGCCCAGTAATTATATGCATTCTGCAGATAAGTCACATCGGAACCGTAGGTCAAGGGCGAAGTGACTTTCAGGGTCCTGGTATAGGGAGCATAGTATGTGTTCCGGGCTGTAAACAGCTGGATCATTTTGTTGAGTACTTTGGCATCGGCTACCCCGGTAGCACTGATAGCATTACGCGACTGGAAGGTAATCACCGCGTTTTTTGTACCATTTCCGAAGATGCCGTCGGCTGTAATGGCACTCAGTCCTACAGACTGGGCCCAGTCATTGTACATCAGCTGCATCAGCTTCACATCAGACCCTGTCATATTAGGAGACTTATACTGTAGAATCCGGGTAAAGGGCTTCTGAAAATCGGTAGTATAGACCGGAGGAGGTGTGCTCTGACCGGCTAAGGTCTTAAGAGCTGTAATGTCCCCGTTAAAATAATCCATGTCTACATCACCGCTGATGCCGGGGACTGAGCCGGTGGCGGAATACTGCCAAAAGGTCCAGGTACTCCACAGATTGGGCAGAGCCGGACTACTCACGCCCCAGTTTGCCACCCATAGTGTGACAGGACCCAGGGAAGAAGTGTTGGGCAATGCGTCCCAGAAATACTTAGCGGTATAGACAATGGGGGTCTTGCCGGTTGCCTTGCGGACGATATCCAGCCAGATCTTGACCTGGGATACCACGGTAGAGCCGGAAACTCCGCCGGTCACTTCTACATCAATGACCGGGGGCAGATCCCCCGCACCCAGGGTACCGATTTTAGAAAGGAGCAGATTTGCCTGAGCGGCGGCATCCTGGTTGGGACGGAAGAATTGATAAACTCCACGCACCATACCCGCGGACTTGATACCGCTCCAGTTGGCGGCAAATTTTGAATCAATAGTCCCGGTACCGTCGCTGACCCGGGCGAATGCAAAGCTATAGCCCGCGTTTTTTACGCTGGTCCAGTTTATAGTACCCTGATAATAACTGACATCTATACCCTTGACCGAGGGTGTACTCAGAGAGACACCCTGGGCGTCCAACATTCCTATCTCAAACTGGCTGTCCTGTCCCAATCCCTGTCCCATGGCCATACCCTGGTCACTCTGTTCCGCAGTTTCCGGTTCATTCACCGGGTCCGGATCATGCAGGGCACAGGACGTGACAACCCATAAAACCAAACCTAACCACACAGACATCCATTTCTTCATACTGACTCTCCCATAACCTTTTTTATTTTAGACATTTTGTTTTTTATTACTGCTATGCTGAGCAAATAGTATGCCAAATAATACCGGATGAATTTCTGTTTGCTATTTGATTAACTGGCAATATATTACAAAAAGGGAAGCTGGAGACTGACCAAAAGTTTGTGATTTCCGCACTCTTGTTAGGCAGACTTTTTTTCTGAGCGAATGCTTTTTGCATAGATTATTTCCAGGTACTGTGTAAAATTTTGACAGGAAAAATGAATCCTACTAATATAATAGTAATAACATCTCACCTGCTTTTCTGCGTTTTTTAAAATCAAAAATTAGGAGTAGGGATCATGTCTATAGACCTCAATACCCTGGTGAAAAAAGGGCTGGACAATCAGGGGCTGACCCGGGAGGAAGCTCAGGCTGTATTGGACTGGCCGGATAGTGATGTGTTGAGTCTGGTTCAGGGCGTAGCTCAGGTTCGCATCCACTATTTTCAGCATAAAGTGAAGCTGCACTACCTCATGAATATTCAAAGCGGGATGTGCGGTGAGGATTGCGGTTATTGTTCCCAATCCCGTGACTCCCACGCTCCGGTCGAGACCTACCGTATGCTGCAGGCTCAGGATATCCTGCCTGCTGCTCAAAAAGCCGCCGAAAACGGCGCTGCCAAACTCTGCCTGGTGGCTTCTATGAGAGGGCCAACCCAGAGGGACCTGGATGTTTTGACCCGCTCTATCCGTCAGGTTAAAGCCCTCTATCCTCAACTGGAAATATGTGCCAGTCTGGGATTATTACAGCCCGGGCAGGCGGAACAGCTCAAAATGGCAGGTGTCACCACCTACAACCATAATCTCAATACCAGTGAGGAGCATTACGGTGAAATCTGTTCCACACATACCTACCAGGACAGGGTAGACACAGTTCAGAGGGCACAGAAGAGCGGTCTCCTGACCTGCAGCGGAGCAATTTTTGGTATGGGAGAGACAGAAGAAGATATTATCGAAGTAGCTCAGAAACTGAGAGAGCTGGGTGCCTATTCCATACCGGTGAATTTTCTGATCCCGATAGAGGGTACCCCTCTGGCGGAAGTAGAAATGCTCACTCCGCAGAGCTGTCTCAAGATACTGGCCCTGTTCCGGCTCATGTCACCTACTGCAGAGATACGGGTAGCCGCGGGCAGGGAGCTGCATTTACGATCACTTCAGCCCCTGGCCCTGTACCTGGCAAATTCCCTGTTTATCGGGGATTATCTTACCACCAAAGGCCAGGCTATTGCCGAAGATCTGCGTATGATCCGTGATTATGGCTTTGAAGTAGAAGGTATGCCTATGGATATGTTGCAACAGAGACTAGCTGATGAAGTGGAACTGATAGGCAGCGGGGACGGATGTTCCTGCGGGGGATCCTGCGGCTGCCATTCCTGATACCATAGAGATTTTATCCACACCTTCAGGGGTCACGTTTTCATTAACGGGGCCCCTGATTTTTTGTGTGAATACAAAGTTACTTTAGCTGATCCAGGATGTCATTCAGGCCATATGCAGCGGTATAGATGCTGCCTACTCCTCCGATATAACCGGCTACACGCACCGCTTCCATGACTTCCTGACGGGTGGCTCCCTGCTTCTGGGCCATAATAGCCAGGGACTTGACCCCGTTTTCTGCACCCAATGCCGCGTCGATAGCCAGAGCCATCAGGATCTTGACTTTGGAGGAAAGGGCGCCCTCACCCATGGCAAAGTCGCGGTCTGCACCCATCTTGTCCAGTAGAGCCGGATCCATTTTTTTAATCGTTTCCTGCGGGTTGATACTCATAAGCTTCTCCTTTTAAATTTTTATTTCTACTTAGATATTATGCTATTATTCCTATTATCTTAAAAACCTATCCACCAGGATTTCCTGATGCTTTTTATTTTAAGAGTTTGTAACGTCTATTTGCCGAAAGGTTAATCTTCTGCTAACTTAAGATAACCATAATCTGATCAAGGAGCAAGTATGATCAAAATCGAGACTACCAGCTATACCCCGGGAGTGTGTAATATCGGCCCTGCTGAAAGACGTGCCCGCAGGCTGGCGGGTTGGATAGGGGTAGTAATGACTGTGGCACTGGAAGTGATATTTATCCTGTCGCACACACCACAGATCTGGAGACTGTTTCTGTTTTTACCGGCCAGCCTGGGAGCTTCGGGATTTCTGCAGTCCGCGTTTCATTTCTGCGCAGCCTTTGGTATGAAATCTGTTTTCAATCTGGGTCCTGAAGTGGGAAAAATAGAATCTGTGCATGATAAGGAAGCCCGGAAGAAAGACCGCCGCAAGGCCCAACTCATCATGCTACTTTCCGGACTTATCGGAGCTCTGTTTGCCGGGGCGGGGTATCTGATCCGGTGGTGATGACACTTTTTCCTGATCATTAGGTTCTGATTCCAGAGAGATTTTATACTCTACTTTATCACCATTGCGCTCATTCATGATTTTCTCCAGGAAGCGGGCTGCGTTTTTTATATTTCGCATCAGATAATCCCGGTCCGGCTGTTGTTGTGCCATATGTACTCCTCCCTTAAAATATATCGAAAATTTCTGAAAACATCAACTGGGAAATCGAGTAGATTTTCATCAAAAAACTTGTCAAAAATAATTCTTCTGCTTAGATTTATGACATAAAAACCAAGGAGAACACCATGATTAAAGTAGGCGAAAAAGCTCCGGATTTCACACTAAAAAACCATAATGGCGAAGACGTCAAACTGAGCAGCTTCAGAGGCAAGAAAGTCCTGCTCAGCTGGCATCCCCGTGCCTATACCGGCGTTTGTGCCACCCAGATGCAGAATCTGCATAAAATCAAAGACGAATTAGCAGCCAGGAATACCATCGGTATCGGCATGAGTATCGACACTCATCAATCCAAACACTCCTGGGCTAAGGAACTGGGTGTCCTGCCCCTGACCATGTTGTCTGATTTCTGGCCTCATGGGGCTACAGCCAAGGCCTACGGTCTGTTCATTGAAGAGGATGGGCACTCAGGGCGGGCAAATGTACTGATAGATGAGCAAGGGGTAGTGATCTGGGCCAAGCAGTATGACATACCTGAACACCCTGACTTTCAGGAAGTCCTCAAAGCAATAAAGTAAATATCTATCCCCGGTTAAACCCGGGGATTTTTTTTTGGAGTGGACTGTATCTCTTTGAATTTCTTTTTTTTTACCATAGAGCGCAAACTTTTCTTTATTGAACGCGGCAAAAGCAGGACACAGTCAGCAGCAGGAGCGAGAGATTTGACTTATTTCCCATACTGGGGCTATACTTAGCATGAATGGGGAGGCCGGACATGTCGGTGTTTTTTTATCAATATCATGTACCTTTTGCCATAGTCGCTTATGTGGTGCTGACTGCGGCAGTGACCACAGGCGCCCTGAGAAATAAGCAAGGGGAAAGGTTCAATGTGAAAATTCATCTGGGCCTGGCCATTCTGGCCCTGGTGCTCACGGGGATTCATGGCGCTTTTCACCTGTACTGGAATAATTTTATTCTGCATCTGCCCTTGGTTTTGGGTCTGATCCCTTTTGTGCTCCTGGCTTTTAATCTCATTCTGGGCTTAACTCACTTGAATTCCAAATTAAAGAAAAGGCTGCATATCATCACAGGGGTGACTGCACTGGTTGTTTCGACTTTCCATGCCGGCTGGATGATAGCACAGAGGATTAATGTAATATCATAAAAAGCATACAGGAGAAGATACATGAAAAATAAATTAATGGGAGTACTATTTATTTTATCTCTGCTCACAGCATGTAATGAGAATAAAATGGATGCGGATAAATCCTGGCCGGCTTTTACCCCCGAGAATGTCACACCTGAGCTGGTTTGGAAAAGAATCAGTAAGGAAGCCCCTTTTCATAAGTATTCTTTCTGGCCGGGTTATGAGGGGATGCAGGAAGGCAGTGTACCGCATGGCCCTTTTCATAAACTCTATATAAACAGTATACTGAAAAAGGCACTCCCTGTCAGTAATAGTATTGCACCTCTGGGTACAATTATTGTCAAAGAAAATTTTGACCGCGACCAGGAACCTATGGGAATTTATATCATGGCCAAGGTTCAGGGTTTTGACCCTGCCCATAATGACTGGTACTGGGCCAGATATAATCCTGACGGTACCGAAGCCACGGGAGGCAAACTGGACAGCTGTATCACCTGCCATTTAGGAGCATCAGATAATGATTATTTATTTCTTAATCCTCTAAATGGAGAAGATTAAAAATAAACTTCATTATCTAAACTGGCTGAAATTATGCTTTTTTTTAAAAGGAAGTTGTCCATGAAAAACATATGGTTATTTTTAATCCTGGCAGGGCTTATGGTTACCTCCTGTACTGGAAAAAAGGGCCAGGCAGGAAAAACTGACGGTATGCATTTTATGGGTTTTCCACCTTTGTCCTCTACCAATATTTCCGCCCCAGAGCTTTATGACTTTATTACCGTAAAGGCCGATTATAAGAAGTACGGCAACATGCCTGGGGAAGAAGGGATGCGTGAGGGCAGCTCACCCCACGGAGCTTTGGTCCATACTTATGTCAACCCCACCGGATTGGCTGCCATGCGAAAAGGGGCCTGGGTCATGCCTCATGGTACCATTATAGTTAAAGAAAATTTTAACCGGGATCAGGAACTACTGGCTCTTACCGTGATGATGAAAGTTTCCAACTCCTTTAGCCAGGGCGGTGACTGGTACTGGGCAAAGTTTGAAGAAAAAGGCGGGGAAGCGGTCTGCGGACCTATCCAAAGCTGTCTGGTCTGCCATAGCGGTGCCAAAGGTAACGATTATCTGTTTACCTACATCAGACCCGGCCAATAGGAAGGCATTATGAAAAAAGTATCCATTCAGATTAAAATCCTGACCTCGATTTTTGTTACTTTATTAGTCACTATCAGTGTGGTGGTCTATTTGACCTACCGGGACCAGAGGGATGATTTGTTAAGACAGATGGATAAAAGCATAGGTCTGAATTCAGATACCCTGCTCACCAGTCTACGCAATATGATGCTGGATGGGGATGCCCCGGTCATGGTCAAGACCATGCAGGATCTGCGCACCCTGTCTGAATTTAAGCAGATTGCCATCTATCGGGCAGACGGGACCCTGGCTTTCAGTGATGACCGTACTCTGGAGGAGGTCAACCGTTTTCAGCATAAAATGACTTTTAAACAGACAACCCGGATTCAGGATACCCGCAGTGAAGCTGAAAAAAAGCATGACCTGGAAAATATCCGTCAGACTGTCCAGAATCGTAAGAAACTGGAATTTTTTATGTTGGAAGGGCATGAAAAAGAATATTATTTCCCCATTTTGACCGAAGGCAGCTGTCAGGCCTGTCATGCCCAGGACGCCAACCTGGTCAGAGGGGTTGCCCACATCAAGCTGTCTGTAAAAAGCATTTATCGTACCATTGATGAAAACCGTATGTCTCTGATTATCTTTTTTGCCGCGGTAGGTCTGTTTATCCTGACTGTGATCTTCCTGATGCTGAGGGCCATGATTATCCGCCCGGTATTGAAGATGGAAGAGACAGTGACCGCGGTCAGCACCGGAGATTTTGAAGCCAGGGTAGGCATAGAACGTAATGATGAAATCGGGGAACTGGCCAGCCGTATCGACAATATGACACGCGGCCTGGAGGAAAGGTTTAAACTTTCCAAATATGTGAGCCGCTCTACCGATCAGCTGGTCCGGGGTGAGATCAATGTTGACGAAAAAGGCAACCGCAAAGTTATCACTGTTTTATTTTCTGACGTAAGGGGTTTCACTTCTTATTCTGAATCACATAGTCCGGAAGAAGTCATCCGCAATCTCAACCGGGTCCTGGAAGTCCAGGCACATATTGTGCAGGAACAGGGGGGAGATGTGGATAAATTTGTAGGCGATGAGCTCATGGCAGTCTTTGATGACCCTCTGTCCGCAGTGCGCGCCGCGGCATATATGGTCAAAGCGGTACTGACTCTGGACCAGGAGCTGGGCGGAGGACTGAGAATTGGAATTGGTATCAATACAGGAGATGTGGTTGCCGGAAACATCGGCTCTTCGGAGCGAAAGGAATATGCTGTAATAGGAGATACCGTCAATGTGGGAGCGAGACTTTGTTCAGCGGCACCGGCTTCCACGGTCTATATATCCACAGAGACCTATAAACAGGTTCAGCCTCATGTGGACGCGGAATTGATAGCCAACCAGACCGTCAAGGGCAAGCAGCAGTCTTTGAATTTTTACAAAGTACTTAAAGTAAGGTAGGCCGGCATGTCCCAACTGGATCCGGAGATCAGCCCCTTCAGTCAGATTTTACCCAAAATTGCAATGGGAGTATCATTGCTCATTGCTTTTCTATCTGCTGTTTTTTCTTTTTTCAAAGACCCTCAGCAGGTGAGAAATTTAGCAGGGAGTCCCCTTTATGTCATACCCTGGGTACTGCTTTTGCTAATGATTCTGATTTTTGCCTGGGATCTGGATCCCCGTATTAAACGCAAAGGTGCGTTTTTATTTACCCATTTTGCTTTTGTGTTTCTGGGTTTTTCTGTCATGATGGCGAATATTACCTCACGCAGTATGGATATAGCTCTGCCGGAACAGGGATCCATAGCCATACCGGAACTTCAGCACAGATTGGGTGCCCCACTTACCCGGGGCAGCTTTATTCTCCAGTCCTTTTCCAAAAAGGACACCGGTTCTGATAAAAATGACCGTCTGTTCTACATCAGCCGGGTACAGGTCAGTAATGTCTCAGGAACTCAATCCTACAATATTCTGGTAAATTATCCCCTGAGACTGGAAGGACTGAAGTTTTATCAGAGCGGCTGGGACTTTCGCATCACTGCTTTTCGCTTTTCTTTCCGGGGAAAAGAATACATCCTGGGAAAGGACCAGGAAATGGAGCTTCGCACTCCTGAAGGAAATCTGTTTCTGTTTCATCCGGTGACAGTTATGGATCATGATTTAATGTTTGCCTGGAATGTAACTGACCCTGCTGGTCAGATCCTGGAACAAGGCAGTTTTAAAACTTCTGAACTACTACCGGGAAATCCCCTGACTGACAGGTGGGGATTGAGCATCCCTCAGGCAGATTTTATGTTTATTTCCCGACTGAGTGTGGCATATAAACCGCTGCTGTTTCTGCCGGCGATTGCCGCGGGACTCTTTCTCCTGGCCCTGGCTTTTCAGCTGTGGTGGGGTAAAAAGGAGGTTGTCTCATGATGTGGCTGGAAACCTTCCTGATTGGAGCTGCCCAGGTCCTTTTTACTACCGGCCTGGTGCTATCGCTGCTGCGTAATGAGCGGGACTGGCTGATTTTCCCCCGTGTGGGCAGTATACTCCTTCTGGCCTGGGTGGTGTGGAGAAGCTGGCTCACAGCCCATGCCCCTTTTTCCGGTGCCTATGAATCCATGGTGTTTTTTATGTTCGTGTTCAGTATTAAGACCTGCTGGCTGTCACCTCGCCCTCAGAGTGTCCATTGGCTGAATCTGCCGGTGATGCTCCTGCTGGGGATAGCACTACTTCTCCCTCTGGAGATGCGGCAGCCCAATCTGTTAGTGCCGGCCCTGCAGTCTCCCTGGATCTATATTCATGTACCGGTGATGTTCCTGAGTTATGCCAGTCTGACCTATGCCATGGTCCTGGCTGTACTACTGGCATGGAACAAGACGGAACAGCAGTCCCGTCTGGACGGAGAAATGAAAATGACCCTTTTCTTTCTCACCGCGGGCATATTTCTGGGGGCTTTTTGGGGAGAACAGGCCTGGGGCAGCTTCTGGAACTGGGACAATAAGGAGATCTGGGCGCTGGTCACCTGGCTCATAGTACAGGTCTATTTCCATGTCTGGTCCCCGCTATGGAAACGTCGCGTCGTATACGGCGCCTTTGCGGCAATGCTGTTCACTTATTTTGGAGTTATGTTCCTGCTCTCAGGACTGCACAGTTACAAATAGTTCACCCGATATTTCTACCCCGGTCCCGGATAATCAGAAATCAACCCCGGGGACAGGAAAATTACGGCAGAAATCAGCAATCTCACGGGAAATCTTTATAAGATGAGACTCATCTTCCCGGTTTTCCAGAGCTTCCTGCATCCAGGCGGCGATTTTCTTCATTTCTCCAGTGCCGAATCCCCGGCTGGTCACGGAAGGGGTCCCCAGCCGTATTCCCGAAGGATCACTGGCCTTTCTGGTTTCTCCCGGCACAGTATTGTAATTCAGCACGATACCGGCTTTTTCCAGGGCCAGGGCGGTTTCCTTTCCGGAGACCTGTTTATTAGTCAGGTCTATGAGGAGGAGATGGTTATCCGTACCTCCGCTGACCAGGTTAAAACCATACCCGGATAACTCAGTGGCCAGAGTCCGGGCATTTTCCACGGTTTGACGTGCGTATTCCCTAAAAGCAGGCTGCAGGGCTTCACCCAGGGCTACCGCAATACCCGCAGTGGTAGAATTATGCGGCCCCCCTTGTAGTCCGGGAAAAACCGCTTTATCAATGGCTTTGGCGTGGATTTCTTTGCACAGGATCATAGCACCCCGGGGGCCGCGCAGGGTTTTGTGGGTAGTGGTGGTGACGACATCCGCGTAAGGTACCGGATTGTCATGCACTCCGCCAGCCACCAGTCCGGCGAAATGGGCCATGTCCACCAGCAGGATGGCCCCGCATTCATCCGCGATAGAGCGGAACCGGGCAAAATCCAACTGACGGGGATAGGCTGAATGGCCGGCGATGAGGAGGCGGGGCTTATGCTCCTGAGCCAGTCTTCGGACTTCATCATAATTAATCAGGCCAGTCTCCGGATCTAGGTTATAGTGTACCGCATTGAACCATTTGCCCGTAATGCTGGCTTTTGACCCGTGGGTGAGGTGTCCGCCGTGGCTTAGGTTCAAACCCAGAATAGTATCGCCCGGTTTGGCAAATGCCAGGTAAACTGCCAGGTTCGCCGGTGAACCGGAATAAGGCTGGACATTGACGTGCTCCGCTCCGAACACCTGTCTGGCACGTTCGATGGCCAGTGTTTCCAGGGCATCACAGTTGATTTGTCCCTGATAATAACGGGCACCGGGATATCCTTCAGAATATTTATTCTGAAAAACCGAACCGCAGGCTTCCAATACAGCCTGGGAAGTATAATTTTCACTGGCGATCAATCTGATGGTGGATTTTTGGTAGGACTGTTCAGACCGGATCAGGTCGAACACTGCTGAATCGTGTTTTTTTAAGGCATCCATGGGCAAACTCCTGATATAGAATTTTGCCCAGACGCACGGCTTTTTACAATCCGTACTTCCCCGGGGTGCTCCCCGACAGCGTCAGTCATACGGATGATATAAGTTAAAATGAAGAGGCTTTTTAGTCAAGATTTCACTTTATCCTGAAAAAGGCGGACTTATTCTTCTTCTTCCTCCACTTTGATCAGGCTGATGACCGGTACATCCAGCAGGTCGCGGCCGTTGAGGAATTCCAGCTCCACTACATAGGCGCAGGAGATCACGTCTCCTCCCAGCTCCCGGATGAGCTCGATACTGGCAGCGCTGGTGCCTCCTGTAGCCAGGAGGTCATCTACAAACAGAATCTTTTCTCCCGGAGAAATGGCGTCGCGGTGTATTTCTACCCGGGCTTCTCCATACTCCAGGGCATAACTTCTCTCCAGTGTGGGGGCGGGGAGCTTGCCTGCCTTTCGTACCGGGACAAAGCCCGCGCCCAGGGCATAGGCCAGAGGTGCCCCGATGATGAAGCCTCGGGATTCAGTTCCCACTACTTTGTCTATATTCTTGGAGCGGAAATGCGTGGCCAGGGCATCTATCTGCTCTTTGAAGCCCTGCCTGTCCTTCCACAGGGTGGTGAGATCCTTGAACAGGATGCCTTTTTTAGGGAAATCAGGGACATCACGGACGAGAGATTCCAGATCCATGGCAGACTCCTGGGAGTTTATTGCCATATTGTAGCTTGAAAACGGGGAAGTGACAAAAAAACTTGATTATACCAGTAGCATATCACACATAAGTCCACACAGGATATTGGAGAAAAGTATAATTTTGCCTAGAAATTTATATATGCGAAAAGTTATTGGTGAAAGTTTATATTTTTGGTATACTCACCAGGCTGGTCATGGAGGCACTACCATTCTGCATACCTTCATAGAAGAACTGAACTGTCTCATCCTCATCCAGCAATCCTAAAATAGGGAAAAGCGGCAGAAAGTGGTCAGGTGTAGGGACGGAAAGAGAAGCGTGTTCCCCCCATTCCTGGTACTGGAACAGTGACTCATAGTCTTCCTGTATAACGGCTCTTTTGACTTCATGATCAAAGTTACAGGCCCAGTCGTAGGCGGGAGCGTTTTCTTCCCAGCGGATCAGCCGCAGATTATGGACGATATTCCCGCTGCCCAGAATCAGGACTCCCTCATGGCGCAGCCAGCGCAGACGACGTCCCAGCTCAAAATGATAACGGGCATCCTGGTGTAAATCTATGGAAAGCTGGAGAGTGGGGACATTGGCTCGGGGGTAGAGGTGGGTCAGCACTGACCAGGCTCCATGATCCAGCCCCCAATGATGAGTGGGTATCACCGGGAGATCGGAGAGTGTCTGGCTGATGGATCGTGCAGTCTGTGGTGCACCCAGAGGACGGTAGCTGTGAGTATAGAGCTCAGGGGGAAATCCGGAAAAGTCATAGATTTGCTCGGGATGGGGGCTATCAATGACCTGTATGCCGGGAGTATGCCAGTGGGCAGAAATGACCAAGATGGCTCGGGGTAGGGGCAGCATCCTGCCCACTTCAGTCAGACTGCGGGTATATTCATTGTCCGCAATCGCGTTCATTGGTGATCCATGGCCTATGAATAGTACGGGCAAAGCGGTATCCATGGTCCCTCCTGGGTTAATTCATATATAAATTATATAATTTTAATCCCTTCGTCAAACCAAATCACAAAAATCCAGGCATTTCATACACTGAACAATTGACAGGGGTGGTGCTTCCCTTTAAAATAAGACTAACTATGCGTAAAGGAGCTGTGCATGCTCGAAATGTCCTATGCGGTAAAGAAGATCAGTCCGTCAGAAACCCTGGCAGTGGCTGCCCGCTCCAAAGCCCTGATCGCCGAAGGCATCGATGTGATCAGTCTGGCTGCCGGAGAGCCTGATCTGGCTCCCGGACCGGAGCTTACCGAAGCCGCTATCAATGCGGTGAGGGACGGAAACTATAAATACGCACCTGTAGCCGGTATCCCCAAACTCAGGGATCTGGTAGCCCAGAAACTGACTGAAGTCAATAAAATCCCCACCCAATCAGGGGCGGTGATTATCACGCCTGGGGCCAAGTTCGGCATCTATGCCGCACTGCGTACCCTGCTGAATCATGATGATGAAGTCCTGCTCTTTGCCCCTTACTGGGTCAGTTATGTAGAGCAGATACAATTAGCCGGCGGGATAGCCAAAGTCATACCTACTTCTGAAGATGACGGTTTTAAACCGGATCTGGATGAACTGGAAAAACACCTTACTTCCCGTGTCCGCGGTATCATTCTGAATTATCCCTCCAATCCTACCGGGGCAACCTTTACCCCTGAGGAGCTGCGCCGCATCGGCGAACTGGCTGTTAAGAAGAACCTGTTTATTATTTCCGATGAAATTTATGAATATTTCAGCTTTGACCAGGCCCATGTCAGTATCGCCAGTCTGTCTCCCCGGATCGCGGAGCAGACTATTACCATCAATGGTTTTTCCAAGGCTTTCTCCATTCCCGGCTGGCGGGTGGGGTATGCCTCCGGTAACCCTGATATCATCAAGGGCATGATCAATCTGCAGAGTCATTCCGCGTCAAATGTCAACACTATTGCGCAATTGGGCTGTATAGCTGCAATACAGCAGGAACCTAACCGCACCCTGGTGCGAATGGTAGAAGAATTCAAAGAACGCCGGGAATATATAGTGGAAGCGCTCAATAAAATACATGGCTTCCGCTGTCAGAAACCGGAAGGCGCTTTTTATGTCTTCCCTAATATTCAGTATTATCTGGGTAATACCGTGGGCGGAATCGTCCCCAATAACAGCGCTGAATTCGTGGAATCCGTCCTCAACAAGGCCCATGTCAGTATGGTAGCCGGTTCTGCTTTTGGGATGGAGGGCTATGTACGCATGTCCTTTACCCAGCCTATAGAGAGATTGCAGGAAGCGGTGAAGAGACTCACCGGTGTCCTGGAAAAATAATATCAGATTAAAATTGGAGGTGTCGTGAATGGCTAAAGAGATTTTTGGCGTGGACTCCAGTGTCCTTAGGGAAGTGAAAAACCTGTTTAAAGAGACCAATATCGAAGAGATCGAGATGGAAGAACCGGAAAAGTTCTATATCCGAATCTCCCGTAAGAAGCAGGCAGGTGTTGTTCAGACAGTTGCCGCACCGGCACCGGTTCATACCCATGCCGCTCCTGTGGCCGCTGCACCCGTAGCTGCCGCCGCTCCGGCTGCTGCTGCTCCTGCCTCAGGACAGTATGATGATGAATCTAAGTATCATAAGATTACATCACCGGTGATCGGTACATTTTATACTGCTGCCAACCCTGAAGCCAGCCCCTTTGTAAAAGTAGGGGATACAGTTTCACCTGATACCACAGTGTGTATCGTCGAAGCCATGAAGGTAATGAATGAAATTAAAGCCGAAGTAAAAGGTAAGATCGTACAGATGATCAAAGCCAATGGGGACTCCGTTCTGAACGGGGAAGCCATGTTCATTGTGGAAAAAAGCTAAAAATTAATTTTAAAACATGTATTAAAAATCGGCCCCTGCTTAAAGCAGGGGCTGTTTTTATGCTCATTTTTATCAATTTTTATAAAAAACCCGGATATTTTTGAAGCGTTTTTTTACCAGTGGGTTTAGCATAGGTTTGTATTCTATAAGTCTTACACCATTACTGCTTACTGTGATAGTATAGGGCTGCTTCAGTACCTGTGTCAGGTGATAAAAAGTCACCATATCCGCCAGATCCTCCGCCCAGCTGGTGGTGCCGTACAGGGAGGCACAGGGGCTTTTCATGAGAGAACGGTACAGGCCTTCCACTTCACTGAGTTTTATCTGAGGCCCGCCTCCCAGTCCATAATAGTGGAGTTTTTTGCGCAGAGGGTAGTCCCAGTTGCGCGGTTTAGTGGGGGCCAGCCAGTATTCAGCAGAAAAAGGTGTGGAGCGGGGGATTTTTAAACCCTGCAGCAGATCATAATCCAGTATCATATCCTCAACATAGGGATTGATGCGCAGGACATAATCCACTACATGAGTAGTTTCATGTGTCAGAACGTACATCAATCCGCTGTAAGTATGGCCGCAATCAATCCTGACTTGAATAGCGGGGATATCGGGGATATAGGCAGAATTCTCTCTGAATTCCAGACGGGTATTGATGTCATCTTTTAGTACCACGGGGTTCAGAAATATTACCGGTTTTTTTGTCCCCTTTTCATCATAAAAACTATCAGCCATACCGCTGCCCATAAAGTTATTGATAAAGTGGATGGCCAGCAGGTCTTTTTGCAGGACCTTGCGGTTCAGGGGGGGGAGGTTTTCCAGTACATTGGACAGGCGCTGCAGTTCCTGAGGGGTTGGCTGGTAGATAGTATAGTCAGGCCTCTGGTCCATGTCTCTCAGATACTTCATTACCGGCGCGGGAGTATCCATGACTCTTTGAATGAGGGGTGTGGTGGATTTGGTAGGGTAAAGTTTGTACCAGTTGACTCTTTTTTTGATATCATCCCGGATCATCTTACGCTGAGCAGCGGGAATATCATGGCGTATAGTCCCGCAGCCGCTTAACAGCAGCAGGGGAATCAAAAATGAAATCAGGCGCATGTCAGCCTCCCTCTATGATATTCTAATAGCAGCTGAAGTTTTAAGCAAAACAAAGACACAATTAATCGGGAATAGCCTCTATTCCACCTGTGTTTGAATTGACAGTACGTCCAGAGTGTACTATAATAATATCCTGTTTAAATGGGGATGTCGCCAAATGGTAAGGCCGGGGCCTGCAAAGCCCCTATCGTCGGTTCGATTCCGACCATCCCCTATTTTTTATTGCGCCGAGGTGGTGGAATAGGTAGACACAAGGGACTTAAAATCCCTCGGGCGTTTAGCCCGTACGGGTTCGATTCCCGTCCCCGGCAGAATAAAGGCTGTCCCTAGCGGATGGCCTTTATTTATTTTACGGTATCAAATCCAGGGGAATAATTTCTCCTTCAGGATTTGCCATAACAAAAAAACCTCTTTAAATTATATAAAAATACAAGGATTATAACACATGAAACGTTTTCTGATTTTAAGCCTACTAATATTTCCTCTCAGTCTCCAGGCTCGTGTGATAAAACTCACCCTCTCACCACTGTGGTTGTTTAATAACACCCTTAATAACTCCCAGGGCTTGGGCTACGGGCTGGGGCTTAATTACGGATATACTGTCCACGAGGGCAAGCACACCAGCATGGAATTCACCATTGCCAATCACCTGCAGTATTTCCCCCTCAGTACCGAAAACCTCACTATGTACCATCTGGGCTTCGGCCTGCGTGTGATTTTCGGCAAAGGCAAGGTACGCCCTTACTTTGTAGATGAATTTATGGCTGCCTACCTGTGGCGCTCCGGCCAGCCCCATACAGCCAATGCCCTGTCCGTACTGCTGGCTTTGGGACTGGAGTTCATAGTCACCCCCCGGCAGAGCTTTATGACCGAAATCAATTACCAATCCCTGCACGTAGGATACTTTGACCGTAAACCGGACTCTCTCTACTACCCCTCTTTGACACTGGGCTGGCAATTTAACCTTTAGAATAATTGTTAAAAAGCCTGTCCCGAGGTACAATTGTCATAGACTCTGAGGGAGGTGCTTATGAAAAAAGCGGTGCTGACCCTGACTCTTATGGTAATGAGTTTGCATGGTTTTGCTGAAAAAGATATCCCTTTTACTATGGATCTCCCCTGGGGCACCAATCACATGGGAATGTATCCGGCTACTTTTCACCCCATAGGTTTTTCTAAAAAGGGCCATTTTGCTTACTTTATCTACAAGACTGAATCCGGCGGTACGGGATATGCGGGTCTGTTTCGATTTTACCTCCTGGATCTGGTCAATAACAGCATAGTGGAAAAGATAGAGTTTTCCGATGATAATAAGGGTAACCTGACCCTGGAACAAATATGGGACAGGCACTCCGCCCGGATAGAAAATCTGCTGGCAGCATGGAAGGTCAAACCTGTGTCTCTGGTATTGACTCCACTCCCCGCCATCCTGACCAATGGCCTGAGCTTTGATGTTCACACTGATATCAAAATTCGGAAAAGTGAATCTGTACATCATGCTGATTCCTTCACTGTCTCCGCTGACCTGGGGGAAAAGACCAAACTGATTTATTCCCAACCCCGGGCGGATTCTATTTCTGTTAAGCCCGCCGGTATCCTGAAAAGCCCCTGGGAGGACAGAGCCGCGGTCATTCTAATCGAATATTTTTCCGGCTCCGAGGGCAGCCTGGATGCTTACCCCCTGGTAATTGGCTGCGATCTGGCCAAGGGTTTTCAGTAAAAAAGGACCTTTCTCAAAGCAAAGAGGGTTTTTTAGTCATAACACTCTCCCACTATCCTGAGCCTCAATTATTCAGCACACAGTTTAAAGGGTGGTGGTGCCTGCCGGCACAACTCCAGATTCCACACACAGCCTGGGGTATGGTTTTCCCCTCTCACGGGGGTGCTATAGTATATGCCAGGTGTCAGCAGTTCCAGTCAAAGGGCGTGATAGCACTTCTCGGCGGTGCCTATCACTTAACGCTCCGCGTCATACCTAATAAAGACCTGGATATCTGATGTTTTTTTGTAAAACAGCCTATCCTGCTATACAATACATATAGACCAGATTAGGAGCAGAAAATGAAAAGAATTATGTTGGTTCTGGGACTGCTGGCCCTGAGTCTGCCTGTGTCTGCCCGACTGAGCATCCCCCCCAGGATGGAGCTCCCCTGGGGTGACCCGGGTATGGGATTATACAGGGCAGCCTTTTATCCTCTGGGATTTTCCAAAAAGGGCCACTTCGCTTATTTTACCTTTAAGACAGAAGCAGATGGAATAGGGGAGATTACTGAATTCCGCTTTTATCTAATAGACCTGGTTAATGACAGTGTGGTGGAAAAAATAGATTTTTCGGATAGCGACCAGGGCTCTTTATCCCTGGAACAAGTCTGGAATGCCCAATCTCCCCGGATACAAAACCTGCTGGATGCCTTTAAGGTCAAGTCCGCGCCTATGGTGCTGATTCCGTTTCCGACGGTACTGGACGACGGGAGCAGGTTTGATGTCAAAGTCGACATTGTCGATGATGACGATTCACCCTACACCATATCATCTTATACCATTCACGCCATCCGGGATGGTAAATCCAAACAGGTATTCGATGCTCCCGAAGCGCACTCTCTAGGAGTAAAACCTGCCGGGATGCTGAAAAGCCCCTGGGAAGACCGTGCCGCTCTGGTCTTTATCGAATACTTTTATAGCTTCGAGGGCAGCCGGGACGCTTATCCCAGGATCGTAGGTTGTCATCTGACCAAGGGGTATAAGTAATTGATCGAAGATACTATTATTCCTGTTGATGTGGGCAGACATGAGGATGTATACTAGAGATTTAACAGGAAATAAGCTATAATCTTTGCGGTCCCATGGCGGTCGTAGTCCCCGCCCTCCCCTCCCGGGGGAAATCAAAACACAGGAGGACGCGCATGTCCTATTCACTCGACTATACCCGTATTATCACCTGGATCCGTACTATCCCTCTGCACAATGAGATTCTGTGGATACTCATGGCGGTACTTAATTTCGGCACCATTCTGCTCATCTACCGCCTGTTGGGTAAAAAGGGCCTCTTTGCCTGGATACCGGTCTCGGTGATCCTGGCCAATATCCAGGTCATCAAGCTGATCGAGCTGGGCGGGGCGGTCACCACCCTGGGTAATATCGTGTATGCCACCAGCTTCCTGGTCACCGATATCCTTAGTGAAAACCACGGAAAGAAGAATTCTAATCAGGCAGTGTTAGTGGGTTTTATCACCCTGATATTTATGACTATACTCAGCCAGCTGACCCTGATCTTTCCGCCATTTCAGTACGATACCGCCCAGCCGGCCCTGGAGCACATTTTCGGATTTTTGCCCCGTATCGCCCTGGGCTCCCTGGTAGCCTACGGGATCTCCCAGACGCACGATGTCTGGGCTTATCATTTCTGGAAGGACCGCGACCCTTCCAAAAAGTCTATCTGGAAACGCAATAACTTCTCTACCATGGTGTCCCAGCTTATAGATACCAGTATCTTCTGTACCATTGCTTTTCTGGGTACTACCCGCACGATGGCGGAATTCTGGTCTATATTGATCACCACCTATGTGCTCAAGGTCATCATTGCCGCCCTGGATACTCCTCTGGTCTATATCGCAAGGAGTTGGAAGGATAAAGGCATGGTGCCGGAGGATTGAGGTAGAGATGGGGCGTAATGCCTTACGCCCCATCTCTACCTCCCCATTTTATCCAGGTATTGTTTCAAATATTGTCCGGTGTAGGATTTTTCGCTTTTCATACAGCCGTCCGGGGTACCTTCAAATACCACAGTGCCGCCCTTGTCGCCGCCCTCGGGTCCCAGGTCGATGACCCAGTCCGAGACCTTGACTACGTCCATATTATGCTCGATCACCACTACGGTGTTGCCCTTGTCGGCCAGGTCGTGCAGGACCTGGATCAGCTTGCGTACATCGTCAAAGTGCAGTCCCACAGTGGGCTCGTCCAGTATATAGAGGGTGCGGCCGGTGCCGATCTTGGACAGCTCCCGGGCCAACTTGATACGCTGAGCCTCTCCACCCGAGAGGGTAGGGGCGGGCTGTCCCAGGTGGATATAGCCCAGGCCGACCTTTTGCAGAATCTCCAGTTTACGCCTGAGAGTGGGGATGTTTTCAAAGAACTCCACGCCCTCATCCACGGTCATGTCCAGGATATCAGAGATGGATTTGCCTTTATATTTGATCTGCAGTGTTTCTTTATTATAGCGCTTGCCATGGCACACATCACACTCCAGGAAGACATCAGGGAGAAAGTGCATCTCCACCTTGATGGAGCCGTCGCCCTGGCAGTTTTCACAGCGCCCCCCTTTGACATTAAAGGAGAATCGTCCCGATTTGTAGCCCCGGGCCTTGGCATCAGGGATCGAAGCAAACAGGTCCCTTACCGGCCCGAAGATTTGGGTGTAGGTCACAGGATTGGAGCGGGGGGTACGTCCGATGGGGCTCTGGTCGATATCGATGATCTTGTCGATATGTTCCAGTCCCAGGATGGCGTCGTGCGCACCCGGTTCGTCCTTGGAATGGTAGATACGCTGACTCACCGCCCGGTACAGGATGTCGTTGACCAGGGAGGATTTTCCCGAGCCGGATACTCCGGTCACCGAGATCAGTTTTCCCAGGGGGAAGCGGACACTGACATTCTTGAGGTTATGTTCCCTGGCCCCCTGGACTTCTATAAAATTACCATTCCCTTCTCTTAATTTTGCGGGGCGTTCAATGCGTAGACGGCCGGAGAGGTATTGCCCGGTGAGGGATTTGGCATGGGCCCGTATATCGTCCACTGTCCCCTCGGCTACCAGTTCGCCCCCGTAACGGCCCGCGCCGGGCCCTATGTCTATGACCCAGTCGCTGCGGTCGATCATCTCTTCATCATGCTCCACTACCAGCACACTGTTTCCGGTATCACGTAATTTCTCCAGGGACTGGATCAGCTTGTCTGTATCCCGGGCATGCAGGCCTATGGTGGGTTCATCCAGGACGTACAGTACTCCCATCAGGCCGCTGCCGATCTGGGTAGCCAGGCGGATGCGCTGGAACTCCCCTCCCGACAGGGTGGATACCTTACGAAACAGCCCCAGATAATCCAATCCCACATCCAGAATAAACTGGAGGCGTTTGTTGATCTCCTTGAGGATACGGCTGGCAATGGTCATCTGGGATTCAGTCAGGCTCGCTTCCAGTTTCTGGAAGAAGTCATAGCATTCCGGGATGCTCATCTGGGTAACTTCTATAATATTACGTCCCATGACTTTGATCAGCAGATTTTCCGCTTTGAGCCTCTTGCCTTCGCATACCGGGCAGGGGGTATTACGCATGAAGCGCTCCATCCACTCCTGCATGCCCTGGCTCTGAGTCTCAAAGTAACGCCGCTTGAGATTGGGGATGACTCCCTCGTATTTGCCCTGGGCGGAAAATTCCATGCGGTCACTCTTGTACTGGAGGTCGACCTTTTCGGTCTCACCGTGCAGGACGATATGACGTATATCCTCTGGCAGATCTTTGAAGGGTACATCCAGGCTGAACTTGCGCTTCTTGGCCACTGCCTGCAGGTAGCTCATCCAGAAATTCTGGCTGGGGGGGTGGGTGATCAGGGCCCCTTCATTGAGGGACAGCTCTCCATCCACCAGCAGTTCTTCGTCAAACTCCAGGATCTCGCCCAGTCCGTCACAGCGGGGGCAGGCCCCGTAGGGATTGTTAAAGGAGAACATGCGGGGTTCAATTTCGTCAAAGGAGATATCAGTATGGGGAGAAAAATATTTCTCTGAGTATATTTTATCTTCCTGAGTATCTACCAGGTGGAGGACACACATACCATTGCCATAGTGCAGGGCGGTCTCCACCGAGTCGGCTATGCGCTGGCGGTTCTTTTCATCCAGGACCAGGCGGTCTACTACTATCTCGATAGTGGTTTTAAAATTCTTGTCGATTTCGGGGACAGACTCCAGCTCCATCACTTCACCATTGAGCCGGACCCGGGCGAACCCCTCCGCTTTGACTTCCTGGAGGAGGTCTTTGTGGGTACCTTTCTTGCCCCGCGCCAGGGGAGCCAGAATCAGGAATTTGGTCTTGGGGGGAAGTTTGAGTATGGCCTCTATGATCTCATCCACGGTGGTAGACTGCAGGGGCTCCCCCGTGACCGGGTCGTGCGGCACACCGACGCGGGCCCACAACAGGCGGAAATAGTCATAGATCTCAGTGACCGTGCCCACGATGGAGCGTGGGTTAGCATGGATGCTGTGTTGTTGTATGGAAATGCTGGGGGACAACCCTTCAATATAGTCGATATCGGGCTTTTTCATGGAGCCCAGGAACTGGCGGGCATAGGTGGACAGGCTCTCCAGGTAGCGGCGTTCCCCTTCGGCATAGATGGTATCAAAGGCCAAGCTGGACTTGCCGCTGCCCGATACCCCGGTGATGACTACCAGCTTGTCCCGGGGGATCTCCAGGCTGATATCCTTAAGGTTGTGTTCGCGGGCACCCTTGATGATGATCCTGTCGTGCTGCATATACCGTCCTTTAATCCTTGTGTACGGGTATAGTTTACACAGCGATAAGTTAAAAGTCAAAAAGGGCTCTCACTGAGGCACAAAGGCACTAAGAATGGTAACTATATTAATCAGTAATAATCCCGTTTATTACACGGAATATTCCTTCTTTAAGATAAGGCGAATTGAAATTAATTAATAGACCCAAAGTGAGATTAGATAATCTCAGGTAACTTAATAATTGTTTTTTATGAACATCTTCAACTATGCGTACAGATTTTAGTTCTAAAATCACTTTATTATTAACTATGATATCAGCCAGAAAACCTTTAGTAAATACAATTTCTTTATATCGGACCGGAATGAGTACCTGTCTTCGTATGTCAAAATTGATTTTTTGTAATTCATAAGCAAGAGCAGTTTCATAAATAGATTCAAGAAGTCCAGGCCCCAAATTTTTATGGACTTCAATCGCTGCACCAATTACTACAGTTGCAATTTTATTTTCATTCATCATAATAATATTTGAACCTCCGAAAGCTATTTTCTTTGTGCCTTTGTGTCTCTGTGAGATAATTTGTATTACCTTAATCAGGATGAAATGTGAAAAGTTGTTAAAAAAGGAAAAATAACAGAAAAAAGAAAAAGGGATGAAGCGCACACTTCATCCCTTTTCTTTATATTGGAGTGGATCTAGTTAGCGTTTGAGGCCGTTGGCGGTAGCCAGCATGGAGTCGCTGGCCTGGATGGCTTTGGAATTGAATTCGTAGGCACGCTGGGCCACGATCATGTCCACCATTTCCTGGACGGCATTGACATTGGACATTTCCACGAAGCTCTGCAGGACCTGGCCGTAACCTTCCAGGCTGGGGGTACCGGCTACAGCTTCACCGGAAGCGGGGCTCTCCTTCACAAAGTTGCTGCCTACATTGGTAAGTCCGGCGGGGTTGATAAAGCGGTAGGTGAGGATGTTGCCCACTTCCACGGGATCGTCGCTGCCGGCCACGTTAACCGTGACCAGTCCATCGGGAGCTATAGTTAGGGTGTTCTTCTGGAAATTTTCGGGCAGGATGATGGGGGGATTAAGCCTATAGCCGCCTGAGGTGGTGAGTTCACGATTGGCGTCAATCTTGAAAGTACCGTCGCGGGTATAAGCCTGAGAGCCGTCAGGCATGGTCACTCCGAAAAAGCCTTCGTTTTCGATGGCCAGGTCGGTGTTATTGCCGGTCTGCTGCAGGCTGCCCTGGGTATAGAACTTCTGGGTGGCGGAGGGGCGTACACCGAGACCGACCTGGATACCGGTAGGGTACTGGGTGATCTCGCTGGAGGGAGTGCCGGCCAGACGCTGGGTCTGGTACAGCAGGTCCTCGAATTCAGCCCGGGACTTCTTGAAGCCCACTGTATTGATATTAGCCAGGTTGTTGGCGATGGTGTCGATGTGAAATTGTTCTCCGGTCATCCCGGAAGCGGCGGTCCAAAGGGCTCGCATCATGGCGTTGTTCCTCCTGCGTCTATTCCTTATATACATCGGAATAATTTGAGAAGGGTTAAGGGGTTTTTTAAGGCCGGCGTCACTGAGGTGGATAAAAATTACTAGTTGCCGACCACAACCAGTACCGGGTCCTTCCGTAAGGGCGAATGGCATTCGACCGATCTGTTTTGACAAACCACCCCGGACTTCTGAATATCCCGAGTAGGCGCCGAGAGTGGGAGAGGAGACACCTACCCTTGCCTGTGTAGGTCAAGATACTCTGGTCTAATTTTGGATTTATAGATATTTTTTTAGCTTTAATATAGAATGGATAGATTCAATTTTGGTTTACTGCACTAAGACCTATTAGTATGATGGTTTGAGATAAAGTTGGTATCCTTGGTGATATGAAACTATTAATGGAGAGAAAATGAAATTTTTCAAAATTTTTTTAACTATTTCGTCATTATTCTTTTTCCTGATATCTATCCCTGCTAAAGCATGGCCATCCAGTGGGGAGCCACGCATCATAATGGGATTTTATTCCGGCGGATTATTTCCCGGAGATAAGGCAATACTGGATTTTGGTATGGTAGCTGGTATGTTGATTCAGGATCAACTGGAGATCGATTTTCATCTGGGATTCCTGGCTTCAGAAATTTTTTCCCAAATCTCAACTCCTGAGTTCCTTCTGGGAATCAGCTATGCTGGAATCTACACCGGATATCGTATACATTTGTCCAGGTTGTTTGCCCTGGTACCCGGGATATCTTTAGGCCTGGGCAGGAGCCTTCTGCAAAGCACAGATCCAATCGGGATCATTTTATCCCCATCATTGAGAGCAGACTTTTATCTTAAGCTCCATGAAGGAAAGACGCTTGATTTTTCCCTATATGGTAAATATTTTTATTATCATACCCAACCGGACCTATCTATCCCTCTCAAAGGCTTTTCCATTGGTCTGGAATACCATCTAAATGCTACCCTGGCATTAAGGAGATAAAACATGAAAAACACTATACTGATAGTCCTGGGCTTAACGGCTTTGTTTACATCCTGCGCTTCAGTTGTAAAGTCAAAAAATCAGATCTTGGACTTCAAGATCGATTTTGCTCAACTGTATGACACTGATACAATGCTGTGCCGCATCACGGGAAACAGCCAGGACAGTGCCCTGTGGATCAGGAGTTACAGGATCGAATACCGGGGTAAAGATGTATACTTGATCATCGAAAAAAGCCTGGAACCCAGCGGGATTAGCAATCCTTATTTCATCCAGTTTGTTGTACCTAAAGGCGCAGAAAGGATTTACCTGGGACATAGCGAACTGCTCTGGCAAAGTACGAATTGAAACCGGGTTAAACTTATACCAGATTGTACGACCAAATGAGCATTGAACCTAAATGAACCAGAAAACCAAGATTGAATGTACTTAATGTCCAATCTGATGTCCTATAGGTTAAGTCTGTAAGTTGTGTGTCAAACTGTTTAAAGAATGATGGTTATAAAAACTCCTTTTTTACTTATGACTAATTTCCCCCAGTTTGAAAGTTTCCCCATCCGCCGTTATAATATACTCACCCCTGAGGAGACATTATGGCCCGGCGCAGTCACAACGCCATCCCCCTGAAGTACAAACTGGATAATTTGTCCCGTCAGATATTTCCCGACAAAGTCCGGGCCATGCACGCCATCCGGGACGCCTGGTGGAAACTGTACCGGGGCGGTATCGCTGAGCACAGCTGGCCCAGCCACATCGGTTATCACAGCCTGGTGGTGCATGTGGATGACCCCATGTGGATCAACGAGCTCCAGATGCTAAAGGATGAGATGCGTGAAAAGCTTCTGGCCCTGCTGGTCAAACAGGGTTTTCAGACCCGCTTTCAGAGCATCCGCTTTCAGAACGGGGAGCTGCACTGGCCGGAACGGGAAGCAGCCGCGGAACAGGCCACCTACCGGATTGACCCCGAGGTGCTGCGTACCATAGATGAACGGCTAAAAAATATACAAGACAAGGACCTCAAACAGGCCCTGAGACATTATTTTATCACCAGCTCCATGAAGCTGGAAAAACCACAAGAGGACGACCATGCCTGAATTCAAGAACCCCCTGGAAACCCGCTATGCCTCCCGGGAGATGCTGGATATTTTTTCTGAAGAAAACCGCTACCGCACCTGGCGGGATGTGTGGATAGCCCTGGCTGAGTCTGAACACGAGATGGGCCTGCCGGTCAGCGCCGCCCAGGTAGCAGAGCTCAAAGCCCAGCGTAATGAGCTGAACCTGGCCCGTGCCGCGGAGATCGAAGCCGACATCCATCATGATGTGATGAGTCATATCCGGGCCTACGGCGAGGTAGCCCCCGGGGCCGCCGGCATCATCCACCTGGGCGCCACCAGTGCCTTTGTGACTGACAATGCTGAGACGGTGATGCTCAGAGACGCCCTTACCCTGACCAAGCGCCGGCTGCTCACCCTGATTAAAACCCTGCGTGATAAGAGCATGGAGTATAAAGACCTGCCGGTGCTGGGCTATACCCACCTCCAGCCGGCTCAGCCCACCACATTGGGCAAGCGTATGAGTCTGTGGCTGTACGACCTGTACCAGGATGCCCTGGATCTGGAGTACCGCCTGGACAGCCTGCTCACACGGGGAGTCAAGGGTACTACCGGTACCCAGGCCTCCTTCCTCAAGCTGTTCGAAGGTGATGGCAAAAAGGTTAAAGAACTGGATAATAAAGTTGCCGCCAAGCTGGGATTTCGATCTAGCGTGCCTGTTTCCGGCCAGACCCTGTCCCGAAAACTGGACTATCAGTGGATGAGTGTACTGTCGGGTATCGCTCAGAGCGGACACCGCGCCTGTAACGATGTGCGCCTCCTGCAGCATTCCTGGCAGGTGGAAGAGCCCTTCTCCAAGAACCAGGTCGGCTCATCCGCTATGCCCTACAAGCGCAACCCTATCCTGGCGGAGCGTCTGTCCTCCCTGGCCCGTTACCTCATCAACAATGTCAATAATACCGCCTATACCTTCAGCAATCAGTTCCTGGAACGCACCCTGGACGACAGTGCCAACCGCCGTATCCTGATACCGGAGAGCTTCCTCCTGGTGGACTCCATACTGATCATCTACCAAAAGCTGATAGAGGGCCTCAATGTCTACCCCGAAGTCATTAATACCATCCTGTCTAATAACCTGCCCTTCTTTGCCACTGAAAATATCCTCATGGAGAGCGTTAAACACGGCGGCGACCGCCAGCAGCTCCACGAAGTTATCCGGGAATACGCTATGAAGACGGTAGAAGCCATCCGTCTGGGGAATACCTATGATATGCTCTCAGAGATGAAAGCTTCGGGACGCTTCCCTCTGCCGGACGCCGAATGGGAAAAAATCGGCGATTTCAGCCAGTATGTGGGACGTGCTCCCCAGCAGGTGGAAGAATTGGTAGCCGAATATATCGATCCCTTGTTAAAAAAGGAAAAGGATTTTGTGGGGATAGAGTCTGCCATCAGAGTGTAAATATAAAACCTATAAATCAGCACCTAGTTAAACAAAAGGACTATGAGAGATACCAGGGAAAGATTCACCGCTGAGGACGCAGAGGTCGCGGAGGAAGTGTGAAAAATAAAATTAAATTATTCATGATAATATCAAATTTATTTTCCCTATTAATCTTAATTTCCTGCAACAAGAACCATGAATCAAACAATAATTTTATAGATACTACTATTACTAAGAATAGGATGGATCCACTCGCCTTTACCAATAACGGTATGCTCTTATATCAATTTTATAACCACCAACCAGGTGAATTAATTAGGTACGCGATTGATTTTTCCAACGCTTCAAATGTAATCGTGGAGTGGCAAAACACCCAGCAGAATCTTGAGAAATGGAGAATTATCAACTATAAAGATAAGAACGATCTTTTTAATTGGATTTATTCAAATATTTCTGAAAATATTAGTTACCCTTACTACAACAAGAAAAAAATATATTTGCTTTCAAGAAATTACACAATCTTAAGTAACATAGAACAGTCTCTCAATAGAAAAGTTCAGGAAGAGCATTTTTATTATTTATATTACAAATATTTTTATGAATATAGTATTTATAGGACTGATAATAAGTCGCAATATCCTGATGCCAAATCTAATTTTATCCATTTTCTAAAAAAGTACCCTGATAGTGCTTATACACCAGAAGTTGAATTAAATTTGATTGAAATTGAGACAGCTGCTTTTGAATATGAAGGTATCGCAAAACTTCCTATAAAAAAGGTTGAATTATTAAACACATTTATTCAAAATCACCCTGATTATTCAAATATTGAAAATGTTCGATACTACATTGCGCGCTTGTATAATTACATTTCTCACTGTCACCATTTAACCGAGGTTCATAAGATGAAAGATGAGCAACGGGAATATTATAAAAAACTAGCTCTTGAAACTTTTTCGGAGCTAACCAATAGTACAAATTCCACAATCAGAAAAGAATCTGTGTCTTACATAAAACATTTAACTCAAAAATAAATACTTACGAAAATTATTGAACTTTTCTTTGTGTCTTCGTGCCTTTGTGAGAGAAGAAAACCCCAAAATCATCTACTCAATAAATTTGGGGTCAGCGGCGTCGCGGATAGCTTCACCCAGCAGGATATAAGCCAGGGCGGTGAGGAAAATGGCAATGCCCGGGGCCCATACCAGCCACATGCCGACGTCGGTCTGCACATAGCGCTGAGCCGACTGGATGATAGCTCCCCAGGTAGGCTGGGGCGGCTGTACACCAAATCCCAGGAAGCTCAGAGAAGATTCGATCAGGATGGCTCCCGACACCTGAAAGGTAGCCGAGATCAGGGCGGGCATGATAGCATTAGGCAGGACGTGGGACAGGATGATCCTGTGGTCGGGGATACCGTTGATGCGGGCTGCCTTGACATAGTCCAGGGTCCGTACCTTGAGTACCTCTCCCCTTACCAGGCGGGCGATGCCTGTCCAGCCGGTGAGGCCGATCACTATCATGATATTGAAAATATTCGGCGGCAGAAAGGCTAAAACAGCCAGTATCAGGAAGAAGGTGGGAAAGCACATCATGATCTCGATAAAACGGGATATGATAATGTCCACCCTGCCTCCAAAGTAACCTGCTAATGCTCCCATGAGGGTACCTATAACCAGTACGATCAGGGCGGAGACAATCCCGATGGAGATGGATACCCGGGTACCCCAGATTATGCGGGCAAAGACGTCCATACCTTTATCATCAGTGCCGAACCAGTGCCGTGCTGAAGGCGGCTCCAGGCGCTCACTGAGCTGGGAATGAGTGGGGCTCTGGCGCACCAGGGGATAGATGGCCCACTGCAGAGGCAGGTCGTTTTTCATCCACTCTACAGCCCGGAATTGAGGATATTCGCGCAACCCCGTAAAATAGACGCGGCCCTGGTATTTCATGATCACAGGCCGGTCATTGGCGATCACCGGGGCCAGGAGACCAATCAGCACCAGCAGCAGGATCATACTCAGACTGATCATACCCAGGGGATTTCGTTTAAATCGATAACTGAATATCTGCCAGAAGCTCTGGTATTTCTGCGGCTTACTCTTCATATACCAGTTTTCCCCGGCAAATGGTCTTTTTGACTACACCCTGGAAGGTGCGGCCCAAAAAGGCGGAATTATGGGATTTGGAAGCGAATTGCTCCACCTTGACCTCAAAGCTCTCCTCGGGGTCAAACAGGACAATGTCCGCGCGGCGTCCCGGCACAATGGCACCCACATCATGCAGTCCTAATATGTGGGCGGGATTGTAGCTGACCAGCTTGACCCAGTCCATCATGGTAGTACGATCCAGCCAGGGCAGGTGGGTAAAGGTCGAGGATAACAGTGTCTCCAGCCCGATAACGCCGAAGGGCGCGTGGGCAAAATCTGATTTTTTTTCTTCTTCACTATGGGGTGCATGGTCGGTGGCAATGGCATCGATAGTGCCGAATACCAGGGCCCGCTCAATGGCTACCCGGTCAGTCTCGGGGCGCAAGGGAGGGTTCATCTTTTTATTGGTATCAGGTATGAGGTTATTGTCTTCGGACAGGATCAGATGGTGGGGTGTGCTGTCAGCTGTGATCAGGCCGGGATAGATACGCTTGAGCATGCGCACCGCTTCGATAGATTTATGAGTAGAGATGTGGGTGAAGTGAATGCGGGTACCCACATACCCGGCAATAGTGCCGAATTTTAGGATGTCCAGGGTCTCTGCCTCGGCGGGTTGTCCCAGCATATCCAGGATGTGTTCCAGTTTGCCGTAGCTGATAGGTCTGTTTTTAGATAGAAATTCCGCTTCAGGGTGCTCGATCAGCACCGCGGCGTGCTTTTTAGCCTGCTGGCAGATCTCCATCATGAGTTCTTCTTCCTGAATACCGCTGCCGTCATCAGTAAAGGCAGCACAGCCAGCCTTGAGATTCTCTCCCAGATTGACCGCTTTTTTACCGGCCCGGCCTACCGTCATACAGGAGCTGATCTTCACGTCAATCAGAGCTTCTTTATGCAGTTGACGATTGAGTTCTCTGATGCTATGGGGGTCATCTATAGGGGGATTGGTATTGGGCATGGCCAGGGCTGTGGTGATACCACCCCGGGCTGCGGCAGCTGTACCGGTCGCGAGGGTCTCTTTGTGCTCCTGTCCGGGTACGCGGAGATGGACATGCATATCCACCAGGCCGGGTACCACTACCAGGCCGTCGGCATCAATGACCTGCTCACCCGAAGGGTCAATATCCGGAGCGATCTCAATGATCCGGTCCCCTTCGGTACGGATATCCAGTATCTCTCCATTGATGTGGGACTTGTAGTCATAGAGACGGCCATGGCGTATGATCATAGCACCCTCCTAATCCAGGCCCAGGTGACGTATGATATCCATGCTGGCCTGGGATTTATTCAGAGTGAAGAAATGCAGGAAATGAAAACCATTTCTGATCAGATCTTCACATTGTTTGATAACGTGTCCCAGTCCCAGCTCATAGACTGCGGCTTCATCACCGGAATGTTTTTCCATTTTACTGACCAGGTCCGGAGGCATAAAAGCTCCCGACAGTTCAGCAAAAGTCTTTATCTGGCTGAAACTGCTGATAGGCATTATCCCGGGCAGTATGGTCTGACTGATATCTGCCGCGCGGGACCGGTCTATCAGCCTGTAAAAATAGCTGTTATCAAAAAACATCTGGGACACCGCGAAATCCGCGCCCGCGTCCAATTTGAGCTTGAGATTTCGGATATCGCTATCCAGATCCGGGCTCTCCGGATGCATTTCAGGAAAAGCAGCCACCCCAATGCAGAAATGCTCCTGGTGCAGGTCACGGATAAACTCCACCAGACTGTCCGCGTGGGGAAAGTCGCCATCCTCAGGACGGATAGTGGTCCCCCGGGGGGTGTCACCACGTAGGGCCATGATGTTGTCTATACCTGCTTCACGATAATCCCTGAGGATATCGCTGATTTCCTCTTTTTTCTGGCCTACTACCGCCAGATGCGCCATCACATTGAGGTCACATTCCCGGGCGATCCGTTTCACCAGTCGCTGCGTGCGGTCACGGGAGCTGCCCCCCGCGCCGTAGGTCACAGAGACATAGCGGGGATGAGTGGGGTCCAGCTCTTTTATCCTCTGGAAGAGGTTTTCTTCACCCTCGTCCGTCTTGGGAGGGAAGAACTCAAATGCCACACCCTGTGGAGTACGTGACAGTATCTGATCTATCTTCATGGTCTGGGGTAGACTCCGGCAGAAATTTACCGTACAAAACGGCAGTAGTTATATGGATAAATTGTAGCATTGACCGCCGGATATTGCAATAGCTGAATCCAGTTTATCCAGTAGGGGTAATATAAAAAAAAGGCTCCCGGTATAACGCGGGAGCCCTTTCTTTCGACTTTAGGTTTTTGACTTAGAGACTTACTTTGACATCTGATCGAAACTCTGCTGCTGCATAGCTTTTTTCAGAACTTTGCCTTCTTCACTTTCCTGATAGGAGCGGTTACCCAGTGCTTCAATCTTTTTGACCTGAGCTTCCAGAGTGGCAATATCCTGGTCTACTTTGGGACTTTTTAGAGTCTTCTGGGCATTCCTGAGGAAATCGATTTGCTGACGGGCATATTTTTTAGCGTCTTCGTTTTTACGCTGATCCAGATATTTGGTGATCTGTTCCAGGTGTTCTGCCATTTTCAGATCCACATAGGCTTTAAATACATCCAGATTCACCAGCTCTTCCGGCTTGTCCTGCACGCCTCCCAGGCTCAGAGTCTTACTCAGGGTCTGAGCTTTATTCAGCGCCACGTCAAAATAGTCTACGTCGACTTTGAAGACTTCGGATTTTGATCCGGCAGTGATGCGGGGGACGTCCAGTTCCAGGAGGAAGAAGGAGTCACCGCCTGAGTAGATATTATAGGCCTGAATTTCCTGTCCATTCAATTCATACCCTATGGCGCCCTTGATTGTAGTTTTGGACAAAGGGGTCAGACGGATGCGGATATCCTTGGCCACCACGCTGAGCAGGCTGGAAAATTCTTTATTGAAGATTTTTTCTATCTGAGCCGGGCTTTCTATAAAGTAATAATTACCGTGGGCGTTCTTGGCTATACTTACCATTAGATTTTCATTATAGTCGGCTCCCACCCCCAGGGTAGTGATGCTGACGCCTTTTTCAAAGGATTTCCGGGCATCGGTTGCTATAAACTCGGGATCTACTTGACCCACATTGGCAAGTCCATCGGAGAGCAGCAGGACCCGGGTGATATAGTCGCCTTTTTTCTTTTTTTCAGCCTGGCTCACCCCTTCCATCATACCGCCATGCAGGGCAGTAGAGCCGCGGTCGGTGATCTCTTCGATAAGGGATTTGAGACGGTTTTTGTTTACTGTCTGGGCGGGATACAGGACATTGATCTCATCATCATAGATGACCAGACTCACGATATCCTTCTGCTCATCCAGCAGGTTAATGGCATCGATGGCAGCCTTTTTTACATACTTGATTTTATTGCCCGCCATAGAGCCGGACCGGTCTATGACCAGGCTAAGATTGAGAGGGCTGCGTTCTTCCAGCTGGGTCTTTTCCCCGGTCAATCGTACCAGCACATAGGCTTTTCCGCCCCCGCTGGAGATCACGGTATTGCCTGGGATTACTTCCAGATTCAGTCCCTGGGCAGTGAAGCCCTGGCTCATCATCAGGGAAAACAGGGTCATTAAAGCTAATTTTTTCATATGATACTCCTTTGCCTTTTGCGTATTATAGTCTCTTGTCCTACGAATTGGAAGTAAAAGGGTAACAATTTTTCCATTTTTCTCTGAAAAATTTCGCTGGTATTTTATGGGCTTTGGATTTATAATAAAAGTATCATTTTGGGGTATTTATATGGCGCAGGACAACCGCAATCCTGATTCTCTCCTCGATCCCAGCAAGTTGAGCCGTGACTATGAGCGCATGCTGGATGTTACCTGCAATTTTCTTACCGACCTGATCAAGGGCTACAAGCTCAAGGAAGCCCGAAATCTCCTGCTCAAACTGGAAGAAATGGACATCGCCCGGGTCATCTCCCTTTTGCCGGCGGCTTCACGCAGTATTGCCTTCCGTATCCTGCCTCAGGAAACCGCCATCGAAGTGTTCACCAAGTTTGAAGTCTCCGACCAGGAAGAATTACTGCGTACTTTTACCATCAAGGAAGTCAAAGACCTGGTGGAAAATATGGAGCCTGACGACCGTACCGAGCTGTTTGAGGACATGCCTCCCATGCTGGTGAAGCGTCTCATCAAACTGCTCTCCCCGGAAGAAAGGGCTATCGCCAACCAGCTCATGAATTATGAAGAAGAGACGGCCGGCCGTATCATGACCACAGAATTTGTGGATCTGCAGGAAGATATGACGGTCGAAGCCGCCCTGCAAAAGGTAAAAAAAGACGCTCCTTCCAAAGAAACCATTTATACCTGTTATGTGACCAACCATGCCGGGATTCTCACCGGGGTGGTCAGTCTGCGTGACCTCATACTGGGCGACGAAGATGCCCGTATCGATACCCTGATGGATCCCGACCCGGTCTCAGTACATACCTCCATGGACCAGCAGGAAGTCATTCATGTGATCAAGAAATATGACTTTTTGGCGGTACCGGTGGTGGATAACCAGGAACGGCTGGTGGGTATCGTCACGGTGGACGATGTCTTCGATGTACTGGAAGAAGAAAATACCGAAGACTTCCAGCTGATCGCCGGTATTGCGCCTACTGACGAAGGTTACCTGTCCAGCAGTTTCTTTAAACTGGTACTCAACCGGTCTATCTGGATCGTGATTTTATTATTTATAGCTTCCTTTTCCCAGGATATCATCAAAGGATACTCTCATGCCATTACCCCAAAGTGGTTTTATCCCTTATCTTTATTTTTCACCATTCTGGTGGGAGTAGGCGGCAATATCGGCAGTCAGAGCTCCATCCTGGTCATCCGGGGTCTGGCTACCGGAGAAATCACCCGCAAGGACACCTGGCGTCTGGTGTTCCGTTCTCTGGGCATGGGGCTGATGATGGGAGCCATCATGGGACTGTTTCTCCTGGTGCGCATCCTGATGTTCGGAGCGGGCCATGAGGTCAAGTGGGTAGTAACCCTGGCCCTGGCTGCCATTGTGACTACCGCTAATTTTCTGGGTGCCATATTGCCTTTAGTCATCAAGCGTATAGGTATTGACCCAGCCCTGGTCTCCAGCCCTCTCATCACCACACTGACAGATGTGGGGGGACTGGTGCTGTACTTTGAGATCGCCAAGATGGTGCTGGGTAAACTCACATGAAATATTTTGATATCAGAGGCCTCTCAGTGCCACTGTCCAGCCTGGACCCCAAAGCCGGTGACCGGATACTGGTCGAAGATGTCAATCTGGGACTGGACCGGGGAGAGATTCTGGGTATAGTGGGGCCTACCGGATGCGGCAAGACGGTCCTGCTCAAAGCCATAGCCGGGCTGATCCGTCCCTATGAGGGGACCATTACCCGGGATGAAGAGCCTCTGGACGATCTGCACCCCAGTAACCGAGGTATGTCCATGGTATTCCAGGATTACGCACTCTATCCTCATATGACAGGACGGGGCAATATCCGCTTTCCCCTTTTCAAAAATGAGACTTACAAAGCCCACCCCCAGGCCCGGGTAGACGAGATCGCGGCTCTGCTGGACCTGGACCGGGACAAGATACTGGAACGCCGTCCCCGCTCTATCTCGGGGGGAGAAAAGCAGCGAGTAGCTATCGGCAAAGCCATAGCCGTACTCCCCTCCGTGGTCCTGCTGGATGAGCCCCTGTCCAATGTGGACGAACAGCTGCGCTTCAGCCTGCGCCACTCCATCCGTAAACTGCTCAAGGATAACCATATCACCGCCATCTATGTATCTCACAACCAGCTGGAGATAGCCGAAGTGGCTGACCGCATTGCCGTGATGTACCAGGGCAGAGTGGAGCAGGTGGGTACCTATAAAGAGCTCTATGACGACCCCAAGCGATATTTTGTGAGCCTGTTCATGGGGGAACACAGCACCAGCTACCTCAGCGCGGAGGAGGTCTCTGTTCTGAGCGGAGGGAGATTCCACCTGGCTCTCACCATCAGGCCGGACCAGTGTCTGCTCACCCCGCCCACGGAAGACCACCTGGCCCTGCAGGGGGAGGTCGCGGCCATCGAAAACCACCTCAATGAACATCTTAAGATCGTATATATCGAGTATCTGGACCGGCTGTTCGGAGTCGTAACAGCCTGGGACTATGAAATCGAAAAATTCAGCATTGCTACTCTGTACATGCCCTTGAGTCAGGCCAGCTGGTTTGATGCCGATGGGGACCGTGTCTACAATCTCTGGGCATAAAAAAACCACCGGAAAATCCGGTGGCCTGTGGGCGATATAGGGATCGAACCTATGACCCCCTGCTTGTAAGGCAGGTGCTCTAACCAACTGAGCTAATCGCCCTTTTCTTCACAAAACGGACAATATTTTAATCTTTTTTTATGGGAAAGTCAAGTTTGGCGATTTATCGCCGGGTAAAAGTAGAGGGTATTTTACCTGGGGGGAATTGAGGGGGTGGCTTGTATTTTAAGTCATAGTCGTCATTCTGAATGGAGTGCTGGTAATGAGGAAGCGATAGGGTAGCGAAGTGAAGGATCTCCTTGTAATCCATGGACACCTGGTCGGGGAGGACTGGTTTTGTGGGCCAAACGGCGTTCGCTTCGCAGGGTGTTAATAATGCTCCTTGTCGGGGAAGACTTTTTCCGTTGGCCGAACGGAGTCGGGGGCGGCATTTCTTTTTGCTGGCGCTCAAAAAGAAACGTCTATGATAAAAGTCAAGCCACTTGGTATTTAACACCGTTTTC
>CAYRWR010000009.1:34230-94778 GCA_964428015.1 uncultured Brevinematales bacterium | reverse complement strand
GTCACCAGATTGTCTTTATCGCCCCCCTCTTCCAGAGGGGGGCTTTTTTATTTTTCATGAATTTGAAGAATTCTAAAGAATAAGCTATACTATTTGCTCATGCGGTTGTAGCTCAGTTGGTAGAGCATTAGCTTCCCAAGCTAAGGGTCGAGGGTTCGAACCCCTTCAGCCGCTCATAGTGCCCCCTGTGGATCAGGGGGCTTTTTTATTTTAAGCGGATCTCAAAATGAATTATTTCTTCTTTGATAAATGATGGTTTGACGCGCAATGTCCAGGGGCCGTTATCACGAGGTATCAGGAAGACCAGATGCCCCCGGCTGCTCTGCCCGGGAAGAGTATCAGGATAGGGTGGGGTCTCAGTTATGAGAGAAGAGTATTCTTTTCCATATTGATCCGCCAGCCGCACATTCATCAGAGTGGACAGATAATTAGTACGGGTGCTTTGATTATTGATGCTTAGACCTATCCGTAGTAGTACCTCCCGGGGGCGGCTCTGATAGATACCGGAAGAGAGGATCTCCTCAACGGAATAGATCCGGTAAATAATGTTATCCAGCCTGAACAGCTGTCCCTGGGGTATCACCATATCCAGACCCCGGGCGGTATTGTTCAAGGCATGGAAAGTGGCCAAAACGGGTTCCAGTTTGTCTGCGGAGATCTGTTTCTTTAATTTATGCATATTGTAGATATCGTCGTCTTCCACTTGTACTGCTATGTGGTGCTCAACCAGCTGTCGGGTAATTGCAATTAAAGTATTGGTATCAGTCTTAGCACCGGGTAGTGGAGAAAGAGCTTCCCAAATATCAGAGCTAGCCCCATTTTTGAAATAAATGATATAGTCCGGGTCCATGTAGCGGTGCGTGACGCCTTTATTATAATAGGACTTTTCTATTGCAAACACCCTGGCCCGGCTGATCACATCCCAGGAGTGGAGCTCAGGCTTAAAATGAAAAACCGGGTTATAGGTTATTCCCGCATCAGTCACCGCCACATAGCTATTGAGACTGGAACTCATCAGGTAGATAAAGATCAAACTGAAAACACAGGTAAGTACGACACGCAGAATAGGCTTTTTGTGGGATTTATTTTGAATTTGTATAGCATCACCTTCAGATGCTTTTGTTTTCCTGCGGAACAGCCGGTTTTCCAGTATCGCTCCCAGTGTCAGCATATAAAACATCCCCAGTAAAATATCCAACCACAGGCATTCCGGCACAGGCAGCCATAGAGCGTATTTTTTATCCAGGAAATAGCTCTGCATTTTAAATATTAATTGATGGGCATATATGAATCCCAGTATCAATAGGATAAAGAACAGACCATAAAATAGATTACGGGCAGTCTTGTTTAGGGTGATCCTGGGTAACGGTATAAAAGCAATTAAAAATAATAAAGACAGGAATCCCACCGGCAGGAGTAAAAAAGGAATAAATAACGGCATAACTTCACCTCAGAAATATAGCATAACAGCATTAAAATAAATGGTCAAACCAGAAACTTAATATTAAATTAATTCCAAGTTAATGATTCTGTGATATAATGATGTAAGAGAGGATGATTATGCATGACGACTATCATTATTATTGTACCAGGGTGATAGCCAGAGCGGCTGGTTTTAGTGATGAAGACAGTCATGTCCTGGCCTACGCCTGTCAATACGTTGATGATGCCAAGGAACACCGGCCCATTGTGGTAGGCAGACATCTTTTTGACCCGGTACGCACGGCATATCTGGGATTACGTTCCTACAGCTGGTCAGTCAATAAAAGGATTTTCATTCCATTTCATTTTTTACCCCCTCATCCAATACGCAGTCAGGACGATAGTTTTGTCACTGAGCCGGATTCTCCCTTTTCCAGGATGCTACTCAAAAAAGCCCGCAAGGAAAAAGATCCGGTTTTTCGCTTGGTGAGGATCGGCATAGCCTTGCATACTTATCATGATACCTGGGCACATCAGGGCTTTTCAGGCCGCCGGCACCGGGAAAACGATGTCACCAATATTCAGGCTGATAACAACCGGCTGGGGATGCCCATCTGGAAGAAACCCTTTTTCCGAAATATTTTTTTAGACTTCGCGCCTACGGTAGGTCATGCCGAAGCCGGTATGTCTCCGGATCTGGGTTACCTTCACTGGAAGTATACTAAACGGTATACAGGTGAAGTGGTGGTACGGGATAACACAAAAATATTTTACCAGGCAGCACGTAAAACATATATGTTTCTGAGGAAGCAGACAGATTATCACAAACTAACACCCATACCTTGGGGGGATATAAAAAGAAAATTAAAAAAATGTATCGGTTTTCCCCACCGCAAGGAAAAAAAGAGAATTGAGAAATGGAGAAAGTCATTCAGTATGTTGTTTTCTGATGATTTCTGGTATGACAGATACGAATGGCGCAGAGAAGCCTTCCTGGCCAAAGAAGCCAGTACCCTGGAGAAAATCCGTATTTCGCATGATATTCGTACTCTGGATCAACTGGAACACCCGGAATTTCCCATGAAAAAAGATTTCTATCAGACTCATTGGGTGCTTTTTCACAGAGCCGCTCTCAAACAGAGGCATTTTGTCCTGGAAAATCTCTTTTAATCACTAAAAACACAGTAATAAACAGGGAATTAATTGGCTCATTGACACTTTAGCATAAATATGTTACATTATTAGACTTAGATAACAGGTAAAGACCAAATAGGGTAGCCTGAAAAACAGAGTATTTATAATTTTTTTTTCAAAGAGGATAATATGTCTAAAGTCTTGTTGCGTAAATTGATTATCGTGTCTTTATTCCTCATAGCCGGTGTGCTGCATTATCTGGGACGGGGTGAATGGTGGGTGATGCTGGTGGCTCTGGGATTTGCGGCACTTTCCGTGGGTCTGGATACTCTGCTCTATTCCCGACGAGGAATATTCTTATATGCCCTGCTGGGTCTGGTACTGGGATATTACGCGGGTCAGCTGGTTTTTGATATCATCAAGGGACTGCTCCTCAATGCTCCCGGTAGCGATCCTGAATCCGTAAAAAAACTGACTAATCTGCTCCTGCCTTATTTTGAGCTTGTCTTTGCTACACTGGGTTTTGCACTGCCCTTCCAGGCTGCTCCCCGCAAGAGTTATTCACTGGATCTGCCCATGGGGGGAGAAGATGAAAAACGAGCCGTCGAGATCAAGCTTTTAGATACATCCGTGATTATAGACGGACGCATTTCTGATATTGCCAATACCGGCTTTATTTCCGGGACTCTGGTGGTGCCTAAATTTGTCCTGAATGAGATACAAGCCCTGGCTGACAGTCAGGACCCTATCAAACGCAGCCGGGCCCGCAGAGGTCTGGATGTACTGAACAAGCTGAAAGAAATCCATACGGTTGATCTGAAAATCTCATCCCGGGACTTTCCTGATGTAAAAGGCGTGGACGCAAAACTGATCATACTGGCCCGCGAAGTCCATGCCAGTATCGTAACCAATGACTATAACCTCAACAAGATCGCCAAACTGGAAGGTATCCAGATATTAAATCTCAACGACCTGGCAAATGCCTTAAAACCTATTCTTCTCCCCGGAGAAGAATTTGAGCTGGAAGTGATTAAAGAAGGGAAAGAAAACAATCAGGGAGTAGGATACCTGCCTGACGGTACTATGGTAGTAGTGGCCAATGGCATCAAACTGATAGGTAAAGAAATCCAGGTAAAAGTGACTTCGATCCTGCAGACTTCTGCCGGCCGCATCATTTTTACTGAACCAAAACGCTGACCATGCTCCGTGTAGGACTGGGTGAAGATATACACCGTCTGGCGGCAGGCGGCCCTTTGATCCTGGGCGGAGTACCTATAGATGGTGAAGTGCATGCTGTGGCACATTCCGATGGAGACGCGCTGGTACACGCTTTGATTGACGCTCTCCTGGGCCCGCTCTGTAGTGAAAGTATAGGCAGTCTTTTTCCTGATTCTGACCCGGCTTACCGGGGAGCTGATAGTATGGAACTGCTGCGTATAGTCAAACAGCGCTACCTGGAGGGAGTGACTATCCTAAATCTGGACTCAGTAGTCATTCTGGACAGACCCAGACTCGTTCCGGTATTGCCCCGGATCAGAGAGAATATTGCCGGTGCTCTGGGTATCGATCCGGCACAGGTGGGGATTAAAGGCAAGACTTCAGAACAGACTGCTACCGATAGAGTGGAAGCCAGAGTAGTGGTGCTGATGGAAATATCATAAGACCAAATCTATTAAAATAAGGTCAAATAGACAAACAGCCCAGAGGAGATGTCATGAGCACCCAGAAAAAAGATTCGTTCATCAAAGTGTGGTGGGAAAAAAGAAAGGCCAAAAAACTGGAAGAAAAAGCTAAAAAGCCCAAAACCATCAAAGAAAAAGTCATTGAAAATGTGAAAGTGTTCTTTTCTGCCTATCTTATCGCGTTTTTTATCCGTTTATTCCTCATCGAAGGCTATCAGATACCCAGCCAGTCTATGGTACCCAGCCTGCGTGTGTGGGACATCCTCATGGTGGAAAAACTCTCTATGGGGTCGATCTTCCCCCTCACCCGATGGAAGGTCCCCGGTCTGGGACGTCCCCGGGCTAATAATATCATTGTTTTTGTGTCACCGGACTGGGAAACTCCCGGCCTGGGCAAGGAATTTATCAGTCTCATCACTTTAAGCCTGATTAATCTGGATAACACCTTTTATAATCCCAAGAACCTGGTAAAACGCCTGGTAGGTACTCCCGGAGACAGGATATCCATGAGCAATCAGATGCTGACTATAAATGGAGAACCGCTAAAAACCACCTTCTTGAAAACAGTACCTGAGGTCATCTATACCCAGGGGTCAAAAATGGGCTATGGCCAGTATGATCTCTATGAGGAATCATTAGGGAAGTATAAACGTATAGTACAGCATGTTCAGGGAGCCAAAGATATGATCTGGAGGGATGCTTCTGTATATCAGGCACCCGATTTTATCCAGATGTTTGAAGACCGATACCGGGATGTAGCTATACTGGATTTCCCTGAAATAATAGTGCCTAAAAGAGGAGTCAAAATAGACCTGGTAAAAGCTAATCCCTATTACAAATATCTTCTTATCAAGCTGATACAGCGCGAAACCAGGAAAGAAGTGACCGTATCCAAAGAAGGAAATATCCTGCTGCAAGGGCAGACTCTTACAGAATGGACACCCAAGGATGATTATTATTTCGCCATGGGTGATAACCGAGATAACAGCCAGGATTGCCGATACTTCGGCTTCATACCACGCCGTAATATTTTCGGACGCATCCTGTTCCGCTATTTCCCCTTCCACCGGTTCGGCTTCAGTGTAGATGAGACTTCTCAGTCAGTAGTGAAAAAAGAATTCAATTGATCAAACTATTAAAGTTTAAATAATAAACACCACTCAGCAATGAGGGGTGTTTTAATTTTAAAAAAGTTAAGATTAACCAATATCGTCTATATTTGTCACAAAGTTCACATTTGACAGGATGAATTTTTTACGGTTGTCAGCCTGGGTCGCGTCGCCCATCAGGACCTTGATCAGATGTTCCGCTTCATCAAAGTCGGTAATAGAAACCTGCATCATCTGGCGGGTAGCGGGATTCATGGTAGTCTCCCACAGCTGTTCCGGATTCATTTCTCCCAGTCCCTTGTAACGCTGAATCTCCGGCTTTTTACCTTTGAATGTGGTGTTGAGCAGATGGTCTCTTTCATCATCGGTAAAGGCATAGGCCATGGTTTTGCCAGCCTGCAGTTTGTACAGAGGAGGCATGGCGATGTAGACGTGCCCCGCTTCCAGCAGGGGGCGCATAAAGCGGTAGAAGAAAGTCATGAGCAGGATTCGTATGTGAGAGCCATCCACATCCGCATCTGTCATAATGACAACCTTATTATACTGGAGCTTGGTAATATCAAAGTTGTTGTAATATCCTGCTCCCAGTACTGCTATGAGGGTCTTGATTTCATTATTGGCCAGGATTCCCTGGACAGATTTGCTGTCCATCTTTTTTTCCACATTCAGGATTTTCCCGCGCAGGGGCAGGATGGCCTGTATCTCCCGGTCACGTCCCTGCTTGGCTGAGCCGCCGGCTGAATCTCCCTCTACAATGAAGAGTTCACGGAGCTCTCTACGCCGGGTGGAACAATCAGCCAGCTTTCCGGCAATCAGGGACAGGGAGTTCTTTCTGCCGCGTCCCAGGTTGCTGCGTACGCCTTCGCGGGCTTTTTCCGCTTCCTGAAGGGCTTTCAGTTCCAGCAAAGCTTTTTTCAATATCTTCTGAGCCATTTCGATATTTTTTTCGAAATACAGTGATAGCTGGTTTTCCACGATATCTTTGACTATTCTGCGTGTCTCAATAGGTTCGGTGAGTTTATCCTTGGTCTGGCCTTTGAATTCCGCGTTAGGGATACGGCAGTTGACCACCAGAGTAAAACCGAAGGACAGGGTCTTTTTATTGATCTTGTCGCCTTTCTTGTCCAGATTGAGGCGCTGGCCAAAGATCTGCATGACTTTTTCATAAGCCATCCAGAATCCGTCTACATGTATACCGTGATTCTTGGTATGGATGGAATTCACGTAACTGTAGATATCCGGTTCGGCACCGGAATTGCGGTACTGGAACACCACTTCCACCTGCTGGCCTTCCTGCTCGCCGGTGATATGCACCGGTTCAGGGAAAACCAGTTCTTCGTCCTGATTGAGCTCTTCACTGACAAACTGGGCTATCCCTTTTTCAAATTTAAAGACATGGGTCACGAACTGATCGGGATTATCCGGATCGACTTCCAAACGGTTTATAAACTGGATTTCCAGTCCGGCATTTAAAAAGGCAATTTCTCTCAGGCGGGATTTAAGTACATTGGGATTGAATTTGTTGAGCTGGAATATTTTTTCATCGGGGGTAAACCGCTGAAAGGTACCGGTCTTATCGGTGTCACCAATCACTTTGAGGTCATTGACTTTGACCCCTCTTTCAAATTTCATATAGTGGATCTTGCCATCCCGGTAGACTTCAATTTCATAAATGGAAGATAACGCGTTAACTACAGACAAACCCACTCCGTGCAGACCGCCGGATACTTTGTAGTTTTCCCGGTCAAATTTACCGCCGGCATGCAGCTTGGTCATTACGACTTCGACCGCTGATTTTTTTTCTTTGGCATGTATACCGGTGGGTATACCGCGTCCGTTGTCACTGACTTCCAGGGTACCGGAATCTACCAGTGTCACCACAATAGTGCTGGCATGACCGGCCAGATGCTCATCTACAGAATTATCGATGATTTCAAAAGCACAATGATGGTATCCATCGAAGCCACGGTCCCCAATGTACATATCAGGCCTGGTCCGGACATTCTCCGGAAAGTCCAGTGATGCAATCGAATCCGCAGAATATTTCTGTTCTTCAGCCATTTTCCCCTCTCTAATCGTAAGATTATCGTAAATTATAACATAGACAGTGAAAAAATGAAATATTTCCCCATCGGACTTAGATTGACAAAAAAGAGCTAGTGTGTAAAAATAAGCGGTCAGGAGGACATCATGCTGGAAGTAAAAAATATTATCGAAGATATCGTGATGGATGTGATCCTCAATCTGGACGAAGTAAAATCCGGCGATATAAACAAAAGTCAGATAATAGAGATCGCTTCCTATGTGTTGAACCGTACCAGTCCTCTCTATATCACATCCAATCGGGGATTCACCAGTATCATGAGCCGCTTCCGTAATGACCCGCAATTTTTAGCTGACCTTCTCCTCAAGGTAAATGAAGCTCTGCGCGTAGTAAGACTAACCAATATTTCTTCACTCCGTAAAGAAGAGCTGGATTTCGACACTCCCTATTATCTACTTCCAAAGATATATGGTAAAATAATTTCTTCCCGCAGCCTGCTACCCTTAGAAAGCGGACAGGTGAAACTACTTATAAATAGTGAAGAGGCGAAAAGTCTTTATTCTGATTGGGATAATCCGCTTCAAATCAAACCGGATGACAATGGAATATTTACCTTTGCTCCATTCCCGGTACAAGCTACAGCTCCTTTTTCTACCCGGGAGTTTAAGTTTAAGCTTTTGATCACCAGGGGTGAACTATTATATGAAAAGTTTTTGACCTATTCTTCCCACCCTGTATTTTTACAGAGCCTGGAGCTGGATTTCAATGAAAATATCCTTCAGGTGGAAGATATCTACGTGCCTTTCTGATCGGAGTTTTCAGAATATTCTGAAAGACAACCCACAGTTCTATAATTCTATTTTTTCTGATTGTCGTCTTCCGCTCTTTCTGCCATGGATTTTACACCCACATCCAGTTTATTCATTTCATCAATGGCAAACTTGACAGCCCCGGAGAAATTCTTGAGCTTGGACTCACCCAGGATATGCAGAGAGTAGCGGCTCTCGTTGAATAATTCCACAATTTTGTCTAAAATTTTACGAAGATCAGGCTGGAAACCACATACTTTATCCATATATTCCCTGGGACCGTAGAAATAGCGGTAAGGCACTATCAAGCGGCTGGCGACATCGATCAGACGCACAAATTCTCTGATAATGGTAAGGACTTCTTCTTTCTTTTCATCAGACATGCCTTCTTTTTGTTTAAACAGAGAGTAGAGCTGCTGGGCTACCGGATTTGCCAGGTCTTCTTTATTTTTATCTTTTACCTTACGAAGACCAAACACCGCCAGGAAAAATCTACCCATTAAGCGGAAGAAGAAGAATAGAGCATTGATCAGTCCTTTTATTCTTTCATAACGCCTGATCAGGAAGCTGACCAGAGGGGTACGGCGTGTATAGCGGTATTTAAGCAGTAAAACACCCCCGATAAGACCCAGTACAAAATATAGAGCTCCCAGACCCAGAAGACTCCACAGGATGATCTGGATGACCTGTACCCTGACCTGGGCACGGGCTGTTTCATCTGCGGGGATTTCTATTACTGTAGTGGCGGTCTTCTTTTCTACTACCATGGAGAAGGAAAGCTGACCTTTTTCCTGAATATGTGCCAGTACCCGGTTGGATGAAAGCACCAGTAGGGAGTCTTCCTGGTTCAGATCGTCTGAATTCATGGTATCAGGTCCGAACTTGTCGATACTGAAAACCTGCCGGGTCAGACTGGGAGAAGTAAGCTGGAGTTCCAGCTTCATTATGTTGGAGACAACCGTGTTTTTATCTTCTATCACATTATCCCAGGTCTTGATATTGATGCTGGAAATGACATACATTGCTGAAATGTTAGTCTGGTTATTGACTATATTGGTTGATTTCTGGTAATGGACTCCTTCCTCATCCGGGGCAATGGTGATATTTATGCCGGAGAGCTTGTCCTCCAGTCCCTGATTCAAACTTTGCAGATTGAATACCCGGAAATACCAGGGTATACTGAGGCTGGCAGCCAGGGACAAGCCCAATAGGAGCAGTATCAGCCGGTTCCAGTTCAGAGAGAGTTTTTCGGGGATGGAGAGCCCGCTTAACTTCCAATCCAGAAGTTGTTCGGACTGGTAACATATTAGATAAAAGCCCAGGGCAGCCATACCAAACAATACTATAAAAATCGTAATCAGGACCTTCATTTGGGGAGCTATAGAAAGGGAAAAGAAAGTAAATATCAATAACAGAATAGCTATATTGGCAAGTCCGGCAGCACTCCGGGAGGCAAAATTCTTATGACCTTTACCGCCTAGGGTCTCTCGTATAAAGGTGGCATATGTTTCATTATCCGTGAAGCGGCTCTCTGCGGCTAACAGATTGTACAGCTTGTCAAAGGGGCTGCGTATAATCCAGGCCAGAAAGAATTGCAAAATCCAAACGGAACCAGCCATCAGGACTAAAGGGATATTGTGAGGAAGGGTTGAGGCTAGTCTGCCCATTAGTCCGATTTGCAGATATTTAATCCCCAGAAAGAAAACCAGGAAAAGAACCAGACTATAAATTGTGCCCAGCAGTGAAGAGATTTTTTTGTTATGCGAAATCAGACCAGAGAAAAGTCCTGCTATACTGATACTGAAAAGCATCCATAAATTGGAAGATGTGCTGTCTTTCAAAAAAATAACGTTGGCACTCAGGAAAAACAGATTAAGAATAGCAATGAGTAATATTATATAAAACCAAAGGGAAAGTCTGAGACTGGATTTTTGCATATCAGATCCTCATCAGTCGGATAATATTATTGTCCATTTCCACGAAATAACTGGCAAAGCCTATATTCCAGAGGGAAAGATCCCGGTTGATCTCCGGTCCGGTATTCAGTATGATCACACTGTGCCCGGATTGGTAAAGGTCGATCAGTCGAAAAATGGCTAATTCATCCAGCCGGGGTGTGAGTACATAAATAGATGTACCCCAGGACAACGCCAGTTTGGCCGGATCCAGCACTTCTTTAAAGGGAATTTTTTTATTGGGTTCAACCAGGGCCAGGTTTCCCAGGATGTTGGTGAAGTGGGCCTCACCTTTGTTTACACCGGACTGAAGTACAGAGTCCATTTTATCTACCCGGCAGTTCATGGTGACGCCTACTTCCTGCCGCATAACAAATAGTGAACGTACCAGAGATGCGGCCAGTTCTATACTTTGTTCCACAAAATAGTCACGGTTGCGGAACTGGTAATCGTCTTCGGTAAGATTGAGCAGGATCAGAGCCCCTGAAGAAATGGAAGGCTGATGGGTATTTACAAATAGTTTGTCATACCGGGCTGAAACTTTCCAGTTGATATTCTTCATTTCGTCGCCGTACTGATATTCTCTCAGTCCAATAACTATGGAAGGGTCTTCAAAAATTGGCATGGGGTTTTTAATCACTCCATAAGGCTGTGTGCTCTTATAGGGCATATTGGAAATATTATATATATTGGGGAAAATGACTACCTTTTTTACTGTGTCTTTTTCGATTTTAAAAGAGTTCATGCCTAGAAGATCGGAAAATTTTATAGTACTGGGGCCTACATTAAACTGACCTCTTTTTTTGCCATAGAGCAGATATTCTCTCAGTTCATTCTGATTGCCGTCCAGTGAAAACAGGAACTGGTGTGTCTGTTCCTGGGATATTTCCAGATCGGCATAGTCACTGACCTGGAGGGCATGGATGGGCAGGCTGTGATTGTTGGAAACAATCAGGGAGTTCATTTCAGTTGAACCTGCAAAGATGCGGTTAGTATCCATGTACCGCTTGATGTAAAAAGCTTTTTGAACAAAACCGGTGTACAAGCGGCTGAACAGGAGGACAAAGCCCAGACCATATAATAGTATCTTGGCACCGGGAAAATCCAATAGAAAATAATTTGCCAGCAGTAAAATAATGATCAGAATGAGCTGAAATCGTTTCATTTAATCAGTTTTCTCTCATTTCGAGGGACTGTTTAGGGCTGACCTCAGTAGGCGTGTTTTCTTCCATGGGTACAGGGATAGAAGATAATATGCGGTCGATAACACTTTCCGGCTTTAGATTCTTAAGTTTGGCTTCAGATTTCAGAATTATACGGTGTTTCAGCACTTCCGGGGCTAGATTTTTGATATCTTCCGGAATGACATAATCTCTTCCCTTCAGAGCTGCGAAAGCCTGGGATGCTTTGTACAGGGAAATGGATCCACGGGGGGAAGAACCCAGAATCAGATTAGCATCATTACGGGTGGCAGACACCAGTTTAATAATATACTCACGGAGACTGTCATCGACATGGACGGTATGGATCAAGGCCTGTATCTGGGAAATTGTCTCAGGTTCCACTATGGGCTGCAGACTTTGAATGGGATGACTTTCCTGCTGGCGCAGAATGATTTCCTCTTCCTGTTTGGGATCGGGGTAGCCTATGGACAGGCTGACAAAGAAACGGTCCATTTGAGCTTCGGGAAGCGGGAAAGTTCCTTCAAATTCTATGGGGTTTTCAGTGGCAATGACAAAGAATGGCACAGGTAGTCCGATGGTCAGGCCTTCCACTGAGATCTGGGTTTCGCCCATGGCTTCCAGGAGGGCTGACTGAGTTTTAGGTGTGGCACGGTTGATTTCGTCCACCAGGACTATTTGTGAAAAAATAGGCCCCTTGCGGAATTCAAACTTTTTGGTGGAGGGATTAAAAATGGATACTCCGATAATGTCGGCAGGTAAGAGGTCAGGTGTTCCCTGGATACGGCGGAAGCTGGAGTTGACGGATCGCGCAATGGAGCGGGCCAACATGGTCTTACCCAGTCCGGGTACATCTTCCAGTAGTATATGTCCCTGGCAGTACAGCGCTACCAGGGCTTTTTCTATAACTAAACGCTTACCGACAATAACCTTTTCTATATTTGCAATCAGTTTTTCTGAATAGAGCTGAATATCCTGAAATTCCATTTTTTCCTCCTTAGAATGTAACTCATTATAATGCTCTCACTCAGATTTGCAAGTATAAATCTATTAAAAAGATAGGGTAGTTGACATCCCATTGCTTTAACTTATAATATCTGTATCAGGTAGTATTATTTTGATGTAATCACAGTCCAGTGGGGGAATAATAATGGCATTCGTAGAATGGAAAGAAAGTCTGAGTGTACAGGTAGAAAAATTCGACCAGGCTCATCAGAAGCTCATAGCCATGATCAACAGACTGCATGACGCAATGAGTGCCGGTAAAGGGGCAACGGTATTAAAAGACCTGCTTCTGGAACTGAGGGAATACACTCAGGTACATTTTCTGGAAGAAGAGACTCTCATGAAAGAGCAGGATTACCCAACCTATCCGGATCATAAGCGGCTACATGATGCTTTTGTAGCTAAGATTCAGGAATTTGAGAAGAAGTTTAATGAAGGTAGAGTCATGGTCTCACTGGAAATAATGGGATTTCTCAGAGACTGGCTCATTCATCATATCGCTGAAATAGATCATCAGTATTCTAACTTTTTCCAGGAAAAAGGTATCTCATAACTAAACCAACACTTTAAAAGAAGAGTTGTGTACAGCTTCATGTTTAAGGTTCAGTAATATTTGAGCTTTTCTGTGAGCTGGTATAAAATAATAGGATAAAAATTCTTATCTGCTATAACAAGGAGAATATTATGGCTACAGTGAAGAAATTCTGGTCAGTATTTGCAGTCCTCTTACTGGCATCCTGTTCTGTTGATAATGCCAAGATCGCGTCCTACAAATTGAAAAATGAGACCAAGTCTCTTACAGTGGGCGATTTTAAGAAAGTCACCCCTGATTATCTGAACAACAATCCCCAGTGGATTGCCGATACTCTGCGTCATGAAATGATGGTGTATGAAGCCCTGATCCGGCCTGAACTGGTATACCAGGAAATGATGAGTGCGGATTATACCAATGATCCTGAATTTCAGGAAAAACTGAAATCTATCAATGATCAGACCCCTCTGATTGTATTGAATATGTGGGGACGCAATTCACTCACTAATGTTCCCTCTGCTAAGTTTGATACTGTCCGCGCTTCCCATATCCTCATCAAACTGAACCCCTATACCAATATCAACGGCAAACAGGAACTGCTGCCTGACGCTGTCTATCAGCAGATCAAAGAAGCCCAGATGATCAAAGCCCAGAATATTTTAGCTAACCTCCAGAAATCCAAAAACCTGAAGAAGGATTTCCAGATAGAAGCTGCCCGTACCTCCGATGATCCCGGCACCAAGGATAAAGGCGGCGACCTGGATGTGTTTTTCCCCGGCCAGATGGTCAAAGAATTTGACGAAGCTGTCTTCAGCGCCAAGAAAACCGGACTTATCGATAAAGTTATCGAAACACAGTTTGGTCTGCACATCATTTATGTCACCGAAACTCCTAAAAAACGCTCAGTTAAAGAACTGGTCAAAGGTATGGAAAAACAAAAAGCCAGCTATATGACCCGGTATCTCACTGAAAAGAACATGCAGGATCTCCAGAAAGCTGCTGTAGAAGTGTTCTATACACTGGATTCTACCAATGAAAATATCATTGTAAAAGACAAAACCTATAAAGTTGCTGAACTCCCCAAGGATCTGGTACTTCTGAAGATTAAAGGCCAGGATTACACCTGGGGTATGAGTGACAAGGTAATCGAAACATTTGTGCCCTCTTTTGTCACTAACAAAAACTTCAAAGATTTCACCCGAAACATGAGCATTCTTCAGAATTTTATGTTCTTTGTGGAACAAGCCAAAGCAGAAAAACTGGATAAGACTGCCAAGTTTAAAAAAGAAATGGCTGAACGGGAACAGCAGATGCTTAAGGACACTGCCAGTGAGATGTGGATGAAAATACTCAAAGATGAAGCGCAGACTCAGCTTACAGAAGATCTTATTAAGCAGTATTACGAAAGCCAGAAATCTACCTTGAACAAACAGGTCAATGGACCTCAGGGACCTAAATCTGTACCTATGACTTTTGCCGAAGCCAGAGCACAGATAGAAAATGAACTGAAACGCAACCTGTTTATGGAAGCTCAACAGAAAAAAGATGAAGAACTCAAGAAAAAATACGATGTGAAGATTGATAAAGCCGGTCTGGCAAAATATGCTTCTGACTTGAAGGCCAAGTATGAAATTTCCAAGAAGAAAATGCAGAAAAAGCAGCCTGTAAAGCAGGGCCCTCCTCAGCCTAACCAGCCACAGCCCAAAATAAAACCTAACAATTAGTCGTCAAACCCAGGGGGAGGCCATCGGCCTCCCCCTTTTTAATATTACTAAAGTAAAAAGGAAATAGAACTGATAATGCAAAGGAAAGAGATTTTAGATATTGTGATTAAAAATGTGCCGCTGCCGCTTAAAAAACTCTATCAGTTGTGCGGCGCGGAGTCCAGCTCTACCCAGAAAAGAATCAGGAGAGTATTGCTGGACTATCAGATGATGAAAAAATTAATATGGGATCAGGAAGAAAATCTGATTAAACTACACCCTGATTTCTCGGAGAAACTACACTTGAAAGCAAAAAAAAGACATACCGACCGGCATCAGGCAAAAAAAAGCGATGCTGAAAAAAAGACCAGCAGTATCCGCAGGCTTAAAGCAACCGATGACTATGATTATATTATTGATAAATATAAAATTCGTAATGTTTTTGCCCCCCGTATCTTAAGCGAGGCAGATGAACTGACGCCTCAGGAAATCCCCGGTCTAAACCGCCGTGATTTAAAAGATCTCTTCGTCATAACCATAGACGGTGAAGATGCCAAAGATCTGGATGACGCGGTTTCATTAAAAAAGACAGCCAAAGGCTTCCAATTGGGAGTTCATATCGCCGACGTGAGTTATTATGTTCCCCAGGGTTCACGGTTGGATAAAGAGGCGCTCAAAAGAGCTAATAGTTTTTACCTGATCAATAAAGTCGTGCCTATGTTTCCCACAGTTTTATCCAATGACCGTTGTTCACTGAACGCGGGTGAAGATAAAAAAACCATGTCGATACTAATCGACCTGGATAATGAAGGTAATATTCTCAGTTATGAAATATTCCCTTCCCTTATCATTAGTAATTTTCGTATGACTTACCGGGAAGTAGAAGATATAATACTGGATCAGGCAGAACCCAGAGATCCGGTTTTAAAACCGTTATTGGGACAGATGTGGGAATTAGCACGAAAAGTCCATGGTCTGCGTATGGATAAAGGCGGTATCGATTTTGATCTAAAGGAATTCAAGATTCAACTGGATGAAAAGGACGAACCGGTAAAGGTGTGGCTAAAAGAACGATTGGAGTCCGAAAAAATAATTGAAGAGTTTATGCTCCTGGCTAACCGTTGTGTAGCCGGATTCCTGGACAAAAAAGGGGCTACATTGTTTCGTATCCATGAAGAACCCAGCCAGGAAAAGATCAGTGATTTTATCCGTATTATCTCCCGGTTTGGGCATAAAGTGCCTCCTGCTGCACTCATTCATCCCCGTGATATTCAAAAGCTGATGGTAGAAGTTAAAGAAAAACCTTACCAGGGTTTATTCAATCAGCTGCTGTTACGTTCCATGCAGCAGGCCCGTTATACTACAGAGAACGCGGGGCATTATGGGTTAGGATTTGAATATTATACCCACTTTACTTCACCCATCCGTAGATACGCGGATCTGGTAGTACACCGGCTGATTAAAAATGCCCTGCACGGCAGTCCGATCTACAGGTATGACAGTGAAATCCTGGAAGGCATTGCCAAACATATTTCCAATATGGAGAGAGTGGAAATAGAAGCGGAAAGGGAAATTTACAAAATGAAATCCGTCCGGTACATGAAAGGGACGGAAGGCAAAGAATACAACGGCATTATTTCAGGCATCTCCTCCTTCGGCATGTTTGTACAACTGGAAGGTATAGGAGTGGAAGGATTAATACGCTTTGTAGACCTGGATGATGATTATTATGTGTTTAATGAAGGTGACTATGTCTTACGGGGAAGGCAGAATAAAAATGCCTACACGGTGGGCAATAAAATCAGAATCAGTATCAAAAAAGTTAATGTGGAAAAAGGTTTCCTGGATCTGGTACCGGTGTATGATAAACCCCTGATTCCGGAAAAGTAAGAAATTGATTATACTATAAAATATGCTAAAATACTAGTAGGGAAATATTTAAGATAAGAGAAGGAGATGGGTATGACTAAGAGAATTTGGATATTTTTATTCAGTCTTCTTATTTGTTTAATGGGGGAAAATCTTTGGGCTGCCTCTTTGACTCCGGGAGCGCAGTACTCTTTTTCAGGTAATAGTGTCCAGGCCAACGGTCTGGGTATGAGCGGAATGAGCCGTCTGGGAAATATTCAGGATATGACTCTCAATCCCGCTGTCCTGGGAGACCTGAGACGTGTAGCCAATAGTCTATCCATCGGTGGTTTCGGTACCACTAATACCCTGGTTAATCTGGGGTTTGCCTATCCTACCCTGGGCGGAGTGTATAGCCTGATGCTGGATTATATCTCCGGGCCGTCTTCTTCTCTATATATGAACCAGCTCCTGGGAATAAGATTGGGTATTTCCAAGCCTATCACCCCTGATTTGTTCTGGGGATTCAGTTTAAATTATGCCTCTATCGGCGGAAATTTCACCAATGATTGGAGTCTGGGTTTTGATATGGGAATATTAAAAGCCAGAACCAAAGATAGTTTCGGTGCCGGATTTAAGAATTTTTCCTACGGCATTGCCCTAAAAAATATCGGAAAATTAGCCAAACTGGGCAATGATGATCCCTTTCCTGGAATGGGACTGAGTCTGGGAGCTTCCTTTTATCCGGTGTACTTAGATATTTACAAAATGAGAGTTTCTTCAGATATAAAATTCAGCTGGAGTCCACTGGATTTCCAGGCTGGTATAGGACTGGAACAGACCCTTCTGGATATCATACACCTGAGAGCCGGTTATGTTTATTCAGCTAATGGGGTTGGCCCCTTTACTCTGGGCGCTGGTTTTAGCGGAGTGATTCTGGTCAAAGGTTCCAAAACCGATTTCAATGTGGACTATTCCGCCAGTCAGCAGAGCTTCAACGGCAGCGCGGAATGGCTGCATCAGGTGAATCTCAATGTGGCCTGGGGTTATTATGACGACAAAGCACCTGAACTTGTGATTACCGCTTCAGATTCTGATTTTTCACCTAATTTTGACGGTTCCAAAGATAACGCGGAGCTGAAACTGGGAATTAAAGACAATACTATGGTAAAAGCCTGGGAAGTGGACATACTGTCTGCTGACGGCACTGTCATCAAAAAATTTAAGAGTGTAGATCAGCTCCAGGTGAGAAATCTTAATGCTTCCAAGGTGCTGCATCAGATTTTTTCCACCCGCAAACAGGTAGAGATTCCCCAGGGTGTATTCTGGGACGGCCAGGATGAACTGGGGAAACGAGTACCTGATGGGCTGTATTCATATAAACTCCTCGCCTGGGATGAAAATGACAATAAAGCTGAATCACAGGCCGGCCAGGTTCGCATTGATACCGTTGTTCCGCAACTGGTGGTGACTGAGACCAATAGGGTGTTTTCACCCAACGGTGATGGGGCCAAAGAGACCATAGTCTATCCGCTTACCGCGAAGAACATCGAACCCCAGGATCAGGTAATCGCCCAGATCAGAGATGAGAAAGGGGTTGTGGTTAAGACTTTCCGTTTTGAAGGTCAGCCGCCTGCCTCCCTGGTATGGAACGGTAAAAATGACAGAGAAGAAGATGTGCCTCAAGGTACCTATGCTGTGACAATTGAAACAAAGGATAAAGCAGGAAATAAAAGTAAAATAGATCTGGGAAAACTGGATTTAGTAAGGGATTATGAAACACTCAAAATGGATCTTTCTGCAGGTTCTTTCTCACCCAATAACGACGGTGAAAAAGACAGTGTTACCTTCAGTCCGGTAGTTTCACAGGGTAGAGGATTGGAATCCTGGGTACTGACCATCATGGACCAGAGCTCCAATGTCCGGAAAACCATCAGTGGTGATGATACCGTTCCCCCTGCTATAAACTGGGATGGAAGAGACCAGAAAGGCACTATGCTGCCTGATGGCAAATATTTATATAGTTTGAAATTACAGTTTGAGAGCGGGAATCATCCCTCAACTCCCTGGCAGATTATCGAACTGGATAATACTCCCACAAAAGTCCAGATCACACCTCAGTATCTGGCCTTTTCACCCAATCATGACGGCAAAAAAGACCGACTGTTATTCACTCATGCCATCCAGGGAGATGATGATGATGTCATTACAGCTTCTATAAAGGATCAGGCCGGTACGGTAGTATATTACAATAAAAGCCTGAAAAAGGATTTCCCCGAGACTTTCGATTGGAACGGTCTGGATAAAGATCTCAATCCCTTACCCGAAGGAACATACACTTACACTATAGATACTCTGGATAAGGTGGGAAATAAAAACCATGTAGAAGTAGCTCAGATCAGCCTTAAAACAGGGTTGGAAAAAGTAAGTATCAACGCGGATGGTCTGGCCTTATCCCCTAATAATACCAATGCCCGTGCTAAATTGGTATTTACCCCTCAGGTCAGCTCTACTGCGGACATCACCACTTTCAGACTGGATATCCAGGATAGCAAGGGCGTCATTGTCAAATCATTTGTGACTAACAAATATCTGGATAGTGTGGAATGGAACGGTCTGGATGATAAGGGATATGTATTGCCCGATGGGGAATACCGCTATAAATTAAGTCTGTCCTATAAATACGGGGATGAACCGGTAAGTGTAAGTAAGCCTGTATATATAGATACCAAAGCTCCGCAACTGGAAATTCAGTCCAGTGATCTGGCTTTCTCTCCTAATAATGACGGAAGAAAAGATAACATCAAATTTAAACTTGATGTAAAAGGGGACAAAGAGGATCTCTTTACGCTATTGGTGGTCCAGGATAAATCCGGGAATGTGGTTAGAAAATTTGAATGGAAAGGCCAGGTCCCACCCGAAGTCATCTGGGACGGTAAGGACAATCAGGGAAAACTCCTGGATGAAGGGACTTATAGTGTTGAATTAACCGGAGAAGACCAGGCTAAGAATACTACCCGGAAAAAGATTGCCAGCATCAAGATGAAGAAACAATTTGAAACACTGGACTTCAGCAGTCAGGCCAGTGCTCTGGCACCCAATGGTGACGGCAATCTGGACACTCTGGAATTTGATTCCAGTATTTCTTCTACTGAGGGATTGGAAGAGTCCCGTCTGGAAATTAAAGACCAGAAAGGTAAAGTGGTCCGTGTCTATACGATGAAAAAAGATGCTCTTCCTAAAGTCATCTGGGATGGTAAGGATAATAATGGAAGTGTAGTACCTGATGGCGATTACTCTGCGGTGATGAGCTATCAATACGATACCGGTAATCTTATTCAGGGTGAGATCAGCCCCATTATACTGGATAAGACACCCCCTGCAACCAAACTAACAGTATCTCCCCGCCTATTTACCCCGGATGGAGATGGGGAAAATGATACTTTGTACATCAATCTGGAACTGGATGACCCCAATGGGGTAGGAGACTGGAGTATCAAAATCTTTAAACTGGAAGATGGCTGGCAGGATCGTGAACCCTTAAAGACCTGGAAGGGTTCAGGTACAGTCAAACAACTGATCTCCTGGGACGGCATAGGTGACGATAAAGAAGATGGCGTGGAATCTGTGCAGGACTATGTACTGCAACTAAAGGCTAACGATGGTCTGGGCAACATTCTAAACAAGAGTGATGTAATAATTCCAGTAGGGGTGCTGGTGGAAAAAACCCCTGACGGTTTACGTATCAGAGTGAGTTCAGTGACCTTTGATGTCAATAAAGCAAACCTGACTGCACAGACCAAAACCGTACTGGACAAAGTAATTATCATTCTGGCCAAGATTATGAGTGATCCTGCCAAATACAATCTGGGTAAAAACTTCCGGATTGAAGTCAGCGGACATACAGATGATACCGGTGATGATGATTATAATGATAAGCTTTCCAATAAAAGAGCCTTGTCTGTTTATCAATACCTGATCAGTAAAGACCTGGACCCCAACATATTGACATACAAAGGATATGGTGAACAAAGACCTGTAAAAGCAATAACACCGGAAATGACCAAAACCCAGAAAGAAAAATTCAGGGCAAAGAACCGGCGTGTAGAATTCTTTATCAGGAAATAGTACTTTTGCTAAAACAATAAAAGAGGGTGTCTCACAAGGACACCCTCTTTTATTTTGGGTTGTGTTGTTTTTTCAGTTGTTTCTTTTTCAACTTTTCTGCCCTTTTGCGATGTTTTAGAGCGATTTTTTTAGGGAGGATGACATTAATAGCTTCTGACTGAACGGATATTTCCAGGGGTAGGGGATCAAAAATGTCTCCGTCTATCTGAGTAGGTGTGCTTTCATCAGACCAGATTTGTACCGAACGGGTGCGGTAGGTTGCTTCCCGGGTAAAAAAGCGAGGTCTTTCCCCTTTGGCATGTTTTCGAAAAGCTGTCAGTGCAAAACGTAGGAACAGTCGGAAGATACTCCAACCTCCGGTTTCCTTGAATAAAAAGATATCCAGCATCCCATCTACGGGATTGGCATAAGGGCTGGGTGTGAAGTAAACCCCATAACGACTGGTATTGGAGACCAGCACAAAACCCCCCACATCTTCGGTGCCGTCCTCCAGGCGTATCATAATGGGAGGATGTCGATAGCGTATGAAGGCTTGAATTCCGGCAAAGAGATAGGATAATTTGCCGAATACATTTTTCAATTGAAAATTCTCGACTTTCTTTACAGAATAGGCGTCAAAACCAGCGCTGCACATCAAAAGAAAAAACCGGTCTTTTACATGGCCCAGGTCCATGCGCAGCTGATTATTTTTTCTAATCACTTTGCAGGCTTTGGATGTGGTCAAAGGAATATTCATTTCTCTGGCAAAGACATTGCCTGTCCCCCAGGGTAATATAGCCATGGCCGTATTGCTCTGGGCCAGCCCGTTGACTATCTCATTGATAGTGCCATCCCCGCCCGCGCCAATCACTACCTTTCTATTTTCTTTTACTGCCTGTGCTGCCAGTTCCCGGGCGTGGCCCTGGTATTGAGTGTAAATGATTTCCAACGTCATATGGTGCTTAGTAAAATATTTTTTTACCTGAGCAATCTGTCGCTCATGCCGTCCTTTTCCTGACTTGGGATTTACGATCAATAGAAAATCTTCTTTCATGTTTTCCTGACTTGGTGGAATTAAGAATTCTGCAAAGTATATTCTGCTATGACAGAAAAAGCAAATCCTGTTTTCACTACAATAAATTATGAGTTGACAGAGGACCGGGCTGAATGTATACTCAATTCCAATTAGGAGTTGGAATGGATTTATCTTCAGGTACAAATTCTTTGGGGTTTTTTCAGGAAGTAGTGGAAAACCTGCCTCAGACTGTTTATGAAACCGATGATACAGGGCGACTCATCTATGTCAACAAATGGGGATTTATAGAATTTGGATATACCCAGGAAGAATTTCAGAATGGTATAAATGTACTCCAGACATTGGTGGAAGGAGATAGAGAAACTGCACTCAAAAACATTAAAACTATTATTCAGTCCAGAAATGTAGTTCCACATGAATACACTGCCCAAAGAAAAGACGGAACTCTATTTCCAGTAATCATCTATACTTCCGCCTATTTTCAAGGCGAACAGTATCTGGGAATCAGAGGAATAGTTGTAAATATTGAAGAACTGAAAAAAAAAGAACAGGCACTGGTTGAAAAGGAACAAACACTATCTTTATTTTATCAAAGTATACATGACGGTTTTTTACAATCGGACACGGATGGCAGGATATTAATTACCAATCCTCAAATGGACCAGATTTATGGGGGGGACAGTCAGGAACTGGTAGGACAGAACCTGAAAGATTTCATTATAAAAACAGATTGTCATAGGTTTTTTCAGACATTACTATCCGGCAGAGCAGTGGAAGAAGTTGCCATTATCCAAAAGGATGGCCAGCATGTCACGGTATTAGTATCTTCTACTATTATTAATTCACAACATGGGCAAAGAATTCATTCATTCTTCAGGGATATCTCTGAGCTTTCCCGGGTAAGACGAAAATTATTTCATATGCAGGATCAGTTCTACAAACTGGTGGACAATACTCCTAATGCTATTATAGTACACCAGGATGGTAAGGTGGTTTTTGCCAATCAATCCGCTGTCACACTCCTGAAAGGCAGGACACAGGATGACTTGCTGGGGAAAAATGTCATGGAATATGTCCATCCCGAAGACCTCCCCAAAGTCATAGAAAGAGTCAGACTAATAATGGAAAATAGTGAACTCTCACTATCCGGAGAAGAAGAAAGGTTTAGATGTATGGATGGAGCCTATATTACCTGTGAAGTCTATGCTATCCCTTTCACTTTTAATGACAGGCCTGCTATCCAGGTAGAATTTAAAGATATCACAGACAAAAAACAGCTGGCATTGGAAAAAGAAGAACTACAGATTCAACTGCTTCACTCACAAAAACTGGAAGCCGTGGGGACTCTGGCTGGAGGTATCGCCCATGATTTTAATAATCTCCTTACAGTTATCATTGCCAATACTGAACTTATACTTAAAAACAAAACTGTGAATCAGGCTCATGATCTGGAGACTATACTGCATGCCGCGAAATCTGCTGCAGGATTGACCAAAAGGTTATTAATGTTCAGCCGAAAACAAAATCTGGAAAAGCAGCATATTTACGCGGATACTATTATTGCGGATTTAAAGAAAGTACTGGATCGACTGTTAGGAGAAGAATTCCGAATACATATTGATCTGGATGCAGCTAAAAGTGTATTATTCGCCAGTGCCAGTGAGATAGAGCACATTTTAGTCAATCTGGTTGTAAATGCCCGGGATGCCATGCCCAAGGGGGGGCGGATTATAATTTCATCTTCAGAAAAAATAATAGAAAATGATGAATTCCCCACCATACCACCCATAACAGGTGGAAAGTATTATTGTCTTTCCGTCAAAGACGAAGGTATAGGCATGGATTCTCAACTGGCATCGAGAATATTTGACCCCTTCTTTACTACCAAAGAGGTTGGACAGGGGTCGGGTTTGGGTTTGAGTACAGTATATGGTATCATCACCAGACACCAGGGAGGTATACTGCTGCATACCGCTCCAGATCAGGGATCTGAATTTCAATTGTATTTTCCTGTGGCGGAATTCTGCCCTCTTCCCCAGAAAATTAGCAGCAGTACTGGACAGCATCCCATTGGCAGAGGAAGAATTCTGCTTATCGAAGATGATGAAGATGTCAGATTGCTTTGTACTCAAATGCTAGAAGATCATGGATATGCTGTGTTTGCGGTTCCAGACCTGGCTCAAGCCAGAAAGGTGTTTCAGGATAATGCGTCTAATCTGGAACTGATTATAACTGATGTCCGTCTGCCGGATGGGACTGGTCTCGATTTTGCGGGACACGTACAGACTTTATACCCTGGATTACCTATCCTTTTTATCAGCGGATATACTCATTTGGGTCCGGAAGATCTGATCCTGGAACCTTTTCGACGTGAATTTCTGGCAAAACCCTTTGATTATACTTCCCTTCTTCAGGCGGTCCGATCAGTCATGACAGAATAATTTCTTTTCAGTTTCAGAATATTTGCTCTTCAAATTCATTCCACCTATAATGTTCATTATATTCAGGGAGAGATTAATGAAGAAGCGTAAATACTTCATTTTTTGGTTTATTAGTATTCCATTGTTCCTGTTTGCGGGAGATTTTCCTCAAATCAAGACCAGTTTTTTTTCATTGCCTTTTTCTAATGGCAGAGGGGCTGGAGTCTACCAGGCTGGTAAAAACAACAGTAAGCTATTATACTTTTATGACCATCTCTACAAAGCCTACGATGCCAGGACTACTACCAAAACTTATATACGGAAAGGGATATTTTGGGGGGTTAATGATAAATGGCTCCCCAAACTGAAGATGAAAAGTGCGGGATATGTACCTGGGACCGGTATTGTACAGGTAAACAAAAGTAATGGGGATCTGGATTTTACAGAATATTATTTTATGCCTTATAGTACAGATAAACGGATTATATTGTGCATACTACAAATCAGCAACCAGGGGGCTGCTCAGGATGTAGACGTTTTTCTATATGAAGATAACGCTATGGGTGGTGGAGGTTCAACCCGCCAGGAAGAAGCGGTGAAAACAGGAGATATTCTGATAGAATCAAAAAAAAGCGGTAAAACCGGTAAAGCCCTGTTGACCGGAATACCCGGATTATACCGTTGGGATTATGTTCCCGATAAAGAGCAAACGGAAGGGATGAACAAGGTCCCCCAGAAATTGAAGAATAGAGTCACCAGCCAGGGAGACAATCTGACTGGAGTCATGCAATATAAAAGGGTGAAGCTGCAAAAAGGCCAAAAACAAACCTGGCTGGCTGTGCTGGGTCTATCCGACAGCGAAGACCAGGCTGAATATGTTTCAGTTTTGCAGAAGCTGAACGGGATGGATCCTGAGCTGTTGCTGAATCAGGAAATATCTTCCTGGGCAAAATGGCAGTCCCTATCAAAACTCCCCCCATCTATGTCTCAGGATCAGATACGCCTGTTTCAACAGTCAACAGCGGTTTTGCGTATGGGACAGGTGCAGGAAAAAGGCAGTGCCTTCGGTCAAATACTGGCCTCCATGCCTCCCGGTCAGTGGAATATAGCCTGGGTCAGAGACGGGGCTTATTCTCTGGTAAGCTTGATACTGTCCGGACATTTGGAGGAGGCCCGTTGGGGACTGGAATTCATGCTCAATGCCCCGGACGGAAAATTTAACGGCCCGGAATACGTAGGTATGCCCTACAAGATTTCAGTTTGCCGCTATTGGGGAAATGGAGAGGAAGAAAGTGATTATAACACATCCGGTCCCAATATTGAATGGGATAATTTCGGGCTGTTTTTGTGGGCATTTTCTGAATATGTAAAAGCCAGCCAGGATAAAGTTTTTCTGGAGAAATATTACCCTGTCGTCAGAAAGAAAATAGCCGATGTCCTGATTCACCTGATGAACAGTGAGGGATACCTGGTCCCGGATTCTTCTATTTGGGAGAGGCACTGGGAACCCCAGGGTAAACCCGACGGTAAGAAATCATTTACCTATTCCACAATTAATGCTATCCATGGCCTGCGTCAATTAGCAGAAATATCACCAATAGAAAAGGAAAAAAAAGAACTGCTGGCTGCGGCAGAAAAAATGCACCAGGGCTTTTTAAAAAACATGATAGACAAAAATAAAGTAGTGGTATCCTGTATAGAAGAGAAAAAACGTGGAGTGGAGTATTACATGGATGGGAGTGTGGTAGAGGCCATTAATTTTGGTCTGGTAGACCAAAAGACCGCCACAGCCACTCTGCAGGCCTTTGATCAATATCTCAAAATGAAAAACAGTCCGGGCCTGCTGCGCAATGATGATGCCAAAGATTACGACAACAGCTGGTACGATGAACAGGAATGGGTCGTCATTGATTTAAGAGTAGCTCTGGCCCATTACCACTGGGGAAATAAACAAAGGTCTGAACAGTTAAACACCTGGATACTGGAAAACGCGCGGCAAAATTATTTTCTCATTCCGGAACTGTTAGAGCAGAACAACCTGAGCTACCAGGGAGCTGTCCCCATGATGGGTTTCGGACCGGGAGCTTTTATTATCAATATGTATAAAATGCAATGAACGGGCAAAGTGGGACAGGAAGTAGGGTAGACAGAATCATTACTTGCTTTATAACTCCTCTATGCTAAAATAAATAATTAAATTGAGGGAATGAAAATGGGTATTTCAGTCGAACTCAATTTTGATGCGGAAAGTGAAAATTACGTCCGCTATTTGTGGCAGAAATTGGCTCAGGAACATTTGGGTGATGATCTCATGGAGGTTCATTACACCCCTCATCTCAGTCTGGGGGTTTGGGGTCTACCCGGACAGCCTACTGAAGACATGGTACCGATGATCGTCGAAGTAGTCAAACGCTTTTCTCGTGAAATTCACGATTTCCCTCTGCATTTCTCGGTTTTGGGTCAGTTTAACGGCAAGGAAGGGGTAGTGTTCAGTGGGCCTGTATTTACCCAGGAGCTCTGGAACGCGCATGCTTATCTGCACCATTTCACCGAGAATTTGAGAAGCAGAGCGCAGCTGCAGTATCTGCCCAATTGCTGGGTACCTCATTGTACCCTGGGACATGGTCTGTCTATTCCTCAGAAAAGCCGTGCCATGGATATACTGAACAGGGAATTCAAACCCTTTACAGCACGTATCAACCGGGTCAGTATGGTATCCTACTATCCTATTCAGGAGCACATAGCATTGGAATTAAATAGTCTCTGAGACGGAAAATAGCTTTTTCAGTCAAAAACTGCTAAAATTATCCTCAAACTAACAAGGAGTCTAACATGCTGGCATTTCTCATCCATCCCAACATCAACCCCACCATCCTGAATATCGCGGGGCCACTGGCTATTCGCTGGTACAGTCTGATGTATATAGTGGGTTTCCTTTTTGTTTATTACTTCCATATTTATCAGATCAAAAAAGGCCGTATCAATCTGGGTAAAGATCAGCTCCAGGATATCTTTTTCCTGGCGATGCTGGGTGTCCTGGTAGGCGGTCGTCTGGGTTATGTGCTGTTTTACAACCTGCCCTATTTCCTGCAAAACCCTCTGGCCATCTTTAAAGTCTGGGAAGGCGGAATGAGCTTTCATGGGGGATTTTTATTTACCATTTTATTTGAATGGCTCTATGTCCGTAAAAAGAAACTGGATTTTCTGGGCATAGCCGATGTCTTTATTATCCCAGTGCCTATCGCTCTGGCTTGTGGAAGATGGGGTAATTTTGTAAACGGTGAGCTGTGGGGCCGGGTCACTACACGTCCCTGGGGTATGCTGTTCCGGAATGCCACTCCGGTGTCTTCAACTCAGATGATCAATCACCTGGGTATGACCGGAGGAGAGGTTGCCAAAAAAGTGGGCCTGCCCGATACAGGGGCTATGCTTAACCTGCCCCGCCACCCTTCGCAGCTTTATGAGCTGTTCCTGGAGGGTATAGTCCTGTTTTTAGTGTTATTCATCGGCAGCAAAGTCATGAAAAAACGTCCCAAGGGAGTTTTTGGTTCCTTATTTGTGATGGGATACGGTCTGGCCCGCTTTGTAGTAGAATTCTTCAGACAGCCTGATATCCAGGTGGGCAATCAGGGATTTCTGCTGGGAAATTGGCTTACCATGGGTATGCTGCTTAGTCTGCCTATGTTCCTGGTGGGGCTGTATGGCCTGATCTATTTCTGGAAAAAAGGTACAAGGAATCCTGTTTGGGCATCATAAAAGAACTGGATTACAACACCATTGTAAAAATAGCGGCGGGTGAGGTCATAGACCGGCCCGCCTCTGTTGTCAGAGAGCTTATCGATAATTCTATCGATGCAGGTGCCGATATGATCCGTGTCATTCTGGAGAATGGCGGCAAGACCTATATCGAAGTCCAGGATAATGGAAGGGGCATGGATGCAGCTGATCTGACTCTGTCAGTCCAGGATCATTGCACTTCCAAGATACAAATATTTGATGACATTGCACGGGTTTCTACCCTGGGTTTCAGGGGAGAGGCTCTATCCTCCATTGCCGAAGTAGCTGATATTACTCTGCGCAGCAGTACTGGCCAGGGCGTGGGAGGTCAGGAGCTCAATGTGCGTTTTGGCCGACGGGATGAGCCACGTTCCTGTGCCGTAAATCAGGGTACCACAGTGATCGTACGGGATTTATTCAAAGAACTTCCCGCCCGAGCGAAATTTCTGGGTCAGGAATCTACCGAGACCCGATACATAGACAAAGAGATAATTAAAAAAGCCCTGGCATATCCCCGTGTCAGTTTTGAGCTTAAAACCGGGGGCAAACGTAAATATTATACTTCCAGTAAGAATACCTATGTGGAGAGAATCAGTGATTTTTACCCGGATGCTGTCCCCTATTTCATTCCTCTGGAATTTATTTCTGAACATTTTTCAGTACAGGGTTTTCTGACCCAACCGGCATTTTTACGGCCCAACCGGATGTATCAGTATTTCTTTGTGAATGGACGTGCAGTAGAATGGAAAGCCTTGTCTTTTATTTTGCAGAACACCTACGGCAGCCTGATCCCCAGAGGTAGTTTTCCGGCTGTATTTCTGTATCTGGAGATTGATCCTGAGAGAGTCGACTTCAATGTACATCCCATGAAAAAAGAAGTCAGATTCCGGGAAGAACAGCTGCTTTCCAGAGAGATACAGCACATACTGATAGATCACCTGCATGCCGATAGCGGTATCAGTGAAGCAGAAGACAGTGTGCTGAGATTTACTCCTTATGAATCCCGGGTGGCTTCTGCTCTGCAGGACTATGCCCGGCGGGAAGAGCATACCCATTCTACAGAGCCTTTATTTGCACCACACCTGCAGCCAGCCGGTTCATTTCCCGGATCTGCAGTACCGGTACCACCATCTCCTCAGCAGTCCGGAGGCTATGAACAAAGGTCTGAGTTACTGGAATATAAATTCCGTGGAGTGATATTTTATACCTATATACTTCTGGAAGGTCCCGGGCGCCTGGTGTTTGTAGATCAGCATGCCGCACATGAGAGGATCAACTATGAAAAAATTAAATCCCGCTACCGGGGAGAGGGATTTGGTAGTCAGGAGCTTTTGGTGCCGGTGAGGGTAGAAGTACCGGTCGAAATAGTCACAGATTTTGAAGAAAATCTGCCTACCCTGGATGCCATGGGATTCAGCCTGGAAGCTTTTGGCGGCAATACTTTTATCATACAAAGCATCCCGGAATATATAGACTACGAAGACGCGGGCGATGTAGTCATGGGATTTATCCAGAGTCTGCAGGAAAACCGTGACGGAGATGCCCACAGCTCAGATTTTATAGAAAGCGCCATGAAGCAGATGTCCTGTAAATCATCCATCAGGGCGGGGGATTCTATCCAGGAAAATGAGGCCCGGGCCTTATTGAAGAATCTCCTGGAATGTGACGAGCCCTTTTCCTGTCCGCATGGCCGGCCTGTTATGTTCAGCCTGCCTCGCTATGATATCGAGCGGCAGTTCAAAAGACATGGATTTTAACATGAGTACAGCCCGATTTTTTTATCAGGACCCCCTGGCTCCTCAACCTGACCTGCCTTACCAGATTGGAGCATTGGCAATTATTGAGAAAGACGATACTATTCTTTTAGAGCAAAGGTCTGATGGTGGTCAATGGTCGCTGATCGGGGGAGGCATGGAGCAGGATGAGTCTGTGGTCCAGTGCCTGATTCGGGAGGTCAAGGAAGAAACCGGCCTGGAGGTCATAGACTGGGCATTATTTGGAGTTTTTTCTGAGCCATCCCGTATCATGCAGTTTCCCGATGGTCACGTGGCTCGGGGCATAGGTATGGTATTCCGGGTTAAAGTGAAAGAGGATACCCATTTGATTTGCAGTCATGAATCTTTAAGACTGGAGTGGATTCCAAAAAATAAACTGCAGGAGCTTGATATAATAGCTCTGCAGAAAAAAGTCTTTGATTGCTATCTCCATGGTGAAACAGGTCCGGTGGTAGACTAATACTCTTTTGCCAGGTTTTTATCAGGAGAAGGAATAGAAGCAAATTCTCCAAAGATATAGGTGATTTCCTTTTTAGCACTTTGCGGAGTATCTGAACCGTGTACAGCATTGTCAGGTAAACCTTTGCCATATTTTCCACGGATAGATTCTTTAGCGGCTTTGGCAGGTTCAGTATCTCCCATTACATTTCGCCATTCATTAACGGCATTATCCCTTTCCAGCACCATGCCCAGTACTTTATCTGAAACGATAAATTTCACTAATCTATCAAAATATTCTTTACCTTTATGAGATTCATAAAACTGATTGGCAGAAGTTTCAGTAAATTTAAATAAACGGGCATGGATTATCTTGAACCCTTTAGCCTCGATCATAGAGATGATCTCTCCTATATGTCCAGCTTTATATCCATCCGGTTTTATCATCGCATAGGTTCTTTCGATAGCCATATTTACCCCTCTGGAAGTAGATTCCTTCTTTAATTTTCGGATTTATGGGGAAAAGGTTTAGATTTTATCTAAAGGAGTTTTTGAAAGGAAATAGATATTTTTCAATGATTTTTCATAAAATCTTTTAATTTATGGAAAGTCTGCTGGCTGAGTACATGCTCCATTTTACAGGCATCATCTTCAGCAACGTCTTCGGGTAGTCCCAGTACTTTGATAAGAAAGCTTCGTAGTGTTTCATGTCTGTCATAAATCTTGGCAGCTTCGGCCTGTCCCAGGCTGGTCAGTTCTATATAACCGTATTTTTCATGGACTACCATGTTTCGGGTTTCCAGTTCTTTGACCGCGTTTATTACACTGGGTTTTTTAACATCCAGCTGTTCAGAGATATCTTTCACTCTGGCTACTTTCTTTTTTTGGATGATCAGATAGATAGCTTCCAGGTAATCTTCCAGACTTTGAGTCACTTCAGCTCCTTGATATTCTCTTATATAGTTAGCAATGTATAACAAAGGATATTGTATGGAAGAAAAAAAGTCAAGTAAAAGGGTGTTTTTATCTGAATGAAAACTCCGTTCAGGCTTTTCATTTTTAGGGGAATATGATAAACTATGCCAGATCGGGAGGGAAAATGAAACAGAAAATCTTGTCGACAGTTTTATTTTTAACGACAGTTTTTTGGGGGTGCACCGCCAAAACTCCGCCACTTACCGGAAGAGATATTGTCTATCTGGATGATGCTGCCCTGGATAAATTTATAAAAGTCCTGCCTGACATTATCAGATTCAGTCAGGATTATCAACTCTCACTTCGCCCCGAACAGGTAGATGCTCCGGATTACAATGAAAAATACTTCCAGAAACTTATTACGGATAAAGCCATGCAGGCAGTTATTTTGTCACAGGGCTTTGACGACATGCTGTCCTTTCTGGATATATATGTCAGCATCACCCTGGGTTTGGATTATCTACCCCGCGACCCCGATGACTTCCAAAAAAAGATGGATGATTTTAAAAAGAGTCTAATGAGAGAGACGGAAGAGGTAAGGGAGCTGGAGAAAACTGAAATGCAGGGTATTGAAAAGGATTTGTTCAAAGAAAAAAAAGCCAGTCTGGAAAACAGAAAAAAATTATATAACAATGTCTTTTTCCTTCAGAAAAATCTGGAAAAGATAGATAAAGCCATGGAGGGGAATGATCAATGAAACAACTACACCATCTAAGTTGGATACTGGTTCTAACTATACTGGGCGCGTGTGCAAAAAAACAGGAAGAGATCAAATATTACAACCAAATGATCCCCCTGCAGGTTACTCAGGTCAGCAATTTTGTGGAAACCCTGCCTTTATTTCTACGCCTTTCCGCTGAGTTAAAAAAGCAGATTAATACCAATCGCAGCGAGGACCAGGTCTATGGAGACTACCTCAGAAAATTGTCTCAAAACAAGACCTTCCAGAACGGTATTCTTAATCAGACTCTGACCAACATGGAGCAATACATGCTGGTAAGTTTCAATGTTTTTCAGGCACTGACTTATGTGTACCGTATGGAAACCAATTACACTAAAGTTATGTCAGAGACCTACCGCAGCCTGTTAAAAAAGAAAGAAGACCTATCCGAGTTGGCAAAAAGTGTGGCCGGTACACCCGACACCAATGTACTTATCTACCGTCAGGCTAGTCTGGAAAATGAATTTATACTGTACAGCAATATGCTGATTGTACATGACTTTGCCCCGCTTATTAACAAAATTGGCGCGTCTCAATAATGGAAGAGCTACTGGAAGTACATGTCACGGTACCGGATGAAGCGCTTGCCTCCAGACTGGCGGAAATGGTGGTGTCACAGGGTCTGGGAGCCTGTGTGCAGATCTTGGGTCCGCTCAAGAGTGTCTATTTATGGCAGGAGAGGCAGGAGTCAGCTGCGGAATACCTGCTACTGATCAAGACCACCCGGGCATGTTACCCCCAGTTGGAAAAAAGTATCAAAGAATCTCATCCCTATGAAATCCCTGAGATCATGGCGCTTCCTGTAGTACAGGGCTACCAGCCTTACCTGGAATGGGTGATAAAAAATACCCAAACCGGTACTTAAAACTTTTCATTCATTTTTAATTAAAATACTCCCGGATATACAATTGCTCCCAGCTTGCCTGGGAGTTTTCTTTTAACCTCTCCAGTTCAGTATTAAAATCAGCCAGTCTCACTGTACAGTCCGGCTGGCCTTCGCTGTGAATAGACAGGCTGCTGTTGGTGCCCCGGTACACAAACACAGCGTAGCGGGGTGAATCCACACAGCGGTAGATATCATAGACATCCAGGGTCAGTTGGTGGAGTTTTTTTTCTGCGAAGTAGGAATATTCCACTACCGGTCGGGGTGGATTACCCGGCAGTATCACTGCCATCAGAGGAAATTCTCCTCCTTCCAGCAGGTATTCTTCCCTCCCGGGTACATAAGCTGCCGGTGTGCAGCCCCGTTCCAGTAGCTTGACCAGTATCAGCGGGGTGGGGTAAGCTAGATAGACTCCCAGGCCAGCCTGTTGTAGTGCAGCCCAGTCAGGATGAACTTCCGGCGGAGTTTCCGGTTTTTTCATACAGGACAGTATCAAAAATACAGCCAGCCATATAAACCAATTTCTGAAATGTTTCAGCTTATATCTCCACTTCCAGCCCAGCCCGTGTCCAGCCGGCCAGTCCCTGGGTCAGGTGAAAGATTTTTTTGAACCCCGTGTTTTCCATATAGGAGATGATCCTTTTACTATGAACACCGGAGTGGCAATAAACCAGATAGATAAGATTTTTATCATAGGAGTCGATTTTTTTTTGCAGGTCAGGCGCTCCAGCCGGGAGACTGATCGCTCCCTGTATATGACCGAATTTAAATTCCTGCATACTGCGTACATCCAGCAGTACAGCCTGATTACCTGACAGATGTTGAATGATGAGTTCCCGGAATTCCTCCGGCCCGCATTCCTGTATCATGACAGCCTCACCTGGGCTCTACAGCCATCCCGGCTGCCTCCCAGGACAAATATCCCTGATTCAGATGATAGATCTTCTTGAAACCCAAATCCAGCAGCAGGATCAGGGCTTTTTGACTGCGCCCCCCGCTCTGGCAATGTAGCAGCAGGGGCTGATCTCTATCCAGTTTTTCCAGATTCTGCTGAAAATCTTCACTAAAGAAATCCCGGTTTATGGCGCCGGGGATATGCCCCCGCTCAAATTCAGCAGCTGTCCTGATATCCAGTATAGTCAGATGGGCACCCAGACTCCTGATAAGCGATGCTGCTTCCTGTGGCGTGACATCCTGATAGGCGGGAGTTTGTCTTTGACAGCACAGCTGCAATAAAACCAGTCCCGCAAAAAAGATGACTCCGAATTTTTTCATATTATGTTTATTCTACTTCCAGGAAGGAGTTCTTTCCACCCAAACCGTCAGGAGTATAGCCCGGTGATTTAGGGTCAACAATCTGTTCCTTGCCATTGATCAGATATTTATACTGATACAGGCCGGGATCCAGCTTGATCACCACCTTCCACACACCACCGTCTTCCTGCAGCATAATACCATCGGTATTCCAGTTGTTGAAGTCACCGATCAAGGCTATAGATTTGATATCAGTGCGGGGCGATTCATATACAAACATCACATTACCATCTTTCTGGTAGATACCGGCATTGAGGCTGGAGGTTTTCACCTTTTTCTTCTCTTTGGCAAAGGCCAGCTTGGATTCATCCACCCGGCGCCACATCATAGCCAGGCCCCCGCTGGGAAAGAAGGGATCACCCCAACCGCTGACATTATAACCGCATTTAGCCTGCAGATTCAGGCCGAATCCCGGTGTAAACCAGAACTGGAAGTTCATACCCAGTTCCGGGCCGTAGGCATAATAAATATCAAAGGGTAACAGACTGATATCAAATTCCGCGAACCCTCCCAGGAAAACTTCCATTTCAAAGCCTTTCTTGGCATAACTTTCCCCGATGATCTTGTAGGCCAGGTCCAGATTGGCATTGACACCGTAGCCCACATTGCCCATAGCAGGGCTCATCACGTAATTTAAATTTTCAGCAGAATAGATGGTGAATTTGCCGATGGGGAACATTTGCCCTGTCCCCAGTATCAGATCGTATATGGTAAGCGAGCTTCCTCCCACGATTCCGTTGCCCAGATAGCCGAATCCTACATAAATCCAGTTGATAAATCCGGCGTGCAGGGCAACCGGGGTCAGGCTGATGATAAAAAATAAAACGAGCTTCTTTATGGCTTTCATGGTTCCTTCCTTAAATAAATGAAATAATATTTCCCTATGGCTATTTTACCCTCGAAAAGCACGAAAGTCAAGCAGACCAGATGTGAATATTTCTATTTTCATACAGGGTAAAAACAAAAATTTAATCCAGCGGCTGGAGTGGGGGCGGCCCTGGTCAGGGACCGCGCTGATACTTCCCACACAGTCATGGGGGGGGCGGCGGTAGGGGCTTGCGCCTCCTCCCATGGGTGCAGGGTTGACCGGGAGTTTCTGCTGAGACATTTTCTCTGAGTGCTCATGCCGTTGCTGTTAATGCTCCGCACTTTCACCCGCTGGTCAGCTTGCTTAATCTCTATTCTGCTTTATAATAAAACCAGATTAATAAACCGGAGTCAGAAATATGAAAAAACCGTATCTTGTATTTATTATACTGTTGTTTTCCCGGGTACTTTCCTTTGCCGGGAAAGTGGAATATAACCTGGATGGAGGGCAATACAGTCTTATAGCACCTTCCCAATGGGAGCAGCAGGACTCCCTGCAGCTGGATCTCAGCCTGGTCAAGAACGGCAATCAGATCATGACTTATATTACTCCCCTGGAGGGACAGAGTTTTTCTGTTTGGGTAGCCACCAATATTCTGATGGTTAGACAGGTCATGGGCCAGGATACCGGAGTAGAGCAGAAAAAGTTCCCCTATGCTTCGGTATTACGTCAAGCCGGCCTGTCCGGGGAGGGTACAATGCTGTGCTATACTTATAGTGACGGTACTTCAGATCTGACCTGTATGATAGGTCTCCCGGATTCCATCCTTCAGCTCAGACTTCACGCTGCTGACCCCCGTTCTTTACGGCAATACCGCCCGGTTTTCCTGAAAATGGTGCGGTCATTTATGTTTCATCAAAAATCCGGACAGACCAAGGAGCAAGGTGAATCATGAATATAATGGAAGCAATACGGCATAGAAGGAGTGTGAGGACCTTTCAGGACAGGCCCTTAAACCCAGCCGACCTGGAGTCCATTAGTCATTACCTGGCCAGTCGTCAGCATCTGGAGGGGCCATTTCACAGCCGTACCGGCCTCCATTACCTCCCCCTTAGTGGTCTGAGTGGGATCGGGAGAGTGGGTACCTATGGATTCATCAGTCAGGCCCAGGGATATTTAGCCGGTTCCTGCGAGCCCGAGGAGAGTTCTCTGGTCGACCTGGGCTATATTCTGGAAAAACTCATTTTATTTCTTACTATGAAGGGAATAGGCACCTGCTGGCTGGGCGGGACCTTTCAGAGACAAAAGATCACCCGTTCTTTAACATTACCCCCGGGGCATATTATACCCGCGGTTACCCCTGTGGGCTATCCCCAGGCACAGCGCCTGTCGGAGCGTCTCATTCGTCAGGTAGTCAGAGGTGATCATCGCCTGCCCTGGGAGACTTTGTTCAGTCAGGCTGACAGCGGACAACCTCTCATTAGAGGAGAGAATGGTTTCTGGGACGAGGCCCTGGAAATGCTGCGGCTATCCCCTTCCGCTTCCAACAAACAGCCCTGGAGAGTGATGCTGCAGGGCGATACCGCTCACCTCTATCTCCAGCCCACGCCGGGTTATGGCAGAGTGCTGGGTTTTGAGATGCAGAGACTGGATATGGGTATAGCTATGTGCCACCTGGAGCTCACTCTACTGGAATCAGGGCACAATGTGCGCTGGGAGAGACTGGAGGACGCTCCCCTCCTGGCTGGAGCAGTCTACATCTCCAGCCTGAGAGCGTCACAGTCCTGATATTTTGGTTTTTACAATTTACCTGAAAGGGGCCGGTTTCCGGCCCCTCTATCCTAGGGTGAGGTTGCCGCGTTGGTACTGCCGTAACTGACAGCCACAAATTTACCGCCTCCATAAGCCACAGAAGACCAGTTGGCTGTAGCGGGCAGTGTTCTCGCCGTCCAGGTTATTCCGTTTGTTGATGTGGCTGCAGAGGAACTACCATAAGCCAATGTCACATATACCCCATTGCCAAAAGCGACTGATTGCCAGCTAGCAGTACTGGGCAGAGAACGCGCTGTCCAGGTAACGCTATCCGGTGAAGATGCACAGGAATTGTTAGCTGCGGCAACTGTTACAAAACCTGAATCGCCATAGGCAACTGAATACCAGCCTGCTCCAACAGGGAGTGTATGTGCTGTCCAGGATATTCCATTCGTCGAAGTATATGAAAAAGAAAGAGCTGAAGCAACTGTCACAAAAATACCATTACCATATGTAATCCCAAGCCATTGCGAAGAACTGGGCAGGGTGCGTGCCGTCCAGGTAATACCATCGGGGGATGTTGCTGCAGAGGTACTGGCTTGTGCAACTGTAACAAATAACCCGTTACCATAGGTAACAGCAGACCAATTGGCAGTACTGGGTAAGGTTCGTGAAGTCCAGGTAATTCCGTTAGTCGATGTAGCTGCTGTTGAACTTCCATAAGCTACAGCTACAAATACTCCATTTCCGTAAGTTACAGATCGCCAGTTGGCTGAACTGGGCAGGGTGCGTGCCGTCCAGGTGATGCCGTCCGGTGATGTTGCTGCAGAAGAACTACCATATGCTACAGCTACAAATACACCATTTCCGTAAGTTACAGATCGCCAGTTAGCTGAGCTGGGCAGGGCCCGTGCCGTCCAGGTCGAGCCCGCGGCTATCCAGTGGGCATAGACGGTGATAGGGTTAGTCACAGAAGTACCCGAGGTGACGGCAAACCCTCCTCCATTGGTGGCAGTATACCAGCCGCTGAAGTTATATCCCGTCTTGAGGGGTGGGATAGGTAGTGTTCCTATCGTGGTAGCTGGCGATATCACCGCACTGCTGGAGGGATTGGCTGCTGTGGTAGCTCCCTGACCGTCAAAGGTCACAGTGTAGGAATAGCTGTTCCATTTGGCATAAACCGTGATATTGTCGGTGACAGTAGTAGCAGCGGTAAACTGTGAACCTCCACCATTGGTAGCGGTGTACCAACCTCCGAAGATATAGCCTGTCCGGATAGGCGGGGCAGGTAGTGTATCTATAGTGGTTTCCGGAGTGGACACTACCTTACTGGCCGGGACCGGTGCCGTGGTAGCCCCCTGTCCGTCAAAGGTCACAGTGTAGGAATAGCTGTTCCATTTGGCATAAACTGTGATATTGCTGGTTACGGTCGTAGAAGCTGTAAACTGTGAACCTCCCCCGTTGGTGGAGGTGTACCACCCCCCGAAAGCATAGCCTGTCCGGGTAGGGGCAGCCGGTAGAGTGCCCACAGTGGTGGCAGGCAGGGTTACATACTGTTCTCCCACCGGAGTGCCCCCTGCGCTGTCATAACTGACCGTGTACACTGGATTGAGGCTCCAGTAGGCGAAAACCGTTATATCGGATTCCACTATTGTATTGGCCATAAAGGCAGTGCCTCCGCCGTTGGTCTCAGTGTACCAGCCCGCGAAGCTGTATCCGATCTTTAACGGCTCCACAGGTAGGCTGCCTACAGTGGTTGAGGGATATCTCACAACTTTTAAAATAGGATTGGCCTCCAGAGTTGCCCCCTGGCTGTTAAAAATCACGATGAAGAATTGCGATCCGGAATCCGGGGCAATGGATGTACAGCCGCTCATGGTGATGAATGCTCCCAGAGCTAACACTTGCAATAATAAAAACAACTTTTTCATAACAACTCCTTAAGAGGGTATGATAAATGTTAGTTTATCTCTTCCTAAATATCAATTTTTACACGAATTTTTTCCTGTTGGATCTTTTTCCTGCCATAGCCCGAATGGTTCAGTTATACCTCAGGTCCAACAGAAAAAAACATTAATTTGATATTCCGCCGCGGATGATGTATTCTATATTATAACCAGCACAGGAGCCGTCAAATGAAAAAAATCATTCTGTCTCTTATTTTTAGCGCAGTATGTCTGAATGCCTGTTATCTTTTTCCGGGTTTTTTCGTGACGGCGGCTAACCAGATCTCTGGTGTCAGCGGGGGTTGGACCCAGGTGGGCGGCACTTCTGTGCCCGGCGGGGTCATGCAGAACTTTGACGGCTTTTATTTTGAAAATTGGGATATGGTAGTTGACCCATCCGGCGATGTATTGGTAGGTACTATCACCCTGCAGCAGGGGCAGCCCTATGTCTATGAGTCTCGGGGCGGGGGTAGCTGGCAGCACCTGGGAGGTACCCCTGTGGCTAATTATTCAGGCTCCTATTATTGTGTCAGTGTAGCCTACAGCTTTGACGGTGCCAACCGCATCCCTTACTGCGCCTTTAGTCTTAATAACAGCTCCAATACCACTTATATCCATGCCTATAATCTGCTTAGTGGATTCTGGCCCGGCTATACCCGTATGATTGGCGGCCATTCCTTTATTGACCTCGTCAATCGGCAGACCATATCCCTGAACGGCCCCGCTTTTTTCACTACTGATGAGTCTAATATCTACGCCTTCACCAATATATCCGCCCTGGGCCAGTCTCTGCCTTTCCCCCAGTCTGTCTATTATTTTGAAGCGGAATATGACCCTCTCAGCCAGTATTTCGGGGCGATCTCCGGCTTGAATTTTCAGATACCGGTATTTCAGCTTGCCCCTGGCTCTTCTATTTTTTCCATCGGTACTGTTATCACAAATATGAGCCTAAATATGGCCGGCTTTGAATTAGTCAGCCAGCCCGGCCCCCTTCATGCCCTGGTCACTTACATCCGGGATTCCACTAATATTGTAATTATGAAAATCGAATCTACTACCAATGTCCAGATGAGACTTTTCGGGGGTCAGAATTATTCCGGTATAGATACCGCTTATGACCACACCGAAAAAGTCTTATATATAGCTGTCATTGTGCCGGTGAGTAGCGGCGGAGCCAACCGCGGTGAAGTGGAGGTGTACCGCTACAATGAAATCACCGGAGATTTGACCATCCTGGGCAGCCGCATCACCTCCGTGAATGCTTCCACGGTGAAGATCAGGCATAGGGTTGGTTTCATAGATGACATCTATGTAGGTGTTACCGACGCGGATAAGGAAAACAGCGTCAGTATTTTCAGATTTAAATAGCACTCAATTCTACTATTATAAAGCAGCCTATAAGAAAATAAAAAAGGGACCTTCCCTAAGGAGGTCCCTGGATAGATGAAAAGAAAATAGAGGCGCGTGCCACTCCCTGTGTTGTCCTGTATTGGGGATCCCCATCATAGGTTCACTCGTCCGCAACAGGCGCTCCAGGACACAGACCGCGTCTCCTGGTCTTTTTCATCTTTTAATATCTTATCAGATCACCGGCAAGTCAGAGGGGATAGTTTTTTCTAAAAAAAACAGCTGAACTCTTCCGTGTTTGAAGATTATCGGATCGATAGGTTGTAAACTTAAATTCCCGGACTACAGCACAAAAAAAATAGATAAAGTCTGTATAAGTCTTTTAGAACCGGACTAGAAATCAGCCCTCAGACCAGGTGGCTGTCCTGGAGCTGCTGCAGGATTTCCGCGTTTACCTGGAGGAAGGTAGCTTCCACATTTTCCATACTGGACTGCCAACGTTCCAGATCCTTATCATTGATGTGGATCACACTGATATGGTGCGCCCCGCAGCGATAACATTCAATATCGTCCAGATGTTTATTTAATAATTGAGGCCAGATATGACCGCAGTCCCGGCACATGACTTTCACCTGCAGAAAACGGGGAGTAATTTCGTTCATCTATCACCTCCTGAGATTCCTACTTTTTTAATTTATCGGCATTTTTTAATTACGGCTGAGCAGACCATTCGTTTTGCTATACTGCAGGGGTGCAGACGAAAGGTTCAGGGGAAAATATTTACCTCTGATGTGATTTCCACTGAGCTTTTAATTGACAATAACTGGCACTTAATTTAAAATAATGGTCTATCTGAACAGCACGAAACAAGAGGTGAATTTTATGCCAACTATTAACCAGCTGGTCCGCAAAGGCCGCCAGATCATCAAGAAAAAGGGGAAGTCTCCTGCTCTGCAGTCCAATCCTCAGAAAAGAGGAGTCTGCACCCGTGTGACAACCATGACCCCCAAGAAGCCTAACTCAGCTCTGCGTAAGATCGCCCGTGTGCGCCTTACCCATGGTATCGAAGTGACGGCATACATCCCCGGTATCGGGCACTCTCTGCAGGAACACTCTGTGGTTCTTATCCGCGGTGGCCGTGTCAAGGACCTTCCCGGGGTAAGATACCATATCATTCGTGGTACACTGGATACCACTGGTGTGGAAAAGCGTAAGAAGAGCCGGTCCAAATACGGCGCTAAACGTCCCAAGCAGTAAGTAGAGAGGTAAAGGAATGCCAAGAAAGAAAAGAGTACTGAAAAGACCTGAAGTAAAGCCTGATATGAAATACGGAAGTATTATGATACAGAAGCTTATCCATCAGATCATGTGGGACGGTAAAAAAAGTACCGCTACTGAGATCGTCTATGGAGCCATTGATTTTCTGGCCACCAAGACCGGTGATGAGCCTCTGAACGCGTTCAATACTGCTATGGAAAATATCAAGCCTCCTATCGAAGTACGCAGCCGCCGCGTCGGTGGAGCTACCTACCAGGTTCCCGTGGAAGTCAGACCGGCTCGTCAGAATTCTCTGGCTCTGCGCTGGCTGGCTACTATTTCCCGTGAGCGCAAGGATCATTCCATGGCGGAAAAGCTGGGAAAAGAGCTTTTGGATGCTTACAACAATACAGGTACTGTAATAAAGAAACGTACAGATACGATTAAGATGGCTGAAGCCAATAAGGCTTTCGCCCACTACAGATGGTGAGGAAACACTAATGGCTGACAAGAAAGTCACACTTGACAAGGTCCGCAATATCGGAATCGCCGCGCATATTGATGCCGGTAAGACTACTATTACTGAACGTATTCTTTTTTACTCCGGTACCACCCATAAGATCGGGGAAACCCACGATGGTGCCAGTGAAATGGACTGGATGGAACAGGAAAAAGAGCGTGGTATTACCATTACCTCAGCTGCTACCACCTGTTACTGGAAAGACATTAAGATCAATATCATCGACACACCGGGACACGTGGACTTCACTGCTGAAGTGGAGCGTTCTCTGCGTGTGCTGGATGGTGCTGTAGCCGTATTTGATGCTTCAGCTGGTGTGGAACCACAGTCTGAGACTGTCTGGCGCCAGGCTGACAAGTACAATGTCCCCCGTATCGCCTTCATGAACAAGATGGATAAGATGGGTGCTGACTTCTTTATGTCAGTTGAATCCATGCATAAAAAACTGGGTGCCAATGCTGTGCCCATTCAGCTGCCTATAGGTGCTGAAGATGATTACAAAGGTCTGGTTGACCTGGTAACCAAAAAAGCTTATATCTGGGAAAGTGCTGAAGCCGCTCCTGCTACAGAAGTGGAAATTCCCGCTAACCTGGTAGAAAAAGTAGATGAATACCGCATGAAACTGATGGAAGCTATCTGTGATGGTAACGACGACCTGATGGAAAAATATCTCGAAGGTGAAGATTTTACCGAAGCGGAAATTATCCGCGGTATCCGCAAGATGACCATTACCGGCGCGTTCTTCCCTGTTGTCTGTGGTTCTGCACTGCGCAACAAAGGTATGGAACCTCTGATGGATTCTATCATGATGTATCTGCCTACTCCTTTGGATGTGGGTTCCATCACCGGTATCAATCCTAACACCGATCAGGAAGAAAAACGCAAACCTGATGCCAAAGAGCCTTTATCTGCTCTGGCCTTTAAGGTGATGGTTGACCCTTATGTGGGTAAACTGGTGTTCTGCCGTGTATATTCCGGTACCTTGGAAAAAGGTTCCTATATCTATAATTCCAGCAAATCCACTAAAGAACGCGTAGCTCGTTTGCTGCGTATGCACGCCAACAAGCGTGAAGAAGTAGATAAAGTAGAAGCCGGCGATATTATCGCAGTGGTTGGTTTCAAAGACACTATTACCGGTGACTCTTTTGGAGATCCGGATCGCCCTATTATTCTGGAATCAATCGATTTCCCTGAACCTGTGATCTCTGTGGCTATCGAGCCTAAGAGTAAAGATGACATGGATAAGCTGGGTGAAGTTCTGAGAAAACTCCAGGAAGAAGATCCTACTTTCCGTGTAAAAACTGATGATGAAACCGGCCAGACCATTATTTCCGGTATGGGTGAACTTCACCTGGAAATCCTGGTTGACCGTATGATACGCGAATTTAAACTCCAGGCCAATGTGGGTAAACCCCAGGTGGCCTATCGTGAAGCTATCCGCAAGTCAGTCAAACAGGAAGGAAAATTTGTTCGACAGTCCGGTGGACGCGGTCAGTTCGGTCACGTGCTGATTGAAGTAGAACCCCTGCCTGCTGAAGGCCCTGAGTTCCAGTTTGTTGACGCAGTAGTAGGCGGACGTGTTCCTAAAGAATTCATTCCTGCGGTCCAAAAGGGTTGTGAAGAAGCTATGCAGAGTGGTGTCTTGGCTGGTTATCCTGTAACCGGTATCAAAGTCACTCTTTATGACGGCTCCTATCACGAAGTCGACTCATCAGAAATGGCCTTTAAGATTGCAGGTTCTATGGCATTAAAAGATGCTATGACCAATGCAAATCCCACAGTACTGGAGCCCATGATGCGTGTAGACGTTCTGGTTCCTGAAGATTACATGGGTGATGTGATTGGAGATTTATCTTCACGCCGCGCCAAGATTACCGGAATGGAGTCACGTGGTAATGCCCGTATGATTACCGGTCATGTGCCTCTGGGAGAAATGTTCGGCTACGCTACTGTTTTGCGCAGTATTACCCAGGGACGCGGTACCTATGTCATGGCATTTAATCATTACGAAGAACTTCCCAAGAATCTGTGGGAAGAAGTTGCTAAGAAAAAAGGTTAATAAATAACTGACTAATTTTTATAATTCTGTAGGAGGAAAATAGAATGGCTGAAGGAAAGTTCGAGCGTACTAAACCACACTTAAACGTAGGTACTATCGGTCACGTTGACCATGGTAAGACCACCTTAACCGCAGCTATCACCATGTTCCTGGCTCTAGGTGGAAAATCAAAAGCTAAGAAATATGACGAAATTGATGCTGCACCTGAAGAAAAGGCTCGTGGTATCACCATTAATACTGCACACGTTGAATATGAAAGTGACAAACGTCACTATGCTCATATTGACTGTCCCGGACACGCCGATTATATCAAGAATATGATCACCGGTGCTGCCCAGATGGACGGTGCTATTCTGGTTGTTGCTGCTACTGACGGCGTTATGCCTCAGACCCGCGAACACGTTCTGCTGGCTCGCCAGGTAAACGTGCCTTCCATCATCGTCTTCCTGAACAAGGTTGACCAGGTATCTAAAGAAGATGCTGAGCTGATCGACCTGGTGGAAATGGATGTACGCGAACTGTTAAGTCAGTATGAATTCCCCGGCGATGATGTACCCATCATCCGCGGATCTGCTCTCAAAGCTGTTGAAAATCAGGAATACGGCCCCATCGAAGAACTGGTGAAGGCTATGGATGCTTATTATCCCGATCCCGAAAGAGAATTGGATAAGCCCTTCCTGATGTCTATCGAAGATATCTTCTCTATCACCGGTCGTGGTACAGTGGCTACCGGACGTATCGAACGTGGTATGGTCAAAGTCGGTGAAGAAGTGGAAATCATTGGTTACAAAGATACACAGAAATCCACCTGTACCGGTGTTGAAATGTTCCGCAAACTGCTGGATCAGGGACAGGCTGGAGATAACGTAGGTCTGCTGCTGCGCGGTATCGACAAAGAAAAAATCAGACGTGGTATGATCGTGGCTAAGCCTAAATCTATCACCCCTCATACTACCTTCAAAGCTGAAATCTATGTATTGAAGCCCGAAGAAGGTGGACGTAAGACTCCTTTCCATGTTGGTTACCGTCCTCAGTTCTACATCCGTACAGCTGACGTTACCGGAAACATCACAGAAATCGCAGGCGCTGATATGGTTATGCCTGGTGATAACATCACTATGACCATTGAACTGATCGTTCCTGTTGCTCTTGAAAAAGCTATGCGTTTTGCTATCCGTGAAGGTGGACGTACAGTCGGTGCTGGTGTTGTGACTGAAATCATTAAGTAATCGAGGTAAATGTGAGCAGAATTAGAGTTCGTTTGAAGGCTTATGATACCAGTCTTATTGATAAATCAGCGAATTCAATAGTAGAATCAGTCCGGAGCAAAGGGGGCAGGGTCTCAGGTCCTGTTCCCCTGCCCACCCGGCTTAAAAAATATACTATTCTGAAATCGGTGCACGTGAACAACAAGTCACGTGAGCAATTTGAGATGCGTGTTCATAAGAGACTCATAGATATCTATGAACCTACTTCAGAACTGATAAATGCGCTGATGGAACTGCAGTTACCTGCAGGGGTTGAAGTAGAAATTAAGCAGTAAATCCAATTTACTGCCGGTATGTGCAATCCTTCTCCGCGGGACGGTTAGGCTGACTGCCTCGCGGATCTTCATCAGAAGATGATTGCCAACTACTGTCGTGGAATGTTTAAATAATGCGGATGGATGGCCATGAAAGCAAAAAAAGTAGGTTTGATCGGTAAAAAACTGGGTATGACCCAGCTTTATCACGATGGAAAACTTAAAGGTGTTACTGTCATTGATTTTTCCGATATGAAAAAGATTGGAGAGCGTACCATTGAAAAAGATGGTTATCAGGCAGTAATCCTGGGTTACGATTTTAAAACAATTAAAAGAAAAGAAAAGACTATTGAACAGGCTCGTTTTGTGAAGGAATTTCGTGTCGAAGATACCTCCATCTATGATGGAAAACTCGAAGAAAGTCTGAATGCTCTGAAGAAAGTAGATATCAGTGGCATTATGAAAGGCCGTGGCTTTGCCGGTGCTATCAAGCGTCACAATTTCCACCGCGGTCCTCAGACACACGGTTCCAAAACTCACAGAAGAGTGGGTTCTATTGGTCAGTGTTCTTATCCTGCCCGGGTGTTCCGGGGCAAAAGGATGCCTGGACATTACGGCAATTCCAAGGTGACCACCCTGAGTGAAAAAGTTCTCAGAGTGGATACCGAGAAGAAATTATTGTTTATAAACGGATCTGTACCTGGCTCACGCAATGCTTATGTCATGGTCAGAGATGCAATCAAGGGGTAGGCAATGAAAATCAAGATTTATGATGGATTAAATGCCGCTGGTGATGTATCTGTTTCCAAGCTGTTTGATGAATCTTCTGAAAAAGTACTTCATCAGGTAGTAGTGGCACGTCTGGCAAATGACAGAGCGGGTACCCTCAATACCAAAACCAAATCTGAAGTTAACGGCGGGGGCAAGAAGCCCTGGCGTCAGAAAGGTCTGGGTAGGGCACGTTCCGGTAGTAGCCGGTCTCCCTTATGGAAAGGTGGTGGTGTGACTTTTGGTCCTAAACCACGCAGTTTTGCCCAGCAGATAAATAAAAAGATGAAAGCTAATGCTTATCTTTACGCCTTCAAGAAACTGAATGAAGCCGGAGCTCTGAAAGCTGTTTCTGATTTCCAGGTTTCCAGTCTGAAGACCAAAGATTTTAAAGCTGCATTGGCCAAATATGTAGATAACATGGATCAGAGAATTGTAGTAATCACAGAAAAACAGGACGCAAATCTGGTGATAGGTTCCCGTAACCTTCCCAAAGTCGTGGTAATGAATGTGAATACCATAGATATTCTCCCCCTGGTCTATGCCACACAGGTGATCATCACTGAAGCCGCTTTAAAGGCCCTGGATGATCGCTTTACCAAAGTATTGAAGTGAGGGTAGAGTGATGACACATCCAAGTGAAATTTTAGTACGTCCTGTACTTTCAGAAAAGGCCAGCAGCATGAAACCTGCTAAAAAGTATGTTTTTGAGGTTTCTTCTGATACAAACAAAATAGAAGTTAAACGCGCTGTGGAATCCATGTACAAAGTCACTGTTGATAAAGTGAATATTGTAAACATGAAACCCAAACAGAAGCGTTTTAAAATGAGTGTAGGTTTTTCCAAGGCGTGGAAAAAGGCTGTCGTCACCTTGTCTAAAGGTGAGATCGATTTTTATAAGTAAGGTGAGTTAAATGGGAATCAAACGTTATAAACCAATTACACCCGGATTACGTCACAGGGTTTCTTCAGATTTCGCGGAAATCACCAAGACTGAACCTGAAAAAGGTCTTATTACAGGCATCAAAAGAGGCCGTGGTAATGGAAGAAACGCACTGGGACGCATAACAGTCAGAAGAAGAGGCGGCGGAGAAAAGAAATTCTATCGCGAGATTGATTTTAAAAGATCCATCCGTGACATAGAAGCAAAAGTGGTTGCAATCGAATACGATCCCAACCGTTCAGCCCGTATTGCCCTTCTGAATTATGTGAACGGAGTTAAAGCTTATATTTTAGCCCCCAATGGACTGAAGGTCGGTGACCGTGTCCAGGCTGGCGAAAAAGTTGAAATCAAAGTCGGGAATGCTCTGCCTATCAGAAATATTCCTGTAGGTAGCTTGTTGCATAATATCGAACTCAAACCAGGCAAAGGCGGACAGCTGGCACGTTCAGCCGGATCTTTTGCTAAACTGGATGGTAAAGAAGGAAAGTACGCTGCTTTGCGCATGCCTTCCGGAGAAATACGTCTGGTTCTTCAGGCTTGTTTTGCCACACTGGGTGAAGTCGGTAACGCTGAACATTCTAACTTGGTATTTGGTAAAGCCGGTGTAAAAAGACACATGGGATTTCGTCCTAAAGTTCGTGGTGTAGCCATGAACACACACGATCACCCTCATGGTGGTGGACGTGGACGTCAGAAAGGTTATAAGACCCCTGTGTCTCCTACTGGTGTACCTGCCAAGGGTTATAGAACGAGAAAGAAGAGTAAGGTGACCAACCGTTACATCATTTCTCGCAGAAAAAAATAGGATAAACGGAGAAATATATGTCTAGATCAGTAAAAAAAGGACCATTTGTAGACGCAAATCTCTACAAGAAAGTTCTGGCCCTCCAGGAAGCTGGAGCTAATCAGACCATGAAGACCTGGTCCCGCCGTTCCACAATTATCCCAGAGATGATTGGCTTGACATTACAGGTATATAATGGTAAAATATTCATCCCCGTTTATGTGAATGAGAACATGGTAGGTCACAAGCTGGGAGAATTTGCACCCACCCGCTTTTTTAGAGGGCATGCAGGTTCAAAAAAGGCTAAGAAATAAGGGAGTATGAACATGGTAGTCGAAGCTAAAGGTAGATATTTAAGAATCTCTCCCCTGAAACTAAGAAAAGTGATCAAAAGTATAAAGGAATTGAGTGTAAAAAATGCGCTGGCTGCGTTAAAATTGCTGCCTAATAAAGGTGCGGTGATGACTTATAAAGTCCTGCATTCTGCCAGAGCAAATTTTAAAGATCGTTTTCCTGATCAGAATGCGGATGAACTGAAAATTGTTGCGATTTTTGCTGACCAGGGTCCTACCCTGCGCAGAATGATGCCCCGGGCTCGTGGTAGAGCTGATATCCTCCGCAAGCCTTATAGTCATCTTACTGTCAAAGTGGGTTTGCCTGTGGCAAACACTGCTGAATAAGAGGAGCTGAAAAAATGGGACAGAAAGTAAATCCTTATGCATTAAGATTAGGAACCACTAAAACCTGGTCGTCTACATGGTTCAGTGAAAAAGACTATGTGAGCTACCTGGTTGAAGATCATATGATCAGAAAATTCCTGAAAAAGCAGTACGATAGAGCGTTTATTTCAAAAATCGAGATTGCGCGTTTTCCACAATTGGTGAATGTGACAATTTCTGCCGCAAAACCTGGTATCATTATTGGTAGAAAGGGTGCGGAGATTGAAGAAATAACCAAAAAATTGAACAAGCTTGTAAAAGATAAAAAAGTTGCGGTCAGTGTAAAAGAGATAAAGTCTCCTGAACTGGACGCTTCAGTGGTGGGTCAGGATATTGCCAGACAGCTGGAAAGACGTATATCCTATAAAAGAGCCATCAAACAAGCTATACGTAATTCTATGAGAAATGGCGCAAAGGGTATAAAAATACGTATCTCAGGTCGTCTTAACGGTGCGGAAATTGCCCGTTCAGAAGAATATAAAGATGGACGTATTCCCCTGAGTACTATCCAGGAAGATATCGATTATGCAATTTCTGAGTCTTTGACTGAAATGGGTATTATTGGTATCAAAGTCTGGATCCTAAGATAAGGCAGGAGTAGAAAATGTTAGCACCAAATAGAGTAAAATACAGGAAACAGCAGAGAGGCAGCATCAAAGGTAACGCTAATAAAGGCGAAGATGTGTCTTTTGGTGATTTTGGAATTATCTCTCTGGAAAAAGCCTGGATAACTGACCGTCAGATCGAAGCCTGTCGTGTATCCATTAACCGTTATCTGAAAAGAGGCGCAAAAGTCTGGATACGTATCTTCCCGGATAAACCCATTACCAAGAAGGGTGAAGGTGTGCGTATGGGTAAAGGTAAGGGAGCACCGGATGGTTGGGTTGCAGTAGTAAAACCTGGAAGAATTATGTTTGAAGTTTCCGGTGTAGATGAAGAGAAAGCAAAAGAAGCTTTTCGCCGCGCTTCACATAAGATGCCTATCGGTGTAAAGTTTGTGAAGAGAATCGAAAGCTAGGGGTAGCAGCATGGCTAACAAGAAAACAAGAGAGCTCAGAGAGCTGAAACCTGATGAACTGATCAAGCAGAAAGAAGATATTATGAAGAGGATGCTTGATATCCGATTCAAAGCAGGCATAGAAAAGCCAACCAATCCTTGTGAAAAAAGGGAATTGCGGAAGACTATTGCTAAGATCAATACCTTACTGCATGATTTTGAAAAGAAAGCAGAGGTTAAAAATGGATAAGAATAAAAAGCAGTTTATTGGTTTTGTCACCAGTGATAAAATGAATAAATCCAGAACAGTTGAGATTGTTGAGTTGCAGAAGCATCCTATGTACGGAAAATTTGTGAAAAGAAGAAAAAAGTTTATGGTACATGATGAACAGAATATCAGCACTCTCCATGATAAAGTGTTAATTGAAGAGTCTGTTCCTACCAGTAAAAGGAAGCGCTGGACTCTGGTTAAAGTATTAGAAAAAGTAGAAGCCTAGCTTCATTTTAGGAGAATTGCTATGATTATGTTAGGCACTAAACTGGACGTAGCAGACAACAGTGGCGCAAAGATTATTGAATGTATCCACGTAGATGGTAGTTCCAAGAGAAGATATGCTCGTATTGGTGATACCATTGTCGCAGCTGTTAAGTCAGCCATTCCTAACTCTCCTGTTAAAAAGGGAGATGTAGTAAAAGCTGTTATTGTCCGTACCACAAAAGAAGTTAATCGGAAGGATGGTTCTTCTATCCGCTTTGATAGAAATTCAGCCGTCCTTATAACCAAACAGGGTGACCCTAAAGGTACCCGTATCTTTGGACCGGTAGGTAGGGAACTTCGTGAAAAGAATTTCATGAAAATTGTATCTCTCGCCCCCGAAGTATTTTAGGAGATACCAATGATAAAATCTAAGATAAAAAAAGGTGATACTGTCATTGTTATTGCTGGCGATGATAAGGGTAAACAGGGCGAAGTACTTATGATCCAGCCTTCAAAAAGCCGGATATTGGTTAAGGGCGTCAACCTGAAAAGAAAGGCTGTTAAAAAGTCTAATGATTATCCTAATGGTGGATTTGTGGAAGCAGAAGCTCCTATTCATTTATCCAATGTGCAGATGCTTTGTTCTAAAACAGGTAAAGGTGTTCGGGTTGGCGTGGAAGCAGACAAAGATGGCAAAAAAATCAGGGTAGCCCGAAAAGCTGGACTTGATTTTAAATTTAACTGATTAAGAGGCTAAGATGGCAAGCAAGAATAAAACCAGTTACGTTCCCAGGCTGAAGTCGTTTTACGACAAGGAAGTAACTAAATCTTTACAGGAAGAGTTTAAGTACAAATCTTCTATGGCTATACCCCGACTGGTCAAGATAGTTTTGAACATGGGTGTAGGAGAAGCTACCGGTGATAAAAATGTTCTGGATTCTGCAGTAGAAGAAATGAATATTATTGCCGCTCAATCCAGTGTGCGGACTATGGCAAAAAAATCCGTCTCTAATTTTAAATTGAGAGAAGGAATGCCTATCGGAGTTAAAGCTACATTGCGCGGACCCCGCATGTATGATTTCCTGGATAAATTGATCTCAGTTGCTTTGCCACGTGTCCGTGATTTCCAGGGAGTTAATCCTAATAGCTTTGATGGCAGAGGAAATTACACTTTTGGTGTCAGAGAACAGATTATTTTTCCTGAAATAAATTATGACAAGATTAATAAAGTCAGAGGGATGGATATTACAATAGTAACCACCGCTCAATCCGATGCCGAAGCATTATCCATGCTGAAAAAGATGGGCATGCCTTTTAAAGAGAAATAGGGGTAAGTTAAGATGGCCAAAAAATCAATGGTTGCTAAGTGGAAGAAAGATAAAAAATTTAGTGTCAGAGAATATAACCGCTGCCAAATTTGCGGAAGACCCAGGGGTTACATGCGTGACTTCGGGATCTGCCGTATATGTTTCAGAAAGTTTGCTTCTGAAGGTCTGGTTCCTGGTGTGGTTAAATCAAGCTGGTAATGCAGGAGTAAGCAATGGACGTAATCGGAGATACCATTACAAAAATCAGAAATGCGGGTATGCAGCGTCACGCGACAGTGAATGTCAAAAAGACGAATCTGATCGAAGCAATTCTACGTATTCTTAAAAATGAAGGCTACATTGTGGACTATAAAGATGCCCAGGATGACAAATTCGCATTCACAGTAACTCTTAAATATGTGGATAAAGGCGTTTTTGCCATCGAAGGAATTAAAAGAATTTCTAAACTTTCCCGTCGTATTTATTCCGGGAAAAAGAGTATTCCACGAGTGTTTAATAATTATGGTATTGCTATCCTGTCGACTTCAAAGGGTGTAATGTCGGGAAAAGAAGCCCGCTCTATTGGTGTCGGTGGTGAAGTCCTGTGTTATGTCTGGTAGGAGATCAAGATGTCAAGATTAGCTAAAAAGAACCTTCCTATTCCAGCTGGTGTAAAAGTTTCCTTAACCGGAAATGTTATCCATTTTGAAGGACCTAAAGGGAAAATTGAAGAAAAATTTGTGACAGATTTTGTTGCAATAAAAGTATCTGATAAAGACGTTCAGGTTGACCGTAAAGGAAATAGCAAACCTTTCAGATCTTATCAGGGATTGTACTGGAGTCTGATTAAGAATGCAATGATCGGCGTTTCAGAAGGATTTACCATGACCATGGCCATTCAGGGTGTGGGTTATAAATGGGAAGCAAAGGGACAGCAGATCAACCTGAATGTGGGTTTCTCTCATCCTGTTGCGTTTAGTCTTCCTAATGGTGTAACAGCCAAACAGGATGCACCTAACCTGATGACATTAATGAGCCATGATAAACATCTTCTGGGGCAGACAGCTGCTAACCTGCGTTTTGTTAAGCCGCCTGAACCATATAAAGGTAAAGGTGTTCGTTATCAGAACGAAGTGGTGAAGCTGAAAGAAGGAAAATCAGCTAAAAAGTAGTTGAGAGGAGATCATTAAAATGATTGATGTAGTAAAAGCAAAAAACAAAAGATATGTAAAGACTAAGCTGAGAAGCAAAAAGCATCTTAAGATGTCTACCGATCGTCCCAGGATGATTGTAACCAGAAGCAATAAATACCTGTATGTGCAGGTTGTTGATGTCAATAATAAAGTGCTGGCTTCCTATTCTTCCATTTCCAAAGATCTGGCAGGAAAAAAACTGGGCAATAATATTGAATCAGCAAAAAAAGTTGGAGAAGGTATTGCTAAGAAATTAAAAGCTTTAAAAATCGATACTATTGTATTTGATAGAAATGGGCTTTTATATCATGGCAAGATAAAGGCTCTGGCAGATACCTGCCGTGAAGCCGGTATAAAATTCTAAACGAGGTGACCAATGGCTGGTGATAGAAGAAGAGAAAAGAAAGAAGAAGTAAAAAGCGAGTGGGATGAAAAGGTTGTAAGCCTGCGTCGTGCCGCAAAAGTCACCCGTGGTGGAAAAAGATTCCGTTTCAACGCCATTGTTGTGGTGGGTAATGGAAAAGGTAAAGTTGGCCTGGGATATGGAAAAGCCAATGAACTTGCTGATGCTATTCGAAAGGCAAAAGATAAAGCTATTGCCAACGCTAAACCCATTCTGGTAAAAGGCAATACCATACCTCATGAAGTTATGGGCCGTTTTAAAGGCTGTGAAATCGTAATCAAACCTGCTACCAAAGGTACAGGTGTAATTGCCGGTGGTGGTGTGCGACCGGTTCTGGAATTAGTGGGAATTCAGGATGTTTTGACTAAATCCCTCCGTTCCAGTAATCCTGTCAACCTGGTTAAAGCAACTATGCAGGGGCTTTTTAGCCTTATGGATATTGAAAAGATTGCCGCGAAAAGAGATAAAACCATTGCCGAAGTTTACGGCAATGTACAGTAAAAGGAGAGAGAAATGAGCTTGTTTGAATTAAGCCCTAATCCCGGCTCTACCAAGAAAAAGACCAGAATTGGACGCGGAACCGGAAACGGCACAGGTCAGTCTTGTGGACGCGGTGACAAAGGACAAAAAAGCAGAAGTGGCGGATCTCTCCCTGCTTATTTTGAAGGCGGACAGATGCCTCTGTATCGTCGTATTCCAAAACGTGGCTTCAAACCCATGAATAAATTGGTTTATAACATTATCAATGTGGCGACATTGAATACCTTTAAAGATGGAGCAACAATTAACGAAGAATCTTTGCTGAGCAAGGGTTTGATAAAAGATAATGGTGCCCCTGTGAAACTACTGGCTAATGGTAAGCTGGAAGTTAAGGATCTTAAAATTAAAGTCAATGCCGCATCAGCAGCTGCTTTAGAATTACTCAAAAAGTCTGGTTGTACAATAGAATTGATCTAATGATTTAATAGGTAGGGGTTATTAGCATGTTGAAAGCATTTATGAACATATTCAAGGTACCCGATTTAAGAAAAAAAGCCCTGTTTACCATTGGTATACTGGTTCTTTCCAGAGTCGGCTATCATATAACAGTCCCTGGGGTGAATGCAGCTAGTCTTCTGGCTCAGTCAGGAAACTCAGGCGCTGGCTTATTAGAGATGCTTTCCCTTCTTACCGGTGGCGGGCTTTCTACTGCCTCTGTATTTTCATTGGGTGTGATGCCTTATATCACAGCTATGATTATCCTGCAATTATTAAAATCAGTTGTACCTTCAATAGATCAGATGCTCAAAGAAGGACCTGAAGGTAGAAGAAAATTTCAGCAGATAGGCCGTGTAGGTACCTTAGCAGTTACACTGATTCAGGGTACTTTATTCGGTATCAGTTTTATTCATAGAAATGCTGCTCAGGGACAACAGTTCCTGATGATCAACGATACCATGTTTGTGATTTTGTTTGTACTTTCAGTAACTGCCGGCACATTGACTTTAATGTGGATGGGTGAGCAGATCACTGAACGTGGCATTGGTAATGGTATTTCACTTTTAATCATGGCAGGTATTATTGCCCGATTACCCGGTGCGCTTTTCCAGTTATTCAGAGGAGATACAACCGACCCCATGAACCTGTTAATAGTCATCGTGCTTTTCTTTGTGATTATTGGTCTGGTTGTGTTTGAAGAAACCGGTCTGCGCAGGATACCCATTCAGTATACCAGAAGGCAGGTTGCAGGGTCTAGTTTTAACAGCCAGATGTCCTTCTTACCCTTTAAAGTCAACCCTACCGGAGTTATACCTATTATCTTTGCTTCAGCTATATTAACCTTCCCGGCTATGATTGCCAATAGATTCCCCAGCGCAGTGGGTTTGAATAGGTTTGTACAAACCTATCTGTCTACCGGTGCCTGGCTGCATTCTTTGATTTACTTCCTCATGATCATCTTTTTTGCATATTTTTACACTGAAATCGAATTAAATCCTCATAATATTGCTGAAAGCTTAAGGAAGCAGGGCGGATTTATACCTGGAATCAGACCAGGATCCAAGACTGAAGAATATATCTGGTTTGTATTAAACCGTATAACATTACCTGGAGCTGTTTTCCTGGGTAGTATTGCATTGATACCTACCTATGTTATTAAATGGCTCAATATTCCTTCTTCTCTGGGATACTTAATGGGAGGTACATCCCTTCTGATCATGGTGGGTGTGGCAATTGATACGCTAAAGCAGGTTGAGTCACATCTCCTAATGCATCATATGGACGGCTTCTTTACCAAACTTAAAAAGAAAATTTAGGATAAAACATGTATAATGTTGTTTTTATTGGTCCTCCAGGAAGTGGGAAAGGTACTCAATCTGACGGACTCTGTGATCTTTTAAAAATAGCCCATATATCCACAGGAGATATATTCCGCGCTACTATAAAAGAAGGAAAAGGTGAACTGGCTGACACTTTAAGAAAATATGTGTCTTCCGGTGAATTGGTTCCTGATACTATAGTTATAGATATGGTCATGGAACGATTACAGGCGGATGATTGTCAGAAAGGTTACCTGCTGGATGGATTTCCCAGATCCATGGTTCAGGCTGAAATATTTGATCAAAAGTCAAAACAAAAACCTTTAACCCATGTGGTATTACTGGATGTAGATCAGGACCTGCTTTTTAAAAGATTAACTGGCCGAAGAGTGGCGAAAAATAGCGGAAGGATATATAATATATACTTCAATCCCCCTAAGGTAGAGGGAAAGTGCGATGAAAGCGGTGAAGATTTAATAATCCGCGAAGATGACCAGGAAGTAACTGTGAGAAATAGGCTGGAAGTCTATAAAAACCAGACATTACCTCTGGTGGATTATTATACCAAAAAAGGAATACTGCATCGAATAGATGGTTCTCAGGCAATTGACAAAGTTTTCCAGGATATCAAGGAGGTCTTCTCAACTTGATGGACAAAGAAGATGTCATCCGTGTGGATGGAACGGTAGTGGAACAACTGCCGGGAGCTATGTTTAAAGTCGAATTGGAAGGCAAAAGACAGATAATGGCTCATATATCCGGGAAAATGAGGATGCACTATATCAAAATCATCCCTGGAGATAAAGTAAGTATTGAAATGTCCCCTTATGATTTAAGTAAGGGAAGAATAGTTTATCGGTATAAATAGGAGAAATAAGTGAAAGTTCGAGCATCAGTTAAACCGATGTGTGAAAAGTGTCGGGTAATTAGACGTCATGGACTAGTCCGTGTCATATGTGATAATCCCAAGCATAAGCAGAGACAACGCGGAAGCAAGCGTTCTTAATGAGAGGAGAAGTGAATGGCTAGAATCGCTGGAAGAGAAATTCCTAATAATAAACAGGTCTGGGTATCTCTTACATACATTTATGGTATTGGAGAACATACATCCAGAAAAATCCTTGAAATGGCAAAAATTGATCCGGTCAAGAAGACAGCAGATCTTACTGAAGATGAATTAGCAAAACTGCGTGAAATCATTGAAGCTAATGTCAAAGTAGAAGGCACACTCCGTACCGAAATAGCCATGAGTATAAAACGTCTTATTGATATTGGTTGTTATCGTGGGCTGCGTCACAAGCATAGATTGCCAGTTAGAGGACAGCGTACCAAAACAAATGCACGTAGCTGGAAAGGTCCTCGCGGTAACACTATTAAGAAGAAATAAAGGGAAATAAAATGGCAAAAAAGAAAGTAAGTGCTTCACGGAAAAAGAAAGAAAAAAAGAACGTTATTGAAGGTGTAATGCATATCCATGCAACCTTTAATAATACTCTCATTAATGTCACAGATATGAACGGCAATACTCTTTCCTGGGCTTCTGCAGGCGGAACCGGTTTTAAAGGAACTAAAAAAGGTACTCCATATGCTGCACAGTTAGCCAGTGAAAAGACTCTGGAAGAAGCTAAATATCATGGCCTCATATACGTACATGTACGTGTAAAAGGACCTGGTCCGGGAAGAGAATCCTCTATTAGAGCAATTGATGCTGTAGGTGGTCTGCAAATAAAGAGTATTCGTGATGTCACCCCAATTCCTCACAATGGATGCCGCCCCAGGAAAAAGAGAAGAGTATAACACTGTTTACGGTTATACCTGTTGTATTTATTGAGATGGAGGCTTAAATGGCACATAAGGGTCTTTTAAAAGACGTTATTTTACCTTATGAGATCAAGTATGAAAAGAATACTTATACAGATACATTTGGAAAATTCAACATTTATCCTTTTGACAAAGGGGTAGGTGTAACAATTGCCAACTCATTGAGAAGAGTATTGTTATCTGCAATCCCCGGTTATTCAATTACATCTATAAAAATTGATGGGATAAATCATGAGTTTGAGGCAATTAAAGGTGTAAAACAGGATCTTACCGATATAATACTGGCTATTAAAAAGATAAACCTGCAATTGAATGATGGTTCTGATAAAAAAATCATTCATATTGATAAAAAAGGCAGTGGCGAATTATATGCAAAAGATTTTGCAGTAGACGCAACTGTTGATATTATTAATCCTGAACTTCACATTGCTACCTTGAACAACGAAGCTAACCTGTCCATAGATATACAAATTGAATTTGGTAGAGGATATCGTTCAGCAGAAGATGTCATGGATTCAAATTCAGTAATTTCCGTGATACCTGTAGATGCTATTTTTTCACCCATTGTTAAGGTTAATTATAATGTTGAAGAATTCCGTGTCGGAGAAAAAACCGACTGTGAAAAGATAGTTCTGGAAGTGTGGACAAATGGTACTATAGCCCCTGTAGATGCTGTAAGCGATGCTGCAGCTATCTTAAAAAAGTACTTCTCATTATTTGTTAACTTTGAAGAAGAAGAAGAGTTGGAAGTTAGTCCTGCCTCATATGATCCCGGGGTTTCCAATGACGTCATGAGTAAGATGATTGATGAACTGGATCTCTCAGTTAGATCTTATAATTGTCTGAAAAGTGCCAATATTAACACCATTGGAGATCTGATAGAGTTCGATAAAGATGATTTGATGAAAATCAAGAATTTTGGAAAGAAGTCTCTTACCGAGATTTCAGATAAATTATCTGCTTATGGTCTTTCTCTGGGTGATGATCTGGACCTGGATGATGAAGACGATGACCTGGAAGACGAAGGAGAATAGGAATGAGACACCAGAAGACTGTTAAAAAACTCAGCCGTAAAGTAGGCCATAGACGAGCCTTGATGAATAACCTGGCTCAGGCTTTGTTTGAATTTGAAAGTATACAGACCACAGTAATAAAGGCAAAAGCTTTGCGTTCTTATGCTGAAAAACTGATCACAAAAGCTAAGAAAAACACTTTACATTCCAAAAGAATTGTGGCCAGATATATTTCAAAAAGAGAAGTGTTGGTAAAACTTTTTGATGACATTGCTCTACGTTATCAAAATAGAAACGGCGGATACACCCGGATTATGAAACTAGGCCAAAGAGCCAATGATGGCGCTGAAATGGGCATTATTGAATTAGTGGAAGAGTCACTCAAGAAATAAAAAAGAAAATAGTATAAAAAAAGGACTTCATATGAAGTCCTTTTTTCTTTTATATTGTCTATAATGTATTATTCCATTATTCTAATCATTACTCCGCGACCTTCTCCCAAGGCCAGACCTTCAATTTTGTCCAGGGCACGGATAATATCCTTTTCCAGGGCTAAATGAGTGGTAAGAATGAGAGGGACAAAACGGTTTTTCTGCCGTTCTTTTTGAACCACACTGGAAATGGAAATATTGAAATCAGCAAAAATTCCGCTGATTGTTGTCAGTACTCCAATGTGATCTTTTACGTTGAAGCGGATATAGTATCTGCTTTCCACATCTCCCATGTCTTTGACTTTAAAATCATTAAAAAGAATAAATTTATTGGTTTCCTCCGGAGCGTCAAGGTGACGAGCCTGATCCAGGATGTCGGCTACTACGGCACTGGCGGTAGGCAGACTGCCAGCACCTCGGCCGTAGTATAGGGATGAGCCCAGATATTCACTGTCAATGAGCACCGCATTGAATTCATTACGTACTGCAGCCAATTGGTTGTCTTTATGTACGAGGGTGGGATGTACTCTCAATTCAATCTGATCATTGGCATCAATGCGGGCAATGGCTAATAATTTGATTACATAGCCTAATTGACCCGCAGTCTTTACATCCTGGTTGCTGATATTACTGATACCTTCTACGTAAACCCGGTCATAATGAAGGGTAGTATTAAAGGCCAGAGCAGCCAGAATAGCTATTTTGTGGGCAGCATCGAATCCTTCCACATCCAGGGTAGGATCTGCTTCTGCGAATCCCAGCTCCTGCGCCTTTTTTAAAGCGGTGGAAAAGTCCCATTTTTCTTCCAGCATTTTGGTTAAGATGTAATTGGTGGTACCATTAACGATACCATATATGGCTTTAATATAATCTCCGGATAATGCATCATTGACAGTACGGATGATGGGGATTCCACCTGCCACACTAGCTTCAAACCCTATCACTTTTTCATTCTCTAAAGCCATTTTGAATAATGGGGCTCCCCTTTCTGCCAGAAGAGCTTTATTGGCAGTTACAACATTTTTTCCGGCTTTCAGAGACTCCTCGACCAATTGATAGGCAAAAGTGGTGCCTCCTACCAGCTCAACTACCACATCCACTTCCGGGTCTTTGAGTACTGTTTTATAATCATCAATAAAAGAGGCTTTTTCGATTTTTATTTTTCTTTTGGTTTTCAGGTCTTTATCCACAACATATTTTAGATCTACTTCTACACCGGTCCTTTTCTGGATCATTTCAGCTTCATCCTGCAGGATCTGGACCACACCAGCCCCAATAGTGCCAAAACCCACCAGGGCAACAGAAATTTTAGACATGAGGACTCCTTGTTTTTGATAGCTTTTTATTATAAGGGACTCAGCTTCATTTGGCAAGCAGAAAAGTAATTCCTATGTGTATTAAAAACCATAAAACCATTGACATTTTATAGGATTAGGTCTAAATTATTATGTATGTTCTAATGAACAGACAAGGAGCACTGATGCCTTTTAAATCCGATCCCGGTTGGGATGAAGTCTATCGACAGCAGGTAGAGAGTTTACCCTGGTATCATCCATTTCTGGATCCTGATCTGGAAAAAGCTATAATCAATTTAAAGATTGGAAAAGGTAGTTTCTTAGATATAGGCACAGGACCTGGATCACAAGCCATTGAATTAGATAGAATGGGGTTTGAGGTTACAGCCTTAGATATATCAGAAACTGCTATAGAAAAAGCTGTAAATAAAGGGAGCAAAGTTCATTTTATACATGGTGATATTTTGACTATAAAATTTAATCGAACCTTCGACTATGCCTTTGACAGGGGATGCTTTCATGTCATAGACCCGCCCTACAGAGACGTGTATATCGACCAGATTCATACCCTGATTAACCCGGGAGGGTTCCTTTTTCTAAAGACGTTCAGTATATTGGGAGGAGCTAATCACAGAGGCCCTTACCAATTTTCACCGTTAGAAATCAGAGATCTTTTTGCCGGAAATTTTGAAATCATCTCTTGCCATGAGACTATATATCAGGGACAGCTGGATACTCCCCCCAATGCACTCTTTTCAATTCTAAAAAGAATATAATTCATCTAATAATTTCATTGATTCCAATCAGTATACCTGTCATTTCTAAAGTCACTAATATTCTACACAAGCTTCATAATGAGTGATTGACAATTGAAAAAAAACATTTTTAAGAAATAAATTAAAATTATTTACTTCGTTTTTTGTTCCTGTGTTTTTGGTCATAGTATTGGGAAGAGGGCTTACTTCTATAATACCTTTTAGTGATATGGGGTTTGATTTTGAGAAATTCTTGTATTCAG
>CAYRWR010000009.1:0-34220 GCA_964428015.1 uncultured Brevinematales bacterium | reverse complement strand
ATATACATATAAAACATTATGAGGTGAGTAAAATGTATAAGAAAATCTTAATATTGGGTGTTTTGATATCAACAACCGTTACCTGGACTTTTTCTTCTTCTGTTGAACATGTGAATATAGGAGGTTATGGTGAATTACACTATAATTTGGCTTTTTCAGAAAGTAGCAGACTCCAAAGTACTTTAGATTTTCATAGGTTTGTACTATTTTTAGGGTACAACTTTAGTGAAAATTGGAGTTTTCAGTCTGAATTAGAACTGGAGCACAATATTGTAGATGAAGGAAAAGGTGCCCTGGAGTTGGAGCAGGCCTTTATTCAATATATCTACTCCCCGGCCCTAATCTTTCAGGTAGGAGTCATTTTGCCCCGGGTTGGTTTGTACAATTTAACTCATGAACCCCCCACTTTTTTATCAGTAGAACGTCCTGATTATACTCATGATATTCTCCCTCTGACTTGGTTTGGAAACGGATTATCGATTTATGGTATTTTGGGTGGGTTTGAATATTCTCTGGTCATTCTGGAAGGGCTTGATGGCTCTGGAGTCAGCATAACACAAGGTATCAGAGATGCCAGGGGAGAAGGTTTTAAAGGATTCTCCAAAAATGGCTATAAATTTTTATATAATGCTGCTTTGGATTTTACAGGTGTTACGGGTTTAAAATTCGGACTTTCCGCATCTTATAATAATTCCTATGTTACCAATAACCTAGGAAATGATATCAATTTTCCTGTCTATATAACAGAATCACATTTACAGTATAAATCTCATGGAATATGGACTGCTCTGGAAATTGGATATATTTATTACGGGAATCAAGCAGTTATTGATCTTCAGTCCAGTTTTGGATATTATATTGAACTTGGATATGACCTGGGATTTTTGTTTGGATGGGATGCTTCATTAATTCCATTTTTACGCTGGGAAGAAACTGATACTGCGTGGAAATCATGGAGTGGGGCAAATTATGGCCAAAATTCACGAAGATGGATGGCTGGAATTTCCTTTTTGCCCATACACCAAATATCAATTAAACTGGACTATTCTCAAAAAACGCATGATTCATTTTCTCAAAATAGCACTCATTTTTTGAATTTAGGATTTGGTTATCAAATCTAAAGGACATGACATGAAGTTTTTATTTTTTTTATTTCTATTTACAATTTTGAGTTTTAAAACACTTTTCCCGCTTGATGAAAAAAGTAAGGAAATCTTTGATTTTGTGCATGAAGTGTTTAATAATGCGGAATTTATATTGCAGAGTATACCGTTAAAATCAGACTGGAAAATTGAAATTAAGAATAGTGGACGAGAACAATTTTTATCTGACAAGATTTTTGGAAGTTTTATTAAACTTGACGGTAAAAAAGTCGGTTATATACTAATTGATAAAGCCATGGGTAAAACTGAGCAATTTACAGTGGCGGTTCTTTATTCCTTATCAGGAAAAATAGTAAAAGTGAGAGTTTTTGATGATCCATCCCCGCATAAACAAAAACTGAACCGTCCTGATTGGATTAAACAATTTACAGGCAAGGATAAAAGTAGCCGTTTATTACCGGGTAGAGATATTGATGGAATAAGTGGCTCCACCTTTTCTGTCAAAGGTCTAGCTTCGTCAATATGGAGACTTAATAAAATTTATCCAGAGGTTTTGGACTTCCTCAAGTAAGCTAAATAAAAAGGTTTATTTTTTTAGTGACTAAGAATTACAATATGACATTTTGAAAAAGCATCCCTTTGCCATTTTTTCCTGATTCATGCTATAATATGCCTCAATAACCTCAGGAGACAGCCAGTGGAATACGAAGCAGTCATCGGGCTGGAAGTGCATGTCCAGCTGAATACCCGCACCAAGATTTTCTGCAATTGTTCGACAGAGTTTGGAGCGAGTCCTAACTCACATGTCTGCCCGGTTTGTATGGGGCAGCCTGGCGTACTTCCGGTACTTAATAAAGAAGTACTGAGTAAATCTATCCGCGCCGGATTGGCTCTTCATGGAAAAATTTCACAATATTCAAAATTTGACCGCAAGAACTATTTTTATCCTGATCTGCCTAAAGGTTATCAGGTTTCTCAATTTGACTTTCCTATAGTTGAGGGAGGTTATATTGATATTGACCTGGAGGACGGTTCTGTGAAGCGTATAGGCATCACACGCGCTCATATGGAAGAGGATGCCGGCAAACTGGTACATTCGGAAGGAAATCCCTACAGTCTGGTTGACCTCAATCGTGCCGGTACCCCTCTACTGGAAATAGTGAGTGAACCTGATATGCGCTCTGCCGATGAAGCCTATGCCTATCTCAGTACTCTTAAAAAAAGCATGAAATATGTGGGCGTTAGCGACGTCAATATGGAAGAAGGTAGTCTGCGCTGTGACGCCAATGTCAGTATCCGACCGGTAGGACAAGAAAAGCTGGGAACAAGGGTCGAAATCAAGAACATGAATAGTTTCAATGGAGTACGGAAAGCTATCAATTATGAGATTCAACGCCAGATTTATGCTACAGACAATGGTGAAAAGATAGTACAGGAAACACGTCTGTTTGATGTAGACCAGGGAAAAACATTTCCCATGAGAGGGAAAGAAGAAGCGAATGATTACAGATATTTTCCTGAACCTGACCTGCCCCCTATTAAAGTGACTAGCGAGGAAATAGAATCAGCCCGTGGAGCATTACCTGAATTACCCCGGGAAAAATTCCTGCGATTTCAGAAACAGTATGGGCTCTCTTCTCAGGACGCGTTGACCCTCACTGAAGAAAAAGAACTGGCTGATTATTTTGAAGCTGTGCTTCCTCAACTGAAAGCAGAAGTAAAAAAAGCGGCAAACTGGGTCATGGGTGAAGTCCTGGGTTCTTTGAATCAGATGAATATTTCCATAGATGAATACTCCCGTAAAATGACACCGCAACACCTGGCAGGTTTAATCAATTTAATCGAAGAAGGTACGATTTCCGGAAAAATCGCCAAGGAAGTCTACGGGTATATGTTGGAAAGCGGACAAACCGCCCAGGAAATTGTAAAATCAAAAGGCCTGCAGCAGGTCAGTGACAGTGGAGAGCTGGAAAAAGCTGTAAAACAGGTCCTGGAGGCCAATCCGGTTGAAGTGGAGAGGTACAAAAAAGGAGAGACAAAATTACTGGGCTTTTTTGTAGGCCAGGTGATGAAAGCTACCCGGGGACAGGGTAATCCGGGAGCTGTCAATGAAATACTCCGAAAAATGCTGGGCTGAACCAGACGGGAACATACATGAAAAAATTATGTGCAATCATATTTTTCTCTGCAGTGGTACTTTTATGCCGATGCAGCCGTGCTCAGGCTGTGGAAAAGCAGACTATCACCATAAATGCTATGGGCGATATCATGATGGGGACACTGTATCCCGAAAAACATCTTCCGCCCCAGGATGGTGCAGCAATTTTTCAGTCTGTGGAACAATATATCACCAATGGAGAACCTGATATAGTATTAGGGAATCTGGAAGGTGCAGTCACATTGTATGACAAATCTACCAAAAATGTCTCTTCTGGACGCTCCTTTGCCTTCAGAATGCCCCCTGATTATATAAAATATTTAAAAAAAGCCGGATTCACTATTGTGACTACCGCCAATAATCATGCCATGGACTTTGGTTCCAAGGGCTATTCAGATACGCGCAGCTATCTTCAGGCTGCTGGCATCAAAGCCATTGGTAATAAAGGGGAAGTGGTGGTACAGATTATTAATGGTAAAAAGGTGGCTATGGTAGGTTTTGGCTGGAATAATCAATTCAACAATATACTTAATTTAAAAGAAAGCCAGATATTTTTGCAAAATGTTAAAGCCTCCAATGACATTCTGATAGTTACTTTTCATGGTGGTTCAGAAGGCAATAAAGCCATTCATGTGGAAAACAAAATGGAGGACCTATATGGTAACCCCCGGGGCAACCTGGTTAAGTTTACCCATATGGCCATTGACGCCGGTGCGGACCTGGTAATAGGGCACGGTCCCCATCTAACCAGGGCTATGGAGCTTTATAAAGGCAGGCTTATAGCCTATAGTCTGGGAAATTTTGCTACCTATCACATGTTTAATACCTCAGGGGTCAGAAAATATACCCTGGTACTATCCGTGGAACTAAATCTGGACGGCACTTTAAAACAGGCAAAGATTCTGCCTCTTATACAGACTGCAGAAGGTTCATACCGTGGAATACCGCAATATGACCCCCAAAAAAATACCATACACTACATGCGAAAGATGACCCAGGAAGATTTCCCCCATACAGCCTTGAGTATTAATGCTGAAGGCATTGTTCTGCCTGTAGCGAAATAGGTAGTTATAAGTGAAAAATTTAAAAATATCTATCATTGGTGCCGGAGGCTGGGGAACTGCTCTGGCGTTGCAGGCACTCAAGTCACATCCGGTGGTATTATGGAGTTATTCAGAAGAAGAGACTAAGCTTTTCAGAGAAAAAAAAGAAAATATCTACTATCTTCCGGGTATATCCCTTCCAGATTCCCTGGAAATCACCAACGATAAAGAGCTGGCTGCATCCGGAGATATACTCATATTTGTAAGCCCGTCTGCCTTTTTCAGAAAAGTGGTGCGAGGATTTGAAGGATTGATAAAATCCGATCAAATACTGGTATCTGCCACCAAAGGTTTTGAATACCCTGGCCATACTCTAATGACAGAAATCATAAAAGATAGCTTCAGTTTTTCCGATAATATCTGTGTGCTTTCCGGCCCCAGCCATGCTGAAGAAGTAGCTCGTGATATACCCAGTTCAGTTGTGGTTGCATCCTCCAATCAGGATGCCGCAGAAACAGTTCAGGCTGCCCTGTCTAACAGCCGCTTTCGCCTCTATACAAACAGCGATAGCAGGGGAGTGCAGATAGCCGGAGCCTTAAAGAACGTGATAGCAGTGGCTGCCGGTATGCTGAGAGGGCTGGGATTTGGGGATAATACCATGGCCATGCTGATCACCAGAGGATTGGCAGAGATACGCAGGATAGGTTTGTCCATGGGAGCCCAACCTGAAACCTTTGCCGGGTTGGCTGGAATAGGAGACCTTATTGTAACCTGCATGTCTCATCATAGCCGCAATGGCCGATTGGGTGAAGCATTGAGTCATGGAATGAGCCTGGCTGAATACAATGCCTCAACCCGTATGGTCGCAGAAGGCGCAGAAACGGTAAAATCAGCTGTACTGCTCCAGAAAGAATTCGGCCAGGAATTACCTATTAGTCAGGCAGTATATGAAGTATTGTATCAGGGCAAGTCAGCCCTGGAAGTGCTGCAGGGACTCATGGACCGCCCTTTGAGAAATGAATGGGAATAGGAGACAATATGATCACCTGTATAGATATAGGTAATACAAATATAAGTTTTGGCTGGTATGATAGAGCAGGGAATCTAAAAAGCTATGCTAATATCTATACAGATAAACTGGAAACAACTGACGGCCTGGCTCTGAATTTTCACACATTACTCTCATTAAATAAAATCGATCCTCAAGATCTGACAGGTGTTTCTCTTTGCTCAGTGGTACCCCAGTTAAACTATCCCTTTATCCATTTGTTTGAAAAATATTATTCTTTAAACGCTTTACTGGTCAAAAAAGATAATGTCCCCATAGAGATACATTATGATTTTCCCAATGAAATCGGTGCTGACAGGATAGTAAATGCCTATGCAGGTGTGATAGATTATCCCGGGAAGAATCTTATCATAGTTGACTTTGGGACAGCTACTACCTTTGATATTGTAAGTGCTAGCGGTGCCTATGAAGGGGGTGTTATCGTACCTGGAATAATGACATCGTTGCAGAGTCTGGGAGATAAAGCCTCCAAGCTGCCTCACATTGATTTGGGAGTCATACCCCCAGTAGTGGCTAAAAACACCATAGACGGGATAAGGTCAGGCATCCTGCATGGTACCGGGGCTATGATGGATGAACTCAATGAGCGTATTGCCAAGGAACTGAATTGGTCTGATTACAAGGTTATAGCCACTGGGGGCCTATCAGAACTCATTCAGCAAACATCCCATTCGATAGATGTGCTGGATCGTCACCTCACTCTGAAAGGATTATATCATATCTGGATGGATCAAAATGCCTAAACGGCTTTTTGCACTGATCATTTCTCTAGTATGCTTTTCCCATGGTTTTAGCTCGGATACTATTTTTGAACCAGTCAGCAAATTCTGTCAGACACAAAAATGTCTTTACCAGGAAAGTATACAATTAAATTATATACTGGTAACCTCTCAAGATCGTCAGATTAAACTTTTTCTCACTATGCCGTACATCTCCTGTGAAGGACAGGTATATTTCATGCAGCAGGGACTGCGAAGAGATAAAAACGGTCAGTGGGAAATGGATCAGGCATACCGGGATATGTTACTGAAATTATTGAAAATAGATTCCAACAAGCCGGTAAAAAATGAAGTAAAAAGTAGTACAAATGTACAGGAGCAGTGGATTCATCAGCAACAAACCTCGAGCAAAGATCCACAGGTAACCAAAGATAATACAACGACAAGTAAAAAAACTAATAATACTGTACAAACATTAAAAGTTAAACAGGTTACTAAAAAGGATGATCCTGCTGTCAATACCCATCCAGTAGAGGGTTTTGTACCTTTGAACGCAATAATTATCGATGCCGGACATGGCGGCAAGGATCCCGGAGCTATCGGGAAAAATGGTATAAAAGAGAAAGAAGTGGTATATAATATCTCCAAATATCTCAGTGATTTCTTAAAAGCAGATAAAGAATACAGTGTGTTTGCAACTCGCAATAAAGATATCTTTGTTACACTGGAAGACCGTACCCAGTTTGCCGGGTCCAAGGCAAAAAAATATAACCCTTTATTTATTTCAATTCATGGAAACATGTCACTTTCTTCAAAAGCGGAAGGTATTGAGGTGTTCTCTTTGGGAGAAAAAGCCAGTGATGACCAGGCATTGCAGGTGGAAATGATGGAAAATGAAGGCTTTCATGCATCGGATATTAAAAAAACAGATGCCCTTTTTCAGATTATAGCAGCTATGATTAAAGATGGGCTGCAGACTGAATCTTCTATTCTGGCAAAGACGATATTTAATGAATTAGCCGGATATTGTGGCGCAAAAAAAAGAGGCTTAAAAAAGGCGAATTTTTATGTTTTAAAGTATAATAGTGTACCCTCGATATTAGTGGAGGTAGGTTTTTTATCACATCCTGCTGAGGGTAAGAAACTAGGTAGTGTGGATTATCAAAAAAAGATAGCCAAAGGGTTATACCTGGGTTTAAAAAAATATATACGCGAATACAATAAAACAAAAGGATTCAGTCAGTGAACAAAAAGACTATAGTTGTATTTCTGATTTTACTTTTAGCAGCGATAAGTATTCCTCTGACTATCAATCTCATCAAAAACAAAGATAACCGGGTAGTCAGGTTTTATTACCCGGATCTGAGAAGAAGCGGATTAAAGCCAGAAAAGAGAGTGATTACCATAAAACCAGAATCTGGGAATTTTGAAGAAAAATTGATAACAGAGTACCTTTTGGGTCCCATTAATTACAAACTGCTTTATCCGGTGAATGAAGACCTGGTGCAGGATATAAAAAGAATTCAGGGTAATAAAGAAGTCCTGATGATTATTAATTTCAAACCCGGATTTTATCTCTATGCCATGCAGCATTTTGATGAAGTCACCTGGTTATTTAAAGGGATAGTAAAGACTTTAAAAGAAAATACCAAAGTAAAGTCTCTCTACATTAGAGAAAATAATGACAAAGTTAAGTTACAGATAGCGGATTGGCAATTATATTATCCCATAAAAATAAAAAGGTAAAAATATTTTTTTTAAAAAAGATTAAACTTCTGGCTTACGGACGACGATAGTTAAGAGGTGATTGTATCGGAATTTTTCCGTGGGGCTTTAGCATTTAATGAAAATATTTTCAGAAAATGCTTGACTTTTCAGGGAAAAATGACAAAATATAGAGTCGAAACAAGCTTAAATCTTATTCAAGGAGTGGATAGATGAAAAAAGGATTTGCTGGTATTTTCGTGGCCATTTTGGTCCTTCTTAGTTCCCGGGGGTTCTCTTCTATCGAACGCACTCTGATCAATTTCCCCACTTTTGAACAGAAAATGGGAGAAATCGTTCAGAAAGATAAAGAGATTCATGATCAGGTAATTAAAGATAATCCCGAACTGGATTTTTCTCAGTACGGATATCCTACGGTTTCCTTTACCCCTGATCACTGGAAACTGGATCAGTGGATGGTTATACTGACCTCTTCTGCAAACACTGTGGAAAACAATATCAAGTCTTTCACAAAAAAGGTGCCCAGTAAGAAGTTTGGTGATGTGTTAGGTGTTCGGGTACATTTCCCCAATTGGAGTTACCTGTCATGGGCCATTATCCGCCCTCCCTTTGACTTTTATGTTTACTACGACAATGGTGATGATGTCAACCCTGAAAAGTCAGATGATGCTGATAATTCTCAGACTGGTGTATTAGTGAATGTTGGTCAGATTAAAAGTATCTCTGCCTGGGTCTATGGACTGAATTATCCCCATCAGGTTGGTATCCGTATTGTAAATCGTGAAGATCTCATGCAGGAATACTTTATGGGTGCTACCTATTATGATGGATGGAGAAAGCTGGTATGGATGAATCCTAACTATGCTGATGATGTAAGAGATAGAGTACTGCAGAGACTGCCTCTTTATCCTAAGAGTTTCCCTTACATCAGATTTGATTCTTATGTGGTTTACAAACCTGAAATCAATCCTGGTGGAGACTTTGTGATTTATTTCAAAGATATCAAGGTTAATTTTGACCGTGCCATAGTTCGTGAAGAACTGGATATCGATGATGAAAAGGCCTGGGGTATCCTGTCTGAAATCAGACTGGATAAGAAAAACCAGGAACTGAAAACCATCGGTGAACAGCTTTACTTGAGAGAACAGGAAATCAAACGTCAGAAAGCTTCCGGTTCAAATCCTAACTAATACTAAAGAAAAACATTTATAAAAAAACCCGGGTATAACCCGGGTTTTTTTATTCCATTGAATCGTAGATTTTTTTAAGCATCAGACAATCCCCTTCCACGTTGGGGGATTCACAGACCAAAATTCCTTTACAGTCAAAATCTTTTAAAATTCGTAACAGCTCCCGATACCTTGCGTCACTTTTGCGTAGAATCAAATGCCGGATTTCTCCCTGCTGGGAATACTGTATTCCTGAATAGTGTATATGCATCTCATCCAGGGCATAACGGCCTAATTCCTTTTCCAGAGTTTTTAATAAAGTGTGCCATTCATTGTAACTATTAAAATTTGTTGTCCTGGCATGAATGTGTGATAGATCCAGGCAGGGCAGGACAGGATGACCCAGGTCATGAGTGAGATCTATGATTTCTTGAATTGTACCAAATTGGAAGTGTTTTCCCATAGTCTCGGGACGGATCCAAACCCGGATAGATTCTTTTTTTATTTGAGACAATATGTTTTTAAGATGGTTTCTAATAGTAGAATAAACTTCATTTTTATCTTCTTTTAGATAGTAACCGGCATGAAATACCAGACTATATCCCCCCACAGTTTCCAGGACTCTGGCTGTGTCAAGTATATAACGGTAACTATTGTCTATTTTGTTTTTTTCTAACGCATTGAGATTGATGTAATAGGGTGCATGGGCACTCAAAATCAGGTTTAAATCAAGTGCTTTGGCACGGATAGAAGACAAGGAGACAGGATCATAATGTACACCTCGTACATATTCCAATTCCACACCATGTAAACCCAGGGTGTGAATTCGATCCAGACCATTAGGAATAGTACGCTTACCAGGGGTACTGATAGGTATCCCTGCAGTAAGAAAATTAAGTTTATCCAATATCCAGTATTTCCTTATACAATGCTTTATCCGGATAAAAGGTCTCTACAGACTGATTTAATTTTTGTGTTGAGAAAAATTGAATTTCCTTAATTGCTTCTTCTTTGGCCACTACTTTTATAGTGTCTAGGTCTTCTTCAGGTACTTCAACTTTATAAGCAAGTTTGATAATATGACGGGATAAATCTTCAGATATATATTCATCAGCATACATCAATTGTTGTATTTCGACGTGTGATAAATTCAACTCTTCAGATAGTTCACGTTTGAGAGCCTCTTCTATACTTTCACCGAAATCAACACCGCCTCCAGGGAGCACCCAATAGGAGTTGTTATTCTTTTGATGATTTGCCAATAACAATTCATTTTGGCTGTTAAATATAATTGCTTCTACCCTGACTTTAATCTCTTTCAAAACAGACTCCTTAATTACAAAGTTGGATCCAAAATCGCGTCCACTTGAAGTTTGTTTTTTAAAATTTTTCCTTTAAAAACCACATAAGAATAGGGACGATTATTGATCCATTTGTAAGCTTCTATGTAAAATTCTTTTTTATCAAAAAACACTTTGTCATATTGGAAAAACACCTGTGGACTGATGTTCTGACTTAGTGTGCGATCATCATTGAGGCTTAACCAGCGTGAATCACCCTGTTTTTGGATATCTTCAGACCATTCCGGTGTTATTATCAGGAAACGGGTGTTATGAGTCTCATCTCTATAATAGTGATTAATTTCATTCACCAGATCCAGCCAGGAATGATCTGCGAAATTCAATTGATTATCAGCCAGATGTGTTTCCAGGGTACTATATCTTGATTCCAATAATACCGTGATAGTATCCATGCCTACCAGGATATTTGTTTCGCCATCATTTTGCTGTATGATTAGATTGGAATATGTGTTTGTTGGAGTAAAAACAATTAGGATAGCATCTATATCAAATGGGAAGTGATTCTTTATTTTTATACTCCGTCTGGGCTGAATTTTTTTCCAAGTGGGAGCATTATGATTAGTAAACATCACCTCTGTAGAAGAAAGGGAAAGATTGTACATTTCATCTCTATCCCAATTTTCCATTAATACAGTATTTATCCAGAAAGGGGATTGATTGGTCTCCTGATCTTTTATCAGAACTCGATTTAAATCCTGAGCAGTTGAAATTAACTGTGGCCATTGAATTTCAGTAAAGCGGTACTTTTCTATTAGTATCTGAATATAATCCATATAGATATCATCTTTTAACCAGAAGCATGCATTTAGTAAATTACTTTGATAAAAGTATTTCCAGATATTATTCTTTTGTTCGTTTTGTAGTTGCAGATTTATTAATAGTATCCGATTTCTTTCTAATATTTTTTCTTTAAAAACCGGGTCCCAACTGTTTAGAATGGAACAGGCCGTAAATTCAGTCAACGCTTCCATACTGATATGATAATCTTCTTCAAAATGCAAAAGGGTAGAAATCAGGCTATGACTAAATTCATGCGCGATGACTTCGAATAATTTGACTTCTGAGGTATTAGGTACAAAAGGAAGGACTGAACGACTGAGAGTATCAGTTGTAATCATGGGAGTATAATCACACATTTCCGGAGATAACAGTATCATATTGGCTAAATATTCTCCGTCAATAATCTCCTGCATTTTAGAATAGGGATACATCCTCTTTACCACATGGAATTGTGTTATGGGTAAAGCTGAATAAGCCTTTTTTAGCAGTCGGTTTGAAAAGCGGCTGTACTGGAGTATGAGGTCCTGATTGTTAGTAGTATCACTAAAATAGTCAATGTTTTTATATTGGGTACGATTAAATGGTAAAATAAGTAAAGTGCCGGTGGAAAGCGCACTTTCCAGTTCTGATTTCCAGGTAATGGTACGAAGATGATTGATTACTTTTTCTTCCAGGTTTTTACCACCCATAATGGAATAAAATCTATCAGGGGTGGTAATACTTAATTCATAGGGAAAATCAAAGCGGTCGGCAAATGGAACCGGTAGCCAGATCTTCCGCACATCAAAAAATACCTCATTTTTATTCATTAAAAGGCGTTCTTCCTGGAATTGGCCGCTGACATGAAACTTAATAGATAATTCAGCCTTTTCTTGAGGAGATAAACTGGGAATAAAAACCCGGTATACCCGGTCTCCAAAACCTTCACCCACTTCAAAACGGGCTGGCTTTTTATTATAAGAGATAGAGTCCATCTCCACATGTGTGTGACATATCAGATAGATTTCTTTCAAGGGATTGGATTGTGGGTTTTTGATCTTATAATTTACTTCACCCCATAATCGGGGTGTCTGATCATCGTATTGTATCTGTCCGTTTATAGCATTTACTGAAACTGTTTTTTTTAAGAGGAATTCATCACAAGAGAAGAAAAACAGGAAGAAAGGCAAAATAATAAAAGGTAAAAAAGATCCAGCACGCATTATTATTTATCCTTGAGTGGATTAGGCAGGAGTTTATTTAATACCAAATATCCTTTTAATAAAATTCCAGATTCTAATGAAGATATTTGGAGACACCAGCTGCTTTTTTCTTTTTAGACCTTCCAAGAGTTCAGTCTGAGAAAATTCTTTGCGGACAATGTTCTCTTCCATTTCCATTTCAAGAAGATCGATATCAGATGCCGGGTTTACTACAGTTGCTTCAATTTCCGTCCACCCCAATTCTTTTACTGCCTGCAATCTGCGGAAACCTGCTATAAGATCACCTTTGGGATTGACACTAATAGGATTCAACAGACCGTGTTTTTTCAGGCTTTTTTTAAGAGTGGTAAGATCACCTACATCCTGGCGAATGCGTTTCTTGCTGACTTTAATATCTTTGATTTTCAGTAACATCCATTGCCTCTAAACAGCTGAATTATTTACATAAGTATAAGTATACTATTAAAAAAAATCAATTCCATGCCGGTAAATTAAATAGAATAAGAGGAATGAAAATAGCGTTAAACGTCTACCTGGATACGGTAAAGACGCTGGTATATTCCACTTTGGTTTAATAGCTGTTGATGAGTACCAATTTCACTGATAGACCCATTTTCAATAACCACGATTTTGTCGGCATGTGAAATTGTAGACAGTTTATGGGTAATGATCAGGGTGGTCTGCTTTCCCAGTATTTTATCCATGGATTGAGCGATGAGTTTTTCAGATTCTGCATCCAGACTGCTGGTGGCTTCATCCAGAATTAAAATAGCAGGTTTACGTAGAATGGCTCTGGCTAATACTACTCTTTGTCTTTGTCCACCGGAAAGTTTAACCCCTCGTTCACCAATCTGAGTTTGGTACCCCTCAGGTAATGATTCAATAAAATCATGTATATTTGAAACTTTACAGGCTTCTATGACCTGATCCATAGTGGCGTCCATTTTTGACAATCTGATGTTTTCTTCAATACTACCGGAAAATAAAATAGAACCCTGGGTAACCAGAGAGAGCTGACGGCGCACAGAAAGAGGATTATATTGGACCAGGTCTTTTTTATCCAACAGTAAACGCCCGGACGTAGGGTGATAGAAATGAGGGACCATGGATACTAAAGTAGATTTTCCGGCGCCGCTGGGACCGACTATGGCTACAGTTTCACCGGGCTGAATATCCAGATTGATATCCTGGAGTATCCTGCGGCTCTTATCATAATCAAAATTTACTTTTTCAAAGGTAATTTGACCGGTCAACTTTCCAATTTCAGGTTTGGAGAAATCCTCTTTTTCTTCAGAATCGATGATTTCAAAAATCCTGCCGGCGGCAGGGGAAAGCTTTTTTATTATCATGGAAATTTCGCCAATTTTGGAAAGTGGCTGGGAAAGAATGAGGGCAAACATAAGAAAACTGGTAATGTCGCCGGCACTAGCCATTTTGTGAGAAACAGCCAAAGCACCCAATATCAGGATCACGATGATAGCCACTACACCCAAAAATTCACTGGAAGGTGTACCCAAAAGCCGAATCTTTAATTCTTTACGCACGGAACTCAGATGATGATCATTGGCTTCCGTAAATTTTCTTCTGGTATCTTCATCAGCACCAAATCCTTTTATCACTTCAATGCCATTGACAGTCTCCTGTATACGAGAAGTGATACTGGAAATATTCTTCTGGACTTTATGACTGAGATTTTGTACGATGGAACCTATCCCACCCAATACTAATACCAACACCGGCGCTACTGCCATGAGGTACAGGGTCAGTTTTACATTGATAGTAAACATTACAATGATAACAGCCACTACTGTGAGGGGTTGAGCTATCAATTCCACGATAATGGTCATCAGAAATACTTCGATCACTGAAATATCATTCAGGATGCGGGACATTATTTCACCGGAATCATTTTTTTTGTAATAAGGAATAGGCAGATCAATCAGTTTATTAAAAACCTGTCCCCGGAGTTTATGAATAACTTTGACAGCCATAGTGTTGGAGGAAAGATAGGAAAAATAATGGGAACCTGCCCAGAGCAAGCCAGCACCTAATAATGTGAGAATGGTGACGATATTTACTTTTTCAAACTCTTTCCCGATTAAGGTATCTGAAAAGAATTGGCCAATAAAGGTTATCCCCAGTATTTGTCCCGCGACATAGGTTAACGCAAAAAATACAGCAAAGAATAAGGGAAGCTTAAATTCAGAGGCAAGTTTTAAAACCCTTAGAGAATTTCCTTTTTTAACCTGCGGTTCCATAACAACTCCTTTTGCCGTTTATTATAGCATGATAAAGTAAAAGTCGGAAATTAGGATATGAATGCACGAAGCCGGAAACATTGGTAAGGGTTCGTAACATTTCCAGTATGAAATAGGCTGCTGAATGATTATTTTAATAAAAAAGAGCCGGTTTATTGAACCGGCTCTTTTGGGTTGTGGAGGGGGGTGGATTCGAACCACCGTAAGCGTTGCTAGCAGATTTACAGTCTGCCCCCTTTGGCCACTCGGGTACCCCTCCATAAGAGTCTCATATTCTAACGGCTATTGGATAGTTTGTCAATTTTTTCACTTATAAGTGAATTTTCATTGCACTTTCAAGCCAAAGATATACTTTTCTTTTTCAGCGGTATATTGTATAATATAAGACATATACATGAGGTGGAAGTCCATGGCAATGGATGTCATCGATAAAAAAACGCAATACGCTGTGATCGGCATGGGCATATTTGGATATAACGTTGCTCTTTCTCTTATTGAAGAGGGAGCTGAGGTTATGGTCATTGACAAGGATAAAGATCTTATTGATAAAATCAAAGACCGTCCTGTTTTTCCTTTTGTACTGGACTCCACCAATGAAGATGCACTGAAACAAGCTGGGGTGGATAGTGTAGACTGTGTTATAGTCTGTATTGGTGTTGACATGATAGCCAGCATTCTGACTACACTATTGATGAAGAATTTTAAAATACCCAGAGTGGTGGCACGAGCCAATACGGAAGAACACGCTCAGATTTTACGGCTCATCGGTGTGAATGAAATCATCGAACCGGAAGTGGAAACCGGTAGAAAACTGGCCCGCCGTCTGGTAGGACAGGGAGGATTTGTCATTTCTTATGACCAGATCTGGAAGGACCACGCCATTGTAGAAATCAAAGTAAGTACGACTATTGCCGGTAAGACGCTTAAAGACCTCAATCTCAGACGTAAATACAGGGTTAACGTTGTAGCAATTAAAAACCAGATAGTAAGACTGGATGACCAGTTTCAGAATGTGAATGATTTTGAGATAGATGAAGTCCCTGATCCCAATGAATCCTTACGCGAAGGGGATATTCTCATTATCATCGGAAGGACTGATGATATAAGGCGCTTGAATGCAGCCTTGCGAGGCAAATAAATGATTAATGAATTTCAATTCATCCGGGAGATACAGCAGCAGATTCCACAACAAAATAAAAATGTAATTGGAATTGGTGATGACTGTGCTTTGGTAGAACACGGGCGTTTATGGTGTACTGATGCCATGGTTGATGGGACTCACTTTCTCCGTGAAAAATCAGACCTGGCAGATGTGGCCTATAAAAGTATGATGATAAATATTAGTGATCTGGCAGCTATGGGAGGATACCCTGAACACGCACTTCTCACTTTGGGATTACCTGAGGATCTTGACCGGATAGCTGTGAATCAGCTCATTGATGGATTTAAATCTGCCTGCGCAGAATATGCCATAGATATCATTGGTGGGGATACCGTTGCTTCATCAGCTTTATTCATATCTGTATCATTACTGGGTAGTTTGTTCCGGCATCCTGTATTAAGGTCTCAGGCCCGCGTAGGCGATTTTATCTATGTGTCGGGTACCTTAGGAGATAGTGGCATAGGGCTTTCCATAATCCTGGATAAGCTGAGTTACCCTGTTTCTGATAAAGAATATTTCCTGGCAAGACACTATTCACCCACACCCCGGGTGGAATTAATGAAATATTTATGTGAGACAGCCAAAATCCATGCCGCTATAGATATAAGCGATGGGTTGGGGGATGATCTTTTAAAAATGGTAAATGTATCTGGAAAAGGATTTTTTCTGGAGTGGGATCAGCTGCCTCTATCCCGACAGGCAATAGGAGCATCTTTGGATCAGAATCCCAGGTATTTTTATGACCAGGCTCTGAATGGTGGTGAGGATTATGAATTAATTCTGACCAGTCCTGATAGTCTGGACACGGGGCATATTTTTGAAGCAACAGGTGTTCAGTTGACTCCGGTTGGACGTATTACTGAAGCCGGGTATGAGATACGTTATAATGACGAGATACAGGATGTAGAAAAAGCAATACGAAAATTTCAGCATTTTGAACAATAGCAGAGGAGAACGAAATGGTCGAGTATATTACTTCCGGTGAGTCCCACGGAAAAGGAATGACAGTAACCATGCGGGGAATTCCTGCCGGTCTGGAAATAGATGAAGCTTTTATTAACAAGGAACTGAACCGGCGGCAGGGTGGATACGGCCGTGGTGACCGTATGAAAATAGAAACAGACACGGTAGATATTATTTCCGGAGTCCGGGAAGGGCTCACTATTGGTGCACCCATCACTATGATAGTCTGGAATGATGACTGGAAAAACTGGCTGGATAAGCCCAAAGAGCCCATTCATAATCCCCGACCTGGTCATGTGGACCTGCTGGGGGCATATAAATATGAAATGTTTGATGATATCCGTAATGTGCTGGAGAGAGCTTCGGCTCGTGAGACAACAGCCCGGGTCTGTGCCGGAGCAGTGGCTAAATTATTTCTGAAACAATTTGGGATTCAGATTATTTCTCATGTCGTACGTTATGGCGAGATCGAGATAGATACCAGTAAGTTGACCTATGATGACATCTGGGAAAAGGCGGAAAAATCAGATCTCAGAGCTGCCTGTGATGAAAAACAAGCCGCAGAAATAAGAAAGCTGATTGATAATTGCCAGGAAGAAGGAGACACACTGGGGGGAATAATTGAGACCGTGATTTACCCTGTTCCTCCATTTCTGGGCAGTTACCAGGATTTCAGACAAAAGCTGGAGGGCCAGATTGCAGGAGCTGTTCTGGCTATTCAGGCAATGAAAGGAATTGAATTCGGCCGGGGATTTGACCTGGGACATATCCGGGGCAAAATCGCCCATGATGAAATTTATCTGGATCAACAGAAAAGATACTACCGCAAGACCAACCGCTGCGGCGGCTTTGAGGGAGGGGTGACTACCGGCACTCCTATAGTCTTTCGCACCGCTAAGAAACCCCTGTCCAGCCTGACTTCTCCTCTGGATACCGTGGATATCCATGCCAAGACAGCAGTAAAAGCTGTAAAAGAGCGCAGTGATGTGGTAGCTTTAGGCGCGGCTGGAGTGGTGATAGAGCATGTGGTGACTATCCCCATTATGAATGCTATTCTGGAACGTTATGGATCCGACAATATGGCCATGATAAAAAGGAATTTTGAGGCTGATCCTTATTTGAAAGAATTTGACTGGCATCGTATGCCTGCCAAACCTGAGGTATGAGTATAAAGCTGCAAGGCTCACTGGATAGGGTGAACGGTGAGTTTTTCCAGATGGAAGACCTGCCCCCTATCAAATGGAGCAGAGGCAGAATAAAAAACAGGTATCGCCGCCTAACCCTGGGGGTTTATGATATCTCTAAAAATGAGATCCGTATACACCCTTTATTCAGGGAAAGGGATATACCTGAATTTGTCCTGGACTATATAGTTTATCATGAACTATTACATTATCAGGACAGGCATCGGTTAAAAAAAAGAGTGTTTTTTTGGGGACGTAGAAAAATCCATGATAAGTCTTTCCATGATCGTGAAAAGTCATACCCCAAAAAGAAAGAGGCCGCGGTTTATATAAAATCTATGCTGAGGGGACAATTTCCCTCTGCGAGTGAGGTAAAAAATGAAGCGTAGTGTAATGAAAAAACAGAATTGGATCATGCTGGGAAGCAGTGCCTTGTTGATGTATCTGGGATTTATTTTAATGCGGTCGATTACCCGGAATTATGATGGTATCCTGGCATTTTTGACTATAGTAATGGTGATTGGCGGGATAATAGGGGCAATTGTCTCCTTATCCATTGATTTCAGTCATCAGGAAGACCAGGGTACAGAAAAATAATTAGATTTCGATACTGGGCAGGGGTTCTCCTATGAAGAACCCCTGGGAATAATCTACTCCCAGTTCGATAGCTTTTTGAAAAACATCTTCGGAATGTACGTATTCTGAGATAGTCTCTAATCCAAGCTCCCGGGCAAACCATATAATGGATCGGGTAATTATCTGGCTATTTCCATCAAAATCAATATTCCGGATCAAACTGGCATCAATCTTGATATAATCTATTTTCAGTTTAAGAATATTAGCAAAATTAGAGTAACCAGATCCAAAATCATCTATGGCAATTCGGGTACCATATTTTTTTATGGCAAAGATAAAGTCAGTCACAATTTCCAGGTGCTCTATTCCTTCTGATTCCACTATTTCGAAAACAAGATGCCTAGCCACTCTGGGATTATTATTCAGTATTTGTATAATACAATCACGAGTTTCTTTGTGCAGTATATCTTTCACGGAAAGATTAACAGAAAAGTCCAGATTGGTGGGGCGGAATACTTCTATACATTTTCGCAGCATAGTACAGGTGATTTTATGATATAATTGAGTCTCTTTGGCAATACCTAGAAAATGATAGGGGGCGATTACAGTCCCTTTTTCATCTATGAGACGTGCCAGACACTCGTATTTTTCAACTTTTAGGGTGTGGTTGTTGTATATGGGCTGGAAGTAAGGTACTATCCGGTCATGACGAATGGCATCTCTTACTACCTTTGTCCACTTGATATTTGTGGCTATTTCATGATCCAGGTTCATGGATTTGTCATAAATCACATAGGGAATATGTTGTTCCCGGCAGTGCTTCAGAGCTGTGTCCGCCTGAGTCATGACCTTTTGCCAGAGATCCAGCTGGAAGTTTTGTTTTTCTTCTTTATCCGGCATAGATACTCCAATATAGGTGGAGATGTTGATCTCATGGTCCTGAAAACGGAATATCTTTTCATTAATCCCGGTGGAAAGGTATTCCAGTAATCTTAACAGGTCATTATGAAAAAATTCCCTATTTAACAGAATGGCAAATTCATCAGCCTGAATCCGGTATAATTGCTGGTCCACTTCTTTCATGAGGGACTGCAAATGCGCGGATAAAGACAGGAGAATAAAGTCCCCCATATCGGTACCGTAAAAATTGTTGATATGTTTGAAGGATTGTACATTGATAATAATCAATACCGGATCCCGGGAGTCTTTAAGGTCATTTAATAGCTGGTTACGGTTGGGCAACAATGTAAGTTGATCAGAAAAAACTTCCTTCAGCATATTGCTTTGACGGGATCTGAAAAAAACATGATATATGAGGAACAGTAGTAAGGCTAAGAACAGGAATACAAGACTGATGAGAATACTGGACATTAGAGCACCCTGGCTTTTAGAATCAGTAGAAGTGTTTAGCTCTGCTCCGATAATCACTGGAGTAGACGAAGATTCAGTTTTGAACTCTTTAAAAAGCATGCGCAGTTTTTGCTTGTTTTGAATGATTTCCAGAGTAGAAAGATGACTTTTCTGGGCCAGTGCCTGCTGTAAAGACATCTGAATACGAAAATCTAAGTTCTTGTTATCACTTAAACTATGATTACCGGAAACCAGCTGCCAGTTTTCCTGATACAGTGTATAGATAAAGCCATTGGTCATCCCTAATTTATGAAAATGTTCCGTAATCAATCTGTCCAGCTCCTGATGATCATGGTTAAGCAGATTGCTGAAGGGAATATTTCTTTCTTTCAGATATTGTTCCAGAAGGAAATGACTGGAAATCAGAGCGCTATTGAGTTTTTCATTTTGCTGGATTTGAAAAAGATGATTTCTAAACCGGTTATTTACTATCAGGGATATAACGGTAAATATAATTATAATTCCGGCTATAAGTATGGGTGAAATACGATCTCTGGATACCATGGGGGTCTATTCCTTCTTTCCTGATTAACACTTATTGTAAAACAACCGAAAATAAATACAAGGGAAAAAATAAATAGTATCTAATGAGGAAATATGGAAAACGAACATCCCTGGATCAAAGACGCGTACAGGATGGCTCAGGGCAGACATCGTGGATTGAAACATCCCGTCAGTCAAAAACCCTGGTTTGAATTTATTATCAATGTATATTTTCAGATTTATAAATTTTCCAAAGATAATCATCTGAGGACCGCGGCTTTATTGTTTGACGGTCTCCGCAATAAACTTTATACCTATAATGAAATTGCCAGAAGATTTGACGCAGAGGTCGCGGATATTGTTAAAGAAATCAGTTTTGAGGAAAAAGACAAGCTGAGTACTGAACAACTCAAGGTTTTTTACAAATCCAAAGTCAGACGACTATCCAAAAATGGGGTCATGCTGATGCTGGCGGAAAGACTGGAATTGGTACATCAGCTCATGACCTCTCAACAGGACAATGCCGCAGACATTTTTGAAGAAATATTTGGGTTCATTGATGCCATACCCAAACCTCTCTATACCGAATATTCTTTATTAATTGAAGCTATTGTGACCGCTATTCAGGAATATAACGACCTTCCCCGGGAATAATACCCTTCATCCATTGACAAAGACATCTTATCAAGCTATATTTTATACAAGATTAATTCTGGGGGAGCATTATGGCCAGCGTCCTTATTGTTGATGATTCTATGGTAATGCGAAAAACACTGCGGGGCATCCTGGAAAGAGAAGGATACACCATTGCCGATGAAGCCGGGGATGGAATTGAAGCGGTGGGCAAGTATCAGCTCTGTAAACCCGATTTTGTGACCATGGATATTAATATGCCTAAGAAAGACGGCATTGAAGCCGTCAAGGAGATAAAGGCTATTGATCCCAAAGCCAGAATCGTTATGATTTCCTCCCTGGATGAAAAAGAGCTGGTGGTGGATGCCATTAAGAGCGGTGCCAAATATTATATATTAAAACCTGTCACCGAAGAAAAGATCAGAGAGGTCATGCAGAAACTGGCTGTAGGATAGAACTTAATACATGAGACTGACACTGCCCATTCAATCACTGGATACTCTGCATGAACTCACACAATATATTCAAAGTGTTTCACCTCGTAATAACCAGAATCAAAATATTCTGATTTATTCGCAAAACAGCAATAGTCTGGAATCCTGGACTAATATCCGGCCTGGCCTGGAAATGTTTCCGGATTTGCAGATTAAACAGGAATTAATTTCCACATCAGATGTCCTTTCATTATCAGAAGTAACTGTGATGCTAAATGATCCCAGAGGAAGAATGTATTTTTTATCGCTGGAGATTAAACCTCTGCAAATCCTGACGGAAAAACTGTGGGGATTAAACCAGTTGAAAAATCGGCAATGGATACTGGATGCTGCACGGGAATTGTGTAATCAAATGATGGGGGAAAATATCGGCGAGTTAAAACTCCTTCCCGATCAGGATCTCCAGGCTTCTTTGCCCTGGTCCTGGTTTACTAAGGGTATACGTTTGGTACCGCAACAGGCCAGTCTCAGTTATCAGGAAATAGCCGGAAAAGGCGGCATACAATTCAGAATAATTCAGATTGTTTGAGTATAACAGTTACAGGAAATTTTGAAGTTTGGCTGTCCATTGGATACTATTAATAGTAGCTTCTGAAAAGTCTTTCATAGTCATTTTCAGTTTGTCCAGCATCATATTCATTTCTATTGTACTTTCTTTTTCCGCTTTTTCCACCAGCAGTAAGAGTTGGCCCATTACCCCTTTATGATTGGTAATGGCAGTGACAACATCTTCACCTACATTGAGCTCTCTGAGAATTTCTTCGATAGGCATCTGGAAGAGGGTGTCCAGCAGGGATAGAATCCCCACCAAAAAGGCGATATCCAGTTCATTGCGGTCTTTTATTCCTAAATTATCGTGCATGAGCAATTCCATGGTCTTGGCCCGGTGAGAAGCTGTCATAAATAAGGGACCGGAGCCTTTATTCCCGGAATGACCGGCATACATCATAAGCAGCAGCCATTGCATGAGCTGTTTCTGACCAATCAGAGCCACAGCCTGGCGTACGGAAGATATACGGCTGCGGGTAAAAATAGCCGCTGAATTAATAAACTTGAGCAGGTTGATAGTGAGGTCGGGGTGAATCTTAAAGGCATCGACCACCTGTTCCACGTCAGGATCGTTTTGCAGAAGACGGACCATACTCATGATGGCCATACGTTCCGGATCGATGGAGCGTCCCTGTATGATGTTAGGCTTGGAGAAAAAATATCCCTGGTAATAATCAAAACCCAGGTTACGGCAAAGCTTAAAATCTTCCTGAGTCTCTACTTTTTCCGCCAGTAGACTGGTGTTATAGGGTTTAAAAATCTTTAATTTTTCCTGTAGTGAGTCTTTGTTATTCTGCATCAGATCGATTTTGACCACTTTAAGGATATCAAACAGGGGCTTGAAATTCCTTGTCATTTTTTCGTTAATAATAAAATCATCCAGAGCAAATTGAAAACCGTCTTCCGCCATATTTCGGATCTTCTGCGCCAGTACAGCGTCAATCTCAGTGTGTTCCAGGATCTCAAATATAAAATGATCCTTATCCAGGCCGTTCATGATACCGGATTTGATAAAGGACTCATCTATATTGACAAAGCCCATTTTTTTACCGACCATTTTTTCCAGGCCGATATTATTCAGGACATTGACCAGTACCCGGGATGTAGCCTGCATATCAGAATGAATTTCCGCGGCATTGATGCTGCTGTTTTGACGGAACAGCAATTCATAGCCGTAGATCTCCTGATAACGGTTCAAAATAGGCTGACGAGCGACAAATACATTGTCATTAATCATAAATAAAATCCCCCGGATACTCGGATCAGATGATTTATTGTAAACAACTGTCTCAGAATAATCAAGCATTATTTTATTAAAATTAATCTGATAGGATTCTGTTAAGTGACTGTTTTTTGCGATTAGTAAAAATTTTGGCTAAAATATGACTCTGAAAAAAATAAGGAGCCGTCATGCTGGCTAAAAGGGTGATTCCCTGTCTGGATATTGACAAGGGCAGAGTAGTGAAAGGCGTCAATTTTGTCAATATACGGGACGCGGGAGATCCGGTGGAAAACGCCATTTTTTATAATGCACAGGGCGCGGATGAGCTGGTTTTCCTGGACATCACCGCCTCCCATGAGCGGCGCGACACCATGGTCGAAGTAGCCCGTGCTGTAGCCCGAGAAATATTCATACCCTTTACCATAGGCGGCGGTATCCGTACCCTGCAGGATATACGCACCATGCTTAATACCGGCGCCGACAAAGTCTCTATCAACAGCGCTGCGGTTAAAGAGCCTGAGTTTGTCCGGGAGGCCGCCCGGGCATTTGGTTCATCTACCATTGTGGTAGCCATTGACGCCAAGCGCATCGCGCCGCGCAGCTGGGATGTATTTATCAATGGAGGCAGGGTGGATACCGGACTGGATGCCCTGGAGTGGGCCCGGCGCATGCGGGATTATGGTGCAGGAGAGATCCTGCTCACCTCCATGGATTGCGACGGTACCAAGGACGGCTATGACCTGGAGCTGACCCGGGCGGTGGCAGATGCCGTAGATATACCGGTGATAGCCTCGGGTGGCGCGGGCCGGCTGGAACATTTCGCGGAAGCCTTTACAGAAGGTCATGCTTCTGCCGCCCTGGCTGCGTCTCTGTTTCACTTCCGGGAGCTGTCCATCACTGAGGTCAAGCAGCACATGCAGAGCCGGGGTATTCCGGTCCGCATGGATTACCTCCAGTCCCTGAACAAATAGCATGTTTAATTATCTTCTGTATATTTTTGACCTGGATGGTACGCTCATAGACAGCACTACCTCCATAAATGAAGCCCTGCGTCTCACGGCACAGGATTTCAACTGCAGTGACCAGGCCCTGGCTACCGGCCGATCCATGATCGGTATGCAGCTCAATGAAATCCTGACTGCAATGGGTATCTCCGACCTGGAGGCCGCCAGGGACAACTACCGCAGTCACTATTATCAATATATCCTGGAAGAAAAACCCTATCCCGGCATTTCAGAGATGCTGCAGGGCCTGCATAACCGCATACTACTGTCTGTAGTGACCAACAAGGGACACACCGGAGCCCATATGGCTCTGGATAATAATAGTTTTCTGGATTACTTTGATAAAATCATGACCGTGGATGACGGACCTACCAAGCCTGATCCTGCCGTATTGGATCTGCTCCTGGATTTTTATCTGCATCAGGGTAAACCTCTGGAAGCGTCTGACTGTCTCATGATAGGGGACAGTCCTACCGACGCGCTATTTGCCCGCAATTGCGGCATGGATTACGCCCATGTGACCTGGGGTTTTTATCCTGCTGACAGTCTGGAGGAAGACCCTCAGTATTACATAGACCACCCAGGCCAGCTCCTGGAACTGCTGGACAGTGAGCTGATCATGGAGATCGGCCCGGAGCTTGATCTGCATGGCTTCCCCCCCCATGAGCAGATGAAGGTAGTCCAATCCTACCTGGAAGAAGCCAAAAAGCGCGGACTCCGGGAACTGCGTATCATACACGGCAAAGGACGGGGTGTTCAGCGTGCCCAGCTCCACCGCCTGCTATCTAAACGTTCAGATATCGCTTCTTTTAGTGACGCTCCTCCTTACCTGGGAGGGCTGGGTGCTACTCTATTAGTATTTAAATAATTCTTTCCGGGAAAATTGCTACACTATCTGTCTTGTCTGATTTTTACTTTTATGTGATGTCTCACTGTGTTTTACACCCATCATACCTAACTGTCTCGGTTTTCCTGGGGTGGTGTCTGCCCTGCCAGGGCAGCAGCGGTATATTCAGCTTTTCTCCGGGGTGCGGTTTTGCCTTCTCACAGGGTAGAGTGGGTTCACTGATTCTCTATAAAACAGACGAATGGGCGAAATACCGAGAGAGGGGCGGTGCCGACATCCTAACGGCTGCGCCGGGCTATCTCAAAACCACAACACCCTGAAATTTGAATAATAAGTAATTATAAAGTACACTCTATGTAATTACATTTTAGGAGGAGACAATGCGGGCTCAAATTATTGATATCGGAAATTCCAAAGGAATACGTATTCCCCAGGCGGTTTTAAAACAGGCTCTTTTCGGTGAAGAGGTAGAAATGGAAGTCATGGATGGAAAGATCATTCTGCGTCGTTCACTTGACCCCTCCCTCATTCCTGATTTTGACGCGATGTCCGACATGGATGACCTCACTATTCAGCGTATGCTGCGAAAGATAAATGGGACAGATTTGATCACCGCCCTGATCGACGCGGCTACGGCGGTAAAAGAAAAGATTTACCGCAATCTATCTGAACGGGTCAGAAGTTATGTAGAGGCAAAAGTCAGCCGTCTGGAACGGGGAGATGCCCGGGACCTGATCATAGAACAAAGCCGTAATCGTATCAGTGAGGCCTTTATGGAAGTGATAAAAGAATAAACATCTCTATATTTCCTTAAGATACAGTATCAGGGGAGGATGACAAATGGATATTGTTAAAGCTGTAAAAACAGGTGATGTCTCTACTGTTAGAAATTATATAAAACGGAAAGGTGATGTGAACCAAGCGGACAGTAATGGCATGACGCTCCTTTTGCTGGCTGTGGATAATGGAAATAAGGAAATAGTCAGGGAGCTGGTAAAAGCCAGGGTGGATCTGAATAAAACCGATAAATGGGGGCAGACCGCATTGATGCTCGCCGCCGGTAGAAATGAACTGGAGATAGTAAAAATCCTGATTGCCGCCGGAGCCCGGCTCAATGTCCAGTCAAAATCCGGTCTGACTGCTTTTGGATTTGCGTTGGATAATGGGTTTGCTCAAGTCGCGCAATACATTAAAAAAGCCGGGGGTTAAAAAGCAAAATCCACGGTTAATTTTAACACAGATTATTTTCGAAGGTTAAAATATCCCCTGAAATTTAATAGACGGGACGGACCTGATCAGGGGGGCGTTATTACTGCAATTCCGTGAGTACCGCTTCAATTACCTGGGCTAGTTCTGTCATGCGAAAAGGTTTGTGAATAAATCTCTTCACACCTTTTTTTAGGATTTCGTGGGCTTCACCTTCCAGGCTGAATCCGCTGGAGAGAATTACCTTGACTTTGGGATTGATCTTTTTCATCTGATTAAAAACCTGATGGCCGTCTAATTCCGGCATGACCATATCCAGCAGGACCAGGTCTATATTTTTCCAGTTTTTCTGATAGAATTGGACAGCATCTTTGCCGTTACCAAAAACTGTAGCATAATAGCCCAGTTTTTCCAGCATGGATTTACAGCTGGCCTGGACCAGAGGTTCATCATCGATAAAGAGTATGCGGCCGATATATTTTCTTTCATTTTCTGTCTTTTTTCCGGTTTTTTTAGGTTTGGTCTGACTGGGAGCCAGGGGTAACAAAATGGTTATATCCGTACCTGTCCCCAGGGTGCTTTTGACCCTGATAATCCCGTCATGATTTTTTACCGTACCATATACTGCGGCCAGGCCCATGCCGGTACCTTTGCCCTGGTCTTTGGTAGTAAAAAAGGGCTCAAACATTTTCTTTTGAACTTCTTCAGTAATGCCGGTTCCTGTGTCTGATATGGTTATACTGATAAAGTCTCCGGGAGTAACATTGAAAGGTAAGGCAGCGCATTCGGTAGGCAGTATTTTGTGATTGTGTGTGACAAACTTCATTTGACCACCCTGGGGCATGGCATCGCGGGCATTGAGTGCCAGGTTCATGATAGCGTTCTGCAGCTGTGAAGGGTCTCCCTGAATCAGGGAATGCTGAGCCTGGAAATCTGTGGCCAGTTTTATTTTTTTGTCAATGGTATGTTCCAGTATGGTAACTACCTCCACAATGAGTTCATGCATATCAATAGATTCTGAAGTGTATTTGCCTTTGCGGGCAAAAGCCAGAAGTTGGGAGGTAAGATCAGAGGAGCGCTGCGCCCCCAGAATGATATTCTCAGCCAGGCTATATAAATCCGGATTATCAGCTAATTCCATTTTTAAAATTTCAGCGAAACCCATGATACCGGCTAGCTGATTATTAAAATCATGAGCCACTCCGCCGGCCAGCTGGCCTATAGCCTGCATTTTCTCAGCCTGACGCAGGTCTTCCTGGCTCTGTCTTAGAGCTTTTTCTGCTTTGACCTTTTCCGTGATATCATTGGCCAGTCCCAGCAGGCCTGATATACAGCCTTTATCATCATATAGAGGCTGGTAATTGATATCAAAAATGATGGGTCCCATATCCAAAATAGAGTTAACCATCTCCCCGGCCAAAGTCCGCCTGATCTGGTTCAGTATTTCTGGATAATCTTTATAGACATCATAAACTGATATCCCCACCACCTGGCCCGGCTTGAGCCCCAGACCGGACAACCCTTTACCTTCGGATAGCTGGAAAATACCTTCTTTGTTGATAATAAAAGCTACCCCGTTGAAATGGGAAGCGAAGGTGCGCAGCTGTTCCTGGCACTTACGCAGAGACTCTTCATTTTCGATACGTTGTGAGACGTCCACACTGATTACCGATGCTCCTATAATCTCATCATCGATCAGAATGGGATTAAGTATGATCTGAAAATGACGTAGGACGCCCTCCAGGGTTTCCGAAAAGAAAAATGTTTGCCGTTCCCCTTGAAGCCCCTTAGTGTATTTAGGTTCCCAGAAATCTCTGAGGTAGGGACTGAGGATGGACAGTGCATTCAACCCTTTTTCCAGTTTAACCCCATAGGCTGAAAAATAGGCCTGAGCAAAATATTGATTGAAAAGGACGAAACAATAATTTCTATCAATCGTCCAGATAGATTCTTCCCGGTTTTCCAAGAAGGAATCCAGGTAATATTCCGCCTGTTTTCTTTCTGTGATATCCATATGAGTGCCGATCATTCTCTCCGGTTTACCTTCGGGAGTATAGGACATGATCTTGCCTCTGGCCTGGATCCACTTATAACTGCCGTCTTTGCATAATAGCCGGTGTTCATTTTTATAAAATTCCGTTTTCCCGGATAAATGCAGTTCGACATCATGATAGGTTCTTTCCCTGTCATAGGGATGCAGTCTTTTATCCCATTCCTGAAAGTCATTTTGTATTTCATCTTCACTATATCCCAGCATAGTCTTCCAGCGCTGTGAAAAAAAGATTTTGTTTTCCTGAGGATACCAGTCAAAAATCCCCAGGTCACTGCCCTCCAGGGCGAACTGCCAGCGGACTTCACTGGATCTTCGTTCACTGACATCATGGATGATAGAAAAGAGAACGGTACGGTGTTGGTAAAAAATAGGTCCGGAATAAACCTCAACATCCCGGATCTCACCCGAAGCCAGCCTGTGCTGAAAGTTGAAGTGGAGTCTGTTTTCGGATTTGGCCTTATCCATCTCCTGCTTCACTTCCTGAGGTGAAAGGGTGTTGATTTGGGTGATTTTCATACTGGTCAGGGTGGCCTGGTCATAACCGTAAAAGGCACAGGCAGCTTTATTAGCCAACAATATGCGGCCGTCTTCGGGATCTATCACCAGTTTGACTGCCTGGTTGGTATTGAAAATCTGTTGAAACTGGGCCTGAGTCTCCTGCAGGCGATCCAGGGTCTCGGCATCTAAATTGGAAATCATGACTAATAGTAATTTTTGATCCAGGGAGTGAAAGGGTATGATTTCTATTGGGAAGATATGCCTGGATTGATCTTTCAGAATCAAGGATATATCGATGGCCTGGTGGGTGGGATGCAGAAACTGGCTCAAACCGGACTTGTCTGAAAGTATCGCTGATACAGAACTATCCTGCAGGTCTGAAGGAGTATATCCCAGTAGTCTGGTGATGGAGGGATTGGAGGTGAGTATTTTTCCGGTATGATCCAAAATGAGTATACCAGACAGGCTATTTTGGAACAATTCTTTTGAAAAAGAATCTGAAAAGAGATTTTTCATCCACACTCCAAGTAAATTTTAATGCAGTCATTTATTAAGTCAATAAAAACTAGGAAAATTATCAGATTATTGAGTCATTAGAACTGGTGGGAACAATAAATCAGGCACCGCCCAGGCGGTCAGGGAGTCGCCCCTGTGTCGGCCTGTGCAGAAGTAGTGGTGATAGATGCTCCGGTGAGAAGGGATAACCCGCGAGGGGGCACCACCCTCTCCTGTCCCGCGGCGGCGGAAGACGCCTCAATCAGGAGAAATGGGGTAGTTCAGCAGGGGCTCAGGCAATACCGCTTTGGTATATTTCTCCTTCCTCTTATGCCATTAAACTTTCTTTCTTTTTCCTTGACAAAAAGTATACCGAGCGGTATACTATCTCTATGAGTAAACGAGAAGAACTGCTGGACCAGGCTGTCCGGTTATTTTCCCTGCAGGGCTATGCCAATGTGGGGGTGCAGGAGCTGGTGGAGAGTGCCGGAGTGACCAAGCCCACCCTGTACCACTACTTCGGCTCTAAGGCCGGGCTGCTGCGTACCCTGATGGAGGAAAGATCCCGCGATTTTCTGACCCGCCTGGAAGGGGCTACCGCCTATCAGAGGGATCTGGTGAAGAGCCTGATGGATACGGCGCTGTGCTGGTTTGAGTTTGCCCTCCAGGATGAGGACTTTGTGAAGCTGACTATGATTTCGCCCTGGGAGGCGCGGGAGAGCGAGTTTGCCCGCATCCTGGAGGAATACAAGACCCGGGAGTATGGACTACTGGAAAAGATGTTTAAAGAGGCGGAAGAGCAGCACGGCAATATGAAGGGACGCAGCCGGCGCTATGCCATGAGCTTTTACGGCATGATCCAGACCTATATAGGGTTTTATTTTACCAACCGGCGCGAGATCAAACTGGACCGGGAGACGGCCTATACCGCCTGCCACCAGTTTATGCACGGCATCTTCAGCTGAGCTTTTTTTTGACGTGTTAGTATACCGAACGGTAAGTATATAAAAAAGGAGAATATAATGACCAGAGAAGCAACTACCTTTAAGGCCCGGGACGCGGTCTTTTACCACATCTATCCCCTGGGGTTTTGCGGAGCCCCTCTGCATAATGACTACCAGTCCCCCATGCAGGAACGACTGCTCAAAATCATCGACTGGATACCTCACATGCAGTCCCTGGGGGTCAATGCCCTGTACCTGGGGCCGCTCTTCGAGTCAGAGAGCCACGGCTATGATACCGTGTCCTACTACCACGTGGACCGCCGCCTGGGCAATAACGACACCCTCAAGCGGGTAGTGGCTGAGCTGCACCAGGCCGGTATCCATGTCATCCTGGACGGGGTGTTCAACCACACCAGCCGCCACTTTTTCGCCTTTCAGGACATAATGCGCCGGGGCGGGGAGTCCCAGTACCGGGACTACTACCACCTGGACTGGCAGGGCCGCTCTCCCTACGGGGATGGCTTCACCTACCGCTGCTGGGACGGCCACTATAATCTGCCCAATCTCAATCTGAGTAACCCCGCCGTGAAGCGTCATCTGCTGGAGGCGGTGGCTTACTGGATAGAGGAGTTTGACATCGACGGACTGCGCCTGGACGCGGCGGATGTGCTGGACTTTGACTTTATGGCGGAGCTGGGACGCGCCAGCCGGGAGCAGCGCCCCGGATTCTGGCTGATGGGGGAGGTGGTGCACGGGGACTACCGGCGCTGGACCGCTCCCGGCCTCCTGGACGGCGTGACCAACTACGAGTGCTTCAAGGGCATCTGGTCCAGCCATAACGACCGCAACTACTTCGAGATCGCCTACGCCCTGGGCCGCCAGTTCACCGACCCCGGGATATACTGTGACATGGAGCTGTACAACTTTATGGACAACCATGACGTGGACCGGTTCGGCTCCCTCATTAAAAAACGGGAGCACATCTTCCCCTCGCTCATCCTGCTGTTCACCATGCCGGGCGTACCCAGCCTGTACTACGGCAGCGAGTGGGGCATCCAGGGACGCAAAGGCGGGCCGGGCGACAAGGACCTGCGCCCCGCGCTGGAACTGGAAGCTATGTACCGCGACTACCCCGACGATATACGGGACACGATCAGCCGCCTGGCTGCGCTCAGGAGCGACAGCCCCGCTCTGCGCTACGGGAACTTCCGCAATGTACTGGTGCAGAATGAGTACTATGTCTACCTCAGGGAGTACCAGGGCCGGCAGGTGCTGGTCTGCCTCAACCTCAGGGACGAGCCGGTGCGGGTGAAGCTGGAGGGAATAGAGGGTCAGTGGAACGACCTGCTGGAACCGGGAACCACCCTGTGGGCCCAGTCCGGTCTGGAGGTGGAGATACCGGGCTGCTGGGGCAGAGTGATTAGTCGAAAGTCAAAAGTCTAAAGTCGAAAGGGGGGAATGCTGAGGGATTTAGATTTCTCAATATTGGATGGCTTTTCTTTGATTTACAGATTATTGTAGGGGCGAATGGGTTTCGCCCTTCGGGCTCGGAGGAGAGGGGGCACGGAGTGAATCAGGGGTGGCTCTGTATCACTTCGTGATGGGAGCTGGTTTGATACCAGGGGGTATGTGTCTAGTTGAATCCTCAACAGAAATCAGCTATCTGGGTATTTCTTGACATTGTATGCAGATTGCATTATATTTGCATATGGAGAAGAAATTATGCCGTTATTACAAGTAAGGGATATTCCGGAAGACCTGTATGAAAAACTGGCTACAGTGGCTCAGTCAGAAAACAGAAGTATCGCTCAGGAGACCATTGTTCTGCTCCGTAAAGCACTCAATCTGACGGAAGAACGTATGGCTCGACGCAAACAGGTGCTGGAAAAAATCAGTGCACTGAATATACCGAATGCCCAAACCTTTCCTGACCCGGCTGAACTGATCCGTGAGGACAGAGACCGATGACGGTGGTACTGGATGCCAGTGCGGGCATAGAGATAATACTATCACGTTCTTCCAGCCAAAAATTGATCCGGGAACTCTCACAATCCAAGAAAGTGGTCAGTTCTGATCTCTATAAAATAGAAACAGCCAATGCCCTGTGGAAGTATATACAAGCGGGGTTGGTCAAACCTGAACAAAGCAGTGAATTATTGAATCTGGCTCAGGATCTGGTGGATGAATTTGTAGATATTTCCGTAAACAATGAAGAAGCCTTAAAAGAGGCGGTACATCAGGGGCATTCCGCCTATGACATGTTGTACTTTACCCTGGCCCGCCGTCTAGGTGCCAGACTCCTCACTCTGGATAAGAAATTGAATAAAATAGCCAAACAAGCGGGAATTGATATTTTAGATTAAACTTCCCTCATTCACAGCCAGGTCGGCACATCTATTCTCCTGAAATTACAGGATCATTTTTCCTAACCACATCCATAGTTTCATGATTTAGACTCAGTCGACTCCTTAACAGATATCTGCAATCACCAACCCTCAGCGTCCTCTGTGTCGGCGCCTGCCCTGAGCCTGTCGAATGGGTGGTGAGTTTAGAACGACAATCTCAGTATATTTAGAAAATGTCATCACCCTGCATCCACCCTGAAACTTGCAACTTTACCCCGCCTGGAAGTACAATAATCAAAACCGCATCGGAGCCTGAAATGACCCCCTCCCCCCGACATCTTTCTACCATAACTCTTGTTATTTTCCACTTACTGCTTGTAACACTATTCTCCTGCGGGCAAAAGCAGTCCGTGAAGACCGAGCCTGTGAAACAGTACAAGAACATCACTAAATCCACCAACGCGGCTGAGGTTCGTTTTGATGCTGGTGATGAACCAAGTGATGAAGATTTAGAAAAAATTAAAAAAGAAATTCATGCTGAATACTTAAAGAAAGAAAATGATAAATACCGAGTAATGTTTTTATTTTCGAGAGTTGAGATCGGTTTATTGGATGACTATTGGTGGCAAACAAACTTGACATATATTGGAGAGGTTAAAACATTAGATAGAAATGGAATTTTACAACAAATTGCAGGACCTTTGCAAGAGGCAATGTTAACAAAAGAAGAACAAAAACAGATGCAAGAATACCAGAAGAAAACAAAAAAGGAATATGATCTACGCATGTCCAATGTAAACATCACACTGTCCAATATACAGAAATATGAGCAATTAGGGGGGATGTTAATTCCTCAAGGAACGGTAATATACAATACGACAGGTAGAAATTATCAATATAAAATTACTTCTTACGCAGATGCTTCATGGCTGGGTGTTTATGCACCTATTCAGGAAACCAGGGAAGGACAACAGGATCTATTTAGTTATGATGCCACTGTTTTCGGAGCCATTTCTCTAGCAGATAAAAATATTGTCCAGCTAGGCACTCCAAAAGGGTCAGTTTTTTTTAACAGCAAGGAAGGATATTTGGAATATGTATATGTAGCCGGTAAAGAGCATTTTCAATTTGACCCACAGGGTAGGCCTATTAGGGCAGCCTATTTTTCTAATGAAAAAAATAGGAAAATCGGTGGAACCTTCATATATCAAAAGGGAGAAAAAAAATTTATTAGAAACGATGATGCAGTTCAGGATTTTCCTGAAATTGTAATTTCTGCTGATTTTATGCTGAATTATGATATTGCCAATAATTTATCCTGGGGTGTAGATGTTGATTTAGATACACACAGACTTGCTACATTTTATTATTTTTCAGTATATCACGCATTAAAAAGGGTATATGGATATTGGCATGAGGATGCTAGTTTTTGGTCATCTGAACTAACCAGATTATATAATACCCCATCTATTTTTACAAGCGAGGCTTTGTACGGAAATGCATATAATTATGGTTCGTTAATTCATGTTCAGAATAAAATGTATGTGGGAAATGCTCTTTTATAT